>NZ_JBIDCT010000023.1:0-111140 GCF_043204735.1 Micromonospora sp. NPDC047740
CACGGCGCCTGGCGGCGCATCGCCGCCCGCGGCCTCACCCACCAAGCCAAAACCGTCACCGACAAGACCAGCGGACACATGGTGATCCGCACGGTTGTCGACGAGCTCGAGGCCAGCGCCGTCGTCACCCCGAGCTCCCATGCCAGCCGGGGGGACCGGTCGAAGGCCGGCCCCACCCGGCCCCGCACCCCACGCCCCGCACCCCACGCCCCGCGCCCAGGCGACGCAGGGCACCCTCCCCCACCCGGCCCCACGGCCGGGTGGGTAAGCGTCCGGAGGGACACGCACCAACGGACCGGATGAGGCTGCCCCGCGCAGCCCACCGACACCAGGGCGTAAACACGATCAGCACACCCACCGCCGGCCACCGGCCACGAGGAGCAGCACTGGGCGCGGGATTCCATCTCCACGCCCACGCGACTCCACCACGGTGGGAAACGATCCCGGAAACTCAATCCGACTCAGGATCGCTAAGCTGATCAGGGACGCTGGCCGCTGGCGGAAACGGGGAAGGATAGGCTCGCGACATGACGGTGGCGGTACGGGTGATCCCCTGTCTGGACGTGGACGCCGGACGGGTGGTCAAGGGGGTCAACTTCGTCGACCTCCGGGACGCCGGCGACCCGGTCGAGCTGGCGGCCGCGTACGACCGGGCCGGCGCGGACGAGCTGACCTTCCTCGACGTCACCGCGTCCGTCAGCGACCGGGGGACCATGCTCGACGTGGTCCGGCGCACCGCCGAGTCGGTCTTCATCCCGCTCACCGTCGGCGGCGGCGTACGCACGGTCGCCGACGTCGACACGCTGCTGCGGGCGGGCGCGGACAAGATCGGCGTGAACACCGCCGCGATCGCCCGGCCGGAGCTGATCGCCGAGATCGCCGACCGGTTCGGCCGGCAGGTGCTGGTGCTCTCCCTCGACGTGCGGCGGGCGCCGGACGGCACCACGCCGAGCGGCTTCGAGGTGACCACCCACGGCGGCCGCCGGGGCACCGGCCTCGACGCGGTCGAGTGGGCCCGGCGCGGCGCCGAGCTGGGTGCGGGAGAGATCCTGCTCAACTCGATGGACGCCGACGGGACCAAGGCCGGCTTCGACCTGCCGCTGATCCAGGCCGTCCGGGCGGCCGTCGACGTGCCGGTGATCGCGAGCGGCGGGGCCGGCGCGGTGGCGCACTTCCCGCCGGCGATCGGCGCGGGCGCCGACGCGGTGCTCGCGGCCAGCGTCTTCCACTTCGGCGAGCTGACCGTCGGCGAGGTCAAGGACGCCCTGCGCACCGCCGGCCACCCGGTCCGCTGATCCACCCACCGGCCCGCCCTGACCGGACCCGGGTCGCCGCGCTGGCGGTGTCGTGCCGGCCCGGACACCGCCAGGTCGCCGAGCTGGCGGTGTCGTGCGGGTCCGGATGCCGCCCGGGTCGCCGAGCTGGCGCGGCCAGACGGGGCGGCGTGCTCAGGGGCGGCCGGAGTGGCCCTCGGGGGAACGGCGCGGCATCGGGATCGACCGGACCACGTACTCCTGGACGGCGGCGGCGTGGTCGTCCTCGGCGAGGCTCCAGTCGGACGTGCCCGGCGTGTGTCGGCGGGTCAGCACGCCTTGCACGGTGTCGACGGTGGTCCCCAGCCCGGCGCTCGGCCGGGTGCGCCACAGCCGCTCGCCGTCCGGGGTGATCCGGAACCAGCCGTCGGATACGGTGACCAGGCCCGCGCCGAGGAGCCGGCGGACGGCGCCCTCGACCTCGTCCCGCTCTGGGATGGACCGGTTGAGGTGGTCGGCGGTGGAGAGGACGTCAGCCAGGCGGACACCCTCCGGGCGCCGGGTGGCGGCCGCCCGGCGATGCCGTCCGGCACCGCTCGCGATCACCAGCGAGACGAAGATCCAGGCGTCGGTCCAGCGCCATCCGTTCTCCCCCATGAACGAATGATGCCCGGCGTTGCCGGCGGAGAAAACACCTGGTTTCGACGCCGGCCGTCGGCGCAGCTCAGCCGGGGTGCGGTCCGGCCCATCCGGTGGCGGTCGGCGTGGCCGGGGTGGCACCGCGTGGTGACCCCGGCTCAGGCCGCCTCGCCGGCCGGGCGCGGCGTGGGGCCCACCGCCGGCTCCACGGCGGGGCCCTCCGACTGCTGCGGGGGCACCGCGAAGAGCGGGATGAACAACTGGGCGAGCGGCCCGATGGCGAGCGCGTACGCGACCGTGCCGACGCCGACCGTGCCGCCGAGCAGCCAGCCCAGCGCCAGCACGGTCACCTCGATGACGGTCCGGACCAGCCGGATGGAGCGGCCGGGGCGGCGGGCGACGTACCCGGTCATCAGGCCGTCGCGCGGGCCAGGGCCGAAGGCCGCCCCGAGGTAGAGCCCGGTGGCCGCGCCGTTGGCGACGATCCCGACGACCAGCAGGCAGATCCGGAGCGGCAGGCCGCCGCCGGCCGGCACCAGGGCCAGGGTGGCGTCCACCACCAGCCCGATCACCACCACGTTGCTGACCGTGCCCAGGCCGGGGCGTTGCCGCAGCGGGATCCACAGCAGCAGCACCAGGGCGCCGACCGCGATGGTGACCGTGCCGAAGGAGAGCCCGGTCTGCCGGGCGAGGCCCTGGTGGAACACGTCCCACGGGTCGAGGCCGAGGCCGGACCGGATCATCAGGGCCATGCTGACGCCGTAGAGCGTGAGCCCGGCGTAGAGCTGGGTCAGTCGCCGGGCGGGCCGGTACCGGAAATTGCCAATCGGTGCCATGCATGCCACCCTAGGGTCCAATCTCGCCCGCGACAGAGCCAATTCCGGAGGGGTGGCCATGACGAGTCAGGTGCGCGGTGTCCAATTGGCTCGGCTCCTCGGCCAGTGGCATGCGCTGCCCGGCCGCCGACGCAGCCCCGACTACGCCGCACTCGCCGCCGCGGTCCGCGGCCTGCTCGCCGACGGCCGGCTCCCCCTGGGGGTACGCCTGCCCGCCGAGCGGGAGCTGGCGGAGGCGCTGCGGATCAGCCGTACCACGGTCACCGCCGCCTACCGGGAGCTGCGCGAGAGCGGCCACCTGGCCAGCCGGCGCGGGGCCGGCAGCTGGACCATGCTGCCCGGTACCCACCGGGTGGCCAGCACCGGGCTGTGGACCCCGCTGGACGACCGGGACATGATCGACCTCGGGGTGGCCGCGCTCGCCGCCCCGCCGCAGCTCGTCCCGGCCGCCCGGGCGGCCACCGAGGACCTGCCCCACTACCTGGGCGGGGCCGGCTACCACCCGACCGGCATCATCGAGCTGCGCGAGGCGGTGGCTCGGGCGTACACCGAGCGGGGGCTGCCGACCAGCCCGGAGCAGATCATGGTCACCAGCGGCACCCAGCACGCGCTGGACCTGGTGCTGCGGCTGGCCCTGTCGCCGGGCGGCGGGGTGCTGGTGGAGTCCCCGACCTACCCCAACGCGCTCGCCGCGCTGTCGGCCCGCCGGGCCCGGATCAGCACCCACGGCCTCGCCATGGACGACCTCGGCTGGGACGCCGACCTGCTGCTGGGCAGCATCCGGCAGGCCCGGCCGAAGCTGGCGTACCTGATCCCCGAGTTCCAGAACCCGACCGGCCACCTGATGGCGACCGAGTTGCGCGAGCGGCTGGTCGCCGCTGCCCACGCCGCCGGGACCGACCTGGTGATCGACGAGTCCTTCGTGGACCTGCCGCTGGACGGCACCCCGCTGCCGCCACCGGTCGCCACCTTCGACCGGCACTCCCGGGTGATCAGCATCGGCGGGATGAGCAAGCCGTACTGGGGTGGCCTGCGGATCGGCTGGGTCCGGGCGTCCGCGCCGCAGGTGCAGCGGCTGGCCGCCGCCCGGGTCGGCGTCGACATGGCCAGCCCGGTCCTCGACCAGCTCGTCGCGGTGCACCTGCTCGCCGAAGCGGCGACCATCGTGGCCGCGCGGCGGGCGCAGCTCGCCGCCCAACGGGACGCGCTGGTCGGCGCGCTGGCCGAGCGGCTGCCCGACTGGCGGGTCAGCGTGCCGCGCGGCGGCGTGACGCTCTGGGTCGAGCTGGACGGCCCGGTCTCCAGCGCCCTGGCCCGGGCCGCCGAGGAGGTCGGCGTACGCCTGGCGCCCGGACCCCGGTTCGGCCTGGACGGCACCCTCGAGCGGTTCCTGCGGCTGCCGTTCACGCTGCCCGCCGCCGACCTGGTGGAGGCCGTCGGCCGGCTCGCCGCGGTCCGCTACGACCTCGACCGGACCGGCCGCCCGCAGTGGCGGGAGCCGTCCGTCATCGCCTGAGCCGGGCGGGCTTGCCGGATGCCCCGCGCGGGGCACCGCCGCCGGGCAGACTCAAGCGATGGCCAGCGGTAGGTCGAGGGGACTGTCCGATCGGTTCCAGATGGTCGCCGAGAGCGGCGGGGTGACCCGGCTGGAACTCTTCCTCGACCTGGTTTTCGTCTACGCCTTCCTCAACGTGACCAGCGTGGCCGCTGCCCATCCCGACCTCTTCGGGATCGTGCGCGGTCTGCTGCTGCTCGCGCTGCTGTGGTGGTGCTGGGTCTCCTACGCCTGGCTCAGCAACTCCATCCGGTTGGACCGGGGGATCATGCCGATGGTCGCCTTCGGCCTCATCGCGATCATCTTCGTGGTGGGCGTGGCGATTCAGGAGGCATTCGTCGACCGGCCCGGTGGGCTGCCCGGCCCGCTCATCTTCGTGCTGGGCTACCTCGCCGCGCGGGCCGGCGCCCTGGCGGTCGCGATGATCTGCGCCCGGTCCGACCCGGTCTCCCGGCAGCGGGTCCGGCGCGGCTGGCTGCCCCTGTTCGGTGCCGCCCCGCTGCTGCTGCTCGCGGCGCTGCTGGCCAGCCGGTTGATCGATGTCGAGATCCATCCGTGGGCCCGCCTGGGGCTGGTGCTCCTGGCGATCCTCATCGAGTACCGCGGTGGGATCCTCACCGGCGCGGTCGGTGGGCGCGACATCCCGGTACGACACTGGGTCGAGCGGCATTCCCTGATCGTCATGGTCGCGTTCGGCGAGACCATCATCTCCGTCGGGGTCAGCCGGGGCATCGGCTCCACCGCACCGATCACCTGGCCGCTGGTCGCCGCCATCCTGCTCAGCATGAGCGTCGTGGGTGTGCTCTGGTGGACCTACTTCGACCTCGCCCGGTTCGCTGCCGAACTCGCCCTTGAGCGGGTGTCCGGGGCGGCCCGGATACGGCTGGCGCGGAACGCGTACAGCTTCCTGCACCTGCCGATGATCGGCGGTCTGATCCTGCTCTCGCTCGGCCTCGAGAAGGCGGTGGGGGCCGTCGGCGAACCGGCGCCGCTGCCCGCGCTGTCCCTGCTCGCACTGTACGGCGGCGTGATCCTCTACCTGGTTGGGCTGCTCGCCTTCGAAGGGCGCACGATGCACATCGTGGGCCGGGGGCCGCTACTCGGCCTCGTCCTGCTCGCCCTCGGCATACCGGTGGCGGCCCAGGTGCCGGCGCTGGCCGCGCTCGCGATTCTCGCCGGCCTGGTGGCCGTGCTCGTGCTCGCCGACCGTACCGTCTTCCGGGACCGGCACCAGGTCCTGCACCGCGCGATCCAGCCCGCCGTCCAGCGGGCCGTCGGTGTCGCCCCGAAGGAACTCTTCTTCGATCTGGTCTTCGTCTACGCGTTCATCCAGGTCACCAGCCTGATGGCCGCCGATCCGACCTGGCACGGGCTGGTCCGCGGGCTGGCGGTGCTGGCCGTACTCTGGTGGGCCTGGAACGTGTTCGCGTGGCTGTCCACCGCGCTGCGCACCGACGAGCCGGGAGCTCGCCTGGTTTACGTCGCCGTCGCGGCGAACATCCTCATCATCGCGATCGCGATCCCGGTGGCGTTCTACGACCCGTCGCCGGTCGGGCTGTATGGGCCGCTGATTTTCGCGACCTGCTACGGCGTCGTCCGGCTGCTGCACCTGGGCTCGTTCTGGGTGGTCGCGCGCGGCAATCCCGGCTTACGCCGCCAACTGCTGCTGCTCGCCCTCGCGGCCGGGCTGGCGACGCTCCTGCTGCTGAGCGCCGCGCTGCTGCCCGAACTGGTCGGCGCGCGGGGACCCTACAGCCCGCTGCGGATCGCCCTGTGGCTGGCCGCCATCGCCGTCGACTACAGCAGTCGGTACCTGGTGAAGGTCAGTCAGTGGCAGATCAGTTCGGCCAGTCACTGGGCGGAGCGCTACGGCCTGATCGTCATCGTCGCGCTCGGCGAGGCGATCATCGCCACCGGACGTGCGATCGCCGACCAACCGATATCCGGGCTGGTGGTCATCGGGGCGATCCTCGGCACGGCGCTGGTAGGGACGCTGTGGTGGACGTACTTCGACATCGACGCCATCGCCGGGGAACGCGCCGTGGAGACCGCTGCGGGGGGCGACCGCAGCCGGCTGGCCGCCGACGCGTACACCTTTCTGCACCTGATCATGGTGGCCGGCATCGTGCTGGTCGCGCTCGGTCTGGGCCAGACGCTCGCGCTGGCGCACCGCAGGCCCGGGCTGGCCGCGGGGTTGCCCACCCTGGCCCACCTCGCCCTCTACGGCGGGGTGATCCTCTATCTGATCGGCGATCAGGCCTTCTGGTGGCGGACGCAGCACCGCATGCGGTGGATCCGCGGCATCACGACCCTGGTGTTCGTCGCGCTGGTCCCGCTGGCCGCTCCGTGGGCCGGGCTGGTGGGCCTCGCTGTCCTCGTCACCGTCGCCATCATCTTCTTGATCGTCGAAGCGGTGCGTACGGCGCAGCTCAGACGGGTGCTGCGCGAACCGCTGGTCCCCGAGGCAGGCCCGTAGCGGGTGCCGCTGACCGCCCCGCACCCGGTCAGGACGGCGGGCGCAGGATCGCCGCCGGCACCGGCCAGCCTGCCCGGATCGCGCTCGGTGGGCCGCACCGGCTGCGACACTGCGCGAGTGAGGAACAGCGGCGGCACCCGGTGGGCGAGCGTGGTCCGGCTCGGCGCGCCGGGGTCCCGGGTGACGCGGCTGGAGCTCTTCTTCGACCTCGTCTTCGTCTTCGCGTTCCTCACCGTCACCGGCCTGACCGCGAGCCAGCCCAGCTGGGTCAACCTGTTCCATGCCCTGCTCGTGCTGGCGCTGCTCTGGTGGTGCTGGCAAGGTTTCGCCGGCCTCGGCAACCTGGTCCGGGCCGACCAGGGCGTGCTGCCGGTGGTCGGCTTCGTCATCGGGGCCGCCACCTTCCTGCTGGTGCTGAGCATTCCGGGCGCGTTCGTGGACCAGCCCGGCGGACTCAACGGCCCGCTCGTCTTCGCGGTCTGCTACTTCCTGGTCCGCGGCCCGCAGCTCGCGGTCTTCGGCTGGGTGGCCCGGTCCGATCCGGCCCAGTTCCGACTCTGGCTGCGGCTCGCCGCCCTGCCGGTGGCCGCCACGGTGCTGCTGGTCGCCGCCGGGCAGGTGCCGCCCCGGGTCACCTCCGGAGCCCTGGCGGCCGCCATCCAGCTCAGCCTGTGGACGGCAGCGGTGCTGGTGGAGTACGTGGCGGGCATCATCCTCGGCGGCTCGTACTGGGTGGTGACCTCGGCCGGGCACTGGGCGGAGCGGCACGCCCTGATGGTCCTGCTCGCGCTCGGCGAGTCGATCATCGCGCTCGGGCTAGGTCCGAAGGCGATCAGCGCGCTGCCGCTGACCGGGCCGGTGATGACCGCCGCGGTGCTCGGCGTCGCGATCGCCGCGGTGCTCTGGTGGGCGTACTTCGACACCCTCGCCCCCGGGGTCGAGCAGCGGCTGCACGCGGCCCGGGAGCCGGCGGCCCGGGCCCGGCTGGCCCGCAACGCGTACACCTACCTGCACCTGCCGATGGTCGCCGGGATCATCTTCTTCGCCCTCGGGCTCAAGGACCTGCTCGCCGAGTCGGCCTCGTCCAGCACACCGTCCTGGGGGGAGCCGCTCGGCGCCTTCTGGGTGACGGTCCTCTACGGCGGGGTCGCCGTCTACCTGCTCAGCCTCGCGGCCTGCGCGTTGCTGGTGCTGCACGCCGTGCGCTGGCCGTTGCTGGGGGCGACGGTGGTGATCGTGGCGGTGGCCCCGGCGGCGGCCGGGCTGCCGGAACTGGTGGCGGTGGTGCTGCTGGCGGTGCTCTGCGTGGCCGCCATCGTCGCCGAGACGCTGCGCGAGGACGGTCGGCGGCGCCAGATCCGGCAGCTCGCGCTGGAGGAGCAGATCGCCGTGGAGATGGAGCAGACCCGGTGGCGCCAGCACCACCTGTGACCGCGGCCGACGACCGCCGGAAGGACCGGCGGCCGTGCCCCGGGACGGTGGGGCACGGCCGCCGGACGGTACGGATCCGCCGCTACAGCTCGGCCAGGGTGCCCGCGTACATCTTCTCGATCTCGGCGGCGAAGTTGCTCTCCACGCCCCGGCGCTTGATCTTCAGCGACGGGGTGACCTCACCGTCCTCGATGGTGAGGTCACGGGGGAGGATGGTCACCTTCTTGATCGTCTCCCAGCGGTTCAGCTTGGCGTTCAGCTCCGCCACGTAGCCGTCGACCATCGCCTGGGCCTCTGGCGAGGTGACTATCCCGGTGTAGTCGCGACCCTCCAGCGGGCCGCCGGCCGCCCAGCCCTTGATCGCGTCCGGGTCGAGGGTGACCAGCATGGTGCAGTAGTTGCGCGCCTGCCCGATCACCACGGCCTGCGAGGTGTACGGGCAGATGGCCTTGAACATGCCCTCGATGTGCGACGGTGCGATGTACTTCCCGCCCGAGGTCTTGACCAGGTCCTTCTTCCGGTCGGTGATCCGCAGGTAGCCGTCGTCGTCCAGGCTGCCGATGTCCCCCGTGCGGAAGAAGCCGTCCTCGGTGAACGCGGCGGCGGTCTCCTCGGGCAGGTTGTGGTAGCCGCGCATCACCGGCCGGCCGCGGACCAGGATCTCGCCGTCGCTGTCGATCCGGCACTCCAGGTCGCCCATCGCCTTGCCGACGGTGCCGATACGCAGCCCGCCCGGCGGGTTGACGAAGTTGCCGGCGCTGGTCTCGGTGAGGCCGTACCCCTCGGAGATGGGCAGGTTGGCGGCGGCGAAGAAGGTGCCGATCTCCTTGCTCAGCGGGGCCGCGCCGGAGACGAGCACCCGGATCCGGCCGCCGAGCCGGGCCTGGAGCTTGCTGAAGACCAGTTTCTCGGCCACCGCGTACCTCAGCTTCAGGCCGAGGGGGAGCGGCTTGCCGGCCTGCTCCAGTGCGACCTTCTCCTTGCCCACCGCGACGCCCCAGGCGAAGATCTTCGCCTTCGCGCCCCCGGCGTCCTGGGCCGTGGTGACCACCTTGTTGTAGACCTTCTCGAAGACCCGGGGCGCGCCGCACATCAGCGTCGGCCGGACCACCCCGAGCAGCTCGACCAGCTTCTCCACCCGCCCGTCGACGTACGTGGGCAGGCCGACGTGGGTGACGCCGCAGAGCAGCGTCTTGCCGAAGGAGTGCGACAGCGGCAGCCAGAGGTACTGGAGGTCGTCGAAGTGCAGCAGCCCCAGCTCGGCCTGCGCGACTCCCTCCCAGCACCAGCCCCCGTGCAGCAGCTCGACGCCCTTGGGCCGGCCGGTGGTGCCGGAGGTGTAGATGAGGGTGGCCAGGTGGTCCGGGCCGATGCCGGCGACCAGCATGTCGATCAGGTCCGGCTCGTTCTCCAGTGCCCGGGCTCCCCGCGCCTCCAGCTCGGTCAGGGTGAGTTGCGGGACCGCCGCGGCCGGGTCGGGCTCGCCGTCGAAGAGCACCACGTGGGTCAGCGCCGGCAACTCCGCGCCGGCGACCTTCGCGGCCTGGGTCGGGTTCTCGGCGAAGAGGATCCGCGACCCGGAGTCGGAGATGATGTAGGTGGCGTCCTCCGGCTCGGTGGTCGGGTAGACGGTGGTGGTGGCCCCGCCCGCGCACATGATGCCGAAGTCGGCGATCACCCATTCGAGCCGGGTGTTCGCCAGGATCGCCACCGGGTCCTCCAGGCCGACGCCGAGCCCGTGCAGCCCGGCCGCGACCGCCTTGGCGCGCCGCCCGACCTGCTCCCAGCTCAGCCACACCGGCCCCGAGTCGTCGGCGGCGGGGTGGGCGAACGCGGGACTGGCCGGGGTGGCCGCCACGCGTTTGAGGAACATGTCGGGGATGGAACGGTACGGTACATCGAGAGCCATCGCTGAAGCCGCCTTCAGGGTGGAGGGACGTGACGGAGGTCACGCCATTCTGCGGTTACCGAAGAGTATTGCCTCCACCGGGGCGGCGGCTAGCCCTGGTGCCAGCGGCGACCGGCGTCCCCGGGCGGGGACCGGCCCGGTCAGGCGTACCGGGACGCGGCGAGCGACCAGTCGTAGGTGGCCCGGATCCAGTTCCGCCGGGTGGTCAGGAAGGCCAGGACCGCCTCGTCGCCCCCCGCGGCCAGCGCCGACTCCCGTTCCCCGTACGCCGCCAGCGCCGCGTTGAACCGGGCGGCCGCCGCGCGCAGCGCCGACTCCTCGTCCTGCTCGGTCTCGCCGGCGATCGTGGTGACCAGGTTGTGGCCGTCCGGCGCGCTGCTGCGCTCCTTGCCGTAGGAGAAGAGGTCGTTGCACCAGCAGACCAGATCGGCGGCGAGGTCGTCCACGGCGGCCAGCGCCGGATCCGCCCCCCGCCCCGGCTCCGGCACCGCGTCGTACGCCAGGTCGGTGAGGGTGAAGCTGGGTCGGGCCCCGCCGGTGTGCCGGCGCATCTGCACGTACTCGGCCACCCCGGGCACCCGCCGGTGCTCCCGGTTGGCCGCCTCCCAGAGCAGCGCCAGCAGGTACTCCCGCAACTGGCTGACCAGCCGCAGCAGCAGGGCCGGCCGCTGCCGGGCGCGCGCCCGCCGGCACAGGTCGTGCAGCGCGACGCCGAGCGGCCCGGCGCCGACCGGCGCCGGCGCGTCCGGGTCGCCCTGCCGGTCGAGCACCTCCAGCAGGCCCGCCACGGTGGGCGCGAGCCGGGTCGGGCTGGCGCCCAGGCCGTCCTCGTCGCAGGCGTCGTCCATCACGAACAGCCAGGAGATCAGGTCGGTGAGCAGGCGCAGCCGGTCCAGCGGCCCACCCGGGCAGGCCCGGCCGGCCAGTTCCGCCGGGTTGGCACCGGCCAGCCGGCGCAGCCCGGCCGGATCGTCGATCAGGCCCAGCTCGCGTACCCAGCAGGCGCTCTCCCCGGCGGCCAGTTCGACAGCGGGGTGCCGGCGCGCCGGGAAGGGGGGTTCGCGCAGTGCCGAGACCGCGAAGCTCCGCATCCGTCCCCCTGTCCCGCCGCCCTCGGTAGTGGGGCGGTGGCCGAGAGCGTACGACAGGAATGATCAGCCGTGGTGGTCGGGTCGTGGGCGGTTTCACCTCTCGTGGTGACCGTTTCCGCCCATCCGTCAGAAGCCCAGGCTGGCCGCCCGCAACCGTTCGGCTGGCGCGGACGGGCCGTCCACCTGCACCCGCGCCACCCGCTGCCGGCCGGAGAGGAAGAGCACCAGCTCGCCGGGCGCGCCCACCACCCGCAGCCGGTCGCCGCCCCGGCCGACGGTGCGCTCGCCGAACCCCGGCGCCTGGACCAGCAGGTCCGCCGGGAAGCGGCGCAGCGCCAACCGGGCCATCCCCGCGGCCCGCTTCCAGAGCACCGCCTGGAACCCCGCCGGCAGGTCCCGCGGCAGCCACCCCGGCTGCGCCCGGCGGACGTCCTCGTGGTGGATGAAGAACTCCAGGGTGTTGACCAGCTCGTCGGTGAGCGGGTTGCTGACCGGGCTCCACACCGGCGGGCGGCGCACCCGCGCCACCAGCTCCGCGTACGGCCCCGCGGCCGTGCGCCGGCGGACCGCCTCACCGTACCGGCGCAGCGGCCGCAGCAGGATGCCGGCGGCGGCGTCCGGCCGGCGCTCGCGCACCGTCAGGTGCGCCGCGAGGTCGCGGGTGCGCCACCCCTCGTCGATCGTCGGCGCGTCCGGTCCCAGGTCCAGCAGCAGATCGGCGAGCGCCTCGCGCTCCGATCGGGCGTACCGCGGCATGGCCCGATCGTAGGCCGGTGGCGGCCCGGCCACCGGGACGGCACGGCCGGCGGCGTCGCGCCGGCGGCCACCCGTCGGGCGCGGCGTCACGAACCGCCCTGGTCAGGGTGGCCGGTGCGGGAAGGTGACGTCGGACATACGCCCTCCGGGTCGGCGGATCTGGCGCCGAGCGGTAAGGATGAGGGAGAAAATTGCGGCTTACGGCGGGGGAGAGCGTGGCGAGCGGGACAAGTCGGGACGTGCTCGGCAGCGGACTGCGGGTACTCGGCCGGGCCATCCGGGAACAACCCCGGATCTTCGCGGTCGCGGTGGCCGGCAGCGTGCTCTTCGGCCTCATGGTGATCGCCAGCGCGTACGTCGTCGGCGGGGTGGTCGGCAAGGTGGTGGTCCCGGCCGTCGCCCGCGGCTCGGTGGCCGGTGGCGTCCTCGCGCTGGCCGCGGCCGCGCTGTTCGGGATCAGCGTGCTGCGGGTGGTCGGCATCTTCGGCCGCCGGCTCGGCGCCGGCTACATGCAGTACCGGCTCCAGGCCGCCTACCGCCGCCGGGTCACCCGCCGCTACCTCGACCTGCCGCTGGCCTGGCACCACCGTAACGCCACCGGCACCCTGCTCTCCAACGCCAACTCCGATGTCGAGGCGGCCTGGTATCCCATCGCGCCGCTGCCGTTCGCAGTCGGCACCCTGGTGATGCTGGTCGGCGCCGTGGTCTCGCTGTTCCTCACCGACTGGGCGCTCGCCCTGGTCGGCCTCGCCGTCTTCCCGGCGCTGTTCGCCCTCAACGTGGTCTACTCCCGCCGGATGGCCCCCCGCCAGGCCCGCGCCCAGCGGCTGCGCGCCGAGGTCAGCGGCATCGCGCACGAGAGCTTCGACGGCGCGCTGGTGGTCAAGACGATGGGTCGCGAGGCGCAGGAGACGGACCGGTTCGCCGCCCGCGCCGGGGAGCTGCGCGACGCGCTGATCTCCGTCGGCAAGCTGCGTGGCGTCTTCGACCCGATGCTGGAGACCCTGCCCAGCCTCGGCACCCTGGCCGTACTGGTGGTCGGCGCGGTCCGGCTCCGGCAGGGCGCGATCGACGTGACCGAGCTGGTCAGCGTCGCCTTCCTGTTCACCGTGCTGGCCTTCCCGGTCCGGGCCATCGGCTGGGTGTTGGCCGAGCTGCCGCGCAGCGTCGCCGGCTGGGACCGGGTGCGCCGGGTCCTCGACGCCACCGGCGAGATGCCGTACGGCGAGGCGACGCTCGACCCGGCCACGCCCACGCCGGCCACCCTCGCCTTCCGTGACGTCCACTTCGGCTACGAGCCGGCCGAGGCGCACCTGCCCGGCGCGGAGGTGCTCGGCGCGGTCTCCTTCACCGTGCCGGCGGGGAAGACCGTCGCCCTGGTCGGGCCCACCGGGGCCGGCAAGTCCACCATCGCCTCGCTCGCCGTCCGGCTGGTCGACCCGGGCACCGGCACGGTCACCCTGGACGGCGTCGACGTCCGCGACCTCACGGCGGCCTCGCTCGCCGCGAACGTGGCCCTGGTCGCCCAGGTCCCGTTCGTCTTCGACGACACCGTCCGGGCCAACATCGCCCTGGACCGGCCCGGCGTCGGTGACGAGGAGGTCTGGGCGGCGCTGCGGCTCGCCGAGGCGGACGGCTTCGTCGCCGCGCTCCCCGACGGGCTGGACACCATGGTCGGCGAGCGGGGCACCTCGCTCTCCGGCGGCCAGCGGCAGCGGCTCACCCTGGCCCGGGCACTCGCCGGCCGGCCGCGGCTGCTGGTGCTCGACGACGCCACCAGCGCCGTCGACCCCCGGGTGGAGGCGGCCATCCTGGCCGGGCTGCGCACCCCGGCCGACGGCGGGGCACCCGCGTCGATCCTGGTGGTCGCGTACCGCCGGGCCACCATTGCGCTCGCGGACGAGGTGATCTACGTCGAGCACGGGCGGGTGCTCGCCCGCGGCACGCACACCGACCTGCTCGCCACCGTGCCCGGCTACGCCGACCTGGTCACCGCGTACGAGCAGGCCGAGCAGGAACGCGAGCAGCCCCGCCCGTACGACGAGGTCACCCCGCTGACCTCCGGCCTGGAAGTCGAGGTTGACCGGTGAGCGCGAGGAGTGCAGCGGAGCGGAGCCCCGCAGTCGCGAACGAAAGGCGGGCCCGGTGAGCACGACTGTGGAGGCGGATCGGCCGGCCGAGGCGCCCGAGTCGACCTGGCGGACGCTGCGGCGCGGACTCGCGCTCTCCCCGGAGCTGAAGACCGGGTTGGCCGGCACGCTCGGGCTGGCGCTGGTCTACATGATCGGCCGGGTCGCCGTGCCGGTGGCCGTGCAGCGCGGCATCGACCACGGCATCGTCGGTGGCCTCGACCTGGACGTGGTCACGCTGACCGTGGTCGCCACCGCCGCCGTGCTGGTGGTCACCACCGCCTGCGGCTACCTGATGATGCGCCGGCTCTTCACGGTGAGCGAGACCGCCCTCGCCGGGGTGCGTACCCGGGCCTTCCGGCACGTGCACGACCTGTCCATGCTGCACCAGCAGTCCGAGCGGCGGGGCTCGCTGGTCTCGCGGGTCACCAGCGACGTGGACCAGATCACCCAGTTCCTCCAGTGGGGCGGCGTGATCCTGATCGTCAACCTGGGCCAGCTGGCGGTGACCACGGCCGTGATGCTGGCGTACTCCTGGCAGCTCACCCTGGTGGTGCTCGGCGCGTTCGCCCCGGCGGTGCTGGTGATCCGGCTGCTCCAGCGCCGGCTGGCCGCCGCGTACGGCCTGGTCCGCCAGCGGATGGGCACGCTGCTCGGCACGATCGGCGAGAGCGTGGTGGGCGCCCCGGTGATCCGGGCGTACGGGATCGCCGGGCGGACCGCCCGGCGGCTGGACGCGGCGATCGAGGGGCAGCGGCAGGCCCAGCAGCGGGCCATCCGGATCAGCATCATGGGCAGCTCGGTGGGGGAGCTGGCCGCCGGCCTGGCGCTGGCCGGCGTGGTGGTGGTCGGGGTCAACCTCGGGGTGGACCGCACGTTGTCGATCGGCCAGCTCACCGCGTTCCTGTTCCTGGTGACGCTCTTCATCCAGCCGGTGCAGATCGCCACCGAGGTGCTCAACGAGGCGCAGAACGCGATCGCCGGCTGGCGCCGGGTGCTCGACGTGCTGGACGTCGCGCCGGACGTGGCCGACCCCGAGCAGGGGCGGGAGCTGCCGCCCGGCCCGCTGGACATCCGTTTCGCCGGGGTGACGTTCGCCTACCCGGGCGGGCCGCCGGTGTTGCACGACGTGACCCTGGAGATCCCGGCGAAGAGCCGGGTGGCCGTGGTCGGCGAGACCGGCAGCGGCAAGACCACCTTCGCCAAGCTGCTCACCCGGCTGATGGACCCCACCGAGGGGGAGGTGCTGCTCTCCGGCGTGTCGCTGCGTCAGGTGCGCTTCGACTCGCTGCGCTCCCGGGTGGTGATGGTGCCGCAGGACGGTTTCCTGTTCGACACGACGGTGGGGGAGAACGTCCGCTTCGCCCGCCCCGAGCTGACCGACGCGCAGCTCACCGCCGCCTTCACCGAGCTGGGTCTGGCCGACTGGCTGGACGGGCTGCCGGCCGGGCTGGACACCCCGGTGGGGGAGCGCGGGGAGGCGCTCAGCGTCGGCGAGCGGCAGTTGGTCGCGCTGGCCCGGGCGTACGTCGCCGACCCTGACCTGCTGGTGCTGGACGAGGCGACCAGCGCGGTCGACCCGGCCACCGAGGTGCGCCTCCAGCGCACCCTGGACGCGGTCACCCGGGGCCGGACCACGCTCGCCATCGCGCACCGGCTCTCCACCGCCCAGGCCGCTGACGAGGTGATCGTGGTGGACCGGGGCCGCATCGTCCAACGCGGCCCCCACGACGAACTGGTCCAGGACCCCGATTCCGTCTACGCCCTGCTCTACGCCTCCTGGCTGGAACAAACCCGCTGACCCCGGCCGCTGCCCGCCCTGCCCCGTGTGGATCAAGGATTTCGCGTCCGGGTCACGCCGTCCGGAGACGCGAACTTCTTGATCAACTTTCCGTGGCTGGGGTGGGCAGCGGGCCGGTGAGGTAGCGCTGGACGGTGGGGCCGATCGTGGCGACCAGGGCCTCCGGGGTGGCGGAGGCGACCGGTTCGAGCCGGATGACGTATCGCATCATGGCCAGGCCGATCATCTGGGTGCCGACCAGCCCGCCGCGCAGCGGCAGCTCGGCCGGGTCGACGTCGAGCTGGTCGAGCACCCGGCGCAGCACCTGGGTGACCAGGAACTCGCGCAGCAGCCGCGCGGTCCACTCGTTGCCGACCGCCGAGCGGAGCAGGGCCACCGCCGCCCCGCCGACCGGGGAGTCCCAGACCGCCAGGAAGGTGCGGACCAGCCGCTCGCCCACGCCGTCCGGGCCGCCGGCCAGCACGGCCGGGAGCAGGTCAGCCGGGTCGACCGGGATGGCCACGGTGGCCCGGAACAGCTCCTCCTTGGTGCCGAAGTAGTGGTGCACCAGGGCCGGGTCCACCTGAGCGGCGGCGGCGATGGCCCGGATGGACGCGCCGTCGAAGCCGCGCTCGGCGAACGCGGTCCGGGCCGCGTCGAGGATCGCCTCCCGCGTGCCCGGGTTGCCCGGTCGCCGTCCGGTACGCCGTGCCATTGCCGCCCTTCGCTCGTTCCGTCATCCCCGTTCGTGGCCCGGTCCCGGCCGGGACCGGGCCACGAACGGCGTCAGCCGCTGCGCCGGCGCAGCGTCGCCGCGGCGAGCACCAGCGCCAGCAGCGCCGCCCCCGCGACGATCGCCACGTCCCGCCACATCGTCGTGGTCGGCTCGGCGTGCGCGCCCACCTCCTGCAACGCCTCGACGGCGTACGACAGGGGCAGCGCGTCGCTGATCGCCTGCAGCCAGCCGGCCATCTGTCCCCGGGGCACGAAGAGCCCGCAGAGCAGCAGCTGCGGGGCCACCACCACCGGCATGAACTGCACGGCCTGGAACTCGGTCCGGGCGAAGGCGGAACAGAGCAGCCCGAGCGCGACCGCGAGCACCGCGTTGATCGCGGCGATCATGATCACGAGTGCGCTGCTGCCGGCGGTGCTCAGCCCGAACACCCAGTACGCCACGGCCGAGGCGATGGTGGCCTGCACCACGCCGGCCAGGCCGAACGCGATGCCGTAGCCGAAGAGCAGGTCGAGCTTGCCCAGCGGGGTGGTGAGCAGCCGCTCCAGGGTGCCGGTGGTGCGCTCCCGCAGCATGGCGATGCTGGTCACCAGGAACATGATGATGAACGGGAAGAAGCCCAGCATGATCAGCGCCACCCGGTCGAAGACCGTGGGCTGCCCCGGCGGGTGGGGCTGGTCGACGTACATGAAGTAGACCAGGGTGAGCAGCACGGCCGGCACCACCACGAGCAGCGCGACGGTGCGCCGGTCGTGCCGCAGCTGACGCAGGATGCGCCCGATGGTGGCGGCCAGGATGCGGGGGTTCACGACCGGGCCTCCCTCGTTCGCGACTGCGGGGCTCGCCGCCCCGGTTCCCTCCGCGCCCTCACCGGTCCTCCTCGCGAGATCTGATCAGCCGGAGGAACGCCTCCTCCAGGTCCTGCACACCGGTGGCGGCGCGGACCGCGTCCGGGGTGTCGTCGGCGATCAGCTGACCGTCCCGGATCAGCAGCAGCCGGTCGCAGCGGGCCGCCTCGTCCATCACGTGGCTGGACACCAGCAACGTGGTCCCGGTGGCGGCCATGGCGTGGAACCGGGCCCACAGGTCGGCCCGGAGCACCGGGTCCTGGCCGACGGTGGGCTCGTCGAGGATGACCAGCTCCGGCGCACCGACCAGGGCGCAGGCCAGCGAGGCGCGGCTGCGCTGGCCGCCGGAGAGCGTGCCGACCAGCTGGTCGGCGGCCTCGGCCAGGCCCACGTCGGCCACCGCGCCGTCCGCCTCGGCCCGGCCGCGCCCCTGCAGCGCCGCGAAGTAGCGCGCGTTCTCCCGGACGGTCAGGTCGGCGTAGACGCTGGGCGCCTGGGTGAGGTAGCCGACCCGGTGGCGCAGCTCCGCCGTGCCGGCCGGTCGGCCGAGCACGGTGACCGCGCCCGAGTTGACGGTCTGCACCCCGACGATCGCGCGCATCAGGGTGGTCTTGCCGCTGCCGCTGGGCCCGAGCAGTCCGGTGACCGCGCCGCGCGGCACCGCGCAGGAGATGCCCTGGAGCACCCGCCGCCGGCCCCGGTCGACCACCAGGTCACGGACCACGACCGCGTCGTCCATGCCCGCCTCCAAAACTCATCAGGTGTTGAACTCAACGCTAGTTGAGTTATGCCGCCCGGCGCAACGGTTGACTTCGAGTGCGCTCGAACTGGAAGCCTGGGGTGCGTGGACATCAGCACGCGGGAGATGAGCCTCACCGTGGGTGAGGCGGCGGAGCGGGTCGGCCTGACCACCTACACGCTGCGCTGGTACGAGCAGGAGGGCCTGGTCGCCCCGGTCGGGCGGGACTCCGCGGGCCGTCGGCGCTACACCGAGTCCGACGTCAACTGGCTGCTCCTGCTCACCCGGCTGCGGCGGACCGGGATGCCGGTGCGGGACATGCGCCGCTACGCCGAGCTGGCCCGGCAGGGCGATCGGACGCTCGGCGCCCGGCGGGCGCTGTTCGAGGCGCACCGCGCCCGGGTGCTGGCCCGGATGGCCGAGCTGGAGGAGGACCTCAGGGTGCTCGACTACAAGATCGACGCGTATCGCCGGGCGGAGGAGGAACTGGCATGAGCCGACGACGAATGGGCGCGAGCGGACCCGAGGTCTCGGCGATCGGCCTGGGCTGCATGGGCATGAGCTTCGCGTACGGGGGCGCCGACGACGCCGAGTCGACGCGTACTCTGCACCGAGCCCTCGACCTGGGCGTCAACCACCTGGACACCGCCGACATGTACGGCTTCGGGGCGAACGAGCGGCTGCTCGCCCCGGTGGTGCGGGCCCGCCGGGACGAGGTGTTCCTGGCCACCAAGTTCGGCAACCGCACCACCGGCGACAGCTTCGGCGGCACCGGCACGCCCGGCGCGTACGTGGACAGCAGGGCGGCCTGGGCGAAGCAGGCATGCGACGCCTCGCTGGGCCGGCTCGGGGTGGACACCATCGACCTGTACTACCTGCACCGGCGCGACCCGGCGACGCCGATCGAGGAGACCGTCGGCGCGATGGCGGACCTCGTCCGGGCCGGCAAGGTGCGGCTGATCGGCCTGTCCGAGGTCAGCCCGGCCACCCTGCGCGCCGCCCACGCGGTGCACCCGATCGCCGCCGTGCAGATGGAGTACTCCCTGTTCAGCCGGGACGTCGAGGGGGAGATGCGGGCCACCTGCCGGGAACTGGGCGTGTCCCTGGTGGCGTACTCGCCGGTCGGGCGGGGGCTGCTCACCGGCACGATCACCAGCCGGGAGCAGCTCACCGGCAACGACTGGCGGGCCGGGGCGCCCCGGTTCGCCGAGGGCAACCTGGACGCCAACCTCAAGCTGGTCGACCAGGTGCGGGCGGTCGCCGACGAGGTCGACGCGACGCCGGCCCAGGTGGCGCTGGCCTGGCTGCTCGCCCAGGGTGACGACATCCTGACCATCCCCGGCACCAAGCGGGTCCGCTACCTCGAGGAGAACGCGGCGGCGGCTGACCTCCGGCTCAGCCCGGAGCAGTTGGCCCGACTCGACGAGGCGGTGCCCCCCGGCGCGGCCGCCGGAGAAAGGTACCCCGAGGCAGCAATGAGATTCATCGGTCGATAGCTATCGCATCGGACATCCGGTCAGCCAGCGGTCATTGCGCCGAAGATCGGACGTCCGGCACCATGTCGCCGTGGGACCCGCTCCGCTGCCCGAGTCCGGATTCCTCGACGACTGGGCCGTCCGCCTTCGGCAGGCCGCCGACCGACCGGTCGTCGGCATCATGCTGCGCGGCAGTCACGCCCGCCTGGCCGCCACCGAGCACAGCGACGTGGACGTGGACGTGCTGGTCGTGGCCGACGAGGAGTACTCCGGCGACGACCCGGAGCAGCCCACGGCGGACCCCGCCCTCGTCCCGTACGCGGCACACCAGGCGTATCTGGCCGAGTTCGGCGGTCGCCTCGTGCACGTCTCGGTGGCCGCCCGGGACGTCCGGTCCTGGGTCCGCCGGCTCGGCCAGCCGGCGGACTGGGCGTTCGGGCTGCCGGTCACCGCGCCGGCCCGGCTGATCTGGGCGGTGCCGGAGTGGCGCCGCCGGATCGATCTGCCGGTGCTCTGCCAGCCCGCCGAGGAGCCGCGGCTGGAGGAGTTGATCGCCACCCTCGGCAAGGTCGCCGCCGCCCGGCGGGCCGACGACCCGTTGGGCGTCCGGCTCGCCGCCGCCGACCTGGCCCGGCTCTGCCCGTCCGTGCTGCGGCTGGTCAACCCGTCGGTCCGGGTGGTCTCCCGCCGGGACGCGCTCGCCGCCGCGCTGGACCTGCCGGTCGCCCCGCCCGGCTACCGCGACGACATGCTGCTCTGCCTGGGGCTGCGCCCGGGCGCCGTCGGCGAGCTCAGCGCCGCCGCCGGCCGGTTGGTCAGCGGCATCGTCCCGCTGATCCGCCCGCACGCCGAGGAGATCGCCGTGACGGCCGGCGCGGACCTGGCGGAGGCCCTGCTGGACGGCCGGCTGGACCGTTATCTGGGGCAACTGACCGGCGCGCTCGACGGTCCCGCGCCCGCCTCCCGGGACACGTCGACGGTGCCGGCGCCGCGTGCGGGAGAATGGCTCACTGTGCCCGCCTCTGACGCGCCGGTGACCGGCGCCCCCGCCAGCTCCGGCGGCGCCGCGGCCCCTGGCCCGGCCCGACCGTCCCGGCTCGACCCGGCGATCGCCGCCCGGCTGCGCCGGACCCCCGACGGCCTGGTGGCCGCGGTGGTCCGGCAGTACGACTCGGGCGAGGTGCTGATGGTCGCCTGGATGGACGACGAGGCGCTGCACCGCACGCTGACCACCGGCCGGGCCACCTACTGGTCGCGCAGCCGGCAGGAGTACTGGGTCAAGGGCGCCACCTCCGGCCACCACCAGTACGTCCGCTCCGTGGCGCTGGACTGCGACGGGGACGCCCTGCTGGTCAGCGTCGACCAGGTCGGCGTCGCCTGTCACACCGGCCAGCGGACCTGCTTCTTCACCGAGCTGCCGGTCAGCTCCCCGGAGGCGACCTCATGACGGACGGCACGGTCAGCCCCGACCCGGCCACCTTCGCCGACCTGGCGGCCCGCTGGCGGGTCGTGCCGGTCACCCGCCGACTGCTCGCCGACGCGGAGACCCCGGTGGGCGTCTACCGCAAGCTGGCCGGCGGCCCGGGCACGTTCCTGCTGGAGTCGGCCGAGCAGGGCGTCGGCTCGGCCGGGATGGCCTGGTCCCGCTACTCG
Organism: Micromonospora sp. NPDC047740; assembly: GCF_043204735.1. Lineage (NCBI taxonomy): Bacteria > Bacillati > Actinomycetota > Actinomycetes > Micromonosporales > Micromonosporaceae > Micromonospora > Micromonospora sp. NPDC047740. Next base: position 21,304 of record NZ_JBIDCT010000023.1, read on the forward strand.
TTCATCGGCGTCCGCAGCAGCGCCACGCTGACCGAGCGGGACGGCGCGGCGGTCTGGGCCGGCGCGCCGCCGGCCGGCGTACCGGCCTCCGGCGACCCGGTGGCGGTGCTCCGCGAGACCGTGGCCGCCCTGGCCGGCCCCGCCTGGGACCCGGCCAGCGGCATGCCGCCGCTCACCGGCGGCATGGTCGGCTACCTCGGGTACGACCTCGTCCGCCGCTTCGAGCGGCTGCCGGAGCTGACCGAGGACGACCTCGACGTGCCCGAGCTGGGCCTGATGCTCGCCACCGACCTGGTGGTGCTTGACCACTACGACGGCTCGGCGATCCTGGTCGCCAACGCGGTCCTGCCCCCGCTCGACGCGCCCGACCGGGAGGCCCTGGTCACGGCCGCATACCACCACGCGGTGGGGCGGCTGGACGCGATGACCGGCGCGCTGTCCCGACCGATTCCGCCCATGATCTCGACGGTCGCCCGGCCCCCGCTCGGCGACGTGGTCAGCCGTACGCCCGACGGCGGCTACCCGAAGGCGGTGGCGGCGGCCCAGGAGGCGATCCGGGCCGGCGAGTGCTTCCAGATCGTGCTCAGCCAGCGCTTCGAGCGGCCGACCCACGCCGATCCGCTCGACGTCTACCGGGTGCTGCGCACCACCAACCCCAGCCCGTACATGTATCTGCTGCGCTTCGACGGCTTCGACATCGTCGGCTCCTCGCCGGAGGCGCACCTCAAGGTGAGCACCGGCGCGGACGGGCGGCGGCGGGCGCTGCTGCACCCGATCGCCGGTACCCGACCGCGCGGCGGTTCCCCCGAGGCGGACGCCCGGCTCGCCGCCGAGCTGCTCGCCGACCCGAAGGAGCGCTCCGAGCACGTCATGCTGGTCGACCTGGGCCGCAACGACCTGGGCCGGGTCTGCCGCCCGGGCACCGTCGAGGTGCCCGAGTTCGCCACCATCGAGCGGTACAGCCACGTCATGCACATCGTCTCCACCGTGGTGGGCGAGCTGCGCGCGGATCGCACCGCTTTCGACGCGCTCGCCGCGACCTTCCCCGCCGGCACCCTCTCCGGGGCGCCGAAGGTGCGGGCCATGGAGATCATCGAGGAGCTGGAGCCGGTCCGTCGGGCCCTGTACGGCGGCACCGTCGGCTACTTCGGCTTCGGCGGCGACCTGGACATGGCCATCGCCATCCGTACCGCGCTGATCCGGGAGGGCCGGGCGTACGTGCAGGCCGGCGCGGGGGTGGTGGCCGATTCCGATCCGGCCGCCGAGGAGCAGGAGACCCGGAACAAGGCCGCCGCGGTGCTCGCCGCGATCGCCGCCGCCGAGACCCTCCGGCCGGCCCGATGACCGCACCGACCACCGGCTCGCCCGCCACCGGTTCGCCCGCCGCCCGGGGCCGGCGCGAGCTGGCGTACGCGGTGCTGCTCTGCCTGGTCGGGGCCGGCCTGGCCCTCTGGGCGGTGACCCGGACGTGGTCGGTCGAGCTGACCGCCCGGGGTTCGCTGCCGCCCACCCGGCACACCCGCACCGGCACGGACCTGCTGCCGTGGGTCTCGGCGCTGGCCCTGGTCGGGCTTGCCGGCGGCGGCGCGGTGCTGGCCACCCGGGGCCGGGTCCGACGGCTGCTGGGCGGCCTGCTGACGCTGGTCGGGCTGGCCGTGGCGGCCGGCGGCGGCTACGGCCTGACCGCCCTCGCCGGGGTGAGCCGGCAGTGGCCGGCGCTGGTGCTGGTCGGCGGGCTGGTCGCGGCCGTCGGCGGCGTGCTCACCGCGCTGCGGGGCGCGGGTTGGCCGGCGATGGGTGCCCGCTACGAGCGGCCGGTCCGCTCGGCGGCCCCGTCCGGCCCGGACCGGCCGGCGGTCGAGCGGGGCACCCGGGACGCGTGGGAGGCGCTGGACCGGGGCGAGGACCCGACGGTCAGCTGACCGGCTGGGCGTCCCGCGCGCCGCGCCGCTCGGTGGCCACGGCGCGGGCGGCGGCCAGTTCGGCCACCAGGCGGTCCAGGTCCCGGCGCTGCGCGGCCCGGGCCCGGTCGGCGCAGACCGCCTCCCAGGCGTTGCCCCGGGCGGTCCGCATCCGGGCGTCGCCGATCACGGCGCGTTCCAGGGTGTGTACCACGCCGACGGCGAGCGAGGCGACGGTCCGGGAGATGGTGGTGAACCCGATGGTCTGGTTCGGCCCGTTGGCGCTCATGGTCACCTCGTACGAGATCGTTGGCGACGATTGGCAGCCGCCTCATCGAGTCTGCCCGAGGACGATGCTGCCGGGCGCACGTTTCGCCGCCGTGACGCCCCGGTCAACTGTCGGGGAGCCGGGGCGACCAGCGCAGGGTCGTTCGTCCTTGAGCTTGGTCACAGCATCGAGGAACGTCGCGGGGTGGCGCTGCGTGACATCGTGTTCACCGGAAGTCGGCCATCATGCCACAGCCCATTTCGTGAGGAGCGCCATACCCCCGGGACTTGTCGCCAGGTGGCGCCCCCTAGCATCGGCCCATGACACCCGGAGAGGGGAGTCCGTTGGTGACTGCTGAGCATGCGCACGCGGAGGGGGACGAGGCCGGTCCGGCGGCGTCCGCAAACGTGCTCGACGAGATCCTGGCCGGCGTCCGCGAGGACGTGGCGCGGCGACAGGAGCAGGTTCCGCTGGAGCGGATCCGCGAGCTGGCCGCTGCCGCGCCGCCGCCGCTGGACGCGTACGCGGCCCTGCGTCGGCCCGGCGTGGCCGTCATCGCCGAGGTGAAGCGCTCCTCGCCGTCCAAGGGGCGGCTGGCGGAGATCGCCGACCCCGCCGACCTGGCTGGCGACTACGCGGCTGGCGGCGCCCGGGCGATCAGCGTGCTCACCGAGGGCCGCTGGTTCGGCGGGTCGCTGGACGACCTGGCCGCCGTGCGGGCCGCGGTGAACATCCCGGTGCTCCGCAAGGACTTCGTGGTCTCCAGCTACCAGGTGCACGAGGCACGCGCGCACGGCGCCGACCTGGTGCTGCTGATCGTCGCCGCGCTGGAGCAGAACGCCCTCGTCGGGCTGCTCGAGCGGATCGAGTCGCTCGGCATGTGCGCGCTGGTCGAGGTGCACAACGAGGAGGAGGCCGACCGGGCCCTGGAGGCCGGCGCGCAGGTGATCGGGGTCAACGCCCGTGACCTGCGTACCCTGGAGGTCGACCGTTCGGTCTTCGAGCGGATCGCGCCCGGCCTGCCGAGCAGCGTCGTCAAGATCGCCGAGTCCGGCGTACGCGGCCCGCACGACCTCATCCGGTACGCCTCGGCGGGCGCCGACGCGGTCCTGGTCGGCGAGGGCCTGGTCACCCAGAAGAGCCCCCGCGAGGCGGTGGCCGAGCTGGTCAACGCCGGCAACCACCCGGCCACGCCCCGCCCGGTGCGCTGATCCGCCCGGCACCTGACACGCAGCGAGAGGACACGCCGATGAGCGCCGACCCGGCAGCCCCGGCCGCCCAGGTTCCCGACGCCGCCGGTCACTTCGGCCGGTTCGGCGGCCGGTTCGTCCCGGAGGCGCTGGTCGCGGCGCTCGACGAGCTGGACGCGGCGTACCGGAAGGCGATGACCGACGAGACCTTCCGGGCCGAGTTCGACGGCCTGCTGCGCGGCTACGCCGGCACCCCGTCGCTGCTCTACCCGGCCACCCGGCTCTCCGCCCGGGCCGGGGCGCGGATCCTGCTCAAGCGGGAGGACCTCAACCACACGGGCGCGCACAAGGTGCGCAACGTGCTCGGCCAGGCGCTGCTCACCAAGCGGATGGGCAAGGCCCGGGTGATCGCCGAGACCGGCGCCGGGCAGCACGGCGTGGCCACCGCCACTGCCGCCGCGCTGTTCGACCTGGAGTGCGTGGTCTACATGGGCGAGGTCGACACCCAGCGCCAAGCGCTCAACGTGGCCCGGATGCGGATGCTCGGGGCCACCGTAGTGCCGGTCACCACCGGCTCGCGGACGCTGAAGGACGCGATGAACGAGGCGATGCGGGACTGGGTCGCCAACGTCGACACCACCCACTACCTGATCGGCACCGCCGCCGGCCCGCACCCGTTCCCGGAGATGGTCCGGGACTTCGTGCGCGGCATCGGCGAGGAGGCCCGCCAGCAGTGCCTCGACCTGACCGGCGCGCTGCCGGACGCGGTCGCCGCCTGCGTCGGCGGCGGCTCCAACGCGCTCGGCATCTTCCACGCCTTCGTGCCCGACAGCGGAGTGCGGTTGTACGGCTTCGAGGCCGGCGGCGCGGGCGTGGCGACCGGCCGGCACGCGGCCAGCATCACCGGCGGCTCCTCCGGGGTGCTGCACGGCACCCGGACCTACGTGCTGCAGGACGCCGACGGGCAGACGATCGAGTCGCACTCGATCTCGGCCGGCCTGGACTACCCGGGCGTCGGGCCGGAGCACGCCTGGCTGCACGACCAGGGCCGGGCGACCTACCTGCCGGTCGACGACGACGAGGCGATGGCCGCGTTCGAGCTGCTCTGCCGCACCGAGGGGATCATCCCGGCGATCGAGAGCTCGCACGCGCTGGCCGGCGCCCTGAAGATCGCCCCGCAGCTCGCCGCCGAGCTCGGCCGGGAGCCGGTCATCATCGTCAACCTCTCCGGCCGGGGCGACAAGGACGTGCACACCGCCGGCCAGTACTTCGGCATCCTTGACAGGGAGACAGCGTGAGCGAGCGGAGCGAGCGAACCATTCAGCTCAGCAGCGCGGCGGCTCGCGCCGCCGCGGAGCGAAGCGAGGCGGTGGCGTGAGCCGCATCGGGGTCGCCTTCGACAAGGCCCGCGCCGACGGGCGGGCTGTGCTGGTCGGCTGCATGCCGGCCGGGTTCCCGACCGTCGACGGCAGCATCGCCGCGATGAAGACCATGGTCGAGGCGGGTGTTGACGTCATCGAGGTGGAGATCCCGTACTCCGACCCAGTGATGGACGGCCCGGTCATTCAGCGGGCCAGCGACCTGGCCCTCGCCGGCGGGGTGCGGATCGCCGACACCCTGCGGATCGTCGAGGCCGTCGCGGCGACCGGCGCGCAGGTGGTCATCATGACCTACTGGAACCCGATCGAGCAGTACGGTGTCGACGCGTTCGCCCGGGACCTGGCCGCCGCCGGCGGCACCGGCCTGATCACCCCGGACCTCATCCCCGAGGAGGCCGGCGAGTGGCTGGCCGCCTCCGACGCGTACGGCCTGGACCGGACGTTCCTGGTCTCCCCGTCGTCCACCGACGCGCGGTTGCGGATGACCGCCGAGCACTGCCGCGGCTTCGTCTACGCCACCGCGCTGATGGGCGTCACCGGTGCCCGGTCGCAGACCTCCGAGGCGGCGCCGATCCTGGTCTCCCGGCTGCGCGAGGTCACCGATCTGCCGGTCGGTGTCGGGCTGGGCGTGGGGACCGGGGCGCAGGCCGGCACCGTCGCCGGGTACGCCGACGGCGTCATCGTCGGCAGCGCGCTGATCCGCTGCCTGCTCGACGCCCCGGACCAGGCCACCGGGCTGGCCGCGCTGCGGGCGCTGAGCGCCGAACTCGCCGAGGGCGTCCGCAACCCGGTCCGCTGAGTCGCCCGGCTGGAATCGCCGGCCGACAGGCCGGCTCCGGTCCGGCGAGTGGCGCCGGGGTGCTGCGGCGGTGGCTGCAGAGCGAAGGCGCCACGGATCCCCCGTCCGGGTGACAGGATCGTCACACTGTGTCATGCGACACGAGCGGCCATGGCAGGTCCCGGCTGGCACCGCGCCGCGCCGTGGAGGGTGCAGGGCCCGTCAGCGCGGGACGGCGTTCTCGCCGTCGACCGGCGCGCTGCGCGGTTCACCTCGGGGCCCGGGCGGGACCCGGTCCGGTCGCGGCTCCCGCAGCACCCCCGACCGGCCCGCCAGGGCGTCGGCCACGGCGGCCCGGGTGGTCGGGGTCAGCGCCTCAGGAAGCCCCTCGGGCGGGTACCAGCGCAGGTCACAGCCGCCGACCGGGGTGGCGGCCGGGGCGTCCCCCCGCACCCGGGCGCGGAACACGTGCACCAGGACGTCCGGCAGGGCGCCGGAGCGGCCGGCCGGGGGCCGGGGCATGCCGGGCTCACCGAGCCGGTAGAGGCCCACCAGGTCGACCAGGTCGACCGCCCAGCCGGTCTCCGCGCGGATCTCGCGTACCGCGGCGGTGAGCGGGCTCTCGTCGCGGCGCGGCCGGCCACCGGGCAGCGCCCACCGCCGGCCGGGCCCGGACCGGCGGCAGAGCAGCACCTGTCCGGCCTGGTCGGTGACGACCGCGGCGACCGCCCAGGTGAGCGAGCTCATGGACAAAGAGCCTACGGCCGGGCAAAGCATAAGTCATCCGAGGCGTCAAGCCGGCGAACCGGGGTGCCGGGAGTGCGGTCCGCAGCGGTACCGTGTTCACCCGTGACCCTCGCCCCGATGACCCCACTGGCGGCCCTGCCCAGCCCCAGCACCGCCGTCTGGCAGCTCGGACCCGTTCCGGTCCGGGCCTACGCGCTCTGCATCATTGTCGGCATCGTGGTGGCCTGCGTGGTGACCGAGTACCGGCTGCGCCGGCGCGGCGTCGCCCCCGGCGCCGTGCTCGACATCGCCGTCTGGGCGGTGCCCACCGGCATCGTCGGCGCCCGGCTCTACCACGTGATCACCTCGCCCGAGAAATACTTCGGCGCCGGCGGTGAGCCGCTCAAGGCGTTCGCCATCTGGGAGGGCGGCCTCGGCATCTGGGGCGCCGTCGCCGGCGGCGCGCTCGGTGCCTGGATCGCGGCCCGGCAGCTCGGCATCCCGTTGACGGTGGTGGCCGACGCGTTGGCGCCGGGCCTGCCGCTGGCCCAGGCCGTCGGCCGGCTCGGCAACTGGTTCAACAACGAGCTCTACGGCGGCCGGACCAGCCTGCCCTGGGGGCTGGAGGTCCACGTGATGGACCCGGACCACCCCGGGCACGCGCTGCGCGACGACGCGGGCAACCCGGTCCTGCTGCCGGGGCTCTACCAGCCGACCTTCCTGTACGAGGCGCTCTGGAACATCGGCGTCGCCGCTCTGGTCTTCCTCCTCGACCGGAAGCTGCGGTTCGGCCGGGGCCGGGCCTTCGCGCTCTACGTGATGGGCTACACGGCCGGCCGGTTCTGGATCGAGCTGATGCGCACCGACGAGGCCAACCACATCCTCGGCCTGCGGCTCAACGTCTGGACCGCGGCGCTGGTCTTCCTCGGCGCGCTGGTCTACTTCGTGCGCGTCCGCGGGCCCCGCGAGTACCTGGTCCCGGTCGGTGTCCCCGCCGCCCCGGTTCCGCCCGCGGGCGGCGACGTGTCGCAGGTCGACCTCTCCGCGCGGGAGGCCGGGCCGCGGCCGGTCGCCCCGGAGGGCTACCGGGTGGTCAGCGAGGAGCAGTTCCACGAGTACCGGGAGACCGGCGTCGTACCGGAGGAGGAGCCGGCCGCGGAACCGGCGGCCGGCACGGAGTCCGGGCACGCGGCCGACGAGACCGTCGAGTCGACCGTAGCCGGGTCCGCCGACGCCGCCGGGGAGCGGCCGGCGGCCGGCGGCGCCGCGGACCGGGCCGACGCCACCGCCGCCAGCCCCGCCGACCGGGACAGCTGAGCGGGGACGTCATGCGTACCGCGGTGGTGGTCGGCGCCGGCCTCGGCGGGCTGGCGGTGGCCGGCGTGCTGGCCCGCTCCGGGTGGCAGGTCACCCTCCTCGAACGGTCCGACCGGGTCCGCCCGGAGCCGACCGCCGTCGTGCTCTGGCCCAACGGGGTACGCGCGCTGCGCGCCCTCGGGCTCGGCGCCGGGCTGGACGCCATCGCCACCCCGCTGCCCGACGGCGGGATACGCCGCCCCGACGGGCAGTGGCTGGTGCAGCCCCGCCCCACCCCGGCCGAGCGGATGCCGGTCGTGGTGCACCGGGAGGACCTGCACGACGCGCTCATCGCCGGCCTCGGTGACCAGGTGGAGCTGCGGACCGGGGTGACCGTGCGGACCGTGCGGGCGGTTTCCGGGGAGCGCCCGGCGGTGGGCGACGGCCGGCAGACCGTGACCGCGGACCTGGTGGTGGCCGCCGACGGCACCGACAGCGAAATCCGCCGGCAACTCGCCCCGGAGTCGGCGGTGGTGAGTTCCGGCTGCGCCGCGTGGCGGGCGGTGATCCCCTGGTACCGGGCCCCGAAGCTGCCCGACGACCAGCCGGTGCCCGGGGAGACGCTGGGCGCGGGTTACCGCTTCGTGGCCGCCTCGCTCGGCGACCGGGGCGCCGCGGGCGCCGCCCGCCGGGGCGGCATCTACTGGGTGGCCACCGCCGCCGGCGCGCCCCGCCCGGAGCCCGCGGAGACCCAGCTCGCCCTGCTCAAGCGCTGGTACGCGGGCTGGCCCGCGCCGATCGCCGAGCTGCTCGACGCCACCGGGCCGGCCGACCTGGTGCAGCAGGAGATCCGCGAGCTGCGGCCGCTGCCCAGGGCGTACGGCTTCCCGGCCGGGCCGGGCGGGGTGGTACTGCTCGGCGACGCCGCGCACGCCATGCCCCCGCACCTCGGGCAGGGCGCCTGCCTCGCCTTCGAGGACGCGGCCACCCTCTCCGTGCTGCTGCGCGAGTCGCGGCTGCCCGACGCGGTGGCCGCGTACGACCGGCTGCGCCGGCCCCGCGCGGCGACCATGGTGCGGCAGACCCGCCGGATGTCGGCGGTCCTGCAGACCCGGGGTCGCCTGGCGCTGCGCGCCCGCGACGCGGCCCTCGGCACGATCAGCCCCCGGCTGCGCAACACGGCCGCCTCCGCGGCCGCCGCCTGGCACCCACCGACCTGACCCGCCCGGAGGACGGGCGGGGTCAGCCGATGAGGGCGGCCGGCTCGGCGATGCAGGCGGTGCCGATGCGGCGGAAGCCGACCCGCAGGTAGACCCGGGCGATGTCCTCGCTGCCGGCGGAAAGGAAGATCAGGTCGGTGCCGGCGGCGCGCAACTCGTGGGCGAGCGTCGCGGTCACCGCCGCACCGAGGCCGCGCCGGCGGGCCGCCGGCAGGGACGCCACCCCGGCGATCTCCGCCACGTCGCCGACCCGCATGGCCATGCCGCTGGCCAGCGCCCCCTGCTCGGGGGTCTCGGCGAGCACCGAGATCCGCCGGCCGTCGGCGATCCGGGTGGCGTCCTCCTCCAGCGTGGCCACGTCCAGCCGGGACACCGCGGCGTCCCGCTCGGCCGGGCCGGCGTCGCCGCGGGCGGTGCCGCCGTTGGCGAAGCCGATCGCGGCGACTGCCCGCCGCACCGCCACGTCCGCCGCGAAGCCCGGGTCCGCCGGGTCGAGGACCCGCACCGGTACGTCGCTGAGCGCGGCCGGGTCGGGCAGGCGCGCCGGGTCGAGCACCATCAGCGGTGCCTCCAGCACGGTCAGCCCCGCCGAGCGGGCGACGGCGAGCAGGTCCGGAGTGATCTCGTGCACCCACTCGAACGCCTCCGGCAGGCCCAGCTCCCGTTGCCGGGCCCGGACGGCGGTCACGTCGGCGAGCGAGGGCGGTGCGGTGGCGTCGAGCCGCGGGCGGGCGTAGAACGGCCACCCGGCGCCGTCCCGGACGAAGAGCACCAGTGCGCCGAATTCCTCGGTACGCGCCCCGTCGCGGGGCACCGCGTCGTAGAACCGCTCCAACCGGTCGAGCACGTCAGTGCGTACGACATCCACCGCGCGAGACTACATGTCCCACGTTGTGGAAGGTGTGATCAATCTGAACTGGCCTTGCGCCGGAAGCCCTAACGTAGACTCAATAAGACCCACGTAGGGCCGACGTCGTCCCGACCATGATCCAACCTGAGTGACGACAGGAGGCCCGGTGGCCTTTCCGTACCCTCTCAGCCCGCAGCCGGCCCCCCGCGCGACGGGGCTTTACGACCCCGCGCAGGAACACGACGCGTGCGGCGTGGCCTTCGTGGCCGACCTGCACGGACGCCGGTCGCACGAGGTCGTCGCGAACGGTCTCGGGGCGCTCTGCCGGCTGGACCACCGGGGCGCCCGGGGCGCGGAGCCCAACACCGGCGACGGCGCCGGGGTCATGATCCAGGTGCCGGACGCGTTCCTGCGCGCGGTCGTCGACTTCCCGCTGCCGCCCGCCGGCCAGTACGCCACCGGCCTGGTATTCCTCCCCGACGACGACGCGGCCGAGGCCCGGGCCCGCCAGGTGGTGGAGAAGTACGCCCTGGTCGAGGGGGCCGTCATCCTCGGCTGGCGGGACGTCCCCACCGACCCGAGCGGCCTCGGCGAGACGGCCCTCGCCGCGATGCCCCGGGTCCGGCAGGTCTTCCTCGCCGCGCACCGGCTCACCGACTCGCCCGCCGGCCCGGCCGGTTCCCCGTTGACCGGGCTCGACCTGGACCGGGTGGCGTTCTGCGTGCGCAAGCAGGCCGAGCGGGAGAGCGCCGAGCGGGGCGTGCCGGCATACTTCCCGTCGCTGTCCGGGCGGACCATGGTCTGGAAGGGCATGCTCACCCCCGACCAGCTGCCCGCGTTCTACCCGGAGCTGACCGACGAGCGGGTGGTCAGCGCGATCGCCCTGGTGCACTCGCGGTTCTCCACCAACACCTTCCCGTCCTGGCCGCTGGCCCACCCGTACCGGTTCATCGCGCACAACGGCGAGATCAACACGATCCGCGGCAACCGGAACTGGATGCAGGCCCGGGAGGCGCTGCTGCGCACCGCCGACATCCCCGGCAACATCCGCCGGGTCTTCCCGGTCTGCACCCCCGGCGCCTCCGACTCGGCCAACTTCGACGAGGTGCTCGAGCTGCTCCACCTGGCCGGGCGGAGCCTGCCGCACGCGGTGCTGATGATGATCCCGGAGGCGTGGGAGAACGACCCGGACATGCGCGCCGACAAGCGCGCCTTCTACCGGTTCCACGCCAGCCTGATGGAGCCGTGGGACGGTCCGGCCTCGGTCGCCTTCACGGACGGCGAGATCGTCGGCGCGGTGCTGGACCGCAACGGGCTGCGCCCCGGCCGCTGGTGGCGCACCGCCGACGGGCTGGTCGTGCTGGGCAGCGAGGCGGGCGTGCTCGACCTCGACCAGGCCACCGTGGTCGCCAAGGGCCGCCTCCAGCCGGGGAAGATGTTCCTGGTCGACACGGTCAACGGCCGGATCGTCCAGGACGACGAGATCAAGACCGAGCTGGCCGCCGCCCGGCCGTACGACGAGTGGCTGCACGCCGGCCTGATCGAGCTGGACGAACTGCCGCCGCGCGAGCACATCGTCTACACCCACGACTCGGTGCGCCGCCGGCAGCAGACCTTCGGCTACACCGAGGAGGAGCTGAAGATCCTGCTCGCCCCGATGGCCCGCAGCGGTGCGGAGCCGATCGGCTCGATGGGCACGGACACCCCGATCTCGCCGCTGTCCACCCGGCCGCGGCTGCTCTACGACTACTTCCACCAGCTCTTCGCCCAGGTCACCAACCCGCCGCTGGACGCGATCCGGGAGGAGCTGGTGACCAGTCTGGCGTCCACCATCGGGCCGGAGGGCAACCTGCTCGACCCGGGCCCGGCGAGCTGCCGGCAGATCGTGCTGCCGTACCCGGTGATCGACAACGACGAGCTGGCCAAGATCCTCTCCATCGACGAGGACGGCGACCTGCCCGGGTTCAAGGCGGTCCGGGTCTCCGGGCTCTACCGGGTCCGGGACGGCGGGGCCGGCATCAAGGCCCGGCTGACCGAGATCTGCCGGCACGTCTCCGAGGCGATCGAGGACGGGGTCCGGATCCTGGTGCTCTCCGACCGGGACTCCAACGCCGACCTGGCCCCCATCCCGTCGCTGCTGCTCACCGCGGCGGTGCACCAGCACCTGGTCCGCGAGCAGACGCGCACCCAGGTGGCGCTGATCGTGGAGTCGGGCGACTGCCGCGAGGTGCACCACGCGGCAGTGCTGATCGGCTACGGCGCGGCGGCGGTCAACCCGTACCTGGCCTTCGAATCGGTGGAGGACATGATCTCCACGGGCGCGCTGGTCGGCGTCGACCCGGAGAAGGCGGTCCGCAACTACGTGAAGGCGCTCGGCAAGGGCGTCCTGAAGATCATGTCCAAGATGGGCATCTCGACGGTGTCGTCGTACTGCGGCGCCCAGGTGTTCGAGGCCGTCGGCCTGGACACCCGCCTGGTCGAGCGCTACTTCCGGGGCACCCCGAGCACGATCAGCGGGATCGGGCTGCACGAGATCCACGCCGAGGTGGCCGCCCGGCACGCCCTGGCCTGGCCGGCCGCCGGGGCCCAGCCGTCCGACCGGCTCGAGGTCGGCGGCGAGTACCAGTGGCGCCGCGAGGGCGAGCTGCACCTGTTCAACCCGGAGACGGTCTTCCTGCTCCAGCACGCCACCCGCAGCCGCCAGTACGACATCTTCCGCCGGTACACCGCTAAGGTCGACGAGCTGGCCGCGCAGGCCGGCTCGCTGCGCGGCCTGTTCACCCTGCGCACCGGCGTACGCCCGGCGGTGCCGGTGGACGAGGTGGAGCCGGCCCGCGAGATCGTCAAGCGGTTCGCCACCGGCGCCATGTCGTACGGGTCGATCTCGGCCGAGGCGCACGAGACCCTCGCCATCGCGATGAACCGGCTCGGCGGCAAGTCCAACACCGGCGAGGGCGGCGAGGACGTCGACCGGCTGCACGACCCCGAGCGCCGCTCGGCGGTCAAGCAGATCGCCAGCGGCCGCTTCGGCGTGACCAGCGAATACCTGGTCAACGCCGACGACCTCCAGATCAAGATGGCCCAGGGGGCGAAGCCCGGCGAGGGTGGCCAGCTTCCCGGCAACAAGGTCTGGCCGTGGATCGCGCGTACCCGGCACGCCACGCCGGGCGTCGGCCTGATCTCCCCGCCGCCGCACCACGACATCTACTCCATCGAGGACCTGGCCCAGCTCGTCCACGACCTCAAGTCCGTCAACCCGCGCGCCCGGGTGCACGTCAAGCTGGTCAGCGAGGTCGGGGTGGGCACCGTGGCGGCCGGCGTCGCCAAGCTCAAGGCCGACGTCATCCTGATCTCCGGCCATGACGGCGGTACCGGCGCGTCCCCGCTCAACTCGCTCAAGCACGCGGGCACCCCGTGGGAGCTGGGGCTGGCCGAGGCGCAGCAGACGCTGCTGCTCAACAAGCTCCGCGACCGGGTCACCGTGCAGGTCGACGGCCAGCTCAAGACCGGCCGGGACGTGCTGATCGCCGCGCTGCTCGGCGCGGAGGAGTTCGGCTTCGCCACCGCCCCGCTGATCGTCGAGGGCTGCGTGATGATGCGGGTCTGCCACCTGGACACCTGCCCCGTCGGCATCGCCACCCAGAACCCGGTGCTGCGCGAGCGTTTCACCGGCAAGCCGGAGTTCGTGGAGAACTTCTTCCTCTTCCTCGCCGAGGAGGTCCGTGGATACCTGGCCGAGCTGGGCTTCCGCAGCATCGACGAGGCGATCGGGCACACCGAGCTGCTCGACGTCACCCCGGCTGTCGACCACTGGAAGGGCCACGGCCTCGACCTCAGCCGGGTCCTGCACCTGCCCGAGCTGCCCGCGGGCGCGGCCCGGCGCGGCATCCGGGCCCAGGACCACGGCCTGGAACTGGCCCTGGACAACCAGCTCATCGCCCTGGCTGCGCCGGCCCTGCGGGATGCGGGGTCCCGGGCGGCCGGCGCCGAGGCGCGGGACGCCGCACCGGTCACGCCGGTCCGGGCCGAGCTGGCGATTCGCAACGAGCACCGCAGCGTCGGCGCGATGCTCGGCGGCGAGGTCACCCGCCGGTTCGGCGGCGCCGGCCTGCCCACCGACACCATCGAGTTCCTGCTGCACGGCACCGCCGGCCAGTCGTTCGGCGCGTTCCTGCCGCACGGGGTCACCCTGCGCCTGTACGGCGACGCGAACGACTACGTCGGTAAGGGCCTCTCCGGCGGGCGGATCATCGTCCGACCGGACCCGACGGCGCCGTTCGCCGACGCCGCGGCCGGGCCGGGGGAGCGGGCCGAGGACCAGATCATCGCCGGCAACACCCTGCTGTACGGGGCCACCGACGGCGAGATGTTCCTGCGCGGCCGGGTCGGCGAGCGGTTCGCGGTGCGCAACTCGGGCGCGGTGGCGGTCGTCGAGGGCGTCGGCGACCACGGCTGCGAGTACATGACCGGCGGCACGGTGGTGGTGCTCGGCCCGACCGGCCGCAACTTCGCCGCCGGCATGTCCGGCGGCACCGCCTTCGTGCACCGGCTCGACCGGCGGCTGGTCAACCCGGAGCTGGTCGACCTGTCGCCGCTGCGCGACGAGGAGCGGGACCTGCTGCACGACCTCGTCCAGCGGCACTTCGCCGAGACCGACTCGGCGGTCGCGGAGGAGTTGCTCAAGCGCTGGTCGGAGGCGGTGGAGGAGTTCACCGCGGTGGTGCCCCGGGACTACCGCCGGGTGGTGGAGATCATGCGGGCCGCCGAAGCCGCCGGCCGTGACGTCGACGACGCGGTCATGAAAGAACTGACGGCGCCGGCTGAGCCGGCCCAACCGGCGCTGCCGGTGCCGCCCGCCCCGCGGGCGGTCGCCCAGGAGGTGGCTCGTGCCTGACCCGAACGGTTTCCTGCGCTACGACCGGCGGCTGCCCGCCCGCCGGCCGGTGCCGGTGCGGATCATGGATTGGCGGGAGGTGTATCCGCCGGCCGGCGAGGAGCTGATCCGCGAGCAGGCCACCCGGTGCATGGACTGCGGCATTCCGTTCTGCCACGACGGCTGCCCGCTCGGTAACCGCATCCCGGACTGGAACGACCTGGTCCGGACCGGCAACTGGGACGCCGCCGTGGAGTCGCTGCACGCCACCAACAATTTCCCCGAGTTCACCGGCCGGCTCTGCCCGGCTCCGTGCGAGGCGGCGTGCGTGCTCGGCCTCGGCGGCCAGCTGCCGGTCACCATCAAGCAGGTCGAGGTGGAGATCGCCGACGCCGCGGTGGCCCGCGGCGGGCTGCGCCCCCGCCCGGTGTCCGCGCCGACCGGGAAGTCGGTCGCCGTGGTCGGCTCCGGGCCCGCCGGGCTCGCCGCCGCGCAGCAGCTCGCCCGCGCCGGGCACGCCGTCACCGTGTACGAGCGGGACGACGCGCTCGGCGGCCTGCTCCGGTACGGCATCCCCGACTTCAAGCTGGAGAAGCAGCACATCGACCGGCGGCTGGCTCAGCTCGCCGCCGAGGGGGTGCGCTTCCGTGCCGGGGTGAACGTCGGGGTCGACGTGACCGCCGAGCAGTTGCGCGCCGAGCACGACGCGGTGCTGCTCGCCTGCGGCGCGCTGCAGGGCCGGGACGTCCCCGAGACGCCGGGCCGGCAGCTGCGCGGCGTACACCAGGCGATGGCGCACCTGGTGGCGGCCAATCGGGTCGTCGCGGCGGCCGGGGAGGGCAAGCCCGCCCTGGCCACGCTCCCGGACGGGACTCCGATCGACGCGGCCGGCAAGCACGTGGTGATCATCGGCGGTGGCGACACCGCCGCGGACTGCCTCGGCGTGGCGCACCGGCAGGGCGCGGCCGGGGTCCACCAGCTCGACCTCTACCCGGAGCCGCCGGCCGGCCGGGACGCCGCCCGGGACCCGTGGCCCACCTGGCCGTGGATCCTGCGCGACTACCCGGCCCACGAGGAGGGCGGCGAGCGGGTCTTCGCCGTGGCGGTGCAGGAGTTCGTCGATGACGGCACCGGCCAGGTCAGGGCGGTCCGGATCGCCGAGGTGAGCGTGGAGAAGCGGGACGGCCGGCGGATCGTCTCCGTGCTGCCCGGCTCCGAGCGGGAACTGCCCGCCGACCTGGTGCTGCTGGCCATCGGCTTCGAGGGGACCGAGGAACAGCCGTTGCTGGCCCAGCTCGGGGTGACCCGCAACGCCCGGGGCGCGGTCGACGCCCGCTCCGACTGGCAGACCGACGTCGACGGGGTGTTCGTCGCCGGGGACATGCACCGGGGCGCCTCGCTGATCGTCTGGGCGATCGCCGAGGGGCGGGCCGCGGCCGCGGCCGTCCACGCGTACCTCGGTGGGGTGGGCGAGCTGCCCGCGCCGGTGGATCCCGCCCGGCAGCCGCTCGCCGCGCGCTGAGCCGGCGCGGACACCGACCCCGCGGTCCGGGCCGAGCCGGCCCGGACCGGGGTGCTCACGTTGGTCGTCCGGTTCCCGCCCGGCCCGTGAAACGCCTCACGAACAGCGGCAATGAGGTTTGCGGGCGGTCAGACTTGGCGGCTGGCCGGACCTGCGGGGTCCGGCTTTCGTCGTGTCACCCACTGGACGGGGAAATCCTCATGGCCCTCGGCGCCACGTTCGCCGCGCTGCGCCACCGCAACTACCGGATCTGGGCCGCCGCCGGGTTCGTGTCGGTCATCGGGACCTGGATGCAGGTTCTCGGCGTCAACTGGTACGTGCTGGCGCAGACCGGGTCCGCCACCTCGATGGGGCTCACCGTCCTGTTGCAGGCGCTGCCCAGCCTGGTGCTCAGCGTCTGGGGCGGCGCGCTGGCCGACCGGCTGCCCGCCAAGCCGCTGCTGATCGGTGCCCAGGCCGCCCACGCGCTGCTCGCCGCCGGGCTGGCCATGGTCGCCGTCACCGGCACCGGCGGCCTGCCGGCCATCTACGCGATCTCCCTGGTCACCGGCGCGGTGTCGGCGATCGAGGGCCCGGTGATGGGCCGCTGGTGCTCGACCCTGGTGGACCGGGAGAGCCTCGGCAACGCGCTCGCCCTCGGCTCGCTCACCAACTCGGCCGGCCGCATCCTGGGCATGAGCGTCGGCGCCGTCGTGGTGGCCGCCGTCGGCCCCGCGCTGCTTTTCGCGATCAACGCCGCCAGCTTCGTCGCGGTGGTGGCGGCCCTGTTCGCCGTACGCGAGGAGGAGCGGCACGGCGCACCGGACGACGGCTTGCGGTCGCGGCGCGGCGCAAGACGGGCCGAGCTGGAGTTGTCGGAGGCCGAGGCGGTGCCGGCGGACCGCAGCATCCGAGCCGGCTTCCGGTACCTGCTGCGGCAGCCGGTGGTGCTGGTGGCCCTGGCGCTGTCCTTCGTGCTCGGCAGCCTGGGCCGCAACTACCAGGTGACCATGGCCGCGATGAGCGACGGTCCGCTGCGCGGCGGCGCGTCCGGGTACGGCTTCCTCTCCACCGTCTTCGCGGTCGGTACGGTGCTCGGCGCGCTGGTCGCGGCCCGCCGCCGGGAGCTCGGCTACCGGGTGCTGGTGGGGGCCGGCCTGCTGGCCAGCGCCCTGCAGATCGTCGCCGGGCTGGCCCCCGGCACACTGAGCTTCGCCGCGGTGATGCTGCCGGTGGCGGCGGCGGCCGTGATCATCGACACCACGGTCGGCGCCCGCGCCCAGCTCGACACCGACTACGCCATGCGGGGGCGGGTGCTGGCCGCCCTGGCGGTCACCGGCTCGGTCTCCGCGGCCGTCGGCGCGCCCCTGCTCGGCTGGCTCGCCGAGCACGCCGGACCCCGGCAGACCCTGGTGCTGGCCGGCACGCTCACTACCGTCGCCACCGTGGCGGCCGGGGTGGCCCTCGACCGGCTCCGGGAGCGGCGGCTGCGGCGCCGGCTCAGCCTGGTGCTCGCCGCGCCCGCCGTGCGCCGCCGCGCCGCCGCCACCGCCCGCGTCGTCCGGCCGGCGAGCGTCCCGGCGGTCGCCCGCCCGGTGGCCGCGGCCGGCCCCGTCGCCCCGATGGCCGCCGAGGGCCCGCGCCCGGTTCCGGCGTCCCGCCCGGTGGGGCTGCGCCTGCCCGGCACGCGGTTCGCCGGGCTGCGCCCCCGGGCTGGGCGGTTCGCGGCCGGCCCGTCCGCCCGCACGGCCCACGAGTGCGCCGCCTGCGCGTCGCACCGGTCGCGCCGCCGGTCCCGGGCCACGGCATTGGTTCACGCGGCCGACTGCGCCCTCGCCGGCTGACCCGGCCGGACCCGCTACCGACCTGACGGCATCGGGCCCTTCAAGATCCCGCTCGATCCAGGAAGTAGTGGCCTCCCGCCCGGGAGGCCACTACTTCCACGTTCGAGCGCGACCTGCGGGCCGGTGCGGCTACTCCGGCGGAACGCGCTGACCGGCGCGTGGGTGGCGGCGCGCGGGTGAGTCGCCCGCGCTGTCAGCCCCGGAGTCGGATCAGCGTCCCGCCGTCGCGAGTTCGCCGGTCAGCTCCGGCCCGGCGCTCCCCGGCGACAGCTCCGCGCGCCGTTCACGCATCGCCGGCCGCCCGGCCGGAACGATCAGCGCGGCCATCGCGGCGGCTAGCGCGATCCCGGTGAGCACCAGGAACCCCAGGGTGAACCCGGCCTCGCGCGGCAGCCCGCTCGCCTGCGGGTGGGCGGTGATCACGCCGCTCACCACCGCGGCACCGATCGCGCCGCCGATGGTGCGGATGTTGGCGTTCATGCCGGTGGCCACCCCGGTCTGCCCGGGCGGCACGCTGGCCACGATCAGGTTGGCCATCGAGGCGAACGCCAGCCCGATGCCCAGGCCGACCAGTCCCCCGGCCACACCGATCTCCCAGCGGGTGTCGTGGGCGACGGTCAGCATCGCCGAGGCGAGCACGTTGCACACCGCGCCGGTCGCCAACTGTGCCTTGGCGCTGAACCGGCCCTGCAGCCGGCCGGCGGCGAGGCCGGCGACGAACATGGCGACCAGCATCGGCAGCATCAGCAGCCCGGCCTGGGTGACGCTGGCGCCGAAGCCGTATCCGGCGCTGGTCGGGATCTGCACGAACTGCGGCAGGAAGGCGTAGACGGCGAACATCGAAGCGCCGTAGAGCAGGGCGACCAGGTTGGTCGTCCAGACCCCGGGCAGGCGCATCATCCGCAGGTCGATCAGCGGGTTCGCCGAGCGGGCCTCGGCCACCAGCCAGGCGACCAGGAGCAGGCCGGCGAGCACCAGCAGGCCGGTCACCCGACCGGAGGTCCAGCCCCAGGCGGCGCCCTTGCTGATCGGCAGCAGCAGCGCCACCAGCCAGCCGGAGAGCAGCAGGGTGGCCGCCCAGTTGATCCGGCCGGGCGTACGGACCGGCGACTCCGGCACGAACCGGTGCGCGGCGAGCGCGGTGAGCCCGACGACGACCAGCGGGATCCAGAACAGCCACCGGTACCCCAGGGCGGCGACGATCGGACCGGCCAGGACGACGCCGAGGCCGCCACCGGCGGCGACGATCGCCGAGATCGCCGCGACGGCGGAGCCGACCCGCGCGGCGGGGAACTCGTCGCGGATGATGCCGAACGACAGCGGGAAGACCGCGCCTCCGACGCCCTGGACCACCCGGGCGACGATGAGCACGCCGATGCTGGGGGCAACGGCCGCCAGCAGGCAGCCGAGCGCGAGCGCGGCGAGGGAGACGACCAGCATCCGCTCCTTGCCGACCATGTCGCCGACCCGGCCGAGGACCGGGGTGAAGATCGACGCGGAGAGCAGGTAGGCGGTCAGCACCCAGGTCACGGTGTTCTGGGAGGTGTGCAGGTCGTGCTGGATGGTGGGCAGCACCGGGGTGATCAGCGACTGGAGCATCGCGAAGAAGCCGGTGCCGGCCGCGAGGACGAGGAAGGTCAACCGACGCGAGCCGCGTCGGATGGTTTCGGTCACGGAGGGAACTCCCGTTCGCGTACGAAAGAAAGGTCTGCCGGGGGCGACGGTCGGTCGCCCGGGTGTGCGGTCGACGTGACCGCGGGGCCGCTCGCGCGGATCGGGGGACGGCTCGCGCAGGGGCGCGGCCGGGGCGATCTGCCGCGGTGGCGGCCGGGACTGCCGGTGTTCAGCCGAATGCGGGCATGGTGGGACCTCCTGGGTCCGGTGTCTGGATGGCCGATCGCGCAGGTGGGGATCGGCCCGAAATCCGGAGTAAGCTATCCGGAGGCATGGCTCCGGTCAGTTCCGGAGGGGTGCCTCCACTAACCTATCGGAGGGGTGCCTCCGGTTGCAAGGCAGGAGAGGTGACGCCCGTCATGGCCAGCGGCGACCAGCTGGGGGAGGTCCTTGCGCGCCGCCCGAAACGAGCGGATGCCCGGCGCAACTACGACGCGTTGATCGCCGCCGCGCGGGAGGTCTTCGGGGAGTGCGGTGCGGGCGCCTCGCTGGAGGAGATCGCCCGGCGGGCCGGGGTCGGCATCGGGACGCTCTACCGGAACTTCCCCAACCGGCGTGACCTGTTCGAGGCGGTCTACGTCGAGGAGGTGGGAGCGCTCAGCCGGTCCGCCGCCGACCTGGCGGACCTCCCGCCCTGGGATGCCCTGGTCGCCTGGCTCAACCGGTTCGTCGCCTACGTCGGCACCAAGCGAGCCCTCGCCGAGGAGCTGGTGCACGACTCCGAGGTGTTCCGCAGCTGCCGCACCGAGATCTACGCCGCGGGCGAGCCGTTGCTGCGCCGCGCTCAGGAGGCCGGGGTGGCCCGGCCGGACGCCAGCTTCGACGACGTGGTGCGGCTGATCAGCGGGATCACGGCGTACCAGTTCCCCGAGCCGGCCCAGCGCGACCGGGTGCTGGCCATCGCCCTGGACGGCCTGCGCCACCCGGCTGCGCGCCCCTGACGCCCGGGAAGGTCCGCGCGCCGGGTCCGGTCGCGTCGAGCGCAGCCGGGCCGTTGGGCCGGGTCGGCGGTGCCAGGCCGGCAGCCGCCGAGGCCAGCACCGGACGGCTGGGGTGGTCCTGCCAAGCCGGCGGCCGGCGGCCCCTCGGGAACTGCCGGCCGCCGCCGGTACTCAGGAGTGGTCAGCCGCCAGGTCGGCGTTGCTCGGCCGGCCCCACGGGCCGGTGATCGCGAAGACGTAGCCGGGGGACTGGATGTTGGCGAACAGAATCTTCCCGTCGGCGCTGAACGTCGGCCCGGTGAACTCGCTCTCGTTCAGCTCGTTGCGGGCCAGCGGGTACGCCTTGCCCTGCTCGGTCACCCCGACCAGGTGCGACAGGCCCTCGCCGTCCTCGGCCAGGATCACCCCGCCGTACGGCGACACGGTGATGTTGTCCGGGCCGTCGTAGTTGCCGGTCTCCTCGTCCGGGTTCTGGTTCACCCCGAAGATGGTCTTCAGCGTGACGGTCTCGGTCCGCGGGTCGTAGAACCACACCTGGCCGTCGTGCTCGTTGACGCTGCCGTCGGAGTGCCGGGCGAAGCTGGCCACGAAGTACGCGCCGCCGTCGGCCCACCAGGCGCCCTCCAGCTTGCGGCTGCGGGTCACCTGCTCGTCGGCGAACTGCTTACGCACCGAGACGGTCTTCGCGTCCCGGTCCGGCACGTCCACCCACTCCACCTTGTAGCGGGTGCCCGGCGTGGTCGCCTCGGACAGGTCGGCGACGTGCTGGCTGCCCAGGAAGCACTTCATCGCCTGGAGGCTGCCGGCAGTGTCCCCGTCGGGACGCTGCGCCAGCGCGCGCAGCGCGCCCTTGCCGCCGCGGAAGCCGGCCGGCGGCGTCCAGCGGAAGTAGAGCCCGTTCGGCCCGCCGGCGTCCTCGGTCAGGTAGATCGCGTGGGTGTACGGGTCGACGGCCACCGCCTCGTGCGCGTACCGACCGAGGAACTTCAGCGGCACCGGGTCCAGGTTGGCGGACCGGTCGTGCGGGTCGACCTCGAAGGTGTAGCCGTGGTCCTTCAGGTACCGCCCGCCGGCCTTCTGCTCGGTCTCCTCGCAGGTCAGCCAGGTGCCCCACGGGGTGATGCCGCCGGCGCAGTTGTTGTGCGTCCCGGCCACGCTGACGTACTCGCGCAGCCGCCGGCCCTGGGCGTCCACCTCGATGGTGGTGGTGCCGCCGCGGGCACCGGGGTCGTAGGTGAGGCCGGCCAGCGCGGGCACCGGGAAGGGCTCGCTGCCGCCGATCTCGTGGTTGTTGACCAGCACCGAGCCCTCACGGCCGAGGAAGCAGCCGGTGCCGTCGGCGTCGCTCGGGGTCGGCTGCCCGGACTCCAGCAGGGTCACGCCGGCCTGCGCCACGATGGTGTACGAGAAGCCGGGCGGCAGGGCCAGCAGGCCGGCCGGGTCCGGAACGAGTTCGCCGTAGCCGACCGCCGGGCGGGCCGCGGCCCGCGCCGCCGCCGGTCCCGCGATGACGTCCAGGTTACCGGCCACCACGATGCCGAGGGCGCCAGCGGCACCGCCGCGCAGCATGGACCGGCGGGAAATGGGGGAGGAGCTCACGTCGTCGCCTTCCTGTTCACGATGCTTCCGTCAGCAGGCAAACGGCGGCCGGGGAACGCCGCCGACGCGGCCGGGGTCCGCGAGGTGAACAGTAGACAAATCCTGAAAACGCGTCACGTACTGTGCCGGCTCGGCGGGCTTCCGTTAGGGTTCCCTCGATCGGGACCGCGACGGCGTCGGAGGGACGGGACGGTGGGCAGGCTCGCGACGGCGTACGGGCAGGCGGTCGCCTTCCACCGGCAGGCCGTACGGCGCTGGGAGGCCGCGCGGCGGGCGCTCGCCGCCGCCGGGCCGGTCGCCCCCGGCAGCCCCGAGCTGGTCGCCCGGCTGGCCCGGCTCGGCGCCGAACTGGCCGCCGCCGCACCAGGCGCCGCCCGCCCGGTCACGACCCCGGTGCCGGTCCGCATCGGCGAAGCGACCACCCTGGACGGTCGCTTCCCGGTGCTGGTGCCGCTGGCCGGCGGCACGCACCTCGCGGTCGACACCGACGCCCGCGATCCGCGGGTCGGTGAGCTGCTGCGGGCCGTGGTGGTGCGGCTGCTCGCCGCCGCGCCGGCCGGCACGGTCCGGGTCGCCGGCATCGACCCCGCCGCGTTCGGCGCCGCGTTCCTGCCGCTGCGCCCGCTGCTGGACGCCGGGGTGCTCGGCCCCGCCGCGACCACCGCCGCCGAGGTGGCCGCCCTGCTCGACGAGGCGGAACGGCACGCCCGCAGCGCCCAGCAGGCGGTCCGGGACGACCAGGAACTGCTGCTGGTGGTCGCCGCGTCCGCCCCGCCGCCCCGCGAGCTGGCCCGGCTCGCCGCGCTCACCCACGCCGGTCCGGCCGCGGCGGTCTGCGTGCTGCTCGCCGGCTACCCCGCCGCCGGTCCCGGCGACCCGCCACCGCCGCTCGGCGCCACCACCCAGCTACGGCGGGGCGACCGGTACGCGCTGGTCGGCGACCCACCCGGCCAGCCGTTCAGCGCCGACGGCAGCGGCCTGCCCGCCCCGGTGGTGCTCGACGGCGACCCGGCGCACGCCACCGTCACCGGGCTGGCCCGGCAGCTCGCCGCGGCCACCCGCCGGGCCGAGGCGGTGACCTTCGCCGACCTGCTCCCGGCCAGCCGCTGGGCCGAGTCGTCCGCCACCGGGCTGCGTACCGTGCTCGGCCGGTCGGTTCGCCAACTCCAGCTCGGCGCGTCCGACGCCGCGCCACGATCTGCAGCCGGCGCTGAAGTCGTCGGCCAGCCGATCACGGTCGCCTTCGACGACGCCACCCCACACTGGCTGGTCGGCGGGCGGACCGGCGCGGGCAAGACGGTGTTCCTGCTCGACGTGCTCTACGGCCTGGCCGCCCGGTACGCCCCGACCGAGCTCCAGCTCCTCCTGCTCGACTTCAAGGAGGGCGTCAGCTTCACCGAGTTCGTCCCCACCGAGCGCGACCCGTCCTGGCTGCCGCACGCCCGCGCGGTCGGCATCGAGTCCGACCGCGAGTACGGCGTCGCCGTGCTGCGCGAGCTGCGCGAGGAGCTGACCCGCCGGGCCGACCTGCTCAAGCGCCACGGCGTCACCAAGCTCGCCGACCTGCCGGCCGAGCACCGGCCACCCCGGATCGTCACCGTGGTCGACGAGTTCCACGTGCTGTTCGCCGGCAACGACGCCCTCGCCCGGCAGGCCGTCGACCTGCTGGAGGAGTTGGCCCGCAAGGGTCGCTCGTACGGCCTGCACCTGGTGCTGGCCAGCCAGAGCACCACCGGCATCGAGGCCCTGTACGGCCGGGCCGAGGCCATCTTCGGCCAGTTCCCGCTGCGGGTGGCGCTCCCCGGCGGGAGCGGGATGCTCGACCCGCTCAACGACGCCGCGCAGGCGCTGCGGGTGGGGACGGCCGTGGTCAACACCGCCGGGGGCGCGGCCGGCGCGAACACCGAGGTCCGCTTCCCCGACGCGCACGCCGCCGGCGCCGACCTGGCCACCCTCCGGCACGAGCTGTTCCAGGCCCGGCCGGCGGGCACGCGCCCGCCCATCGTCTTCCGCGGGTACGAGACGCCGCGACTGGCCGCCGACCCCACCTGGGCCGCGCTGCGGCCGGGCACCGAGCCGCCGCTCGCGCTGGTCGGCCGGACGGTGGACGTGGCCGGCAGCACGGCAGCCTTCCGCCTGGAAGCCAACCCCGGCCGGCACCTCGCCGTGGTCGGCACCGCCTCGGCCGGGGTGGACGTGCTCCGCTCGGCCACCCTCAGCCTGGCCCGGCAGCAGGCCCCCGGCACGGCCCGCTTCCTGCTCGCCCCCCTGGCGTCCGGCACCACCGATGCCGCCGACGACCTGGCGATGACCCTGGCCGCCGCCGGGCATCCGGTCCGCCGCCTCGACGCGGCGGCACTGCGCGCCCAACTCGCCGAGCTGGCCGCCGGACCCGGCGGTGAGCGACCGGGCGGCCCGTCCGGCGCCGCGGCTGGCTCGGGGGGTGATGCGCCCGGGCGCACCTATCTCGTGGTGTTCGGGGTGGACGCCGCCTCCGGCGTGCTCGCCGCCACCGACCCGGCCACCTTCCGCTCCGGGCACGACGACCTGCGGGCCGTGCTGCGCCAGGGGCCGGCGCACGGGGTGCACCTGCTCGGCTGGTGGCGCGGGCTGCGCCGACTCGGCGACGACCTCGGCGGTACGCAGAACCGCGACGACCTGGCCTGCCTGGTCGCGCTGAACGTGTCCGGCGCGGACCTCGGCCTGCATCTGGGCTGGCACGACCTCGGCTACGTCCCGCGTGACGGGCGGGCCCTGCTGGTGGACCGACACGACCAGCGGACCACCCTGATCGTGCCCTTCGTCGGTGACGGAGGCGACGCGTGAGCGAGCGAACCATTTGGCTCGGTAGCGTGGCGCCTCGCGCCGCCGCGGAGCGGAGCGAGGCGGCGGCGTGAGCGGATTCGAGGAGTACGCGGCCCTGGCCCGGGAACTGTCCGCGCGGCAGCGCGGCGAGGAGCAGGCCGTCGCCGCAGAGGCGGAACGCCGCCGGTCCCTGCACACCGCCGTCGACCAACTCGGCCAGCGGCTCGCCGCCCAGGGTCAGCGCCTCGACCAGCTCGGCCGGGCCGCCGGACTGCCGGCTTCGCCGCCGGCGGACCCGGCGGACCGGGTCCCGGCACAGGGCGGACCGGCGATCCCGGCTGGGCCGGCACCGGCCTGGTCGACGCCGACCGGTGTGTCGAGTCTGGCCGGACCCGGGCCTAGCACGGGGCCGGGGGCCGTACCGCCGCCGGCGGGCGCACCGCGCCTGGCGGGGGCACCCGGACCCGCGCCCGGAACCGGGGCGGGGGCGACCGGCGGCGCAGCCGCCGCGCCGGGGCGGCCGGGCGTCGGGGCGTACCCGGAAAATGCCGTGCCCGCCCCCTCGGCGGAGGCGGACCCGGCGGCGGAACTGGCCGCGGCCCGGCAACTGGTCGACGAGGCCGACCGGTACGGGCAGCAGGCCGAGGCGATCGCGCACCGGCCCGCGCTGCTGCCGACCTGGTCGCCGCCGGCTCGGGCCGTCGCGGTCTACGTGGCGTGCGCGCTGGCCGGCTCGGTGCTGATGCTGGTCGCGCTGGTGGGTTCGCAGATCCCGGCCACCGGGCTCGATCTGGTGGCCGCCGCCTCGTGCGCGGGCGTGCCGCTGCTGTCGTTCCTCGCCGGGCAGCTGGTGCTCGCCCGCTGGGGCCGGCCGCCGGTCAGCTCCGACCCCCCGCCGTCGCGGTACGTCCCGCTCGGCTTCGTGATCTGTGCGCTGTTCTCCCCGTCGCTGTTCTGCGTCTACCTCCTGGTGTTCCGCCTGATGCGCTGACCGGGTCCGGCCGGCGTGATCGGGTGGTCGCGGGGCGTGCGGTGATCTCGTAGGCTCCTCAGTGGCCGGTGCGGCGGTGCCGGTCGGGCGACGCGGCGGGACGGGGAGGGCGCGTGAGCGAGCGGAGTGAGCGAACCATTCAGTTCAGCAGCGTGGCGCCTCGCGCCGCCGAGCGGAGCGAGGCGGTGGCGTGAGCGCAGCCCAGATCATCGCCAGGCTGGCGGCGGCGGCGCAGAAGCTGGACGAGGCGAAGGCCAAGACGGCGGCTGCGGCCCAGGACGCGGCCGAGGCGCGCGCGCTGGTGGCCGGCGCGCTGGAGGGCGTGGCGGCGGGGCCGTTGCTCGGCGTGATCGATGCCTATCGGCAGGCCCTGGCCCAGGCCGCCCAGGGCGGCGAGCCTGCCCGGCAGCATGTCCAGGAGACCATCGCCAAGGTCCAGGCGCTGGGAAACTGAGCCCGGGATGAGCGATCGGGACGGGTCCGTCGCCCGCGACGGCGGTGAGCTGGACGGCTTCCACGTCGGTCACGTGCCGGCCGGTGCCGGCACCGAGGTGTCGGACTTCGCCAGCGAGTGGGACGAGGTCAGCTTCGCCACCCGGGTCTGGGAGCGCCAGGTCGCGGAGGGCTACCGGGTCGACCTGCGGGTGCACGTGCTCCGCGGGGAGCGGCTCATCGACCTCACCGCGTTGCACGATTTCCTCGCCGACTACCACGAGCGCGACCCGGCTGGTGGGGAGTGGGTCGAGTTCGCCCATCCCGACGGCCCCGGCCTGATCGGCGTGGGGGAGGCGTTCTGGCTGGTCGAGCCGGGCGTCGCGGTCGACGTGCTGGCCGACCCGGAGCGGTGCGACCGGGCCGGGCTGGCGGCGACCGCTCGCGCGATCACCCGCGCGACCGCCTCGGCGTGAGCGCCGCCGTCGGTTCGGCGGCCCGGGACCGGTCCGGCGCGTCCCGCTAATCCACAGGGGACAGTTGCCCGGTACGCCGGTTTGTGCGTTTCGCGGAACAACGGGTTACCAGCGCGTAACTTTTCATTGACGTATGTGAAATCTGCCACGCATCATCGTTCCCACGATCGATCGGATCCCTCACCCGTCCCTCCCGGTTCCCCGGGTGCCTCCCATCGGAGGTGCAGCCATGCTGCTCCGAAAGATCCTGGTCGCCACCACCACCGTCGCCGCCCTGCTGCTCCCCGCCACCGCCGCCCAGGCCGCCGCAGCGGGTGCCACCACCCCCGCCGGCGCCACCGAGACCGTCGGCCGCACCGCCGCGGCCACCGGCAACCCCGTCATCGTCGTCGGGGGCCTGATCGGGGTCTCCATCGCGTACGAGCCGATCGCCGCCCGGCTGCGCGCCGACGGCTACCGGGTCTCCATCTACCAGCTCCCCGACCTCGGCTTCGGCGACATCCGGGAATCCGCCCGCGCGCTCTCGTCCTACGTGGACCAGGTCCGCGCCGCCACCGGGGCGGCCAAGGTGGACCTGGTCACCCACTCCGAGGGCGGCCTGGTCTCCCGCTGGTACGTGAAGTTCCTCGGCGGCGCCGACACGGTCGGCCGCTACGTCAGCCTGGGCACCCCCCAGCAGGGCACCTACGTCGCGAACATCGTGAAGTTCCTCGGCCTGGGCAGCTGCGCCGGCATCGTCGCCTGCCAGCAGATGTCGGTCGGCTCGGGTCTGCTCGCCGACCTCAACGGCGGTGACGACACCCCGGGCGCGGTCCGCTGGACCACGATCCGGACCTGGCAGGACGAGCTGGTGATCCCGGTCGACAACGCCACCCTCGCCGACGGCGCGACCAACGTGCTGATCCAGTCGTCGTGCCCACTGCGAGTGGTCGGCCACCTCGGTCTCGTCCTCGACGGCACGGCCTACAGCATCGTCCGGCAGGCGCTCGCCGGCGCCGCCATCCACCCGAACTGCTTCGCCATCTGATCCGAGCACCCGACGGGCGGCCGACTGCCGCCCGCCGGTCCGGCCGTGGATCACGTCAGCGGCCGTCCTCGGGGCAGCATGCTCACGGCGTGACGTGCAGCGCGCCGGGCAGGTCGACCGGGTCGGTGTGCCGGAACGCCGCTGTGAGCGGGCGGCAGCGGAGGTTGAGGGCCGCCAGGATCGCGGCGTGCTGCCGCTCGGCAAACAGCCGGGGCGCGTCGCCGAGCGGGACCTCGCCCCGCAACGCGGCGCCCAGCGCCGCCACGTCGACCGCACCGACGCCGAGGGGCGCGAACACCCCTGGGTCGGCGCCGCCGGGTCCCGGCGGCGGCGGGGCGTCGACCGGGTACAGCGTGCCGTCGAAGCCGGCCAGGAACTCGTTGTCGTCGTCGTCCCAGTACTCCGAGACGTAGGACCGGTCGGACACGTACCCGTGCGCCTCCGCGCCGTCGACGAAGATCCGGGCGCGCATCACGTCCGAGTCGAAGACGTCGAAGGAGACGGCAGGGCTGCCCGTGCGGCTGCTGACCAACTCGGCCACCGCGTCCGCGTCGGCCCACCCGTATTCGTCCTCCTCGCGGGGGATCACCGCCCACCGGCGGTCACCCGCCGGCGCGACGTACGCCTCCCATCGGGCCTCCGCCAGCGCGGCCCGGATTGGCGCCAGCTCCCCGGTGGCGAGGACGGTCTGGTAGCTCGTGCCCATGGCCGGCGAGGGTAGGCCGGGGGTACGACGGGACGAACGGCGCGGCGGGTCGGGAACCCGGCGGCGCCCCGGGCAGTTGGGCCGAGCGACCGCGGCGGCCGTGCGAGCCGTGCGACGCTGGGCCGGGGCGTACGTCTGGAGGTGCGACATGACCGGAACACCGCAGGTCGACTTCGCGCTCGACACGTACGAGTGCATCGTGCTCTACCCGGGGCCGTCCGGCCGGGCCCTGCCCGAGGAGACGGTGCAGCGGTTGCAGGCCGAGCACCAGGAGCACATGCAGGCGCTGCTCCGGCGGGGCATCATCCTGATCGACGGCTCGGTGGACGGTCCGGCCCGCGAGCCGGACCCGCCGATCGGCTTCGGCCTGGCGCGCACCGGCTCGGTGGACGACGTGCGTACCGTCATGGAGGCCGACCCGGCGGTGCAGGCCGGGCTCTACCGGGTGGACGTGCTGACCTTCCTCTGCCCGGCCGGCTCGCTGGAGTTCCCGCTGGCCCAGGCGCAGCGCTGAGCGCGGTGGGGCAACGGTCGACGCCGCCTCGACCGGCGCTCGCGGGTGGGTCGGGAGCGCCCCGACGGGACATGGTGGCGGGGGGTACGATTTCCGCCGCGCGGTCGCCGATGCCCGCCACCCACGACGTTCCGGCCGCGGTTCCTCTCCGCCCGCCGCGCGGGGATGGCCCGTCGTTGGACAATTCCGCACTCTGAAAGGGGTCGGCCGGCAGGTCGACCCGGAGGAGAGACTAGCCTGATGGGCGTGACACGCCGCGCGAAGATCGTCTGCACCCTCGGCCCCGCCACCTCGTCCCCGGAGCGCATTCGGGGCCTCGTCGAGGCGGGCATGAACGTGGCGAGGCTCAACTTCAGCCACGGCAGCCACGCCGACCACGAGGCGGTCTGCCGGCTGGTCCGCGAGGCGGCCGAGGCGGCGGGGCGCCCGGTGGCGGTCCTCGCGGACCTGCAGGGCCCGAAGATCCGGCTCGGCCGGTTCGCCGACGGCCCGCACGAGTGGCGCACCGGCGACTCCGTGGTGATCACCGGTGACGACATCCTCGGCACCAAGGACCGGGTCTCCTGCACCTACCGCAAGCTGCCGCAGGAGGTGAAGCCGGGTGACCGGCTGCTGATCGACGACGGCCGGGTCGCGGTCGAGGTCAGCGACGTCACCGGCAACGACATCCGCTGCCTGGTCACCGAGGGCGGCGCGGTCTCCAACAACAAGGGCGTCTCGCTGCCGAACGTGGCGGTCAGCGTCCCGGCCCTGTCGGAGAAGGACGCCGAGGACCTGCGGTTCGCCCTCGGCCTGGGCGTCGACCTGATCGCGCTCTCCTTCGTGCGCTCGCCGGAGGACATCAAGCTGGTGCACGCGATCATGGCCGAGGAGGGCGTGCAGCGCCCGGTCCTGGCCAAGGTCGAGAAGCCCGAGGCGGTCGACCACCTGGAGGCGATCGTGCTCGCCTTCGACGGGGTCATGGTCGCCCGCGGCGACCTCGGCGTCGAGCTGCCGCTGGACCAGGTGCCGCTGGTGCAGAAGCGCGCCGTGCAGCTCTGCCGGGAGAACGCCAAGCCGGTCATCGTGGCCACCCAGATGCTCGACTCCATGATCGAGAATTCGCGGCCGACCCGCGCCGAGGCCTCCGACGTGGCCAACGCGGTGCTCGACGGCGCGGACGCCGTGATGCTCTCCGGCGAGACCAGCGTCGGCAAGTACCCGGTGCTCACGGTCAGCACCATGGCCAAGATCATCTCCACCACCGAGTCCGGCTCGATCGCCGTGCCGCGGCTGCAGCACGACCCGCGTACCCACGGCGGCGCCCTCACCGTCGGCGCGTCCTCCATCGCCCGGGCCATCGGCGCCAAGGCGCTGGTCGCCTTCTCGCAGACCGGCGACACCGTCCGGCGGCTCAGCCGGCTGCACTGCGACCTGCCGCTGCTCGCCTTCACCCCGGTGCCCGAGGTGCGCAACCAGCTCGCCCTCTCCTGGGGCGTGGAGACCTTCCTGATGCCGTTCGTCGCGCACACCGACGACATGTTCCGCCAGGTCGACCAGGCGCTGCTCGGCCTCAACCGGGCCAACCCCGGCGATCACGTGGTGATCGTGGCCGGCAGCCCGCCCGGCACCCCCGGCTCCACCAACACCCTGCGGGTGCACCAGCTCGGCTCGCTGGTCGACGCCGCCTCGGCCCGAGCGCTGCAGTGAGCGAGCGGGGCGCCCGAGCCATCCGGCTCGGTGGCGAGGCGCCGGCGTGAGCGCGAGGAGTGAGCCGCTTTTGCGAGCCCCGCAGTCGCGAACTGAGGTGACCCCGTGAGCGCGAGGAGTGAGCCGGTTTTGCGAGCCCCGCAGTCGCGAACTGAGGTGGCCCCGTGAGCGAGCAGCCGGTGGCGACCGGCCAGGCCGCGGTCGACCAGCTCCTCGAGGTCCTCGACCTGGACAAGATCGGCGAGATGACCTTCCGGGGGATCAGCCCGCCGGTCGGCCCGCAGCGGGTGTACGGCGGCCAGGTCGCCGGCCAGGCCCTGGTGGCCGCCGGCCGCACCGTCGACCCGGAGCGCTTCGTGCACTCCCTGCACGGCTACTTCGTCCGCCCCGGTGACCCGGCCGAGCCGATCGAATACCGGGTCGAGGACATCCGGGACGGCCGGTCCTTCTCGGTCCGCCGCTCGGTCGCGCTGCAGCACGACAAGCCGATCTTCTTCATGTCGGCCTCGTTCCAACGGCAGGAGGAGGGGCTGGACCACCACGCGCCGGCCCCGCCGGACGTGCCGGGGCCGGACGAGATCCCGACCATGACCGACCGGCTCGCCCGCTACCCGGAGCGCCTCGGCATCTGGGGTCAGATCCCGCGCCCGATCGACGTCCGCTACGTCGGCGAGCCCGGCTGGGTACGCCCCGGCGACCGCCCCGCCGAGCCGCACCAGCGGGTGTGGATGCGCATCGACGGCAAGCTGCCCGACGATCCGCTGCTGCACGCCTGCGCCCTCACGTACGCCTCCGACCTGACCCTGCTCGACTCGGTGCTGTCCGTGCACGGCGAGGTGTGGGGGCCCGGGGGAGTGGTGGGCGCGAGCCTCGACCACGCGCTCTGGTTCCACCGGCGGTTCCGCGCCGACGAGTGGTTCCTCTACGACTGCTGGAGCCCGTCCGCCTCGGGCGCCCGCGGGCTGGCCACCGGCCGGATGTTCACCACCGACGGTCGGCACATCGCCAGTGCGGTGCAGGAGGGCTTGCTGCGCCGCGAGGGCGCCTGACCGGGCCACCGTGCCCGCTCGGGCGAGGGCCGGCAATCCGGCTGGCTGACCAGCCGACTAATCTTGCCGGCATGCGTCTCTCCGCCCGGGTCGACTACGCCCTCCGCGCGGCCGCCGAGCTGGCCTCGGTCGCCGACGGGACGGCCACCGGACGGAGCCGCCCGGTGACCGCCGAGCAGATCGCCCGCGCCCAGGACATCCCGCCGAAGTTCCTGGAGAGCATCCTGCTCCAGTTGCGCCGGGGCGGGATCGTGCACGCCCAGCGGGGGCCCGAAGGCGGCTACTGGCTGGCCCGGCCGGCGGCGGAGATCTCCCTCGCCGAGGTGATCCGGGTGATCGACGGTCCGCTCGCCCACATCCGCGGCCAGCGTCCCGAGGATCTCGGCTACCAGGGAGCGGCCCGGGCGTTGCAGGACGTCTGGATCGCCCTGCGGGCCAGTGAGCGGCAGATCCTGGAGCAGGTCTCTCTCGCCGACGTGGCCAGCGGTGCACTGCCCGGCCGGGTCAACGAGCTCGCCGCCGACCCGAGCGCCTGGAGCTGACCGACCCGGCCGTCCGCCGGCCCGCCCCTCAGCCCGTGACCGGGCTGCCCGCGCTCCGCCCGCCGGTCCCGCCCGGCCGGCTGACCCGCGCCCATTCCGCGCCGTCCGGCGCGTCCCACGAACTGGATGGGGGACTTGACCGGGGCGGTCGCGTACCGCATTGTCGACCAAGTCGATAGGAGATGCCGAAAAGTCGGAGGACCTCGTGCGTAAGCTGCTGATCCTCGCCCTGGTCGGGCTCGCCGCGCAGCTGGTCGACGGCGCGCTCGGCATGGCGTACGGGCTGACCTCCTCCACCCTGCTGCTGTTCGCCGGGGTGGCGCCGGCCGCCGCGTCCGCCTCGGTGCACCTGGCGGAGATCGGCACCACGCTCGCCGCCGGCGTGGCGCACTGGCGGTTCGGCAACGTCGACTGGCGGGTGGTCGCCCGGATCGCGGTACCCGGCGCGATCGGCGCGTTCGCCGGCGCCACCTTCCTCAGCTCGATCTCCACCGAGGCCGCTGCCCCGTGGATGGCCGCGATCCTGTTCACCCTGGGCGCGTACCTGCTGGTGCGCTTCTCCCGACCGCTGCGCGCCAACCGGGCCGCCGGTCGGCTGCGGGGGCGGTTCCTGGGCCCGCTCGGTCTGGTCGCCGGCTTCATCGACGCCACCGGCGGCGGGGGCTGGGGTCCGGTGGCCACGCCCGCGCTGCTCGTCTCCGGCCGGATGGAGCCGCGCAAGGTTATCGGTTCGGTCGACACCGCCGAGTTCATGGTCGCCGGCGCGGCCAGTGTCGGGTTCCTGATCGGCCTCGGCTCCGAGGGCTTCCTGCTGCCCACCGTGGCCGCACTGCTGATCGGTGGCCTGGTCGCGGCGCCGATCGCCGCCTGGCTGGTCCGCATCGTTCCCGCCCAGCTGCTGGGCGCGACGATCGGCGGCGTGATCGTGCTGACCAACGCCCGGACGCTGCTGCGCGCCGGTGAGCTGGCCGGCCCGGTCCCGTTCCTGGTCTACGCGGTGCTCGGCGCCGGCTGGCTGGTCGCGCTGGCGCTGGCCGTGCGGGCGCTGCGCCGCACCCGCCGCGCCCGGGCGGTCGCCGAGGCCGCGCTCGCCGTGCCGGTCGCCGGCGGCCCGGTGGGCCAGGCCGACGCCGCGCCGCCCGAGGAGCCCCGGCGGCTCGCCGCCGCCGTCGAGGGCTGATCCGGGGTACGCCGCCAGCTGCGGTTGCTTGGTGGGCGCCGGGCTTGGGTGACCGGGGTGGCTGTGGGCGGGATTCGGTGGTTGCTCTTGTGGGCTGGTTGCGGTTGTGGGCTGGGGGCGAGGGTGACCGGCTCCGGGCGGTCGCTTGATCCCTGCGCCGGTCACCCTCGCCCCCAGCCCCGTCGTGCGCCCTGCCCGCCCGTGCGTTGCCGTCCTCCTTTCTGGTACGACCTGCTGCCGTGGCCGTCGGGCGCTTCTGCGTCAGCAGTGAGTGCTTCGGGATCGCAGATGGTTTCTGGTCAGCGGTGACGGCGGCTGTCCAGGGTTCGGAGATGCTGCTGGCCGGCACCCGTGTTTGGGGTGCCGGCCAGCAGCGTGTTCACGTTCTTTCGGTTGTCAGCTGTGGTGCTCGGCTGTGTTGTCAGCTGTTCCAGTGCTGGGCGACGAGGTCGGCGGCCTGCTGTTCCCACTGGGCGTAGGCGTCCGGGTAGGCCGACACCTGCACGGTCTGGGCGGCCTTGGTCAGCGGCATGTCCTGCCAGCCGTCGATCTGCTTCAGGCCCTTCTCGAACGCCAGGGTGGCGTACTCGGGGTTGGTGATCTGCTCCGGCGTACCCCAACCCGAGCTCGGGCGCTGCTGGAACAGGCCCAGCGAGTCGTGGTCATTGGCGTCGCCGAGGTGGCCCAGGTTCTCCAGCTTCGACTCCTGCAGACTCGTGGCGATCGAGATCACCGCGGCCCGTTCCGGCAGGCCGGCCTTCTTGGTGGCGGCGATGATCGCCTTCGCGTTCGCGGTCTGCTCGTCGTTCAGGGTGATCTTCGACTGGGCGCCCTGCACACCATGCGGGATCAGCTTGCCCATGTCCGGCTTGTCGGCCTGCACCGCGGTCACCGGCTTCCCAGCAGCGGTGGCCGGGGCGTCGGCGTGAGCGGCGATCGGGCCGGCGAACACACCACCGGTGAAAGCCAGACCAGCAACACCAAGAATGCTCTTACGCAGCATCGAGTTCATGATCAAAGCTCCATTCGGGGGTTGGCGCACACACCGCCCATGGGGGTGGGCAGGGCGCGCAAGCACCGTCAGGCGCTCAAACAAGAGGGGGAAAGTCTTCGACCAGCGGCTCGCGGGGCTAGGGGTTCGCCTCTTCGCGGCGCCGGGACCATGTACAACGACCGGCGGCCCGCCAACATTCCGGGCCCGACCACCCCGGCTCACGGGGCGGCTTCCTCGATCGCGAGTCATCTGCAACGACCGGCGGGCCACCAACATTCCGGCCTGGCCGACCCCGCCTCACGGGGCATCGGTCGCGGGGTTCATGTACAACGACCGGCGGCCCATTGTCATTCCGACCGGGCCCTGGCGACCCGGCTCGCGAGGGCCTACCTCGGCCATGCACCCGTGTTCAACGCCCCCGAGCCGGCCGCCATTCCGGGCCGGGGATGCCCACCGGCCGCCCGCAAACCGGACATCACCCACCACGAGTCCCGGCTAGTGCGGTGTCCACTTACGTTCGCCGGGTTGGCCGCTGCCGGAAATTGTCGTACCCGTCGGGTTGGGTGTGGCTCGTGCCTCGTCGTCGGGATCCCGCCGCGCCCAGGGTGGTGTACCGCACTGCTCGTGTGGCGTTGCGGGTGACGTCGGGGCAGCGGCGGCGGTGCTTCGGCCTGCTGCGCTCGGCCGGTGACGTGTGGGCGTGTGTCCTGGAGATCAACGGGTGGCGGCGCCGCCGCCACGACGCGCCGCTGGTTGGTTATCAGGCGTTGTGCCGGGAGTTGGCTGGGTCGGGGTCGGGCACGTTCGGGGAGTTGGACAGCGCGGGTGCCCGGTCGGTGTTGCGGCGGTTCTCCGATGCGTGGTTCGCGGCGGCGAAAGCCCGCCAGGACGGTGACCTGACGGCGCGGTTTCCGCGGCGTCGGCGGGCGTTGATGCCGGTGCGTTGGTATCACGGCACGTTCACCCTGGACAGGCGGCGGGTGCGTGTCCCGACCGCGCAAGGCGCGTCGCCGTTGTGGATCCGGTTGGCGCGGGAGGTGCCGTATCCGGTCGAGCAGGTCCGCTCGGTCACCCTGCTGTGCGAGGGCGGCCGGCTGTTCCTCGACATCACCGCCGAGGTTCCAGTCGCCGTGTACCCGCCAGGCGAGGGGCCGGACCCGGCCAGGGTTGCCGGGGTCGACCTGGGCATCATCCACCCGTATGCGGTGGCTGGCCCGGACGGTGAGGGCCTGTTGGTGTCGGGGCGGGCGATCCGCGCCGAGCACCGTATGCATCTCGCCGACACCAAAACCCGCCGCCGCGCCGTGGCCTACCGGGCGCCGAAGCCGGGCCAGAAAGGGTCACGGCGGTGGCGGAAATACCGCCGCCGGGCCCGGCTGGTGGAGGGCCGGCACAAGCGCCGGGTCCGGCAGGCCCAACACGAAGCAGCCCGTGAGGTCGTGTCCTGGGCGGTGGAGCAGCGAGTCGGTGTGCTCAGGGTAGGTAACCCGCGCGATGTGTTGGACATCGACGCGGGGCGGCGGCACAACCTGCGGCTGCGGCAATGGCAGATCGGCCGCCTCCTGCAAATCCTGGAAGACAAGGCCACCCTGGCGGGCATCACCGTCGACCCCGTCAACGAACGCGGCACCTCCTCCACCTGCCCCACCTGCCTGCGGCGGGTACCGAAACCCCGCGGCCGGACCCTGTCCTGCCCACACTGCCAGTTCACCGGGCACCGCGACCTGATCGCGGCCGCCATCATCGCCACCCGCACCCCGGGCGGCGGACCCACCACCCCCACAGCAGCCGTCGTGCTGCCGAAGGTGGTCACGCACCGTCGAGCCGGCCGACACCTACCCGGTGCCGGCCAGTCCCGGCGTGATCCCCGCCGCCCACCCCGGGTGTCGAGAGGATCAGTTGGCCCGCGGAGGCCCGCCCCACCACCAGGTTGGGAGTCGCTCGCCATAACGGCGAGGATCCACAACGGTGCACCGGAAACCCGGTGAACGTTAGTGGACACCGCACTAGTCGGGCCCGAACCATCCTTGATCCACTCCAAGTCGCGGAAACGGCGGTAACCGACACCCGCCGACACCGCCACATCCCCGACGCGGCGTCGGGGGTGGCCGCCGCCGGGTACGACGCGTCGGGCTGGGACAGCCGCCTGTTGCCGCCGAACGTCGTGTTCCCAGACGTTCTGAGACATCGGCCCTCGACGGGGCGACGTCACACTTTCCCCGAAAACGGCACTCCGAGCGCCCAAAGGCCACACTTTCGGTGAAACCGCACGCTCGGGCCGTCCGGACCCGGGCACGGTGGGCCACACCCCTAAGCGCAACCAGAAACCAACCAGGGCACGCCGGGTCAGGTGGCGAGGAGGGCGTCGGCCGCGGCGGAGAGCAGCTCCCAGGCCTCGTCGACGTGCTCCTGCCCGGTGAGCGGCGAGCCGACCGCCAGGCGCAGCGCGTACCGTCCCTCGATCCGGGTGTGCGTGAGGTGCACCCGCCCGGTGCTGTTGACCCGGCGCAGCAGCTCCGCGCTCGCCTCGTCGCCGGCCCGCAGCCGGAAGCAGACCAGCGAGAACGGGTGCGGCGCGGCCAGCTCGAACCGGTCGTCGGCCGCCACCCGCGCGGCGAACCGGTCGGCGAGCGCCACCCCCGAGCGGATGTGCGCCCGCAGCCCCTCGACGCCGTACCAGCGCAGCACGAACCAGAGCTTGAGCGCGCGGAACCGGCGGCCCAGCGGGACCTGCCAGTCCCGGTAGTCGATCACCGCGCCGGACTCGGTCGCCGCGTTGCGCAGGAACTCCGGCATCACCGTCAGTGCCTCGATCAGCTCGCCCCGGTCGGCCACCCAGAACGCGTCGCAGTCGAAGCCGGTGAGCAGCCACTTGTGCGGGTCGAAGCAGTACGAATCGGCGTACTCGACCCCGGCGTGCGACCAGCGCAGCTCCGGGCAGACCGCGGCCGCCCCCGCGTACGCGGCGTCGACGTGCAGCCAGACGCCGTGCTCGGCGCAGATCGCGCCGATCTCCGGCAGCGGGTCGACCGCGGTGGTGGACGTGGTGCCGATGGTGGCGACCACGATCGCGGGCACCACCCCGGCGGACAGGTCCGCCTCGATCGCCGCGCGCAGCGCCGCCGGGCGCAACGCCTGCGTCGCCGGGTCCACCTCGATCGCCCGTACCCCGTCGGTGCCCAGCCCGGCGATCCGGGCCGCCTTCTCGATCGAGGAGTGCCCCTGCGTGGAGGTGTACGCGCGGTAGCGCCGGTCGACGCCGTCGGTCCGCCAGCGGCCCTTGCTGGCCCGGTGCAGCGCGCCCAGCGTGGCGACCAGCGTCGCCGACGAGGCGGAGTCCTGGATCACCCCGCCGCCGCGGCCGGTCGAGTGGAACCGCTCCGGCAGGTCGAGCAGGCCGGCGAGCCAGTCCAGCAGCACCGTCTCCAGTTCGGTGCAGGCCGGGCCGGTGGCCCAGAGCATCCCCTGCACGCCGAGCCCGGAGCTGACCAGGTCGCCGAGCACGCTCGGGCCGGAGGTGTTGGCCGGGAAGTAGCCGAAGAAGCCTGGGTGCTGCCAGTGGGTCAGCCGGGGCGTGACGATCCGGTCCAGGTCGGCCAGGACGGCCTCGACCGGCTCGCCCCGCTCGGTCGGCCCGGCGGGCAGCGCGGCGGCCACCGCGCCCGGCGGGTCCTGCGACGTCACCGGCCGCTGTCCGAGCGTCGTCCAGTAGTCGGCGATCCAGTCCACCACGGCGTGCCCGGCGCGGCGGAACTCCTCCGGGTCCATGTGCTCAGCCATGGGGTGGAGTCGATCAGGTGGGCCGCCGTGGGGGCAAGGGTCGGGCGGCGGGCGAGACCGGCCCGGACGAAAAAAGCACCGGGCCGCCAGCCGCGGAACCCGCAGCGCTGGCGACCCGGTGCACCACACCGCGGCACCCCCGACCCGTCCCGACCGGGAGTGCCGTACCACCACCGGTCATCAACCTACGGGTGCCGCGCGACGGAGGGGTGACACGGCTATGAAGAGCATGTTTCAGGCATCCCGGCGAAGCCCGCCGGCCACCTTCTCGGCGATCAACTCGAACGAACGGACCCGGTCCGCCACGTCGTACACCATCGTGGTCAGCATCAGCTCGTCCGCGCCGGTGCGCGCCAGCAGCGCGCCGAGCTGCCGGGCCACCGTCTCCGGCGAACCGGTCGCCTGGCCCTCCCGGCGCTGGGCCACGAAATCCCGCTCCAACTCGGTGTACGGGTAGGTCGCCGCCTCCTCGGGCGTCGCCAGCGGCTCCGGCCGGCCCGAGCGCAGCTTCAGGAAGGACAGCCCGGCCGGCCCGGCCAGCCACTCCGCCCGCTCGTCGGTCTCCGCGCAGACCGCGTTCACGGCGACCATCGCGTACGGCTGCTCCAGCCACTGCGACGGCCGGAAACTCTGCCGATAGAGCTGCAGCGCGGGCAGCGTGTTCTGCGCGCTGAAGTGGTGCGCGAACGAGAACGGCAGCCCGAGCAGCCCGGCGAGCTGGGCGCTGAAGCCGCTCGACCCGAGCAGCCAGACCGCCGGCGACTGCCCCCGGCCCGGGGTCGCGGTGATCGGCCCCGGCTCCGCGCCGCTGAAATAGTTCATCAGGTCGGCCAGCTCCCGCGGGAAGTGCTCGGCCGACAGCCCCTCCATGCTCCGGCGCAGCGCCAGCGCGGTCACCTGGTCGGTGCCGGGCGCCCGGCCGATGCCCAGGTCGATCCGGCCCGGGTGCAGCGCCTCCAGGGTGCCGAACTGCTCCGCGACCACCAGCGGCGCGTGGTTGGGCAGCATCACCCCGCCGGAGCCGAGCCGGATCGTCGAGGTGTGGGCCGCCAGGTGGGCGAGCAGCACCGCCGGGGCCGAACTGGCGATCGCGGGCATGTTGTGGTGCTCGGCCACCCAGAACCGGCGGTAGCCCAGCTCCTCGGTGCGCCGGGCCAGCTCGGTCGTGTGTCGCAGAGCCTCACCGGCGCTGCCGCCGGCCGCGACCGGAGCAAGATCAAGAACAGACAAGGGTACGTCGATCACGCCTCTGAGCAACCCGCCGCGCGCCGGACTTGTTCCGGACGGTGCCCTAACCCATACCGCGCGCCTGCTCGAAGATCAGGCTGGTCTGGGTGTGCTGCACCGCCGGATCCACCGCCAGATGGTCCAGCACGAAGTCCCGCAGCGCATCCCCGGACGCCGCCCGCACGTGCAGCACGTAGTCCTCCGCACCGGCCACGTGGAACACCGACACCACCCCCGGCAACCGCACCGACCGGGCCCGGAACGCGTCCACCACCGCCCGCTCGTGCGCGGCCAACCGCACCGACACCAGCGCCTGCAACGGCAACCCCACCGCCGCCGGGTCCACCTCCGCGTGGAACCCGCGGATCGCCCCGCACTCGCGCAGCGCCCGGGTACGCGTCAGACACGTCGACGGGGCCACCCCGACCCGCTCGGCGAGGGCATTGTTCGGCAGCCGGCCGTCGACGGCCAGCTCGGTCAGGATCGCGCGGTCGATGTCGTCCAGCGCCGCGAACGGCCGTACATCATTCGGTGCCACGGGCATGCGAGCATCATCCACCGAATCAGAGGATGGCGAAAGTGCAATCGGCAGAATCTTGTTCGCCTCTATTGCTCTGTGCTGGTCTGATGTTCGACGCTTCGGGACATGACCGCCGTGGACACCAGAGCCGTGCACGCCGGGCGCGACGACCTCGCCGGTCTCGGCGTCCACGTACCGCCCATCGACCTCTCCACCACCAACCCGCTGCCGTCGGTCGCCGGCGGCGGCGACGCCTACGAGACCCTCGCCACCGGCGGCACCCTCCCGCCCGACGGCAGCGCCGTCTACCAGCGGCTCTGGAACTCCACCGTGGCCCGCTTCGAGACCGCCCTCGCCGAACTCGAAGGCACCGCCGAAGCCGTCGCCTTCGCCAGCGGCATGGCCGCCCTCACCGCCACCCTGCTCGCCGCCACCCGCGACGGACGCCGCCACGTCGTCGCCATCCGCCCCCTCTACGGCGGCACCGACCACGTGCTCGCCACCGGCCTGCTCGGCACCGAGGTCACCTGGGCCCGACCCGACCAGGTCGCCGCCGCGATCCGCCCCGACACCGCCCTGGTCGTCGTCGAGACCCCGGCCAACCCCACCCTCGACCTCGTCGACATCGCCGCCCTCGCCACCGCCGCCGGCGACGTCCCACTGCTCGTCGACAACACCGTCGCCACCCCCGTGCTCCAGCAGCCCGCCCGGCACGGCGCCGCGCTCGTACTGCACAGCGCCACCAAGAGCATCGGCGGCCACGGCGATGTCCTCGCCGGCGTCGTCGCCTGCGACCCCGGCTGGGCCGCCCGGCTACGCCAGGTCCGCGCCGTCACCGGCGCGATCCTGCACCCGCTCGGCGCGTACCTGCTGCACCGCGGCCTGCAGACCCTGCCGCTGCGGGTCCGCGCCCAGCAGGCCGGCGCCGAGAAACTCGCCGGCTGGCTCGCCGGCCACCCCGCCGTCACGCGCGTGCACCACCCCGCGCACCACGACCCGGCCGGGCTGGTCGGCCGCCAGATGTCCGGCCCCGGCAGCCTGCTCGCCTTCGAGGTACGCGGCGGTGCCCCCGCCGCGGCCGCCGTCGCGGGTGCCTGCCGGCTGATCACCCACGCCGTGTCGCTCGGCGGCGTCGACACCCTCATCCAGCACCCCGCCTCGCTCACCCACCGACCGGTCGAGGGCGACGCCAAGCCGTGCGGGGGCCTGTTGCGGGTCTCGGTCGGCCTGGAGGACCCGGAGGATCTCCGGGCGGACCTGGAGCAGGCGCTCGCGGCGATCTGACCCGTCGGGCTGCGCCGCGGGCGCTGCTTGGCCTCAGGACTTCGGGCCGACGTGGCGGTCCAGCGCGGCGACCCCGTCCCGCCGGGCCACCGAGAGGCAGTTACGTCGGTTCATCTTCCACGCGATGCCGAGCAGGTCGAGCGCCCACTGGCAGAGGCCCATGATGTCGATGGATTCGTTGGTGAACATGTAGCGCGGGTAGACGTACTGCTTGCCCCGGACGGTGACTCGGTTGCTGAACCGGCAACCATCAGAGTGAAACAGGCCACGCAGAAGGTCGCCCGGCTGCGCCGTCGCGATCTCCTGCTGCCAGTCGGTCAGGACGATCGGCCGCTCATGCTTTTTGCCGGGGCCGTGCTGCGGCAACAGGCACGGCCAGTGTTTGCCGTAGCTCTGGACATTGACGCAGCCCTGTTGTTGGACGCGCTGAACCTTGGTTGCGAGCACCGCTCGCATGGCCTGGTCGCAGGCGTCGATCAGTCCTGGCCAGGCGTTGCTGCAAGAGATACGCAACACGGGCACCCGTGCCGACGTCACAAGGTGCCCGTCCCCGAGGTAGAGGCCGAGCAGGTAGGCGTAAGCGGCCGGATCTGTCGTATTGTCGACGTCCGGGCGGCAGCGGAAGCAGCGCAGCGCGGTGCCCTGGGTGATCGGCTCTGGCCGGTCCCGGCACCAGTGCCACACGGTGCGATAGGAGAGCCCGACGCTGCGGGCAGCATCAGCGATGCTGCTGCCGGACAGGTAGCGTTGCCGCGCTCGGGCGCGTATCTCGGGCGAGTGCACATGAGTATCTTCGAACGCCTGTATGACAGTTTGTGCCCCCGGTGGGATTCGAACCCACACTTTATGGCTTTTGAAACC
Source organism: Micromonospora sp. NPDC047740 (assembly GCF_043204735.1). Classification (NCBI taxonomy): domain Bacteria; kingdom Bacillati; phylum Actinomycetota; class Actinomycetes; order Micromonosporales; family Micromonosporaceae; genus Micromonospora; species Micromonospora sp. NPDC047740. Next base: position 63,421 of record NZ_JBIDCT010000023.1, read on the forward strand.
ATCGTCTCTGCCGTTGGACTACAGGGGCCTTCTGTTGATTGGCCATGACAGGTTACCCACTACGCTAGGGGCGGCGACACCCGGTATCGCGGGTGTCGAGGCTCAGACTGGTGGGAGAGGCTCGTGGCCGAGACGCAGACGGATGGGGAGCGCAGGCGCGTACTGATCGCCGAGGACGAGGCGCTCATCCGGCTGGACCTGGCCGAGATGCTGGTCGAAGAGGGCTACGAGGTGGTCGGCGAGGCCGGTGACGGCGAGACCGCCGTGAAGCTCGCCGAGGAGTTGAAGCCGGACCTGGTCATCCTCGACATCAAGATGCCGATCATGGACGGGCTGGCCGCCGCCGAGCGGATCGCCGGCGCCCGGATCGCCCCGGTGATCATCCTCACCGCATTCAGCCAGCGGGACCTGGTGGAGCGGGCCCGGGCCGCCGGCGCGATGGCGTATCTGGTCAAGCCGTTCCAGAAGAGCGATCTGGTGCCGGCGGTGGAGATCGCCCTCTCCCGCTACTCGGAGATCGCCGCGCTCGAGGCGGAGGTGGCCGGCCTCACCGACCGGCTGGAGATCCGCAAGACCGTGGAACGCGCCAAGGGCGCGCTGATGACCACGTACGGGATGACCGAGCCGCAGGCGTTCAAGTGGATCCAGCGGACGGCGATGGACCACCGGATGACCATGAAGGAGGTCGCCGAGCGGATCCTCGCCGAGACCGCCGGCGGCGAGGTGGCCCAGCCGGCCTCCTGACGGCGCCGGTCGGCCGGTGCGTTGGAGCGGCGGGGATCGATAGACTCCGGTCCGTGGCGGCGCGGCGGCTGGTGGCGATGCTCGGTGTCGTCGTCGTGCTGCTCGCCGGTTGCGTACGGGCGAAGGCGCACGTCGAGCCCGGGCCGCTCCGTCCGCGGTGGCAGCCGCTGGCGCTGCCGGTACCGCCGGGACCGCCCGGCCGGTTGCTGCTGCGCGACGTGGCGGCCTGCGCCGGGCGCTGGTTCGTGGTGGGCGGGGTGGCCGACCCGGCGGGGGAGACCCGCCCGGCGGCGTGGGCCAGCGTGGACGGTCTCTCCTGGTCGTCCGTGCCGATCGCGTCGTCGAGCTTCTACGGCGCGCGGCACGTGCTCTACGCGGCGGCCTGCCGGCAGGGTCGGCTGGGGGCGTTGGGTGCGCGGAACGGGGGCGTGCACGGCAATCCGCGTTCGGGCACCTGGGTGCAGGACGCCGGCGGCACGCTGCGGGAGGCGGTGGCCCCGTTCGAGCTGTACGGGGGGCCCCGGGCGGTGAGCGTCTCCCGGCTGGTCGCGGGGCCGGGCGGGTGGCTGGTGGTCGGATCCCGGGCCGACGGGGCGGCGGTGTGGACGTCACCGGACGGGGCGCGGTTCACGCTGCACGAGGGTGTGCCGGAGTTGGCCGGCGACGCTCGGGGCCGGACGGTCGGGTTGGACGCGGTGGCCGTACCGCCGGGGTGGCTGGTGGTGGGGGCGGTGCTGCCGCAGCACGGGACGGCGGCGCTGCCGCTCGCCTGGGCCTCGGTGGACGGGCGGGCCTGGCGGCGGATGGAGTTGCCGGCGTCGGACGGGCGGAGCCAGGCGCAGCGGGTCGCTCTGGTGGGCGGCGCGGTGGTGGCGGTCGGTCCGGTGCGGGACGGGTTCGGGGTGTGGCGGGCGGCGGACGCCGGCGGCGGTGCGGGGTGGGCCGGTGCCGCGGGCTGGCGGCGGGTCGGCGGTTTCGGTGCGGCGGGTCCGGGGGTGTCGTCGGTGCATGGGCTCGTGTCGGCCGGCGGCGGGTTGCTGGCGGTGACCGGCGACGGGAATCGTCACGGTCTGTGGTTCTCGGTCGATTCGGGCGGTTCATGGCGGCCGATGGTGCTGCCGGTCGCGGTGCCCGATGGTGGGGACACCGCGGTGGCGGCGGCGTTCGACGAGGATCGACTGATGTTGGTCGCTGACGACGGTGGAGAGTCTCGTGCCTGGTGGGCGGCGGTGCCGACCGTCGATCGGTAGCGGGTGGAGCGGCGTTTGCTGCTTACCGACGAAACAAAGGTGAAAGTCCCTCGCGACCGACGGTTCTTACAGCGATCGCTTCCAATCCGCCACGGCGTGTAACGGTTCGGTCAACCCGCTCTCCTGGGACTTACGCCACAGCTCCCACGTGGGATAACGTCCCGGCCCAGACCGGCGACGACGGTCTGGTTCGTTCGCCCCCCGCAAGGGCCAATTGGCAGCGGGTGGTTGGGGCCATGCGACGGAGGAGGGTTCGGGCCTTGAGGCAGAAGCTCGCGCGCGTGATCGGTGGAGCTGCCATGCTGGCGCTCGTCGCCGGCGGCACCGCCTGCAGCAGCAGCGGTGGGGACAGCGCGTCCGGTGGTGACAAGTGTGGCAACAAGATCGCGTTCTTCGGTGCGCTGACCGGCAGCTCGGCGGCACTCGGCATCAACGAGAACAACGGCGTCAAGCTGGCCGTCGACAAGTACAACAAGGAGAACGCCGACTGCAAGGTCGAGCTGGTTCCGCTCGACTCGCAGGGCAGCCCGGACCAGGCCCCGGGCCTCGCGCAGAAGGCCATCGACGACCCGAAGATCCTCGGCATCGTCGGACCGGCCTATTCCGGTGAGTCGGAGGCCGCCGACCCGCTGTTCGCCGAGGCGGGCCTGGTGCACATCACCGCGTCCGCGACCCGGCCCAGCCTGTCGCAGCAGGGCTGGAAGACCTTCTTCCGGGCGGTCGGCAACGACTTCAGCCAGGGTCCCGCGGCCGGTACCTACATCAAGGACGTGATCAAGGCCGACCGGGTCTACGTCATCGACGACCAGTCGGCGTACGGCGCGGGCCTGGCCGACGAGGTCAAGAAGGTGCTCGGCGGGGCCGTCGTCGGCTCGGACAAGGTCCAGGGCGAGGGCAAGCAGACCGAGTTCTCCGGCGTGGTCACCAAGGTGAAGGCCGCGAACGTCAAGGCGATCTTCTACGGCGGCTACTACCAGGAGGCCGGCCTGATCCGCAAGCAGCTCACCGCTGCCGGGGTCACCGCTCCGCTGGTCGCCGGTGACGGCGTGAACGACAAGGCGTACATCGACTCCGCCGGTGCGGCGGCGGCCGAGGGCACGATCCTCACCTGCCCGTGCCAGCCCGCCAGCGAGGCGCGCGGCACCTTCAAGGAGGAGTACAAGGCGCTCAACGGCACCGACCCGGGCACCTACAGCGACACCGCCTACGACGCGGCGAACATCCTGCTGGCCGGCATCAAGGCGGGCAAGACCGACCGCGCCGGCCTGCTGGACTTCGTGAAGAACTACAGCGGCGAGGGCGTGGCGGCCAACTACAAGTTCGTCGAGGGTGGCGAGCTGGACCCGGCGCAGGTGAAGGTCTGGGCCTTCAAGGTCCAGGGTGGTCAGGTCGTTCCGGACCAGGAGATCAAGAAGTCCTGACGCCGGTCGCTGCTACAGCGATTGAGTCGTGATCGCGGGTGCGGCCGGGAGCTCGCTCCCGGCCGCACCCCGTTTTTTTCGCCACACCTGATGGAGCGTCCCTCCCTTGAACTTCGACGGACTGTTCTCCAATTTCGGGGAACTCACCACGACCGGCCTGACACAGGGCGCCATCTACGCCCTGGTCGCGCTCGGCTACACGCTGGTCTACGGCGTGCTGAGACTCATCAACTTCGCCCACTCCGAGGTCTTCATCGCCGGCGCGTTCGCCGCACTGTGGACCTGGAACGGCTTCGGCCTCGACCAGAACTCACAGGTCAGCGGGGTCGGCTCGATCATGTTCTATCTGCTCGTGGCGGTGATCGCCGCGGCCATCGCCTCGGCGGGCACGGCGACCGTGATCGAGCGGGTGGCGTACCGCCCGTTGCGTAAGCGGAACGCTCCGCCGCTGGCCTTCCTCATCACGGCCATCGGCGCCTCGATCGCGATCTCGGAGGCGTTCGGCGTCTACACCCGCCGGCTCCCGCAGGGCGCGCCCGGGCTGGTCAACACCAAGCCGTTGTTCGAGATCGCCGGTGTACCCATCGACGCGGTGCAGCTGCTCACCGTCGGTGCCGCGCTGGTGATGATGGTCGCGCTGGACCTGTTCATCAACCGCAGCCGGCTCGGCCGCGGCGTCCGGGCGGTGGCCCAGGACGCCAACACCGCCGCGCTGATGGGCGTGAACAAGGACCGCATCATCATGCTGGTCTTCATCGCGGGCGGGTCGATGGCCGGCGTGGCCGGCCTGCTCTACGACGTGAAGATCGGCACGCTGACCTACAGCGTCGGCTTCCTGCTGGGCCTCAAGGCGTTCACCGCCGCGGTGCTCGGTGGCATCGGCAACCTGCGCGGCGCGCTGGTCGGCGGCCTGCTGCTGGGCGTGGTGGAGAACTACGCCTCGGGTCTGTTCGGCTCCCAGTGGAAGGACTTCGCGGCGTTCGCCGTGCTGGTGGTGCTGCTGATGTTCCGGCCGACCGGTCTGCTGGGCGAATCGCTGGGGAGGGCACGGGCATGACGACGACCGTTAATCCGCCGAACCCGGAGCAACGGGACGCGGCAATGGACCGGCTGCGCCACGGCCGCGAGGCGATCGCGCAGCGGTGGCGCGACGCGCCGCGGTGGGTGCGCTGGGCGGTGCTGGCGGCGGTCATCGTGTTCTTCTACGCGCTGCCGAACAAGGAGTTCTACCAGTACCTCGGGCCGATCCCGACCCCGGGCGCGAACTTCACCCAGGTGATGTTCACCGTCTCGATCTACGTGCTGATGGCCGTCGGGCTCAACATCGTGGTCGGCTTCGCCGGCCTGCTGGACCTCGGCTACTTCGGCTTCTTCGCCGTCGGCGCGTACACCGTGGCGGTGCTGACCTCGCCGAGCAGCAACATCAAGACGCTCTGGCCGTGGCTGCTGGTGGTGCCGGTGGCGATCGCGCTGACCATGGTCTCGGGTGTCATGCTGGGCACGCCGACGCTGCGGCTGCGCGGCGACTACCTGGCGCTGGTGACGCTCGGCTTCGCCGAGATGATCCGGATCGCGGCGGTCAGCTCCGACTTCCTCAAGGGGCAGCGGGGCTTCAACCAGATCCCGCACCCGCCGGGCAAGTACGCCGACGGCAAGCCGTTCTTCGGCGTGCTCGACGCCCGGCCGTACTACTGGCTGGTGCTCACGCTGATCATCCTGGTGGTGATCGGGGTGCGGAACCTCACCCACAGCCGGGTGGGCCGGGCGTGGATCTCCATCCGGGAGGACGAGGACGCCGCCCAGCTGATGGGCGTGCCGACGTTCAAGTTCAAGCTCTGGGCGTTCGCCTCGGGCGCGGCGATCGCCGGCCTGGCCGGCGCGCTCTTCGCGGGCAAGCAGAACTTCGTCAACTCGCAGAACTTCGAGTTGCTGAACTCGATCATCATCCTGGCCGCGGTCATCTTCGGCGGCTCCGGCAACATCGTCGGCGCCATCGTCGGCGGTGGCCTGGTGGCGTACATGATCGAGCGGTTCCGCGGCATCGAGCTGTTCGGCCTGGAGCTCTACGAGTACCGGTTCCTCTTCTTCGGCCTGGTGCTCGTGGGGATGATGATCTTCCGGCCGCAGGGCCTCATCCCGAACCGACGACGGGCGGCGGAGTTCAAGGACCGCCGCAAGGAGGTGATCGTCGGTGAGTGACATCGAGCAGACGCCGGCCGTCCCGGCGCAGGCTGCCGCACCCGCGGTGGAGGCGGTGCCCGCGCGGGAGCCGCTGTTGGAGGTCGACAACGTCACGCTGCGCTTCGGCGGTGTGGTCGCGCTGAACCAGGTGGACTTCACCCTCTACAAGGGTGAGATTCTCGGTCTGATCGGCCCGAACGGCGCCGGCAAGACCACCTGCTTCAACGCGATGACCGGCATCTACCAGCCCACCGAGGGGCAGATCAGGTTCCGCGGCGAGAAGATCAGCGGCAAGAAGCGCCACCAGATCACCAAGATGGGTATGGCGCGGACGTTCCAGAACATCCGCCTCTTCCCCGAGATGACCGCGCTGGAGAACGTCCAGGTCGGTGCCGACGCGCACCACAAGACCAGCGTCGTCTCCGCGCTGCTCCGGCTGCCGCGGCACTGGCGGGAGGAGCGGGAGGGTCGCGAGAAGGCCGAGCGCCTGCTGGAGTTCGTCGGCATCCGCAAGCGGATGCACGAGTTCGCCCGCAACCTCTCCTACGGCGAGCAGCGGCGGCTGGAGATCGCCCGCGCGCTGGCCACCGACCCGGTGCTGCTCTGCCTGGACGAGCCGGCTGCCGGCTTCAACCCGGCGGAGAAGGAGGAACTGCTCCAGCTCATCCGGCAGATCCGGGACACCGGCGTGACCGTGCTGCTCATCGAGCACGACATGCGCCTGGTCATGGGGGTCACCGACCGGATCGTGGTGCTGGAGTTCGGAAAGAAGATCGCCGAGGGTCTGCCCGCCGAGGTGCGGGACGACCCGAGGGTGATCGCGGCGTACCTGGGGGTGCCGGACGATGCTGCTTGAGATCGACGATGTGAGCCTGCTGTACGGGCGGATCCAGGCGCTGCACGGCATCAGCCTCACCGTGGACGAGGGTGAGATCGTCGCCCTGATCGGCGCCAACGGGGCCGGCAAGTCGACCACGATGCGGGCCATCTCCGGGATCCGGCCGGTGGCCTCCGGGCGGATCCGGTTCAACGGCGAGGACATCACCAAGCTCCGGGCGGACCTGCGGGTGCGGCGCGGGCTGTGCCAGGCCCCGGAGGGGCGCGGCATCTTCCCGGGCATGACGGTGCTGGAGAACCTGGACATGGGGGCGTACACCCGGCGGGACCGGGCGGGCGTCGCGCAGGACCTCAACCGGGTGATGGAGCTCTTCCCCCGGCTGGCGGAGCGGCGCAAGCAGGCCGGGGGTACCCTTTCCGGCGGCGAGCAGCAGATGCTGGCCGTCGGGCGGGCGCTGATGAGCCGACCGAAGCTGCTGCTGCTCGACGAGCCCTCGATGGGTCTCGCACCGATGTTGATCCAGCAGATCTTCAACATCATCACCGAGATCAACGAGCAGGGCACGACGATCCTGCTGGTGGAGCAGAACGCGCAGCAGGCGCTGGCCCGGGCGCACCGCGCGTACGTGTTGGAGACCGGACGGATCGTCAAGAGCGGCACTGGCGCCGAACTGCTGCACGACCCGTCGGTCAAAGAGGCCTACCTCGGCGTGGCCTGACCGGCCGTCACCCCTATCGCAAGGAGTAGGACATGTTCAACATCAGTGGTGGCCGGCGGGCGGTCGTCGGGGTCACCGGCGCCGCGCTGCTGGCCCTGTCGGTCGCCGGGTGCGGCGAGAAGGAAGCCACCGACCAGCCCGGTGGCGGCCCGTCCGTGACCGCCGCGGCGGACTCGGCGCTGGCCGCGAAGGTGCCGGACGCGATCAAGGCGGACGGCAAGATCGTGGTCGGCAGCGACACGTCCTACGCCCCGGCCGAGTTCCTCGACACCGACGGCAAGACGGCCATCGGGTTCGACGTCGAGCTGTTCACCGCGGTCGCCGCGAAGCTGGGGCTGAAGGCGGAGTTCGTCTCCGCTGACTTCGGCGCCATCATCACCGGCGTGTCGTCGGGCAAGTACGAGGTCGGCGTCTCGTCGTTCACCATCAACGACGAGCGCAAGGCCCAGGCCAACATGGTCAGCTACTACCAGGTCGGCACCCAGTGGGTGACCAAGAAGGGCAACCCGGCCGGCGTCTCGATCGACAACGCCTGTGGCAAGAAGATCGCCGTGCAGAAGGACACCGTCCAGGTTGAGGACATCGAGAAGCGGTCGAAGGCGTGCACCGACGCCGGCAAGCCGGCGATCACCGTCGAGCAGTTCCCGGGCCAGGACGCGGCGACCGCCGCCGTGGCTTCCGGCAAGGACGACGCGATGCTCGCCGACTACCCGGTCGGGGTGTACGCGGTGACCCAGTCCGAGGGCGCGCTGGACCTGCTCGACAAGATGTACGAGGCGGCGCCGTACGGCTACGTGGTGGCCAAGGACCAGACCGCGTTCGCCGAGGCTGTCCGGGACGCGACGAAGGCGCTGATCGCGGACGGCACGTACAAGAGCATCCTGGACAAGTGGAAGGTCGGGGACGGCGCGATCACGGACCCCGCGATCAACCCGTAACGCGATGACAACCGAGGAAACGAAGACCGTACGGGCGCGGCCTGAGCCGATCAAGGCCGTGCCCGTACGGCACCCCGGCCGCTGGGCCGCCATCGCAGTGCTGGCGGTCCTGGCGGCGATGTTCGTGCATCTGCTGGTCACGAACGACAAGTTCAAGTGGTCGTTCATGGTCGACAACATGTTCCGGCCACCGATCATCGAGGGACTGCTGCGCGGCACGGTGGTGATGACCATCTGTGCGATGGTGCTCGGGGTGTCCCTGGGCATCGTGGTAGCGATCATGCGGCTCTCGACCAACCCGATTCTGCGGGTGGTCGCCTGGCTCTACACCTGGGTTTTCCGGGCGGTGCCCCGGCTGGTGCTGCTGGCCGTCTTCGGCAACCTCGGCATCCTGTGGAGCCGGATCGAGTTCGGCGTGCCCTTCGACACCCAGATTGGCCAACTCTTCGGGATCGACAACCTGCAGCTGCGGGTCTTCGGGTTCACCTCCCGGGACGTGCTGACCGGCTTCGTGGCCGGCCTGCTCGGCCTGGCGCTCTCCGAGGCGGGCTACATGGCGGAGATCGTGCGGGCAGGCATCCAGTCGGTGGACGAGGGGCAGAGTGAGGCGGCCTCGGCGCTGGGCATGAGCCGGGGCCAGATCCTGCGCCGGATCGTGCTGCCGCAGGCGATGCGCGTGATCATCCCGCCGACCGGCAACGAGACCATCGCGATGTTGAAGGACACGTCGCTGCTGCTGGCCGTGCCATACAGCGTCGAGCTGTTCTTCCAGCTCGACGCGGTGGGGAAGCGGACGTTCCAGATCTTCCCGATGTACGTCGCGGCCGTTCTCTGGTACCTCTTCCTGACCAGCATCCTGCTGATCGGGCAGTACTTCCTGGAACGGCACTTCGGCAAGGGGTATGGAACGAGCGGACGGGCCCGGATGCGGCTCCGCGGGATGACGGCGGAGGCCGGAGGCAACGCGGGGGTGGTGGATCCGTCATGAGCGAGCTGATCGTTTCCGCCCAGGCGGGGGCGCCTGCAATGGAGTCGGGCCCGATGGTGCGGGCCGAGCAGGTGCACAAGTCGTTCGGGCCCCTCGAAGTGCTCAAGGGCATCGACCTGGAGGTCCGCGCCGGGGAGGTGTGCTGCCTGCTCGGGCCCTCCGGCTCCGGCAAGTCGACCTTCCTGCGCTGCATCAATCACCTGGAGAAGATCAACGCCGGCCGGATCTGGGTGGACGGCGACCTGATCGGCTACCGGGAGCGCGGCGGGAAGCTGCACGAGCTGCGGGACAAGGAGGTGGCCGCGCAGCGTCGGGCGATCGGCATGGTGTTCCAGCGGTTCAACCTGTTCCCGCACATGACCGTGCTGCAGAACGTCGTCGAGGCGCCGGTGCTGCTGCGCCGGGCCAAGAAGGCGGAGGCCCGGGACCGGGCGGCGCAGCTGCTGGACCGGGTCGGGTTGGGGGACAAGCTCGGCGCGTACCCGGGGCAGCTCTCCGGCGGGCAGCAGCAGCGGGTGGCGATCGCCCGGGCGCTGGCCATGCAGCCGAAGCTGATGCTCTTCGACGAGCCGACCAGCGCGCTGGACCCGGAGCTGGTCGGCGAGGTCCTGGACGTGATGAAGGACCTGGCCCGCGACGGCATGACGATGATCGTGGTGACCCACGAGATCGGCTTCGCCCGGGAGGTCGGCGACTCGCTGGTCTTCATGGACGGCGGCGTGGTGGTCGAGCAGGGCAACCCGCGCGAGGTGATCGCCGCCCCGAAGCACGACCGGACGAAGGCGTTCCTGGCCAAGGTCCTCTGATCGTCGGGTCCGGTGCGGCACGCGCCGCACCGGACCCGGCAGACCGGGCATCGCCGCCGATGTCCGGCGGATCGCGGCCGTTCGGGCCGCGCCGCGGGTCGGGGTTGTCGGCGGTACGGACTAGAGTCGCTGCCGTGACAGCTACGACGCCGCGCCTGCTCCTCGTCGACGGACACTCCCTGGCATACCGGGCCTTCTTCGCCCTGCCGGTGGAGAACTTCTCCACCACCACGGGGCAGCCGACCAACGCCGTCTACGGCTTCACCTCGATGCTGATCAACGTGCTCCGTGACGAGCAGCCCACGCACATCGTGGTCGCCTTCGACGTCTCCCGCCGTTCCTTCCGCACGGATAAATACGCCGAGTACAAGGCCGGCCGCAGCGAGACCCCGACCGACTTCAAGGGCCAGGTCAGCCTGGTCAAGGAGGTGCTGGCCGCGCTGCGTATCCCGGTGGTGGAGAAGGAGGGGTACGAGGCGGACGACGTCATCGCCACCCTCGCCTGCCAGGCCCGGGACCAGGGCATGGACGTGCTGATCACCACGGGCGACCGGGACGCGTTCCAGCTGGTCGGCGACCAGATCACCGTGCTCTACCCGCGCAAGGGCGTCTCCGACCTGGCCCGGATGGACCCGGCCGCGGTCGAGGCGAAGTACGGCGTCGGCCCGGACCGCTACCGCGACCTGGCCGCCCTGGTCGGCGAGAGCAGCGACAACCTGCCCGGCATCCCGGGCGTCGGCCCGAAGACCGCCGCCAAGTGGATCAACACCTACGGTGGGGTCGACGGCGTGGTGGCCCGGGCCGACGAGATCAAGGGCAAGGCCGGCGACAGCCTGCGCGAGCGGCTCGCCGACGTGATCCGCAACTACGAGATCAACTGCCTGGTGGCCGACCTGGAGCTGCCGGTGCGCCCGGAGGACGCCCGCTGGCAGGGCTGGGACCGGGAGGCTGTGCACCAGGTCTTCGACACCCTTCAGTTCCGCATTCTGCGCGACCGGCTGTACCAGTACCTGGAGGCCGTCGAGCCGGAGGCCGAGGCGGGCTTCGAGCTGGCCGGGCAGCTGCTCACCGAGCCGGGCGCCCTCGCCGGCTGGCTGGAGACGCACGCCCCGGCGGGCACCCCGGTGGGCCTGGCGGTCAAGCTCGACACCGGCCCGAACCGGCGGCACACCGCCTCGGTGACCGGGATGGCCCTGGCCACCAACGGCGGCGCGGCCGCCTGGTTCGACCCGGCCACGCTCGACCCGGCCGACGAGGCGGCGCTCGCGGGCTGGCTGGCCGACGCCGCCCGCCCCAAGGTGCTGCATGACAGCAAGCCGGCCGTGCTCGCCTTCGCCGCGCACGGCTGGGACCTGCAGGGCATCTCCCGCGACACCCAGATCGCCGCGTACCTGGCCCGCCCCGACCAGCGCTCCTACGACCTGACCGACCTGGCGCTGCGCTACCTGCACCGGGAGCTGCGGGTCGACGCGCCGGAGACCGGCCAGCTCACCCTGGAAGGGCTGGGCAACGACGGCGAGGCCGAGCAGAACCTCATGCTCCAGGCCCGGGCGACCCTCGACCTGGCTGACGCGATCGACGCCGAGCTGTCCCGCGACGGCGAGCAGTCGGCCCGGCTGATGGCCGGCGTGGAGCTGCCGCTCATGCGGGTGCTCGCCACCATGGAGCGCACCGGTATCGCCGCCGACACCGAATACCTGTCCGAGCTGGAGGCGCACTTCGCCGCCGAGGTGAAGGCCGCCGCGCAGGGCGCGTACGCGGAGATCGGGCGGGAGTTCAACCTGGGCTCGCCCAAGCAGCTCCAGGAGATCCTCTTCGGTGAGCTGGGCCTGCCCAAGACCAAGAAGATCAAGACCGGCTACACCACCGACGCGGACGCCCTCCAGTGGCTCTACGCCCAGCAGCCCCACCCGGTGCTGGCGCACCTGCTGCGCCACCGGGACGTCGCCAAGCTCAAGTCGACCGTCGACGGGCTGCTCAAGTCCGTCTCCGACGACGGCCGGATCCACACCACGTTCAACCAGACCGTGGCGGCCACCGGCCGGCTCTCCTCGACCGAGCCCAACCTGCAGAACATCCCGATCCGCACCGAGGAGGGGCGGCGGATCCGCCGGGCCTTCGTCGTCGGCCAGGGCTACGAGTGCCTGCTCACCGCCGACTACAGCCAGATCGAGATGCGGATCATGGCGCACCTGTCGTCGGACGACGCGCTGATCGAGGCGTTCAACTCCGGGCACGACTTCCACGCGGCCACCGCCTCCTCGGTCTTCGGCGTACCGGTGGACCAGGTCACCGCCGACCAGCGGCGCAAGATCAAGGCGATGAACTACGGCCTGGCGTACGGGCTGAGCGCGTTCGGCCTCTCCCAGCAGCTCGGGATCAGCGCCGAGGAGGCGCGCGGGCTGATGGAGAACTACTTCGCCGGCTTCGGCGGGGTCCGCGACTACCTCCAAGAGGTGGTGGCCCGGGCCCGGCAGGACGGCTACACCTCCACCATCCTGGGGCGCCGCCGCTACCTGCCCGACCTGGTTAGCGACAACCGGCAGCGCCGGGAGATGGCCGAGCGGATGGCGCTCAACGCCCCGATCCAGGGCTCGGCGGCCGACATCATCAAGGTCGCCATGCTGCACGTCGACACCGCGCTGCGCGAGGCCGGGCTGCGCTCCCGGATGCTGCTCCAGGTGCACGACGAGCTGGTCTTCGAGGTCGCCTCCGGCGAGCGGGCCACCCTGGAGGCCCTGGTTCGCAAGGAGATGGGCGAGGCGTACCCGCTGTCGGTGCCGCTGGAGGTCTCCGTCGGCGAGGGCCGCGACTGGAACAGCGCCGACCACTGACCGTCGCCCGCCCCCGCCCCCGCGCCCGCCCCGGGACCCAGGGGCGGGTGGCGTGGTGGTCCGCGGGTCAGCGGCGCGGCCCGCGGCGCGCCTTCGGCGGGGCGCCGTGCCGCTGCAAGGCCTTCCGGGACGGACCGCCCGGCGGGGGCAGCGGGGCCTTGACCGGGTCGTGACCCCAGTTCATCAGGGAGTACCGCCAGCGGGTTGCGCGGACGTCGCCGCTCGGTCGCTGCGCCATGTGCCGCCGGACGTATCCGACCACCTTGCGCATGTGCCGGTAGTCGCTCTCGGAGAGCTCGTCGCGCCTGCGGCGCAGCAGCTCGACGATCTTCCGGCCGGACTCGTGGCCGACCGACTCACCGCCCCCGCTGCCCTTCTTCCGCCAGCCGACATGCTTCGACTGGTCCGTCTCCAGCCACTTCTGGAGCTCGCCGGGCTTCATGTTCACCGCCTCGGTGAACTCCCGATAGGTGTCCCGCCCATCCTCACTTCGACTCACGGCGGAGCGCCTCCGGTCGGTGCGCGACATCCCGGCCCGAGTGGTCGTTGCGGATCCGGTACTGCGGGTCCTCCGGCGAGGCGTTCACCGGGTGCCCGCGGACGTGCGTCCGGTCGACCAGCTTTTCCTTCACCACGCCGTACGCCCGGCCGCTGTGGGCGGCCCAGGAGACGTGGTCGCCTTCGCGGAACTCCTTCTCGGCCATGCCCCCCGGGTACCCGGGGCCGCCGGGCGGAAACGAACGGCTACCCGTCGGCCGGCTTCTCCGCGACGAAGATCGCGGTGCCGGGGAAGAGCCGGCCGCGCAGCGGACTCCACTGCCCCCAGATCCCCTCGTGCCCCTCCGGCCACTCCGGCTCCACCAGGTCCAGCAGGCGGAACCCGGCGCCGACCAGCTCCCGGATCCGGTCGCCGAGGGTGCGGTGCTGCTCGACGTACGTGGCCACCCCGTGCTCGTCCTGCTCGACGTACGGGGAGCGGTCGAAGTACGAATGCACGGCGGCCAGTCCGCCCGGACCGGGGTCGTCGAGGAAGATCCACCGCATCGGGTGGGTGACCGAGAAGACCCAGCGACCGCCGGGTCGCAGCACCCGGGACACCTCCCGCATCACCGCCGCCGAGTCGGCCACGAACGGGATCGCGCCGAACGCCGTGCAGACCGTGTCGAAGGCGGCGTCGGCGAACGGCAGGGCGAGCGCGTCGGCCTGCACCAGCGGTATGCGTACCCCGGTGCGCGCGGCGGCCTGCGCGGCGTGCCGCAACATGCCCGCGGAGAGGTCCAGGGCGACCGGCCGGGCCCCCTGGGCGGCCAGCCAGCGGGCGGCGGCGGCCGCCCCGCAGCCGAGTTCGAGGATCCGCCGCCCGGCCACCTCGCCGAGCAGCCGCGCGTCGGCCTCGCGCAGCCCCTCGGGGCACCAGACGAAGTCCACGTCGCCCAGGAACGCGCCGTGCTCGGCCTGGTACTCGTCGGCGTCGGCGTCCCACCAGCCGCGGTTGGCCCGGCGAACCTCCGCGGCGCCCACCCGGCGCCGGGTCACCCTGTCCTCGTTCATCCGAGTCACGCTAGCTTCAACCCGGCGGGCCGCCGTCATGGGTCGGCTGGGGCTGATGTGACGGATGGGACAGCTACCGGACTTTACCGCGCGAAATCTCCGCTTTCGCAGCTGACGAGGTCGTCAGGACCCGGGAGGGCTTGCACGCTGTGGTAATGCAGCGGGTAGGCTAGAGGATGCGCTCGCGGATCGTGTGCCTCGGCAGGGAGCAGGTGCGCGGTCACCGGAGCCACTAATGATCTTCTGACGGCGATCGTTCGGTGTGCCCGGCGACGGATCCGCTGGCGCGGACGAGTCACCGCGACGCCCATGCCTGCTGTGACAACCCATCCGACCGGAGCAACCGCCCACATGACGAGCAGCATCGAGGCCACCTCGAGCGCCAACAAGGTCACCGTCGACGACCTCGGTTCCGAGGAGGCTTTCCTCGCCGCGATCGACGAGACCATCAAGTACTTCAACGACGGCGACATTGTCGAAGGCACCGTCGTCAAGGTCGATCGGGACGAGGTCCTGCTCGACATCGGCTACAAGACCGAGGGCGTGATCCCCTCTCGGGAGCTGTCGATCAAGCACGACGTGGATCCGGCCGAGGTGGTTTCGGTCGGTGACCACATCGAGGCCCTGGTCCTCCAGAAGGAGGACAAGGAGGGTCGCCTGATCCTCTCCAAGAAGCGGGCGCAGTACGAGCGGGCTTGGGGCACGATCGAGAAGATCAAGGACGAGGACGGGGTCGTCCGCGGCTCGGTCATCGAGGTCGTCAAGGGTGGTCTCATCCTCGACATCGGCCTGCGCGGCTTCCTGCCCGCCTCGCTCGTCGAGATGCGGCGAGTGCGCGACCTGCAGCCGTACGTCGGCCGTGAGCTCGAGGCCAAGATCATCGAGCTGGACAAGAACCGCAACAACGTGGTTCTGTCCCGCCGGGCCTGGCTGGAGCAGACGCAGTCCGAGGTGCGCACCGAGTTCCTCAACAAGCTGCAGAAGGGCCAGGTCCGCAAGGGCGTCGTCTCCTCGATCGTCAACTTCGGCGCGTTCGTCGACCTGGGCGGCGTGGACGGTCTGGTGCACGTCTCCGAGCTGTCCTGGAAGCACATCGACCACCCGTCCGAGGTCGTCGAGGTCGGCCAGGAGGTCGAGGTCGAGGTCCTGGACGTCGACCTGGACCGCGAGCGGGTCTCGCTGTCGCTGAAGGCGACCCAGGAGGACCCGTGGCGTCAGTTCGCCCGTACCCACGCGATCCAGCAGATCGTGCCGGGTAAGGTCACCAAGCTGGTGCCGTTCGGCGCGTTCGTCCGGGTGGACGACGGCATCGAGGGCCTGGTCCACATCTCCGAGCTGGCCGAGCGCCACGTGGAGATCCCGGAGCAGGTCGTCCAGGTCGGCTCCGAGGTCATGGTCAAGGTCATCGACATCGACCTGGAGCGTCGCCGGATCTCGCTGTCGCTCAAGCAGGCCAACGAGGGCTTCGTCGAGGGCGAGGAGCACTTCGACCCGACCCTCTACGGCATGGCCGCGACCTACGACGAGCAGGGCAACTACATCTACCCGGAGGGCTTCGACCCGGAGACGGGCGAGTGGCTCGAGGGCTACGACAAGCAGCGCGAGACCTGGGAGAACCAGTACGCCGAGGCACGCCAGCGCTGGGAGGCCCACACCAAGCAGGTGCAGACCTCCCGGGCCGCCGACGCCGAGGCTGCCGCCCACCCGGCTCCGGCTGCGGCCGGCGGCACCACCACCTCGACCACGGCCCCGAGCCGTCAGGCCGAGGAGCCGGCCGGCACCCTGGCCACCGACGAGGCGCTCGCCGCGCTGCGGGAGAAGCTCGCCGGCGGCAAGTGACCCTCCTGCGACGACACCTCCAAATCGGCGGGTCTGACGCCATGTCGATCTGGAGCCGTCGCTGACGACGACGGGCCCCGTCCCCGCGATCCGGTCTCACCGGGCCGCCGGGGGCGGGGCTCTCACGTATCTCCGCCCGACCCCGTCGTCGGCCGGCCCCGCCGGGCGGGCTTGATCGACTCGGCGGGTGTTGCCTTCCCGCCGACCGGACACCCCGCCACTCCGCGTCGGCCGCGCGGCCCGTCGAGGTTGGCGTCCGGTTTGGCACCGGCCCAGTGATCGGGTTGACTGGGCGGGTGCTGATGGTGGGGCTGACCGGTGGTATCGGGTCCGGCAAGAGCGCGGTGGCCAGCCGGCTGGCCGCGCTCGGCGCGGTGATCATCGACGCGGACCAGGTCGCCCGCGACGTGGTCGCCCCGGGCACCGAGGGACTGGCCGAGATCGTCGCCGCCTTCTCCGACCGGGTGCTCGACGCACAGGGCGCGCTCGACCGGGCGGCCCTCGGCGCCGTCGTCTTCGCCGACCCGGCGGCCCGCCGCCAGCTGGAGGCGATCACCCATCCCCGGGTACGCGCGCGTACCGCCGAACTGGCCGCCGCGGCGCCCCCGGACGCGGTCGTGGTCAACGACGTACCGCTGCTGGTGGAGGTGGGGCTCGCGCCGACGTACCACCTGGTGGTCGTGGTGCAGACGGCGGTGGCCACGCGGCTGGCGAGGCTGGCGCACGACCGGGGCATGGACCGCGCGGAGGCCGAGCGGCGGATCGCCGCGCAGGCCGACGACGCCCGCCGGCAGGCGGCGGCCGACGTGGTGCTGACCAACGACGGCCCGCTGGACGAGCTGCACGCGGCGGTGGACGCGCTCTGGCACGAGCGGCTGGTGCCCTACGAGCGCAACGTCCGCGAACGCCACGCGGTCCGGCCGGAACAGGTGGTGCTCACCGGACCGGACCCGTCCTGGCCCCAGCAGTACGCCCGACTGGCCGCCCGGATCCGCCGCGCGGTCGGGGCTGACATGCGCGTGGACCACATCGGCTCCACCGCGGTGCCCGGGCTGGCCGCCAAGGACGTCATCGACATCCAGCTCACCGTCTCGTCGCTGGCGGAGGCGGACGGGCCGCTCGCCCAGCGGCTGGCCGACGCGGGGTTCCCCCGGCTGCCCGGCGACTGGTGGGACAACCCCCGCCCACCGGGCAGTGCCCGGTGGGAGAAGCGGCTGCACGGCAGCGCCGACCCGGGCCGCCCGGTCTACCTGCACCTGCGGGTGGCCGGCACGCCCGGCTGGCGGTACGCGCTGCTGATGCGGGACCACCTGCGCGCCGACCCGGGCCAGCGGGCCGCCTACCTCCAGCTGAAGCGGGAGTTGGTCGCGTCGGCCCCGGACAGCGCCACGTACGGGACGTTGAAGGACCCCTGGTTCGACGAGGAGCACTTACGGGCCGAGGAGTGGGCCGCGCAGACCGGCTGGCGGCCCTGACCGGGTTCAGCGTGCGGTCGGTCCGGGCGCGGTCGCGGGCAGCACCGGCACCCTGCCTGGGGTGAGGTCGAGTTGGGCCCAGACGCCCCGCCCGGTCCGCAGCTCCAACCGACGCGGCAGACCGCTCCGGTCGATCCACCAGCGCAGCGCGGTCGCGCCGGACCGCACCTCGATGACGTCCACCGCGCGGTCGGCCACCCGGTCGTCCCGGACCCGCACCGTCGTCCCCGCCGGCCCGGGGCCGCTGCCGGCCCGCAGCGCCGCGTCCAGCAGCCGGTCCAGGTCGTCCGCCGGCGGCTGGTCGGCCGGCCAGGTCACCCCGGTCGGCGGCGGTAGCGGCGGCGCGGCCGGGATCTCCGTCGCCGCGCCGTCGCCCGGGACCTCCGCCCGGGCCACCTGCCCGGACCGCCACCGCAGGAGGGTCCGGCGTCCCGGGGTGTCGACCTCGACCAGCGCCAGGTACGCGGCGGACTGCGCCCAGCTCAGCCAGCCGGCGGCCCGCAGGTTGGCGGTCGGGCCGAGCGGGGCGGTCAGGGTCAGCGTGGCGCCTCCGCTCGCCCGCAGCCGGTCGGGCAGCCGGACCAGCCGGTCGGTCTCGCCGTCGGCGAGCGCGCGGGGCAGGCCCGGTCGGCCGCCGAGCGCGTCCACCGGGCGGAGCGTGGGGCGGTCGCTGCGGGCCAGCTCGACGGTGATCGGGGTGTCGTCCGGCAGCCGCCCCTCCAGCCGGTGCAACCGTGCGTCCCGGTCCAGCCAGAGACGCGGCCGCCAGCTCGGCCCGTCGCCGGTTGCCGGCCCGCTGGTGCCGCTGCTCGCGCCGGCGGCGGTCGGTACGGCGGCGGTCGGTACGGCGGTGGTCTGGACGGCGGTGGGCGGGACGGTCGGGGTCGGGGCCGTCGGCAGGGATGCCTGGAAGATGTCGACCGGGCTGCCCTCGGCGGTGTCCTGGCCCAGCCAGCGGGCCTCGGTGGAGGTGGGGTCGGTCCGGTTCGCGCTCAGCCCGAGGAGCAGGTCCCGGACGGCGGCCACGGCACGCCCGGCGGGCGGCTCCCGCAGCCGCCAGCGGTCGGCCGGGGGCACCAGCGGGGGCGGGGCGGGGCTGGGCGCCGCGGCCGGATCGGGCCGGACCACCAGCGCCGACCGGTTGGCCTGGACCAGCCCGCGTTCGGTGCCGGCACCCGGTCCGCCGACGTCCAGGTAGACCAGCGGCCGGGCCCAGTCGACCCAGCCGACGAACTCGGTGCGCGCGTCGCCCGTCCCGACCGAGCCCCGTACGCCGGCGCGGACGTCGCGCTGGTTGGTGACCCGCATCGCCGCCAGCAGCTCAGCCTCCGGCGCGGTGAGCGGCCGGGCCGGGTCGGCCGGCTCGGGCGACCAGCTCAGCAGCCCGGCGACCAGCGCCGCCGCCGAGGCCGCCGCGGTGACGCCGAGCGCGACCAGAACCGCTCGGCGCCGGGCCGACCGCTCCGGCGGATCGTCGCTACCGTCCGCGTCGGTCTCGGGCGGTGGTCCGGCCTCCTTGCCCGGCGGCAGCGGACCCGTGGCGGCTGCCGGGCCGGCCCGCCGACGGCGGAGCGGGAGGGCCAGGAGCCGGTCACCGGCCGTCGAGCGGGCGCGACGGTGGCGGCGGCCCGGTTCGCGTGGCACGGCGGTCGGCGCCGGTCCCCCGTCCGGGCCGGCGCTGGCTGGCTCGACGCGGGCGCCGGGGGTGGGGGTGGTGCGGCGTGGGGCCCTGCCGGCGGTGCCTGGTGGCGGCGGGCCGGTGCCGGGCCGGCCGGCGGTGCGTGGGGGCGCTGTGCCGGCGCCGGGCTGGTCGATCGCGCCGGGCGCCGGCGGGTCGGCGCCGGGCCGGTCGGCGGTGCGGGCGAGCGGTGCGCCGGCGCCTTGCTGGTCGGCTGCGTGCGGGCGTGGCGGGTCGAGGTGGGGCCGGTCGGTCGACTGCGGGGGAGGGGTGCCGGTGCCGGGCTGGTCGGCGGCGCGCGGGGTCCGGGTGCCGGGGGCCGGCTCGTCGGCGCCGTCGGTGGTCGGCTCCGCGGGACCGTCGGCGGGCGGGTGACGGCGGGTGTCGTCGGCGGGGGGCGGGCTGGCGTCGGGCGACGGAGCGGGCCGGGACCGGCGGCCGGGGGAGGTCTCCACGAGTGGACAACGCGGCTGTCGGGATCCGGTGACGAGCAGGGGCGCTCGCGGCGGCCGGTCAGCGCCTCCAGCGCGACCACCTGGGTGCGCACGCCGGTCGTCCCGGGTGCTGCGACCCTGTGCCGGGGGCGGCCGCGCCCTTGACGGGCGGCCACCGGGCCCGGTCGGCCGCCGCGAGCGGCCTACGGTACGAGGGTAGTCGGGTGTGCTGGGGCACACAATGGGAATATCGAAGCCAATCACGGACGGTCCGTGGTCGGCCCGAAGTGTCGGACCGCGGGCGTACCGTTGGGGTCATGGCGCTCGACATTCCCCGGCTCGACGGCCGCTTCCAGGTCGTGAGCGAGTTCCAGCCGGCCGGCGACCAGCCGGCAGCCATCGACGAGCTTGAGCGTCGCGTGCGGCGTGGCGACCGTAACACGGTGCTGCTCGGCGCGACCGGCACCGGCAAGAGCGCCACCACGGCGTGGCTGGTCGAGCGGCTGCAACGGCCGACCCTGGTGCTCGCCCCCAACAAGACCCTCGCCGCCCAGCTCGCCAAGGAGTTCAGCGAGCTGCTCCCGCACAACGCGGTGGAATACTTCGTCTCCTACTACGACTACTACCAGCCCGAGGCGTACATCCCGCAGACCGACACCTACATCGAGAAGGACTCCTCGATCAACGAGGAGGTCGAGCGGTTGCGCCACTCGGCGACCATGTCGCTGCTCACCCGCCGCGACGTCATCGTGGTGGCGACCGTCTCGGCGATCTACGGTCTGGGCACCCCGGAGGAATATCTGGACCGCGCGGTCCGGGTGGCCGTCGGCCAGGAGCTCGACCGTGACCAGCTGTTGCGCCGGCTGGTCGACATCCAGTACACCCGCAACGACATGGCGTTCCAGCGGGGCACCTTCCGGGTCCGCGGGGACACGCTGGAGATCATCCCGGCCTACGAGGAACTGGCCGTCCGGATCGAGTTGTTCGGTGACGAGATCGAGAAGCTCTACTACCTCAACCCGCTCACCGGGGACGTGGTCCGCGAGGTCGACCAGTTGATGATCTTCCCGGCCACGCACTACGCGGCCGGGCCGGAGCGGATGGAGCGGGCGATCCGCGACATCGAGACCGAGCTGGGCGAGCGGCTGGCCGAGCTGGAGCGGCAGGGCAAGCTGCTGGAGGCGCAGCGGCTGCGGATGCGCACCACCTACGACATCGAGATGATGCGGCAGGTCGGCTTCTGCTCCGGCATCGAGAACTACTCCATGCACATCGACGGCCGGTTGCCCGGCAGCCCGCCGCACTGCCTGCTCGACTACTTCCCCGACGACTTCCTCACGGTGGTGGACGAGTCGCACGTGACCATCCCGCAGATCGGCGGCATGTACGAGGGCGACGCCTCCCGCAAGCGGATGCTGATCGACCACGGCTTCCGGCTGCCCAGCGCGGCCGACAACCGGCCGCTGCGCTTCGACGAATACCTGGAGCGGGTCGGCCAGATGGTGTTCCTCTCCGCCACCCCGGGCCCGTGGGAGTTGGAGCAGGCCCAGGGCGAGTTCGTCGAGCAGGTGATCCGCCCCACCGGCCTGATCGACCCCGAGGTGGTGGTGAAGCCCACCAAGGGGCAGATCGACGACCTGATGCACGAGATCAAGCTGCGGACCGAGCGGGACGAGCGGGTCCTGGTCACCACCCTGACCAAGAAGATGGCCGAGGACCTGTCGGACTACCTCCTGGAGAACGGCATCCGGGTGCGTTACCTGCACTCGGAGGTCGACACGCTGCGCCGGGTGGAGCTGCTGCGCGAGCTGCGCAAGGGCGAGTACGACGTGCTGGTCGGCATCAACCTGCTCCGGGAGGGCCTCGACCTGCCCGAGGTGTCCCTGGTGGCGATCCTCGACGCCGACAAGGAGGGCTTCCTGCGCAGCGGCCGGTCGCTCATCCAGACCATCGGCCGGGCGGCGCGTAACGTGTCCGGCCAGGTCCACATGTACGCCGACAAGATCACTCCGTCGATGGCGGACGCGATCGAGGAGACCAACCGGCGCCGGGCCAAGCAGATCGCGCACAACGAGGCGCACGGGATCAGCCCCGAGCCGCTGCGCAAGAAGATCCACGACATCCTCGACGACATCTACCGCGAGGCGGAGGACACCGAGAACACCCGCGTCGGCGGGGCGGTCCGGCAACTGTCCCGGGGTAAGGCCCCGGTCAAGGAGACCCGCAGCCGCGGCCGGGGCGGTGCCGCCACCCCGTCCCGGGAGGGCATGGCCCGGGCCGACCTGGCCAACCTCATCCAGGAGCTCAACGACCAGATGCTCGCCGCCGCGCGGGAGTTGCAGTTCGAGCTGGCGGCCCGGATCCGGGACGAGGTGGCCGACCTCAAGAAGGAACTGCGCGGGATGGATGCGGCCGGCGTGAAGTGAGCGGGCCGGGCGGCGGTGGGCGTGCGCCCGGAAGGGAATCCACGTTGGTTGCACTGCGCGAGTGAGGTATTGCCGTGAGTGACGGCAATGCGTACTCTCCCACGGTGGGGAGGCTGGTATGCGGCTGTCAGCAAGTCCTGTCGTCCGGCGGGTGCGCCTCGGTGCGGAGTTGCGCCGGCTGCGTCGCCGGGAGGCGCTCACCCTGGAGCAGGTCTGTGTCCGGCTCGGGTGGGCGTCCACCTCGAAGCTGTCCCGCATCGAGCTGGGCCAGAGCCGGCCGGACCTGGCCGATGTGCTCGACCTGCTCGACGCCTACCAGGTGCCTGCCGACCAGCGCAACGAGCTGATCGTCATCGCCCGGGACGCCGCCACCGGGCGGGGCCGGTCCAAGGCACTGGGCGAGATGGGCGAGCGGCAGCGGGCGTACGCCGAACTGGAGGCCGGCGCCGCCCGCATCGTGGAGTACCAACCGGCCCTCGTGCCCGGGCTGCTGCAGACCCCGGCCTACGCCCGCTTGCGGGTGAGCGCCGGGGCGCTGCTCGGCGACGACGTGGACGTGGAGTCCGACGTACGGGGCCGGACGGTGCGCCAGGAGGTGCTGCGCCGCCTGGACCCGCCGCACTATACGGCGCTGGTCGACGAGCGGGTATGCGAACCGGGTGGCACGCCGGCCGACGTCTGGCGGGACCAGTTGCGGCACCTGATGGCCCTCGCCGAGTGGCCGCACATCACCATCCGGGTGGTGCCGAGCGACGCCGCCCCGGACGGCGGCCGCCCGCTGACCGCCTTCTCCTACTACGCGTACCCGGACCCGGCCGACCCCCGCACGGTGCTCGTGGAGACCCTCACCACCGACCTGCGGCTGGTCGCCGAGGCGGACATCGCCCGTTACGAGCGGCTGGTCGACCGACTGCTGGCGGCGGCGCTGCCCGAGGAGGAGACGGTCGAGCTGCTGGCCCGGCGGCTCGGCCCGGTGCACGTGCCGCGGCCCCGCGAGCCCCGCGACGCCCCGGTCCCCGAACTGCACTGAAAACGACGCCCCCGCGGCCGGACGGCGTCCTCCGGGCTGCGCGTGTATTGGCCGGACCGCGTCCTCCGGGGTGCGTGCGTGCTGGCCGCCCTTTCGGCCGGGGCGGGCGGCCGCGAACCCTGCCGCGTGCAGCAGGGGCGCCCGGAAGTTGATCAATCGGGCGCGGCCGCAGCCGAGCCCGCGCCGCCACCGGGCCCGGCGCCCCCGATGCCCGTCGGGACCGGTGGCCGGCGCGTCCCCCGCAGGCTATGCGAGGGGTATGACAGGTCAGGCCGGCACGTCCACGAAGTGCTCGACCAGCGGCGGGTTCGCGAAGTACGGACCGATCAGCGCTCGCCACTGCGGGAACCGCTCGCTCTGCCGGAAGTTGACGTCGTGCGCCTCGACGGAGTCCCACTCCACCAGCAGCACGAACCGGGACGGCGACTCCACGCCCCGGGTCATCCGCACCGAGCGGCAGCCCTCCGCGCCGCTGAGGAGGGGGTACGCCTGCGCGTAGGCGGCGGCGAAGGCGTCCTCTTGCCCGGGTGTCACGTCGATCAGCGCGACCTCAAGAACCATTCCCGAAGCCTCGCACGCCGGCCGTCGGCCCGTCCGCCCCGGGGGCTGTTCCGGCCGCCACACCATCCACCGGCCGCAGCACCATCCGTCGGGTGCCGCCCGACAGTCGCCTCCATCTCGCCGACCTGGCGGTGTTCCATCGGCCTGGATGCCGCCGTATCGCCGATCCGGCTGCCGACCACGAGCCTTTCACCTCGCCTCCTAGGAAGCGCTGCCGGAGGAGATCCGTCCAACGGCAGAAAGTGATTCCCTCATCAATCCGGGCACCGGGAGATGCGCGGAGCCGCCTTCATGGTGAACAATGGCGCCCGAGGAGGGGAGTATTCCCCCGCAACGGAGTCGTCAGCACGGAAGAGCGCCGGCCCCCCGGTGGCACGACCCGGCTCCGTTGGTCAGCGACCCGGCACCCCCGGTCGGTGGCGGAAGAGACCTCCGACAGTCACCAGAGTCAGCGTCGACGCACCTTGGCCCTTCACGGGGCGTACGGTGTGCCCGACGCTGTGTGTCTGCCGGAGGTTAGATCTTGAACGTGTCCGGATGGGTGTGGGCAGCGACCCTCGTCGCATTGACCGCCGTCCTGCTCGTCGACCTGCTCATCATCGGTCGGCGTCCGCACGAGCCCAGCGTCCGTGAGTCGAGCATCTGGGTCGGCTTCTACGTCGGGCTGGCCCTGCTCTTCGGCGTGGGGCTGTGGCTCGCCGCCGGGCCCAGCGTGGCCGGCCAGTTCTACACCGGGTGGCTCACCGAGTACAGCCTCTCGGTGGACAACCTCTTCGTCTTCGTGATCATCATGGGTCGCTTCGCGGTGCCCCGGCAGTACCAGCAGAAGGTGCTGCTCATCGGCATCCTGCTGGCGCTGGTGATGCGGGGTGGCTTCATCGCCGCTGGCGCCGCCCTGCTCGCCCAGTTCACCTGGGTCTTCTACATCTTCGGCGCGTTCCTGATCTACACGGCGATCAACCTGGCCCGGCAGGGCGAGCCGGACGAGGACGAGTTCAGCGAGAACGTGCTGATCCGGTGGAGCCGCAAGGCGCTGCCGCTGTCCCGGGACTTCGACGGCGCGAAGCTGACCACCCACGAGAAGGGGCGGCGGCTCTTCACCCCGATGCTGATCGTGATGATCGCGATCGGCACCACAGACCTGATCTTCGCGCTCGACTCGATCCCGGCGATCTTCGGCATCACCCAGGAGCCGTACCTGGTCTTCACCGCGAACGTCTTCGCGCTGATGGGGCTCCGGCAGCTCTACTTCCTGCTCGGCGGGCTGCTGGACCGGCTGATCTACCTCAGCTACGGCCTGGCCGTGGTGCTCGGCTTCATCGGGGTCAAGCTGGTGCTGGAGGCCCTCGCCGACAACAACCTGCCGTTCATCAACAACGGCGAGCACGTGGCCTGGGCCCCGCACATCCCGATCTGGCTGTCGCTGGCCGTCATCCTGGGCACCCTGGGGATCGCCACCGCGGCCAGCCTGGTCAAGTCGTCCCGGGACCGGCGCCGCGAGCTGGCCGCGGCGCGACACTGACCGGACCCACACCCGGCGAATGGGGCGCTCCCGCGGTCGGGAGCGCCCCATTCGCGTACGGAGGTCAGACGCGGTGGGCCGCGACCAGGGTGGCCTCCCGGTAATCGGGAAGCCGCTGCTCGATCACCACGCGCTGGATGTAGCAGGCGTGCAGCATCCGCCGGACCGCACCCTGCGGCTCGCTGCTCACGATGCCGATGTGGTGGATCCGGCGGCCGGGCCGGGCGAAGAAGTAGAGGTCGCCGGGGCGCTCCTCGCCAAGCGCCAGAGGGGTGGTCGCCTCGGCCTGGTCGTCGGCGTCCCGGGGCAGCGTCACCCCGTACCGCCGCCAGGCCAGGTGCACCAGACCGGAGCAGTCGATCCCGTGGCTGGAGACCCCGCCCCAGACGTAGACCAGGTCGTGCAGCCGCTCCGCCACGGCGAGCACCTCCTTGGCCTCCGGCCGCTCGGTGGGCAGCGGGACCACATCGGCCTCGGGCACCCAGAGCGGGTCCATCCGGCCGGCTACGTGCACCGGCCGCCATCCGTCCACCGTCCGGCCCGCCGGTGCGAGGCGGGTGCCGAGGACCACGTTGGCCAGGGCCACCGGGCCGTCCGGGGCGGTGCGCAGCGCGGTGAGCGTGGCGTCCACCACCAGCGGGCCCGCCGACGCGTCGGTCTCTGCCGGGGCGGTGAGCTGGGCGGTGGGCAGCCAGCCCGGGTAGCCCCGGGGGTCGAGCTTGGCGGCGGGCTGTTCGAGGGCGATGACCTGCGCCCAACCGTCCGCGCGCAGCTCGGTGACGAGCACCCGCTCGCCGAGCAGCAGCTGGCTCAGCACGCACTCGCCGACCTGCTGGTCGCGGTCCATGCCGGCGACCCAGGCGGCGGTGTCCGGCGTGTCGCCGAGTGCGGCACCGTCGATCGGGCGGACGGCCTCGGGGGCGCTCCATAGGGTCGCGACCGGGACCCGGACGACGGCCTCGCGGCCCGGCTGCAGCTCCACGTCCACTCCCACCTCGCGGTTCTCTCCGGCGACCCTATGAAAAATTTCACCAGCCATCAACTGCGGGCGTGCACATTGACTTCACGTACGGCCGAGATGCCGAGGCCGGGCTCGTCGGGCAGCAGGACGCTGGCGCCGTCGTACCGGATTCCGCCGCCCACCGGCGACCAGGCGAGCCACCAGGCGGCGTCGAGGTCGGAGACGGCCGTGGTGCCGTAGGCGGCGACCAGGCTGGCCGCGGCGCCCACGCCCACCGGGCTCTCCATCATCGAGCCGACGATGGTGCCCATCCCGTGCGCGGCGGCCAGGTCGAGCAGCGTCCGCGCGGTGTGCAGGCCGCCGCATTTGGCCAGCTTGACGTTGACCATGTCGGCCGCCCGCCGGCGGATCACCTCGACCAGGTCGCGGACGTCGAAGACCGACTCGTCGGCGAGGATCGGCAGGTTCACCCGGTCGCTGACCCAGGCCAGCCCGTCCAGGTCCCGCCGGTGGACCGGCTGCTCGACCAGTTCGACGTCCAGCCCGGCGTCCTCGATGCCCCGGATGACCCGGACCGCCTCGCGCGGGGTCCAACCCTGGTTGGCGTCCAGCCGGATGCGTACGTCGGGGCCGACCGCCGCGCGGACCGCGCGGACCCGGTCCAGGTCGCCCCGGGCGTCGGTGCCGACCTTCAGCTTGAGCACGGTGAACCCCTCGGCCCGGCGCTGCTTCGCGGCGGCGGCCAGGTCCACGGCGTCGCCGGCGGCCAGCGTGACGTCCGTCGGGACCCGCAGGTTGGTGCCGCCGAGCAGCCGCACCAGCGGTACGCCGAGCCGCCGCGCGGCCAGGTCGTGCAGGGCGACGTCGACGGCCGCCTTTGCGGACTCGTTGCCGACCACCGTCCGGCGCACCTCGGCGCAGCGGGCCTGGAGGTCGTCGGCGTCCCGTCCGGTCAGCGTGGGGGCGAGGAGGTCCCGGACGCACGCCTCGGCGCCGGCGATCGACGCCCCGGTGACCTGCCAGACCTGCGGGGCCTCGCCGAACCCGGACCGCCCGTCGCTGTCGACGACCTCGACGACCAGGGTGTCCACCGTGGTCGTGCGGCGCAGCGCGGTGACGAACGGGGTGTGCAAGGGGGCGGAGAGCCGGTGGGTGCGTACCGCGGCGATCGTCATGTGCGGCACCCTATACGGAGGTTTGCCGGCGACTGGGGAGGGCCGATGGCGGAACGGGACTGGGCACTGGTGGGCGCACCGAACGCGCGTGACCTCGGCGGTCTGCCGGCATCCGACGGGCGGCGGGTCCGCCCGGGTCGGCTGATCCGCACCGCCGCGCTGGGCCGGCTCACCGACGAGGACCTGCCGGTGCTGGGCAAGCTGGCGCCCGCCTGCGTGGTGGACCTGCGGCACGCCAGCGAGCAGGAGGTCGCCCCGCCGGACCGCCTGGCCGGTGAGCCGCGGGTGGTGCACCTGCCGGTCTACGACCCGGCCCACCCCGTCTTCACGTACGTCTCGGCGGTGCTGCTCGGCCACGACCTGAGCGCGTACGAGCAGCTGGCCCGGGAGGGTATGCCGGCGGCGATGGCGGCGATCTACCGGTGGTTCGTCACCGGGGAGTCCGCCCGCGCCGGGTTCGGGGCGGCGGTGCGGCTCGCGGCCGAGGGGGCGAACCTGCCGCTGCTGTTCCACTGCTCGGCCGGCAAGGACCGGACCGGCTGGCTGTCGGTGGTGCTGCTGACCGCGCTCGGGGTGGACGAGGCGGCGATCCGGGCCGACTACCTGCGGCACAACGAGTTGACCGAGAGCTTGCGCGAGGTGCTGCTGACGGCGATGACCCGGGGTCAGTCGAATCTGGACCCGGCGAGCGCGCGCCCGCTGCTGGAGGTGCGGCCGGAATACCTGGATGCCGCGTACGACGAGGTCCGGCGGGTGCACGGCTCGTTCGGGGCGTACCTGCGCGACGGGTTGGGGGTGACCGACGAGACGGTCGCCACGCTGCGCGCGCACCTGCTGGAGTGAGCCCGGGCCGCCGGCCCGCCCGTCGACGGGCCGGCGGGGTGCGGTCAGTCGGCCAGGTCGTGTCGGGACGCCCAGACCTGCGCGGAGACGTGCGCGATCAGGCGGCAGGCGTCGTCGTCCTCCTCGCCGCTCGGGCC
Organism: Micromonospora sp. NPDC047740; assembly: GCF_043204735.1. Lineage (NCBI taxonomy): Bacteria > Bacillati > Actinomycetota > Actinomycetes > Micromonosporales > Micromonosporaceae > Micromonospora > Micromonospora sp. NPDC047740. The sequence continues at coordinate 91,771 of NZ_JBIDCT010000023.1, forward strand.
GCCGTCGGCCAGGTCGGTGGTGGTGCAGACGACGATCACGTACGGCGGCGCGTCGGCCGGGAAGACCACTCCGGCGCCGTGCCGGATGCCGTGCACCCAGCCGTTCTTGTGCGCGATCCGGGTTCCCGCGGGCAGCCCGGCGGCGAGGTCCTCGCGGTGTTCCTGGGCGAACAGGACGTCCAGCATGGACGCGCAGCCGGCCGGGGAGGCCAGCGGGCCGGGCTCCCGGGCGCCGCGGGCCAGCCCGCCGAGCAGGGCGGCGAGGTCGGCCGCGGTGACCAGGTTGTCGATGCCCGCCTCCCGGGCGGCGGAGTCCTCGATGCCGCGGCCGGTGACGCTGTGCCGCGCCCCGCTCAGCGCCCACGCCTCGGCCACCGCCGGCAGTCCCACCGCGCCGATGACGATGTTGGTGGCCAGGTTGCTGGACCGGACGATCATGCGTTCGGCGAGCCAGCGCAGCGACGCGGTGCCGCCGACCCGGTCCCAGACCGCATCGTCGTTGTCGTAGTCCCGGGCGTTGGCGAACCGGGGTGCGCCCGGCAGGGCGGAGTCGAAGGCGTTGTGCACCGGCACCGGCGCGTCCAGGTCCAGCCGGCCGGCCTCGGCGGCGCGGTGCAGCGCCACCAGCACCCCGATCTTCATGGTGCTGGCCGCGTAGTGGGTGGCGTCGGGCAGGCGGGTCCAGGTGGGTGGGGCACCCAGCCGCCCCACGTACGCGGAGATGGTGCCGGGCGCCTTGTCGAGGTACGAGTCGAGATCCTCCCAGGTCATGCCGGTGACCGTAGCCGATCACCGGCGGGGCTGCGGCCCGCCCGACGGCTGGGCTGGCAGCCGGTCGGGGTCGACCTCTCAGGCGGGCAGCTGCGGTACGCCCGTACCCGGCTGGCGGTGGTCCGGGGCGACGCGGCCCGGCTTCCGGTCGCCGACGCGAGCGTCTGTGCCGTCACCTGCGTACTCGGGCACACCGACCTGCCCGCCTACCCGGCGGTGGTCGCGGAGGCCGCCCGGGTGCTCGCCCCCGGCGGGCGCTTCGTCCACCTCGGCGTGCACCCCTGTGACCCGCGTTGATCATGAGGTTGGCGGCGATTTTTCGCTGCCGGACTGCCGCCAACTCCATGATCGACGCCTGGGTGGGGCAGGGGTGGGGGGAACGGCGGAGCCCGGGCCGCTGGGGGCGGTCCGGGCTCCGGGGTGGGCTGGGGTCAGCCGGCGTGCTTGCGGCGGGCGGCCATCCGGCCGCGCTGGGTCTGGTCGAGGATCACCTTGCGGATGCGGACCGCGGCCGGGGTCACCTCGACGCACTCGTCCTCGCGGCAGAACTCGAGGGCCTGCTCCAGCGACAGCTTGCGCGGCGGGATCAGCTTCTCGGTCTCCTCGGAGGTCGAGGAGCGCATGTTGGTGAGCTTCTTCTCCTTGGTGATGTTCACGTCCATGTCGTCGGAGCGGGAGTTCTCCCCGACGATCATGCCCTCGTACACCTCGGTGCCGGGCTCGACGAAGAGTTGGCCGCGCTCCTGCAGGTTGGTCATGGCGAACGCGGTGACCGCGCCCGAGCGGTCGGCGACGAGCGAGCCGGTGGCCCGGGTCCGCAGCTCGCCGAACCACGGCTCGTACGACTCGAAGACGTGGTGCAGGATGCCGGTGCCGCGGGTCTCGGTGAGGAACTCGGTGCGGAAGCCGATCAGGCCCCGGGCCGGGACCAGCCACTCCATCCGGATCCAGCCGGTGCCGTGGTTGACCAGCTGCTCCATCCGGCCCTTGCGGGTGGCCAGCAGCTGGGTGATCGCGCCGAGGTACTCGTCGGGGGCGTCGATGGTCAGCCGCTCGACCGGCTCGCAGGTCTTCCCGTCGATCTCCCGGGTGACCACCTGCGGCTTGCCGACGGTCAGCTCGTACTGCTCGCGGCGCATCTGCTCGACGAGGATCGCCAGCGCCAGCTCGCCGCGGCCCTGCACCTCCCAGGCGTCGGGACGCTCGGTGGGCAGCACCCGCAGCGAGACGTTGCCGATCAGCTCCTTGTCGAGGCGGTCCTTGACCATCCGGGCGGTGACCTTGGCGCCCTTGACCCGGCCGACCAGCGGCGAGGTGTTGGTGCCGATGGTCATCGAGATGGCCGGCTCGTCGACGGTGATCAGCGGCAGCGGGACCGGGTTCTCCGCGTCGGCCAGGGTCTCGCCGATCATGATCTCCGGGATGCCGGCGACCGCGATGATGTCGCCGGGGCCGGCGGTCTCCGCCGGCTTGCGCTCCAGGCCCTCGGTCATCAGCAGCTCGGAGATGCGGACCCGCTGGGTGCTGCCGTCGGTGCGGCACCAGGCCACGGTCTGGCCCTTGCTGATGGTGCCCTGCCGGACCCGGCACAGCGCCAGCCGGCCCAGGAACGGCGAGGCGTCGAGGTTGGTGACGTGCGCCTGCAGCGGCGCGTCCTCCTCGTACGCCGGCGGCGGGATGGTGTCCAGTAGGGTGCGGAACAGCGGCTCGAGGTTGTGGCTGTCGTCCGGCACCGCGCCGTCGGCCGGCTGGGTCAGCGAGGCGATGCCGTCGCGGGCGCAGGCGTAGACGATCGGGAAGTCGATCTGCTCCTCGTCGGCGTCCAGGTCGAGGAAGAGCTCGTAGGTGTCGTCCACGACCTCCTTGATCCGGGCGTCGGGCCGGTCCACCTTGTTGATCACCAGGATGATCGGCAGGCGGGCCTTGAGGGCCTTGCGGAGCACGAACCGGGTCTGCGGCAGGGGGCCCTCGCTGGCGTCGACCAGCAGCACAACCCCGTCGACCATGGTCAGGCCGCGCTCGACCTCACCGCCGAAGTCTGCGTGGCCCGGGGTGTCGATGATGTTGATGGTGACCGGGTCGGACCCGTCCGCCGGCAGGTAGTGCACGCCGGTGTTCTTGGCCAGGATGGTGATGCCCTTTTCCCGCTCGAGGTCCATCGAGTCCATGACCCGTTCGGTGACCTCACCGCGGGCGCCGTAGGCGCCGGCCTGCCGCAACATGGCGTCGACCAGGGTTGTCTTGCCGTGGTCGACGTGGGCGATGATGGCGACGTTGCGGAGGTCGGTGCGAAGCTGCATACCCTCCATACTCCTGTCTGCGGTTGCCGGGGCGCGTGTCGGGGTCACCCCGAGATCGCCCGGATCTGTGCCGAAACTGCTGTCCCGACCGTTCCAGTGACTGGCATGCTGGTCCTCGTGCGGGGGACCGGATGCCTGACCTGCTGACGTGGCTGCAGGACCTGCCGGCCCCGCTGATCTACCTGGTCGCCGCGATGATCGTCGCGGGCGAGACCGCGGTGATCTTCGGACTGCTGGTGCCGGGCGAGGCGACCCTGCTGCTGGTCGGCTTCCTAGCGTACGCGGGGACGCTACGGCTCGTCCCGACGCTGTTGGCCATGACAGCCGCCGCCGTGATCGGTGACACACTCGCCTTCCGGGCCGGCCGCCGGTACGGGCCCCGGCTGCGCGCCTCCGGCCTCGGTGCCCGGATCGGCGCCGACCGGTGGCAGCGGGCCGACTCGCTGCTCGACCGGCTCGGCGGTCGCGGTGTGCTGGCCGCCCGCTGGGTGGCCTTCGCCCGTACCCTGGCGCCCCGGCTGGCCGGCGCGGCGGGCCTGCCGTACCGGCGGTTCGCGCCGTGGAACCTGGCCGGGGTGGTGAGCTGGGTCGGCGCGTCCGTGCTGGCCGGGTACGCCGCCGGCGAGTCGTACGCGCAGGTGTCCCGGCTGCTCGGCCGGGCCACCGGGGCGGTGCTGGTGCTGCTGCTCTGCCTGGTCGGGGTGGTGCTGGCCGGTCGCTGGCTCGGCCGCAACCCGGACCCGGCCCGGGCCCTGGCCGCCCGGGCGGCCGCCGTGCCCCCGCTGCGCTGGCTGCGCGCCCGGTACGGGGTGCTGTTCTTCCTGGTCGCCATGCGGATCGGGCCGGCCTGGACGCTGCTGCTCAACCTCGCTGCCGGCCTGCTGTTGCTCTTCACCGCCGGGCTGGCCGTCGCCGCGGTGCTGGAGGCGGTGGTCCGGCACAGCGGGCTCGGGGTGGTCGACGGCCTCATCGCGGAGTGGTTCGCCGCCCGGCGTACCCCCGGGGTGGCCGACGCGGCGCTGGCCGCCGTCTCGGTGCTGCGCGGGTCGTCCCTGATCGCCGCGGTGGCGGTCGTCGCGGCGGTGCTGGCCTGGCGGAGCCGCCCCTGGCGGGCCGACCTGCTCAGCGTGGTCGGCACGGTGGGGGCGTTCGTGCCGCTGGTCGTGCTGGCCGTGGTCGCCGACCTGACCGGCCCGGGCGGCCCTGGCGACACGCCGGTGCTCCTGCCCACCCAGATCACGGTGGTGACGGCGAGCTTCGGCACGCTGGCCTGGCTGCTGTCCCGCGGGGCGCGCTGGCCGGTCGCCGTGGCGGTGTGGACGGGTGCCGTGGCCGGGGTGTTCGCCGTCGGCGGCGCCCGGCTCTACCTGGGCTGGAGTACGGCCAGCGGCACCGCCACGTCCGTCCTGCTCGGCGCCGCCTGGACCACGGTGTTCATGGTCGCCTGGGCCACCCGGGACCGGGCCGTCGGCGTGGCCGTTCCGCCGTCCACAGCGGACCCTGACGGCCCGGCGGAGTGGCTGGGCGCGGGACCCCCGCCTCGGCCGCGCCCGTCCGGGGCGGCGTCGCACGCCCCCCGGGGCCCCGCCGATCCTGGTTAGGGTGCGGCGGACGACCACGAGGAGGACTGATGCGTCGAGGCACCGGCCGGTTGGCCACGTCGTTGATGACCTCGAGGCGGGAGCACCGGGACCCCGTCCGCGCGGCCCGGGGCGAACCGGCCCGACGGGCGGCGGGCGCCGACCCGGCCGCTGCGGGATCGCCCGCGGACTGAACATGGACTGGCTGCTCACCCGGCTCGCCGCCGCCGCGCTGCGGCTGCCCGCCGCCCGGACGCGGCGGGTCGCGGTGCGGCGGGACATCCCGGTCCGGGTGCGGGACGGGGTCACGCTGCGCACCGATCACTACGCCCCGGATCTGCCGGGCGCGCCCACCGTGCTCATCCGGACCCCGTACGGGCGCGGTGGGCCGATCCGGCTGCTGGGCCGGCTCGTCGCCGAGCGCGGCTACCACGTGGTGATCCAGTCCTGCCGGGGTACCTACGGCTCCGGTGGTGCGTTCGTCCCGCTGGTGCACGAGCGCGACGACGGTCTGGACACCCTCGACTGGCTGCGCCGGCAGCGCTGGTGGTCCGGGTCGTTCGGCACGTTCGGTGCCAGCTACCAGGGCTTCGTGCAGTGGGCGCTCGCCGCCGAGGCGGCCGACGAGCTGCGCGCGATGGTCACGGTGGTGACCGCCTCGGCCACCCGGGACTCGACGTACGCGGGGGAGTCGTTCGCCCTGGACACCGTGCTCACCTGGGCGGAGCTGCTGCAGGCGCAGACCGTGCCGTGGTTGGCCCGGCAGTGGGAGCTCCGGCGGGGGCAGCCCCGGTTGGTCCGCGCGCTGGCCCACCTGCCGCTGGCCGAGGCGGATCACATCGCCACCGGGGTGACCGTGCCGTTCTTCCAGGAGTGGTTGCGCCACCACACACCGGACGCCGACTACTGGCGGCTGCGGGTCTTCGGCGACCGGATCGCCGAGGTGCGGGCGCCGGTGGCGATGATCAGCGGCTGGCACGACATCTTCCTCCCCGCCCAGCTCGACGACTACGCCCGGCTCCGGTCGGCCGGGGTCCGGCCCCGGCTGACCGTCGGCCCGTGGACCCATGGCAGCCCGGGGCTCCTGGTGGCGGCCCTCAGGGAGGGACTGGACTGGCTCGACGCGCACCTGGCCGGCCGCCCGGCGGTCCGGCGCGCACCGGTGCGGGTGCACGTCGGGGGCGTCGGCGGCGGCTGGCGGGACCTGCCCGACTGGCCCCCGCCGGCCGTGCCGTCCCGGTGGCACCTGCACGCCGGCCGGGCCCTCGACCCGGCCGCGCCGGCGTCGTCCCCGCCCGACCGGATCTGGTACGACCCGGCCGACCCCACCCCGTCGCTCGGTGGCCCGCTGCTGGTCGCCCAGCGGGCCGGCGCCGTGGACAACCGGCCGGTGGAGGCCCGACCCGACGTGCTGACCTACACCAGCGAGCCGCTGGACGGCCCGGTTCAGGTGATCGGCCCGGTCCACGCCGAGATCCACGTCCGCAGTGAACTCTCCTACCTGGACGTCTTCGTACGCCTCTGCGATGTGGACCATCGCGGTCGGTCCTGGAACGTCTGCGACGGTCTGGTCCGGGTGGCGCCGGGGCGTTTCCCGGTCGATCCGTCCGGCGTGGTCCGGGTGCCGGTCACCCTCTGGCCGACGGCGTACCGCTTCGCGCCGGGGCACCGGCTGCGCGTGCAGGTGTCCGGCGGTGCGCACCCGCGCTACGCGCGCAACCCCGGCACCGGGGAACCGCTGGGCACAGCCGTCACCCTCCGTGCTGGATGGCGGGAGGTGCTGCATGACCCCGCGCACCCGTCCGCCCTGGTGCTGCCGCAGGCCACGGCGGCGCCCGCAGCCCCTTCATAGTTGCAGATAGTGCCTCTGAGCTGGGCAATTGCCTGTCGGCGTGGATATTCTCGGGTCAGTTGCCCGGCGCCGTGCACCGTACCGACCGGGTGCGTCCCCGGATCGTCCGCATCACGCGGAGTGATTGTCGTGCCCGGCCGGCTGACGATCCACAAGGGGGGAATCCGATGACGCGGGCCCCGAACAACCTGTTAGCCGTCCGCAGTTTGCTGCTCACCTATCTCAACGTCGACAAGAAGGCCGTGCGGCCGGAGGATCTCGAACCCGGCGAGGTCGGCATCGTCGGCGACACCAACCACCGGGGCGGATACCACTGCGGCTCCGACCGGGTCGTGAAGAACGACTACTCCGTGGTGGAGTCCACCCGGGACTCCTCCGGCCTGACCCTCGACGCGTCCGCCCTGGACGTCGGGATGTTCACGGTCCGCTCCGGCGGCCGAACCCACAACCTGCGCACCTTCTCCGCCTGGTGCGTCGCGCAGTGCGTCGCCAACACGACGGACACCCGGGACATCAGAGAGATCATCTACTCGCCGGACGGCAAGGTGGTGAAGCGGTGGGACCGGCTGCGGAAGCGCACCACCGGCGACTCCAGCCACCTGACCCACACCCATTTCAGCTTCTTCCGCGACTCCACCAAGGCGGGCCGGGACCAGACCCCGCTGTTCCGCCGCTACCTGACCGGCATCGGACTTCTGGAGGACCCCATGGCCCAGTTCACCGACGCGCACGCCGCTGTCCTCAACCAGCTCGCGGCGGTGCTGCCCACCCTGGTCAGCCAGTCCGGGTACACCGACGGGCGGATGGAGGCCATCGCCAACGGCCGCACCAAGATACGGAGCGACCTGAAGGGGGCCGGCGGGCCCGTGTGGCTCGTCGACCAGGTGAACGGCATCCGCGCCGACCTCGCCACGGTCGCCGGCCGACCGCCGGTCGACGTGCCGGCGTTGGCCGCCGCGCTCGCGCCGCTGCTGCTGGCGCAGCTCACCCCGGAGGCGATCGCCGCCGCGTTGTCGCCGGAAATCGCCCGGCAGGTCGCCGACGAGCTGTCCCGGCGGTTGGCCGCCTGACCGGCCGGCGCGCCCGATCGGGGATGCGCTTCGGCGGCGGTCGGGCGCGCCCGACCGCCGCCGCCGGCACGAAACTACATCGGGTGGACGTTGTCCGCCTGCGGGCCCTTCTGCCCCTGGGTCACCTCGAACTCGACCTTCTGACCCTCCTGCAGCTCGCGGTAGCCGCTGCTCTGGATGGCCGAGTAGTGGACGAACACGTCCGGACCCCCGCCGTCCTGCTCGATGAAGCCGAAGCCCTTTTCCGAGTTGAACCACTTGACCGTGCCGGTTGCCATGCGTCTCTCCCTGTTCAAAGCGGGTGAGCACCGGCCGCGGCCGATGATCGCCCTAGTACCTTCCCGACAGTAACTGGCCGAACCGGGATCTGCTGGCGGAAGTGCCGGCGTGCCTCGCGAATACGCGTCGAGCGGAAAAATCCCTCCGAGCGGAGTCAGCACCCGGCATGCTTGGCCCGATGAGGGCACAGACCGCGCTGGCCGACCTGGAACGGGAGATCGCCGCGCCCGGCGGCGGCCTGGACCGGCTCCAGCTGGTCGCCACGCCGTTCGTGCCCGAGGTACGGCTGCACGTCGCCGAGGACGCCATCCTCTGGTGGGCCCGGATGGAGGCGGCCGCCGGACAGCCGCTGCCGCCCCCGTACTGGGCCTCGGTCTGGGCCGGCGGCCAGGCGCTGGCCCGCCACCTGCTCGACCATCCCGAGCTGGCCGCCGGCCGGCGGGTGCTCGACCTGGCCGCCGGGTCCGGGCTGGTGGCCATCGCCGCCGCGCTCGCCGGGGCGGCGCGGGTGGTCGCCAACGACGTCGACCCGTACGCGGTCGCCGCCGTCACGGTCAACGCCCGGGCCAACCGGGTGGCCGTGGCCGCCACCGCCGGCGACCTGCTGGACGGCACCGTCCGCACCGACCTGCTGCTGGCCGGGGACATCCTCTACGACGCCGCGCTGGCCGAGCGGGTGCTGCCGTTCCTGCAGCGGGCCGCCGACCGGGGTGTCCAGGTGCTGGTCGGCGACCCCGACCGGGGACACCTGCCGCCGGACCGGCTGGAGGTGGTCGCCAGCTACCCGGTGCCGACCACCGAGCCCTCGGTCGACTCCCCGGTACGCCGGGTGCAGGTGCTGCGTCCCCGATGACCGGTGCGGGCCGGTTCGGGGCGACCCCGAGCCGAAATCAGGGGAGGGTGGGGGATCCGGCCGGATGTGCGCCCCTAGCGGGGGCCATAGCGTACGCGGCATGACGGATCTGCTGGCCCAGGTCGGGGAGCTGCCCACCACCCTGCTGATGGGGATGCTGGGCATGGTCATGCTCGCCGACGCCGTACCCCTGATCGGGGTGCTGGTGCCCGGCGACGCCGCGGTGCTCGCCGCGGTCGGCGCGGGCCGGCCGGCGACCGGGCTGGCCACCCTGGCGGCGGTGGTGGCCGGCTGCCTCGCCGGCTGGTCGCTGAGCTTCCTGGCCGGGCGGCGCTGGGGCGAGCGGCTGCGCCGCAGCCGGCTGGGTGACTGGATCGGTGAGTCGCGCTGGGTGGCCGCCGAGGCGCTCCTGCACCGCGGCGGCGGCCGGATGGTGCTGGTCGCCCCGTTCCTGCCGGTGTTCAACGCGCTGCTGCCGCTGGCCGCCGGCGGACTGCGGATGCCGTACCGGAGGTTCGTGGCCTGCGCGGCGCTCGGCGCGACGCTCTGGGCCGGCGCCTACGTGGCGCTGGGCATCACCGCCCGGGCGCTGACCGGGCTGCTGCCCGGGGTGCCGAACCCGACGGTGCTCACCATGGCGGTCGGCCTGCTGCTCGCCGCTCCGGTGCTGCTCGGCACCCGGCGCCGGCTCCGCGCGGTGACCGGCGCGGGCGCGGCGTCCTGAGTGGGCCGGCCGGAAACCTGACGCCGTCGGCGCCGACCCGCCGGGCCGGCGCCGACGGGCGGCTCACCAGCCGCGGGCCCGCCACTGCGGCAGGGCAGGGCGCTCGGCGCCCAGCGTGCTGTCCGTGCCGTGCCCCGGGTAGAACCAGGTCTCGTCCGGCAGCCGGTCGAACAGCTTGTGCTCGACGTCGTCGATGAGCTGCCCGAACCGCTCCGGGTCCCGGTCCGTGTTGCCGACGCCGCCCGGGAAGAGGCTGTCGCCGGTGAACAGGTGCGGGATGCCGGACGGGTCGCGGTAGAGCAGCGCGATCGAGCCCGGGGTGTGGCCCTTGAGGTGGATCACCTGCAGGCCGCAGCCACCGACCGCGACGGTGTCGCCCTCGCGGAGCGGCTCGGCGGGGATCGGCAGCCCCTCGGCGTCGTCGGCGTGCACCAGCGGGCGGGCCCCGGTCTTGGCGACCACCTCCTCCAGGGCCACCCAGTGGTCCATGTGCCGGTGCGTGGTGACCACCGCGGTGAGCCCGCCGTCGCCGACCAGGTCGAGCAGGCGCGGCGCCTCGTTCGCGGCGTCGATCAGCAGCTGCTCGCCGGTGTCCCGGCAGCGCAGCAGGTAGGCGTTGTTGTCCATCGGACCCACCGACACCTTGGTGATGGTGAGCCGGTCGAGCTCGCGGACGGCCGGCTCGCCGCCGGGCGTGACGTCTCCGGTGTAGGTCATGGGACAGCTATATCCATTCCGGTGGGTTCGGCAGGGGACCGTCGGGGGTGACGGTGAGCACCTCGCCCGCGGTGCGGCCGATCAGCCAGGCGGCGAGGTCCGGCGCGGCGCCGGAGACCGTGGGCGCGCCGGCCGGGTCGCCGATGCCCAACTCGTGGCAGCCGCTGCCGGAGAAGCGCAGCACCATCGCGGGTGCGGCGGCCCGGTCGGCCAGGTCGGTGGCGACCTCGTGCAGCAGCCGGTGGCTGAACGCCTCCGGCCAGTCCGCGGGCCGGTAGCCGGCGGCCAGATCCACGTGGTGCACCTCCACCTCGCGCAGCCGGCCCCAGACCAGCAGGGCGGCCACCCGGGGGCCGCGCGGTGTCCGCACCGTCGCGGTCCACGCCTCAGGCGGCATGGCGGCGACCGCCGCCGCGAACCGGTCCGCGGACCGGCGCAGGTCCTCCAGGTGGGCCGCCGGCGGCCGGACGGCGCCGGCCTCGATGTCGGCGACCCGGGCCGCCGGGCTGGCGTACATCGGGACGGCCTCGCCGGTGCGGGCGGCGGTGAGCAGGTTGACGAAGCCGTCGGCGTTGCGGGCCAGGTGGGTCAGCACATGCCCGCGGGTCCAGCGCGGCAGCAGCGAGGCGGCGGCGACGTCCGCGGCGTCGAAGGCGGCCACGGTACGCAGCAACCGGGCGGTGGCGTCGGCCACCTCGCCGGTCAACAGCAGCGGATCGATGCTCACGGCGCCACCTCGGTTCGCTCCCCGGCGGCGCGAGGCGCCCTGCCACAGAGCCTCATGGTTCGCTCGCTGCGCTCGCTCACGAACCGACCCTAACGGTCGGGCGCCGCCGCGTCGTCGGGGAAATCGCTTTCGGCGCGTCGGCCCGCGCCCTTACCGTCTGCCCGACGGCTTCAGGTCGCGGCGCGGCGTTAGACCAGCCTTCATTCGGTCCGGAGCGCCGCCTGGCGGCGCGCAGGCCGAATTACGGGCGCCGGCCGAGCTGAAGTCGTCGCAGAACGCGGCACCGGGAGTCGGGACGGAGGTGGTGAGCATGCCGGTCCTAGCACGCGTGTTCCGCCATGAACCCCCTCGACACCGATGAGGACACCATGACACTCGATCTGACCGCTCTCGGCTGGGACGCCGACTGGGCGGCACACGTACGACGGCGCACCGACCACCGTCCGGGCCGGGTGGCCCGGGTCGACCGGGGGATCTGCACCGTGCTCTGCGCGGAGGGCCCGGTTCGGGCCAGCCTGGGCGGCGCGGTGCTGGCCGCCGCCGCCCGCGACCTGACCGCACTGCCCTGCGCCGGTGACTGGGTGCTGCTGGCCACCTGGCCGGACGGGCCGGTGACCGTCGAGACGGTGCTGCCCCGCCGCACCGCGCTGGTCCGCCGTACCGCCGGCAAGGACGCCAGCGGCCAGGTGCTCGCCGCCAACCTGGACGCCGCCGCGGTGGTCGAACCGGTGCACCCCGAGCCGGACACCGCGCGGATCGAGCGGCTGCTCTCCCTGGCCCACGAGTCCGGGGCCGAGCCGCTGCTCGTACTCACCAAGACGGACCTGGCCGCCGACCCGGCGGCGGTCGCCCGGCAGCTCGAAGCCGTCGCACCCGGGGTGCCGGTGCTGCCGGTCAGCGCCGAACGCGGCGCCGGGCTGGGCCCGCTGCGCCGGTACGTCGCGCCGGGGCGGACGCTCGGGCTGCTCGGGCCCTCCGGCGCGGGCAAGTCGAGCCTGGTCAACGCGCTCGCCGGGGCGGACGTGATGCGGACCCAGGCGATCCGCCGGGTGGACGGCAAGGGCCGGCACACCACCACCTGGCGGGCGCTGGCGCCGATCCCCGGCGGGGGCGCGGTGCTGGACACCCCGGGCGTCCGGGCGGTCGGCCTGCTGGACGGCTCGGCCGGGCTGGACCGGGCCTTCGCGGACATCGCCGAGCTCGCCGCCGGCTGCCGCTACGCCGACTGCGCACACGAGGCCGAGCCGGCCTGCGCGGTGCGGGCGGCGCTGGAGAGCGGCGAGCTGTCCGTCCGGCGCTGGGAGAGCTGGCGCCGGCTCCAGCGGGAGGTGGCGTACGAGAGCCGGCGCCGGCAGACCCGGCTGGCCGCCGAGCGGCGGGGAAGCTGGCGGGGCGAGCGGCGGCGCACGGCGCGCCCGGCGTCGCCGCCGTCGCCCGGCGGATACTGAGTCGAGCACCGGTCGCGCCGGCCCGTCGGAGCCGGCGCGACCGGGCCGACCTGGGGGAATGTGCGCACGACGAAAGTTGTCGTACCTCGGGGCTAGAGTTGCTCGGGCGTCTTCCCTGCGCCTCGACAACCTCGAAAAACCGCTCAGACCACGCTCCGAGCGGACAGATCCGCCTCACATTCTTTCTCCGGGAGCACACGCACCGTGGCCGACCGACTGATCATCCGTGGCGCGCGCGAGCACAACCTCCGTGACGTCAGTCTCGACCTGCCCCGGGACGCCCTGATCGTCTTCACCGGCCTCTCCGGGTCGGGCAAGTCGAGCCTGGCGTTCGACACCATCTTCGCCGAGGGCCAGCGCCGCTACGTCGAGTCACTGTCGTCGTACGCCCGGCAGTTCCTCGGCCAGATGGACAAGCCCGACGTCGACTTCATCGAGGGGCTCAGCCCCGCGGTCTCCATCGACCAGAAGTCCACCTCACGCAACCCACGTTCCACCGTCGGCACCATCACCGAGGTCTACGACTACCTCCGCCTGCTGTTCGCCCGCATCGGCGAGCCGCACTGCCCGATCTGCGGCGAGCGGATCTCCCGGCAGACCCCGCAGCAGATCGTCGACCGGGTGCTCGGCATGGCCGAGGGCACCCGGTTCATGGTGCTCGCCCCAGTGGTGCGCGGCCGCAAGGGCGAGTACGTCGACCTCTTCGCCGAGCTCCAGGCCAAGGGCTACGCCCGGGCCCGGGTCGACGGCGTGGTGCACCCGCTGACCGAGCCGCCCAAGCTCAAGAAGCAGGAGAAGCACACCATCGAGGTGGTCATCGACCGGCTCAGCGTCAAGGCCAGCGCCAAGCAGCGGCTGACCGACTCGGTCGAGGCGGCGCTCGGCCTCTCCGGCGGCCTCGTGCTGCTCGACTTCGTCGACCTGCCCGAGGACGACCCGGCCCGGGAGCGCCGCTACTCCGAGCACCTGGCCTGCCCCAACGACCACCCGCTCGCGATCGAGGACCTAGAGCCCCGGGTCTTCTCCTTCAACGCCCCGTACGGCGCCTGTCCCGAGTGCACCGGTCTCGGCACCAAGAAGGAGGTCGACCCGGAGCTGGTGATCCCCGACCCGGAGCGCACCCTGCGCGAGGGCGCGATCCAGCCCTGGTCGACCGGGCACAACCTGGAATACTTCCTCCGCCTGCTGGAGGCCCTCGGCGAGGCCGAGCACTTCGACATCGACACGCCGTGGCGGGCGCTGCCGTCCCGGGCGCAGAAGACGATCCTGCACGGCGCCGACGACCAGGTGCACGTCCGCTACCGCAACAAGTACGGCCGCGAGCGCTCCTACTACACCGGCTTCGAAGGCGTGGTGCAGTGGATCGAGCGCCGGCACACCGACACCGACTCGGAGTGGTCGCGGGAGAAGTACGAGGGCTACATGCGGGACGTGCCCTGCGCGGCCTGCGGGGGCGCCCGGCTCAAGCCGGAGGTGCTCGCGGTCACCCTGGCCGGCAAGAGCATCGCCGAGGTCTGCAACCTCTCCGTCGGCGAGGCGGCCGACCTGCTGGCCGGCATCGAGCTCACCGACCGGCAGAAGATGATCGCCGAGCGGGTGCTCAAGGAGATCAACGCCCGGCTGAAGTTCCTGCTCGACGTCGGGCTGGACTACCTCTCCCTGGACCGCCCGGCGGGCACCCTCTCCGGCGGTGAGGCGCAGCGCATCCGGCTCGCCACCCAGATCGGGTCCGGCCTGGTCGGCGTCCTCTACGTGCTGGACGAGCCGTCCATCGGCCTGCACCAGCGGGACAACCACCGGCTGATCGAGACCCTGCTGCGGCTGCGCGGGCTGGGCAACACGCTGATCGTGGTGGAGCACGACGAGGACACCATCCGGGTCGCCGACTGGATCGTCGACATCGGCCCGGGCGCCGGCGAGCACGGCGGCAAGATCGTGCACAGCGGGTCGGTGCCGGCGCTGCTGGAAAACGCGGAGTCGGTCACCGGGGCGTACCTGTCCGGGCGGAAGGTGATCCCGACGCCGGGCCACCGCCGGCCGCAGACCCCCGGTCGCGAGCTGGTGGTGCACGGGGCGCGCGAGCACAATCTGCGCAACCTCACGGTGAACTTCCCGCTCGGCCAGCTCATCGCGGTCACCGGGGTCAGCGGCTCGGGCAAGTCCACGCTGGTCAACGACATCCTGTACGCGGTCCTGGCCAACCAGATCAACGGCGCCCGGCTGGTCCCCGGCCGGCACACCCGGATCAGCGGCCTGGAGCACGTGGACAAGGTGGTGGGCGTCGACCAGTCGCCGATCGGGCGTACGCCGCGGTCCAACCCGGCCACCTACACCGGCGTCTGGGACCACATCCGCAAGCTGTTCGCCGAGACCACCGAGGCCAAGGTCCGGGGGTACGGGCCGGGCCGGTTCTCGTTCAACGTCAAGGGCGGCCGCTGCGAGGCGTGCTCCGGCGACGGCACGATCAAGATCGAGATGAACTTCCTCCCGGACGTCTACGTCCCCTGCGAGGTGTGCAAGGGCGCCCGGTACAACCGGGAGACTCTCGAGGTGCACTACAAGGGCAAGACGGTCGCCGAGGTGCTGGACATGCCGATCGAGGAGGCGGCCGAGTTCTTCTCCGCCATCCCGGCCATCCACCGGCACCTCAGGACCCTGGTCGACGTGGGTCTCGGGTACGTCCGGCTGGGCCAGCCCGCCCCGACGCTCTCCGGCGGTGAGGCGCAGCGCGTCAAGCTCGCCTCGGAACTGCAGAAGCGCTCCACCGGCCGGACCGTCTACGTGCTGGACGAGCCCACCACCGGCCTGCACTTCGAGGACATCCGCAAGCTGCTGATGGTGCTGGAGGGTCTGGTCGACAAGGGCAACACCGTGATCACCATCGAGCACAACCTCGACGTGATCAAGACGGCCGACTGGATCATCGACATGGGCCCCGAGGGCGGTCACCGGGGCGGCACGGTGCTCGCCACCGGCACGCCTGAGGAGGTCGCCGAGGTGCCGGAGAGCCACACCGGCCAGTTCCTGCGTCCGATGCTCAAGCTCGACGGCGAGGCCAAGGGCGCCACGGCGGCCACCACCCGGGCGGCGCGGGCCAACGGCACCGCCAGGTCACGTGCCCGTAAGGTGCCAGCCGGCGCCCGCTGAGCCGAGCGCTGCGGCGGCCCGGCGCACCCGCCGGCCCGCCGCATGGCCCGTCCGCGCAGTCGGGTGGAGCCGGGGCGTTCTGGGTTTCGGTACCCATTTCGTGACGCGCTCGTATGAACCGCGCGGCACAGTCATCCGTGTCCAGAAATGGACACGAATCATGATGGGTGGCGGCAGTCGAGAGAGAGGCCGGACATGAGTGACGATCAGGTGGGAACCGAGCCGGGTACGCAGACGCGCCGGGCCCTGCTGGCGGGTGCCGGCGCGGTCGGTGCGGCAGTGGTGTTCGCCGCCTGCGGCGAAAACGAGGGCTCGGGTTCGGGGACCCCGGCGCCGACCAGCGGCGGCCCGGGTGCGACCGGCGCCGGCGACGCCGGGGGCGGTAACCGGGACAGCATCGGTCCGCTGACCCGGACCACCGACATCCCGGTCGGCGGCGGCGCGGTGTTCGCCAGCAAGGGCGTCGTGATCACCCAGCCGGAGCCGGGCAAGTTCAAGGGCTTCGACCCGATCTGCACGCACCAGGGCTGCCCGGTGTCGAACGTCGACGGCGGCACCATCAACTGCACCTGCCACAACAGCAGGTTCTCGATCGTGGACGGATCGGTGAAGCAGGGCCCGGCCACCCGGCCCCTGGCCCCGAAGAACATCAAGGTCACCGGCGACCAGATCACCCTCGCCTGAGTGCTCGGTGGCGTCCCCCGCCCGCGGTCCGGGTGGGGGACGCGTGGCGGCGGTGGGGTGTCGGGGGTGCGGACTAGGCTTGCGGCGTGGCTGACCCCTCGACCTATCGTCCCGCACCCGGCACCATTCCGGAGTCGCCAGGGGTCTACCGCTTTCGTGACGGCACCGGCCGGGTGATCTACGTCGGCAAGGCACGAAGCCTGCGCAGCCGGCTCAACTCCTACTTCGCCGACCCGGTCAACCTGCACCAGCGCACCCGGCAGATGGTCTTCACCGCCGAGTCGGTGGACTGGATCACCGTCGCCACCGAGGTCGAGGCGCTCCAGCAGGAATACACCTGGATCAAGCAGTACGACCCGAGGTTCAACGTCCGCTACCGCGACGACAAGTCGTACCCGTACCTGGCGGTGACCCTGGACGAGCAGTATCCGCGGCTGCAGGTGATGCGCGGTGCCAAGCGCAAGGGGGTCCGCTACTTCGGGCCGTACTCGCACGCCTGGGCGATCCGCGAGACGTTGGACCTGCTGCTCCGGGTCTTCCCGGCGCGGACCTGCTCCTCCGGCGTGTTCAAGCGGGCCGGCCAGGTCGGCCGCCCCTGCCTGCTGGGCTACATCGGCAAGTGCTCTGCGCCCTGCGTCGGCAGCGTCACCGCCGAGCGGCACCGGGAGATCGTCAACGGCTTCTGCGACTTCATGGCCGGCCGCACCGACACCATGGTCCGGCGGCTGGAACGGGAGATGCAGGAGGCCAGCGAGGAGCTCGAGTTCGAGCGGGCCGCCCGGCTGCGTGACGACCTGGCTGCGCTGCGCCGGGCGATGGAGAAGCAGACGGTGGTGCTTGGCGACGGCACCGACGCCGACGTGGTGGCCTTCGCCGACGACCCGCTCGAGGCCGCGGTTCAGGTCTTCCACATCCGCGACGGCCGGGTACGCGGCCAGCGCGGCTGGGTGGTGGAGAAGACCGAAGACCTGAGCACCGGCGATTTGGTGCACCACTTCTGCACCCAGGTCTACGGCGGCGAGCAGGGCGAGGCGGACGTCCCCCGCGAGCTGCTGGTCCCGGAGCTGCCCAGCGACGTGGACGCGCTCGCCGACTGGCTCTCCACGCGCCGGGGCAGCCGGGTGTCGTTGCGGGTCCCACAGCGAGGCGACAAGCGGTCGCTGCTGGAGACCGTGGAACGCAACGCCAAGGACGCGCTCGCCCGGCACAAGCTCAAGCGGGCCGGCGACCTGACCACCCGCAGCAAGGCCCTCGACGAGATCGCCGAGACGCTCGGCATGCGGACATCGCCGCTGCGCATCGAGTGCTTCGACGTCTCGCAGATCCAGGGCACCGACGTGGTCGCCAGCATGGTCGTTTTCGAGGACGGGCTGCCCCGCAAGAGCGAGTACCGGCGGTTCATCATCCGGGGTGCCAGCGACGACCTCTCCGCGATGTCCGAGGTGCTTCGCCGGCGTTTCGCCCGCTACCTCGACGCGCGCGCCGAGACCGGGGAGATCGGCGAGGAGACCGCCGGCGATCCGGACCGGCCCGGCATCGATCCCACCACCGGGCGTCCGCGCCGGTTCGCGTACCCGCCTCAACTGGTCGTGGTGGACGGCGGCGCGCCACAGGTGGCCGCGGCCGCGCAGGCGCTCGCCGAGCTGGGCATCGACGACGTGGCGCTCTGCGGACTGGCCAAGCGGCTGGAGGAGGTCTGGCTGCCCGACGACGAGTTCCCGGTCATCCTCCCGCGCACCTCGGAGGCGCTCTACCTGCTGCAACGTGTCCGTGACGAGGCGCACCGGTTCGCCATCACCTTCCACCGGCAGCGGCGCTCGAAACGGATGACTGAGTCGGCGCTCGACAACATCCCAGGCCTGGGCGAGGTACGCCGGAAGGCCCTCCTGCGCCACTTCGGCTCGCTCAAGCGCCTCTCCGCCGCCACGGTCGAAGAGATCACCGAGGTGCCCGGGGTGGGGAAGCGGACGGCGGAGGCGATCCTGGCCGCCCTCGACGAAGGCGCCAAGCCGACTCCCACCCCCTGACTCGCCCCAGCCCGCCGCGTCCCAGGTCTTTGGAGAATCGGTGCCGCGCCGGTCAGCGCTGAGTCAGCGCGAGGCCCTGCCGAGCCTTTCCGCGCGCACCGGCCGCCCCTGACCGGGGTTTGGGCCCTCTCGCGGTGCCTCTTGGCGGCTTTGCCCTCCGCCCGAGCGGAAGTCTCCAAGGTCCGGGTCGCGCGCGTGCTGCCCGAACCTGCGCATGTGCCCGGTCTGGCCGTCACGAGGGTGTGCGGGCGACGACGTGCGGGACGTCACCATCGCCCCGCCTGCCATCGAAGTGGTTTGACGGAACGTGACGGCCGGCTGATTCGGCCTTGAGCACGCACGGTAACCGGGAGGCGTTCTTGACGACTACGCATGCCAGCCATCGGAGAGGGGGCTGAGCAGGTGTTTCCCCCGCCGCCTTCGCAAAGGGGGATTGTCCCCGTCCTCGCTTTGCTCTGCAGCCAGATACGCAGCTGCCACGTTCGGTGAGTGTTGCGTATGTGGCTGCAGAGCAAAGCAGGGTGCGGATGGGTCTGGCCCACGGCGGGATGTGATATTGGGTGAGGATCGACCCGTGCGTGTGGCCCTGGGCTGTTCGTGCCGGGGGTCGGTGGACGTCCGTTCGGTCCGGCCTGTGCGGGATGGGCTGTCTGGGTTGGGGTCGGGCTGGACGTGGTGTCCGGTTCGGGCGTGGGTGTCCGGTGGCGGGGGTGGGCTCGGTGGAATCAGGCTAGGGCCGGGGGCGTTGTACATGGCTGACCGCGCCGGATCTGCGACCCCCTGAGGGTGGCCCCGGCTGCGGCGGAATGGTCGGCCGCCGGCCGTGGTTACATCCCCGGCCGCGCAGCAGATCCCCTCCGGATCCGCCAGCCGGTCCCCGGGAAGCCGGGTGGAATGATCCCCGGTCCCCGGTCGTTACATCCCCGGGCCGTCGAGCAGGCCGCGAGGCCTCGGCCAGGCCCCCGGGAAGCTGGGTGGAATGATCCCCGACCCCCGGTCGTTACACCCGGGACACCCCGTGCAGGCCCCCAGGGCCGCCGGGCAGATTCCCCCTTCTGACTTTTCCTTTCACGCGGCGCCCGCGCACCCCCCTTTCGCGTGTGTGTGCCGTTCCCCCGACCGAAAGGCTTGTGATCATCATGCGTACCAACACCATCCTGCGTAAGACCCTGCTGACCACTGCCGGCATCG
>NZ_JBIDCT010000024.1:0-110301 GCF_043204735.1 Micromonospora sp. NPDC047740
GTGATCGACGGAACCACTCTGGTCGTCGCGGACTCGGCGGCCAACACCAGCCGATACACCAAACACCGCTGCACCAACGGCAGCTCCGGCTACCCGCAGCTGCGGCTGAGTGCCTTACTGACCTGCGGCACCCGGTCGGTGATCGATGCCGTGTTCGACCCGGTCAGCATCGGGGAACTCGACCAGGCCCGGACCCTGACCCGCAGCCTGAAGCCCGGGATGCTGCTGCTGGCCGACCGCAACTACTGCGCCGCGGACCTGCTAGCCACCGCCACAGCGACCGGCGCGCACCTGCTAATCCGCGCCAAAGCCAACCGTCGCCTGCCGATGACCCGCCGCCTGAGCGACGGATCCTGGCTGTCGCACATCGGCACCCTGACCATCCGAGTCGTCGAAGCCCGAATCAGCATCACCACCACCGCCGGCAGCCACACCGGCGACTACCGGCTACTCACCACCCTGCTCAACCCCCACGCCCACCCCGCCACCGAACTGCTCCGGCTCTACCACGAACGCTGGGAAATCGAGACCGCCTACCTCGAACTCAAATCCAGCATTCTCGGCGGACGCGTCCTGCGCTCTCGCACCCCCGACGGCATCGACCAGGAAATCCACGCGCTTCTGATCACCTATCAACTGCTACGCACCGCCATGACCGACGCCACAGACAGCCAGCCCGGCACAGACCCCGACCGAGCCAGCTTCACCACCGCCCTCAACACCGCCCGCGACCAGATCGTGCACGCCGCCGGCATCATCACCGGCACCGTCATCGACCTCGTCGGCGTCATCGGCGCCCACGTCCTGGCCAACCTGCTACCCGACCGCCGCCTCCGCACCAAAACCCGCATGATCAAACGCTCGAACAGCAAATACCAAGCCCGCGGACCGAACATCGACCGACGCAGCTACAAAGCCACCACAAGCATCGACATCATCAGTCCCGACCCTTGACAGCTCCCACCCCGCCCTAACTGAACGGCGTTGGACCTAGGTCGGTGGCGACCACCACGGCCTCATCGTTCCCCCAAATGCGGCGCGAACATCCGCGAGCGCAGCCACTTCAATCTTCGCTGGGCCTACTCATCTCGCACCACTGGCCGCCGTCGGCTTGCACGAGGCGCTTCACCGTCTGCCGGGCTTCGTCCTCGGTGCCGAACTCCCAGCGGAGCACCTTGCCTGTCTCGGAGTCGCCTGACCTGGCGACGACATGCCGCCAGACCTCGCGGGCGAGCCATACGTCGCGCCGGGTCAGCCGGCCCAGCTTTTTGTTCCACCAGCGCGCGCCACATGGTGGATCTTGTTGGAGAGACCCAATTCGGCCGCGGGCCGGCCCGGTGGATCACGTCTGCAGCGTGGTGCGGGAGGTGACATTCGTCAGTAACCAGGGTGATCAGCGCGCGCTGTACACGGAAAGCGCGTGATCGGCAGGGCAGCCGGTGGGGCACTGGGCGGTAGTCCCGGTGACGGTCGCCGTGCTGCCCGGGCGAAGGGTTTCGGCCCGCCTCCCGAGCAGCGCCCAGGTGGCGTTGTCGGTGCGGAGCAGAATCCACTCGCCCGTGCGTCCGACAGTGCCGGTGATGGTCCGGCGCCCGGGGAAGAGATCGCCGGTCCGGTCATCGACAGGCGGGTTCGTCGGCTCGGCCTTCCTCGTGCTGTCTGATCGGGGCGCCTCGCTGAAGCCGGGAGTCGATGGCCGGCTCGCCTGCTGAGTCGGTGCGCCCGCGGGCATCGCGGCGGGTGATGCGGTGGCGGTGCTCGAGGTTGCGACCGCAGTCGAGGCAGACCCGCTGCTCGGGGCGCGGCCGTCGGCGCAGCCGGCGACCGTGAGCGTGGTGGTCACGACGGCCGCGGTGAGCAGGGTCCGCGCGCGGGTCATAGTGTTCCGACGGTACGCCCGCAGGAGCGGTTCCGGGCGGCGACAGGCCCGCCCGACCGGGTCGGGCGGGCCTGTCCGATGCCGTCGTTACAGCGACTTCAGCGGCGTCTTCCAGATGCCGCGCCCGTGGGTGGCGGCGTAGAGGTTGCCGTCGCCGCTGACGTGCAGGTCGAACACGGCGGTCAGCGGCAGGGCGTACTTGGAGGCGCCGGAGTTCGCGCCGACGCGCCGCCAGGTGATGCGATCGGGGGTGGCCCGTCGGTCGGCGACGAGGACGCCGAGGTCGGTGCCGACGACGAGCTTGTCGCCGACCACGACCACGTCCGTGGCGGGCACGTCCGGGAACCCGACGGACAGGTCCGTCCAGGCGACCGAGACGCCGGTGGCGGTCTTGGTGAGCTGGCCCCGGTAGACGTGCTTGACGCCGGCGCCCGGTCCCTCGATGAAGCGCCGGTTGAAGCCGTTGAACACGAGGTAGATGGTGGAGTTGGTGGGGTCGTTCGGGTCGAAGGTCACCGCGTTGGGGTAGCGGTTGGGCAGGCCGGTCATGTCGAGCTCGGTCCAGCTGCCGCCCCAGTTGGTGGCCACGCCCCGGGTGAAGCCGGCGCTGTTGCAGTTGGCCTGGCCACACCAGGCCGCCAGGTAGGTGTCCTTGGCCGGGTCCGCCGGTGCGGCCGGGTCGGCGACGGCGTCCATGCCGACGATGAGCCGGGCGCCGGTGCTGTCCAGCGTGTAGAGCGGCTGCCAGCCGTTGGCGTCGTCGGCGGCGGCCTCCGCCGGGGTGTAGGCGAACGCCAGGTCGTGCCGCCAGAACGAGTTGCCGCCGGCCACCCACCGCTCGCTCGCCCCGTCGCGGACGTTCTTCGAGCCGCGGATGACGCGGAACGGCGCGGTGAAGCGGGCGTTGATGTCCGGCACCGTGACGTCGAAGATCGCCCTGGTGGAGCCGTCGCTCTGCCCGCAGTTGGTGGTCAGCCACAACGCCAGGAAGACGTACTCGTCGAGGATCTGGCAGCCGTTGCGCGGGTTGACGATGATGTCGCCCCCGTCGCCGCCGAACGGGCTGACCATCTTCCGCGCCCCGCCGCGCAGCAGCGACCCGCCGTTGTCCTGCAGGCCGCCCGCCACGGCCCAGCCGCGACCGTTCGGGTCACGCCCGGTGCCGACCGAGTAGTACTGCAGCGTGCGCAGGGTGGCGTTGTGGTTGGTCCAGTCGGTGGCGTGCCCGGCCGAGTCCTCCTTGCTGGCCGCCGGGGCGAGCGGCCGGGAGTAGACACCGCCGTCGTTACCGACCAGGACGGTGCCGCCGGAGATGGCGATGGAGTGCTGGTCGGCGTGCGTGGTGGACGGGCAGCCGCCCGACGGGATCGACGGGTCGTAGCAGGGGAACCCGAAGTTCCAGTACGGGCCGATCGTCTTCCACGTCGCGCCGGCGTCTTCGGTCTCGTAGACTTCCTCGAGCCCGACGTAGACGTGCCGGGGGTTGGTCGGGTCGACCTCGACGAAGTTGTTGTACCAGGCCTGCACACCCGGCGGGTAATCCATGAAGGCGCCGATCGCCGATCCGGAGTTCTCCAGCTTGACGGAGTCCGCGATGCGGGTCCACGGGCCGAGCACGCCGTTGGTGGAGTGGTAGACACCGGCCAGGGCGCTCGCGCCGGCGGCGAGCCCGGCCGGGCTCGACTGCACCAGGTAGAGGTGTTCGCCGTCGGCCGAGGCGGCGAACTCGGCGTTGCCGACGTCGGCGTTGTTGATGTCGCCGGTCAGGGTGACCCGGGTGAAGCTGCCCGGCTGGCCGCCACTGGTGGACAGGTAGTAGCCGTTGTAGGCCGCGCCCGAACGCCACGCGGCGTTGATCAGCACGGTCTTGCCGTGCGTGCCGGGCTGGATGAGCACGTCGTTGATGATGTTGTCGTACGGCCTGGTGATGTCCGTGTCGGAGGCGGGGTTGGGCAGGAACAGCAGCTGCCACCGTTCATTGTGCCGCGTCGGGTCGGTCGAGTGCCGCCACAGGCCACGGCTGGTCGCCGCGTACACCCACCCGGCGCCGTCGAACTTCAGCTGGTTGATGCTGCGCGACTCCAGCTCATCCCCGCCGACCCGGTCCGCCTGGGAAAAGCCGCGCGCGGTGCTGGCCTTCCGCAGCCGGTACACCCCGGCTCCGGCGTAGCTGGTGGCGCCGGTGTTCGCCTCACCCGTCGCGTACCAGAGCGTGTCGGCCTTGGCGTCATAGACGAGGTCACCGGTAGACAGGGCGAGGATACCGTCGGAGATCGGCTGCCACGTCCCGCCGTTGCCGAGCTTCTTGCGGAACACGCCCCCGTTCGCGCCACCGGCGAACGTCCAGCCGTTCCCGGCCGCCAGGCCGGTGACCCGGCCCGCCACCACCCCGGCGCCGCCGCCGGAGTTGGAGAACTCCGGGTCGCGGTAGTTCGGGTCGTCGGCGTCGTACGCCTTGTCGGTCACCTCGTACCAGCGCGAGTCGGTGCCGCGTAGACCCTTCAGGTCGGCCAGGGCGTCGCTGTACTCGCCCGCCGCCACCGCCCCGTACGGCGCCATCCGCGCCGCCGCCTCCTGAGAGGCGAAGGTCTTGATCCCCGCCTGCCCGGCGTGCACCCCGGCCACCGGCTTCGGGCGCTTGACCGGCCGATCGTCCGCGTATGCCGGAACACCCGCCGCCACCGTGACCAGCGCCGCGAACCCGGCGACCGCGGCACGCCTCACGCCACCCCGCCGACGTTGCCCAACGATCATGTCTGATCCTTTCCGGATGGGTCCACCGGCGCCGTCATTGGCGCCAGTCCATGTCGGACGCTAGTCATCGAATTGGATCGAGAGAAGCCCGCTGATGGCATGCCTTCGCCGGGGTCCGGCTGCGAACCGGACCCGAACGGTCACCCGAAGGGCCCGTTCGGCTCGCATCCTTGGTCGTATTGCTGATTGGCTCAGCATGTGGAGTTACGGACCGGAGGCGTTCGGGCGGGTTCTGCGGGCGGAAGACCACACCGAGAGTCGTCATGCCAGCCGAGCCTAGACCGCGCCCGCTCGGTATTGCCGAGATCAGTGCGTCGTGAATTCGAGCGTTTCAGCAGTTCCGAGAAGCTTGGCTACCAGGGGCAGGGTGGTAACGCCTTCGCTGTCCAGGAAATGGCCGCCGCCCTTGACGACGTGGACCTGGGCCTGGAGCCGGACGGCCAAGGCAGCGGAGGCTTCGGGCGGGACTATGGCGTCGTCATCGGAGTGGATCACGTGACGGTGGAGGATGTTCGGTACAACCGCTGCGAGGTTCACATCGTCGGCGAGGAAGGTATCCAGGACGGGGAGCACATCGAGTCGGCCGGTGAAGCCCGACACCAGGACCGCGCCACCGAGGGTCCACGGGTGCGGCAGCGCTGCCAGATGGCGCAGCACGGTAATCGCTCCCAGGCTGTGGGCGACGATCCAGGTCTGATCATCAATGGGGCGTAGTGCGGTCCTGACGGCTTCGTGCCAATCGGCTGCGGAGGGCGCTTGGGGCTCCGGCATCGGTACCGCAGTGACGTCGACGCCGCGCGAGGCGAGCAGGTCCCGCAGCCAGGGGAACCAGTGGTTGTCGGGCGTTGCTCCGTAGCCGTGGACGATGAATACCCGCTGGATTGGAACATCGCGCGTGGCCGGTGAGGTTGGGTTAGGCACGGCGAAACCATAAGGGTTCACGTCGGCGTCAAGGTCAAGGCGAGGAGGGCGGATGCGCATCGGGGAGTTGTCCGCGAGCACCGGGGTCAGCAGGCGAGCACTTCGCTACTACGAGGAGCAGGGGCTTCTCGTCCCACAGCGTGAGGCCAATGGCTATCGGGAGTACGGTGATGACACGCCCTTGGTGGTTCGCCAGATCACCGCGCTTCTGGCCTCGGGGCTCAACTCGGACGCCATCCGCCGCTTTCTTCCTTGCGCCCATGGTCCGCGGCCAGAGTTCCAGATGTGCGCCGAGCTGCGGGCGCATCTGGAGCAGCGCCGGGATGAACTGAACCGGCAGCGACGCCAGCTAGCCCTACAGGTAGACAACCTCACGGCGCATCTCGAATGAAGACGCTTGCCAACAATCGAGGCACCTACTTGCGCAAGGTCAGCCCTCGACCAAGCGCACGCTCATGCCGCCGTCCGGGCGTTCAGTGGGGAAACGCGCGGGGGATGCGTGCGCTGAGGAGTTCGTCGCGGAACGCTTGGATGCGGGTGATGACCTGTCGTCTGCCGATGGTGTTCTCGATGCGGTCGAGGTACAGGCATCGGGCGGCGAGTTTGTCGAGGTCGACGGTGAAGTAGATCGCCATCAGCGGGTTGACGAACAGGTCGCCGCCGCCGGTGCGCCGGGTGAACCGGACGTCTCCGAACGCGCCGCTGGTGGCGGCGGCGATCTGCCCTTGGACGATGCTTAGCCGGTCCGGGGTGGCGGCTTGGGCGTCGGCGACAGCGTCGCGGTACAGCGCCGCCTCCCGGCTGGAGCCGGGGATGGAGAGGGCGCCGAGGTAGCCGCCGTCGCGGTCGAGTGCGGCGAGGTTCTCCAGCACTTGGACGTGGTTGACGCCGTCGTAGGCGTCGATGCCGAAGCCGAGACTGGTCACCAGTTTGACCGGCACGTCCAGCGCGGCGACGGCGGCCAGGCTGGTGATGTCCTCCACCGGGGTGCCGAGATCGCTTTCGTCGCCGCGAAGCAGGACATCGGTGCCGCCATCGACCAGCACCACCGCATCGATGTTGAGTTGTTCGACCAGGTACCGGTATGCCGCCCGTAACGGCTGGACGCCGAGCGGCGGCAAGGCGTGCACGGTCGACGGCAGCTCCTGAGCCGCCAGCCACCGGGCGAGCGTCCGTTCGGGGAAGTACCAGTCCGGGCTGGTCGTGTCGGGCTGCACCGCGGCGACGTGCTCCGCTACCCACGCGTCCCGGTCGATCAACTCGAGCTGGGAGAAGGACAGGCTGGCCAGGTGCACCTGAGCGCCGCCGCGCCACAGGGCGAAGGCCAAGGGCAGGCCGGCGTACACGTCGAACCCCCCGCCCGCTCCGGCGATGAGAATGCTCCGCGCCGGAGCCAGCGCGGCAAACAACGGCGGAACGGCCAACGAGAACGCGCCGGGGTCGGCCGGCAGCGCGGCAGGGTTCATCACCGCTCAATGATCAGCCACGCCCATGCCATCCAAGGCCTCGTGGCCCACCGCTACCGGCAACAGCGATCGGGTGCACGCACATGCCGCGATCAGCCCGCTGAGGTGTCGCAGGTCAATTGGCGGACGAGTGTCGCACATCAGTCGACGGAGGACATCTCGAATGTCTCGAATGTCGGGCTGATTTGATCCGTTGCGGATTGCGTTCGATCGATCCGTTACACATCCGACTAGACGATCTTGGTTCTGTGTTGGGGTCTTGTGGTTACATATTGCAGGGCTGGGTGACGATGCTGCGAGCGGGTACTCTAGTCATCCTCGATGATTGGCTCAGCCCAGGCGGCGTGCATGAACTCCGATGTCCAGGAGACGCCGTCCGATTCGCCCATCGTTAGCTTGACGGTGGCGGCGATCAAGTGCTGCCCTGGGGGCACGATGGCGACTCGCCCCCGGACTCGCTTCGCGTGGCGGATGCGGTACTTCAGGCATTCGATGTCTACGACTCCGCACTCCTCACCTGGCTGGTCTAGCGAGGTCGACTCCACGGTCACCGACCAGCCTTCTTTGTGGGCTTTGTAGAGCCACACCTCGAAGGCGCGCTGCTTGCCGTCGCGCTCGTCCACCCGGGCGATGATCTCGACCGGGTCAGTTCGGTTGTCCATCCTTGTCCTTGCCAGTGAGCTGAGAGTGCACCTTAACGGGTTCGCGGAGGTTCGGGTTTGCGGGCTTTGAACCGGGCAATCGCCTTGCTGGTGGTGCGGGGAACCTCAGTGAGGAGTTGGTCGCCGTCGTGGACGCGGAAGGTGCTGCGCTCGGTGTCGCTCGCTCCACCGAGCTGCTGCGTCCACCAGGCGCCAAAGCCGGCAGCCTCAGCGCCACGTCGTTGGGCCGAGGCGTCCGGATTCTCGAAGTACGTGCGCGGGGTGTCGCCGAGATACGCCGCGCCGCTGCACAGTAGCCGACCGCCGGCCACGAGGTGTAGTACGGCGTGGAGGTTGGCTTGGGCCTGCGCAGCGGTCGGCCGGACGCTCTCAGACATCGAGACCTGCCCGTTCGAGGCGTTCGAGCAGGCTGGGTTTACGCGCGTGCACCGCCCGTAGTTCGGCCAGCCGCTGCCGGAATGGCGTGGTGTTGCCGTCGCGTTCGCTGAGGTCGCGCAGATCGACGAGGAGTTGGACGGCCGTGTCGTAGTCACGGGGTTTCTTTGTGCCGATGAGTTCGTTGACTCCCTGCCACGCGGCGGGCTGATCGACTGCGAGGGCGTCGAGGTGCAGTTGCCGGGCGGCGGCTGCGGACCGTTCCTGGCGGATGCGGTCCCGCTCGCGCTGCTTGGCGATCTGGCGTTCCCGTTCGGCGTGGAGATCCGCGGCGGTGGCGAGTAGTTCGCCTGCGGTGCGTGGAGCGGTTGTGGTGGACGTGTCGGGAGGGTGTTCGTCGCAGTACCGGCGCAGCAGCCGACTGCGCAGGTGACCATCGCCGCCGGTGACCAGGTCGGCGAGGATGGCGTCCTTCTCTCGGGCGGGCAGGCCGGCGATCCACGAGCGCAGTTGCGCGGCGGCCGGCTCGACGGCAGTCTGCGCCGAAGCGGCAGCCGCGGCCGCGATCAGATCAGGATCGATGCAGAGGAACTCGGCGACCGCGGTGAGCGAGGCGTCGAGCTTGCTTAGCCCGGCCGGGACGGGCGGCTCGGGCTCCTCGTCGTCGAGTTCCATTGACTGTACGCAGCGCAGCCAGCCCAAGTACAGCAGGCGCAGGTCGCCGGCGGCAAGGCCGGCACGCACCGGGATGATCGAGGCAAGCAGACCGTGCCCGTCGAGGTCCCACTCATCGGTGCCGTCCTCGTCCTCCCGAGACAGGTGCACGATGAGATGCCTGCCGGCCGTCCAGGCGGACGCACTGTCACCCACGCAATAGCCGGCAACGGTGGCGGGCTCGAGCACGTGCTTCGGCAACCGCAACATGAGCTGGCGGGTGCCCCAGTTCGCCAGGTACAGGTGCGCGTCGAAGTACCGCTCCATCAGCTTGCGCGGGTGACCCTTGAAGTCGCCCCACTGGTAGGTGTTGACGAAGCTGGTGGCGGTGATGTCGGCCCGAGTGGACAACGCCCGCAGCTCGCCCTGCTCCCGGTTCGTGAGGGGGCGGTCGACGGCGGTGAACTCGTAGTACTGGTACTCGCTCACCCTGGTCTACCGCCCCGCCCAGTACCGGTAGGCGTCGATCCAGGCAGCGCCGTTCGGTGCTGGTGTGGGCAGCGGCAGGTCGAGCAGGTCGATCTTCTGCCGGTGGCGGCCCCGGGCGCAGACCGCGACGATGCTGTCGACGGTGAGGTCGACCTTCTGCACGATTACCTCCATGCCGAGGACAGTGGTGGTAAACGGCACCGCCAGATGCTCTTCGATCATGGTGAACAGGCCGGTGAGCTGTTCGTCGTCGCCGTACGCGTCGACGGTGGCCTCTTCGATCATCGCCTCGAGCGCCGCATTCCGCTTCGATGCCATCGGCGCAGGATAGCGGACCCGTGCCGAGGTGTTCCGGAGCCCGATATACGAGGATGGTCCGGTGGGTTCGGTGGACGAGTTCGAGGGTCTTCGCCGCGAGCTGCAGCGGGTACGGGCGGAAAACGTCCGGCTGTCACGGCTACTCGAACTGCGCGGTCAGGACACGGCTCCGGCGCCGGAGCAACTGTCCGCGCCGGTCGCTGCGCCGGGGCTGGTCACGATGGCCTCACCGACGGGAGACAAGCTGGCGCTGTTCGCCGACCGGGTTCCACGCCCGCGTCGACGTGTACGCCGTGCGCTGGGAGAACACTCGCACCGGCGCCGCCGGGTGGATGCCCGCCTGCTCGGCGAGGAGGAAGGCTACTTCGGCGACCCGTGGTGAGGATCCGCGGGCCTGCCGGTTTGCCGCAGATGCTTCCGGATCCGCTGCAGCCACGTCTTAAACACCTGAGCCTGGGCCGCTTGCATCCACAACTGACGGTGAGCGCGCATCGGCAGGGACGCACCAGTTGGCTTCGCCCGGCCTGAGGGACCTCGACAGGAGAGGCTGTGACGGGCATTGACGGCAGCGACGTTCGCTTGGAGCCGGAGTCCGGTGTGGTCATCGACGAGCCCTCGGAAGACGCGATCTTCGAGGCGATGGGCGACCGTGACAGCCGCGACAACACGTTCCTGACGATCGAGCCGACTGCCAGTGGCCAGGAGTGGTACGCCACCATTAGCGCCGTTGACGCGGGCGGTGTCGAGATCGAACTGCGCGACGCCAAAACCCGTGAGCACAAGCTGTACGTCTCGAACAACTGCAGCAGGATCGCCACGGACGTAACGATCTGGATTGCGGGTCGTCCGGCATTCGCCCAGCGACACGCGCATCGTCTCGAATCCGGATGAGAGCTGTCGCCGAAGCCACCAGGCGCAGCACCCGGATGGCCTCGGTCGGGTGCCCGGATCTGGCCGCCGATCGTGTGCGCTGCCCGCGGGATTGCGTGAGCGCCTCTGACCAATGACTTCGGCCACGTTCAGCCGGCTGACCTCGCCGGACAGCTCTGTTCGCGGCCGTGCCCGGGATACCGCGTCCAGTCAGCCTGACCGGGAGCCATCGGTCGGTCGTCTGGTAGCGCGAGGCGTTCTTGGCGGTCCCACGCGTGCCGGTTGATCACCCTGAAGATGCGGGTGCGCATGGGACTACGACTGGGTGGCGTCGAGGCGGGCCTGCACGTCGCGCATCTTCTTTCCGAGGTTGACCAGGCTGCGGGCGGCGGCCTTGAGGTCCTTGGATGCGGCGTGCATCGCGGCCAGGTTCGCGGGGTGGGTGTCCGCGTTCGCCTTGACCCAGCGGTCGATGGTGCGGGCGATGTGTTCGGCGAGTTCGGCTTCTTTGGTGACGATGCTGCGGAAGTGGCCGGCGGACTCGGTCCAGTTCCACGGGTGGGGTTCGTGACCGATCCCGGCGGTGTCGAGCTGGTAGTTGGTGTACTTCAGCGAGGTGCTGATGCCGTCGAGCATGTCCCGGACCGTCACGACCCGGCCGCTGGTGTCCCTGGCTATCGCCATCGCCACTCCTCGGATGTTTCCCCGGGGTGGCCGCGCGCGGCGCGGGGGAGGCTGCGCGCGGCCACCGGTTCTGTCAGGTCAGCGGGGGACAAGGTCCGCTCGATCCAGGGCGTGCGCATGCCGGCCAGCTCGCGGCGCATCGTTTCTACCTCGGTGCCGAAGGACACGACGCAGCTGCCAGACATGTTGGGAGCGCCCTGGCAGGCGTGGACCAGCCTGCCGCCGAGAGCCGCGCGCACGAGGATGCTCTCGCGCCGACGCGACTCGTTGAACCAGGTGCCGTGATACAGCTCGTCGAGCACTTCAGCGGTCGCCTTGTCCAGATCATAGACCCCGCCGGTCTCCGTGAAAGCCGCGCAATTTGGAAGCGGACCAGCCTGCATCCTCACCGTCTCCGGCGGTGCCCGCCGCACGGGTGGCGAGGAGTGCGAGGGGCTGTGCCGGGGGATCGCCGGATCGGCGGGGTCAGCCAGCCTTGCGTACGCGGTAGGCGAGGTGGGTGACGCCGTTGCCCTCGACGACACTCGTGGGCCCGTCCAGTTGGACGGGGGTGATCTTCAGGCCGGTGAAGAAGGGGATGCCGTCGCCGAGCAGGACCGGGACGAGGTCGACGTGGACCTCGTCGAGTAGGCCGGCCTCGAGGACCTGCGCGGCGATGGTGCCGCCGTTGACGCCGACCTCCTTGTCGCCGGCGATGGCCTTGGCGGTGTCGATCGCGTGCTCGATGCCGTCGGTGACGAACACGAACGAGTCGCTCTCGCGCTCCCAGCCGTCGGGGACGGTGTGCGTGACGACGACCACGGGTACGTCCATCGGGTGCCGGCCGCCCCAGCCGTGGGTCATGTCGAACAGCCGTCGGCCGACCACCAGCGCCCCGGTCCGTTCGGTCAGCCCGCGCAGGTGCTTGGCGCTCGCCGCGGAGGTGCGCATCGTCATGCCGGGCATGGCCGTCGGCGTCTCGACGTCGCCGTTGTTGTACCACTGGAAGAGGTACTCGAACCCGCCGTGCGACGCGTCGGCGATGTAGCCGTCCAACGACATGGTCGCCCCGGTCGTAACCTTCGTCATCGATCCACTCCCTTGGTCTTCATCGGCCCGCCGATGACCCGGCCGGCCCGTCTCTGCCCAGGGGTCGAACCTGGCGGCGCCCCGTTCGACATCGGGCCGCAGGATTTTTTCGACAGACCTTCTCCAGCGGCACGGCCGGGCTCCTGGGCTGAGGGCAGGCGCACAACGATCCCGGGCGACGACAGCCCGTGCAGAAAGGGGCGGCACCCTGCCTGATCCGCGAGTGCCGCCCCTGGCCTGCGCCCAGCCTCAGCGGAGGGAGAGACGCAAGACGATGAGACTAACGACCGTTTGAAGGTCCGGTAGTTCCCGCGAGGGGAATTCCAGCGATTCGGCTCGCTGCAAACCGACGATCGGCGAGCTGGCCGCGCTCATCGCGGCCCTCGCTACGGCCGCCACCGCGATCACCGGGCTGATCAGCTCGTGCGGTAGCTAGCCCCAGCACATGGCCAGCCGCCCGCCAAGAGCCAAACGGCGGGCGACCGGCCACGGCGAGACAGCGTACGAGGAGGGCCGACTCGGATGCTCGTAGCCAGGTAGTGTGCGGCCGCTTGCCGGAAGCCGAGGACCTGGAGGAGCGACGTGGGCGCGAAGACAGCCCTGCTGGCATTCGCCGATAGAGATATCCGCCCCGCGTTGCGTGGCGCCACCCGCGCAGAGCGAGCCGAGACCGAGATGCTGGTGCGCCGGCTCCACCCGGGCTACGACGTCGAGCCCGCCGCGACGGCACACTGTTCGAGGACATCTATCCGCCAGATGACATCACGTACGCCACGAAGCTGGCCGAGGCCGAGCTGTACTGCGACCGGCGGCTCGTCCTTGACCGCCCGTCTGAGCTGCCGGCACACCTGAGTCAAGCGGGAGCGGGCAGGCGGATCATCATGCACGGGATGCACTCGGTCGTGGACTGGCTCGGTTTCGCGGTCTGGGAAGACGGCGAGCTGATCAGATCGCTGAGCGTGTCGCCCGACGGCGGCATCCAGGAGAACATCGGCGAGCCGTACGGCTTCGAGCTGCCCTACCTCTTGCCGAACCGGTCGGTGAACTGCTTGCCGTTACCGGTCAGGACTTCCTCGGGCACCCCGAACCGTTGCAGGGCGGCGGCGAAGGCCAGGCAGACGGCTCGGCCGGTGGCCCGCCGGACGACCTGGGCGATGACACAGAACCGAGGATGGTCGTCCACCCCGGTCACGACCTTGGCCTCGGTGCCGTCGACGAGCATGATCCCGCCGACGATGTCCATCTGCCACAACTCCATCGGCCGAGCCCGCGCGCCTGGCTGTGCGCGAAGTTGTCCACCTGCTGTAGCTTCCCGCCATGAGGTGGGCTCGTCGGATTGCGCTGGCCGAGATCGTCTGGTGCGCGGGCCTGCTGGCAGCATCGACGCTGGTGGGAGGAATCCCGCTGCCCACACCCATCGTGATGTCGGCATTCCTGCTGGCGCTGCCGATCCTTGGCGTCCCAGTCATCGCAGCCGAACGTCTACAGATCAGGGAGACCGGCAGGGTTTCAGCGGGCGGCTACTGGTTGTGGCGTCTGTTGCGCGAAACGATGTCAGGCCGGTTGCTCATCGCGAGCTGGCTGCTGTTCGTCGGCTTCTGGGTGGTCGGAGCTCTCTCCATGGGCAGCCCGAGTGTGCAGGAGTGGGGTGCCGGAACGTACGCCGCGCAAATCCATGGTCAGTGGACGGTCATCAGTAAGGCCCGATACCTGCCCTTGAAGGCGCAGGGGCAGCGAGTCTTTCTTTCGGTACCGGGGGGCTTATGCGTGGCCGCTGCCGTTCTCTCCACCGCCCTGCTTCGCCGGGAGGAGCGGCGCGAGGCGGTGCGTCCGAAATCGTAGGCCCGCCGGGAGCAGGCGTTCTAAGCATCCCGGCCGGCGGGCCGTTCGCGGACGAATGCACCCGTCGCGGCGCCCTCCGCCTCGCACGGCGAGTGCGGTCGGGTATGAAGGCGCGATGAGCGATATGGGCCAGGTCGTTGGCGCGCTGTTGTCAGCTATCGCAGCCCTCGAGGCCTTCCTCGAGCTTGACTCGCAGGCGTACATGGCTACCAACGCGCTGGAAGAGATCGCCTACCGGCTCAGCGAGATGAGCGACGAGGAGCGGCGCAACTTCGGCGCAGCCATTTCGCGCATCGCGGCCGCATATGACCTGGAGGAGCCGGGCACCGGCGAGTGGGTTCGCAATGTGCCACGGAACCTGGGCCTGGCGTAGCCGCCGTCGTGCCGAGTTGCGGGCGGCGTGTCATGGAATAACCGTGGGTCGGTCCAGATGATCGAGCCGACCGGTTTCCAGGTGGGCGATGTCGCCATCGGAGTCGAGGGCGGCGTCGAGCAGCTGGGCGAGCGAGGTGCCATACACCGGGACGTCGGCGGGCTCGTCGACCAGGCGGAAGCGGCCGTCGAACTCGTCGGACCGTGCGGCCGCCACCTCCTCGACGCGGCAGAGGACCCAGTGGGTCGACTGCGTTTCGTTGTCGAGGGCCGCGCAGACGCTCCGGCCATCGGCAAGGTCAATGATCGTCAAGAGCGACCGGTCCTCGTAGCCTCGATAAACGCGGCGGTGCTCGGCCACCGGCAGCAGCCGCCACGTGTGGAACAGCGTCGCGGAGCCGATGCGCCGGTAGAGCGCCACGACCTCGGCGGGCGCGTCGAACATGAACGTGGGCTGCGGCGGCGTGGTCTCGTGGTCGCGGACGATTCGGTCGATCACGTCGTCGATCTCCACCGCCGCCGGCGCGAGGTACCAGCCGGCCACCGGCCGCAGTCCGCCGTCGTCGTCCTGCGCGACGCCGACCAAGCCGGCGTGCAGGGCCACCGCCCGGTTGTCGCCCACCACCAGATCGTTGACGTTGACGGTCACCCGCGACAACGTCGCGGGCACCTGATCGGTGCGGATGCCGACACCCCGGTAGAAGCCGCGGCCGTCAACGGCCGCGTCGCGCCGCTCGTCGATGGGCAACTCCAGCAGCGGATTCAGCTGGTCCACCACCCCCTCACCACGAAGGTACGGGTACAGGCGCGCGGCCCAGCCGGTGACCACCTCACCGCCGTACGCGTCGACGGGGTTGTAGATCCGCCGCCAGAACGCTACGTCCACCTCGCCGGACGCTGCTCGGACGAACTGGTCGGCGATCGGTGCGAGCGACCGGCACCACGTCTCCAGCCCGAACCCGGCGATCACGTCCACCCGGGCGCGGATCTTCTGCCAGTCCTCCACCGTGCCGGTCAACGTGATCGACGGGATGCCGCACACGCACACCAGCCACAGCGAGAAGTACGGCGAGTAGGCGTCGAGCAAGACAACTCGTCCCGTGAGCCGGTCGACGTCGGTGCTGGTGGAGAAGTCGCACTCGAACAACTCAGCGTCGCTGATCTCGGCGGCGAGCAGCTTGTGGAATGAGTCCACCACGTCCTGCCAGGAGGCCGCGTCCTGCGGCATCGGCCCGTCGACGGTCACGGTGAGCCGCTTGCGGCCGGCGTGGCCCACCAAACGGGGGCGCAGCTGCTCGGCGTGGAGCCGGATGTGCTGGGCGACACCCTGCGAGATGGTCAACCACACCGCGTCGGGGGACAACACCAACGGGCGGTGGTCGGCGAACGCCCGCCCGACGGCGTCGAGCAGCGGATGCACCCCGTCTGGCACGAGCACCGGCAGCGCCGGATCGCCGCCGAACACCAGCGCGTTCCCGAACAGTTCGCCGAGCGGCCGGGTGGGCAGTCCCTCGGCTGCGGGGGTCACCTCGTCGACCCGGAAGGTCACCATGGCGCGACTCTAACGCCTGCTCGCCCGCGCGCGATCCCGCGACGAAGTACCCATCTGCCCCTGTCGTCGCGTTGGTCGTGCCCGGCGTAGTGGGTTGCCGTACCCGATGGGCATGTATCGGCCGAGGGCGTGCGTCTGCTTGTTTGGGGTGAGGCCGGCTGCTACACGAGGCGCTGCTTGATGGCGATCCACTCACGGACCTGGGCGGCGAGGTGCGTGTCCTGGACTTCGTCCAGGTGCCATTGGGCTGCGCTGACCAGATTCTTCGCCTGCCGAAAGTGGCGCATCTGCGTGCGGTCAAGTCCGCCCAGGTCTCGCCGGTCGGCGAGCGTGGCCACCTCGTGCAGCCCGACTGGGATCGCGTCCAGGCAGGCCCGGACGATGTCGTCAGCTGACGGCAGCGCTGCCAGCTCGACC
Source organism: Micromonospora sp. NPDC047740 (assembly GCF_043204735.1). NCBI lineage: Bacteria > Bacillati > Actinomycetota > Actinomycetes > Micromonosporales > Micromonosporaceae > Micromonospora > Micromonospora sp. NPDC047740. Next base: position 16,324 of record NZ_JBIDCT010000024.1, read on the forward strand.
CCCGAGCGGCGCATGTCCGCCGCGAAGTACGCCAGCTTCTCAGCGCTGTCGGCTTCGTTGAACACGGCCCGGGCTTGTCCCTGCCGTAGCAGCCAGAGCTTCAACTCCGCCCAGTCCGTCCGCCGGCCCGACAGGTCCCGCAGCTGCTGGTCGATGACCAGCAGCAGGTACAGCCACCAGTTGGCTCGCTCGCGCGGCGCCGGCTGGCGACGGTCCAGCCACTGCCGGCGCTGATGCTCATCGAGTTGGAGTAGGTGGACCAGCCCGTCCTTGACGGCCTGGCGTTGTCCGCCGAGCCTCCTGGCAGCCACCCGCTCGGGCGGATGGGGCGCGCTGATCGACCAGACGTCACCGGCATCGACCAGCCCCAGGTACCCGGTGGTGGCCACGAGGAGGGATATCCGCGACTCGGCAAGCCAGTACCGCCGGTAGTCTGCATCGGCTTGGTCGGTGATTTCCTGCAGGTGGTAGCCGAGGCGGTCCAACTCGGCGGTCAACCGCATGAACGGCAGCTGCCGGCCGAACGGTCCGTACCGATCCACGAACGCCTCGATGGCGGTGATACTCGCCAGGCGATGCGCCTGCACGATGAAGCCGGTCGCCTGCCAGGAGTCGGATTCGGGGTGCCGCGCCCAGGAGAACTCCACCACGCCGTAGTCACGGCGCATCACGGCGCGGCCCCGGTCCTCCGCGAAGTCCCCACCCAGCGTGCGGGCTACCTCGCCTGGTGAGTCCGTCAGACCCACGCCCAGCACTGCACCGCTGACCACAACGTCGACGAAGAAGTCAAGATCGGCCATCCGGCAAGCGTGGCGAAGTACCGGGTGCAGCACAATCCGCAGCGGATGTCATCCGGCATGCGCAGACCCTACTCGCACGTCTCGCGGACACCCGATTACCCGAGGTCGAGTGCGAAGGATCTGCTGCCGACCCGTGCGTGCAGTCCGCCGAGCGGGCCGGCTTCATGGGCGGTTCTGGGGCGCCCCGTGGACGTCGAGTGCGGGCGCCGTCGCGGTCCGGCTCGGTCGGGCGAAGCGGCTGCCCGCCGTGCTGCGGGCCGGCGGTTGCGTGTCGCCGCGGCACGCATCCAGTCGGACTGCCTGCCTAGAGTCAGCCGCATGTACTTCGTGTGCCGCTGGCGGGAGGAGTCGCCGTTCAGCAAGCGGGTGGTCACCGTGCCCGACGCGACCGTGCTCGACTGGTTCCGCCGCGGCTGGCACCGCAACGACCCGGACGGATGGATCGACAGCGAGTTGGGCAACGTCTACGGCTTGGAGTCGATCTTCGAGGAGGTCAGAAAGCGGAACCTGCCCCGGCCGGAGTCCGTTGACGAACTGCGCGCGCTGCTGAACGAGTACCTGTGGGTGGAGGGTGACGACGAGGGCACCTTCATCCGGCTCGGCGAGCACGCCCTGAGAGTGCGTACCGATGACGACGAGGTGGACCTGGCCTACTACTTCATCGACGATGAGGCCGCCGCCGCGTCGCCCGACCGGCTTGCGTTCCTGCTGCACGACACTTGGCCCCTGCCGGCCAGCACGGCCGCGCCGGGCGCGGTCTTCAGCCATGGCGTACCGGTTCGTACCGTCCGGCTGGCCCCGCCCGAGCCGGAGTCCGTCTTCTCGGTCCGCCTGTGCTGGGCATCGCCCGATACCCATCGGAACCTGGATCTGGTCGGCGCCACAGTCTTTCCCGGCCTGACCCTGCCGGACCTCGCCGCCCACCTGAGCAGCGTTGATGACCCCGGCGTCCACCGCTGGCCGCACGACGCCCGGCTGCTGCGGGCCCTCGTCGCCCCCGGGGAGAACGACGTCGGCCTGGCGCTCGAGCGCTACGCCCGGCTGCCCGGATACGCCCCATCGCCCGTCAGCCTCGACCGAGTGCCCGCGCACGACGCAGCCCACCGGGAAATGCTGGAACTGCTGCTCGCGGAGCGACCCACCGAGTCGCTGATCCGGCTCGACCCGCACATCGCGCAGGTCGCCCGGTACATCGACGGTTTCTTCGGGTTTGACCAGTGGTTCCTCTTCGACACCCAGTGGGCGGCGGCCCACCCGGACCTGGCCCGCTCGCTGCTGCGCTACGCCGCTCACTGGGACCCATACGAGACATAGATCGAATTGGCGACAGACGCTGGTGTGCACCGGGTCGGCCGCCCGGCCTGGTCGGACAGCTCCGGCGAGGACTTCCCGTCGATCCCGTGGGTCACGAGTCCGATGACGACGTCCGTAGGATCTGGGGGGGGGGACGATGTGCATGGCGCAGATCATCGACCTCCGGCATCCGGTCGCCTGACCGGCCTTGCAGCCACCAGCCCTCGCCCTACGTCCGGTCCTCACGGCCGACACAGGCCGGCCCGGATACGAACGGAGCAGGTTGCAGCATGAGCACGAGTGGCGGCCGGCCGCGGTGGCCCGCCGACATGTTGAACGCCCTGCGCCTTGGCCGGCGCCTGGTGACCGAGGTACCCGCCACCGGACCGGGCCGGCGAGCGTTCGTCGACATCCGATCCGTCACGACCGCAGCCGACGCCGATGCGAGGCGGCAAGGCTGGATCCGATCCGAACCTGACCGTATCTTCAAACTAGAGCACTGGGACTACGACGCCGAACAGATTTCCGGCTTCGACCACGACATCGGCGCGACCCTCGTAAAGGCCACCACCGTCACCGGCGAGGCCCAACTCGCCGCGGCCCTCGAAGCATGGAACCTGCGGCCCGAGCAGTTCGTCCACCCCTGGCAGACCGACGATCCGAAGTAGCAGCCAATCTCACTGCGGGAAACGCCGCGCGCCACAGGCCTGACGATTCCTCCACCAGCCCATGGCACCATCACAGCCCTCGACAGACCCGCAGACGCTCGCGACCTGCGCATCGGGCCGTGATGGCCGCCTCGCCTGGGACAGACGCCGAGAGAGCCGGTGGTGGCTTGCTGAGAGAATCGGGGGATGCCGGATGAGCCTCTGTCACCGTGGCCACGGTTCACTGTTGCATACCTGTCAGGCGGTGATCTACCGCCTGATTTGGCTCGACAGTTTCCGCAGCTCATAGTCCCCAGCGCCGGCATCACAGGGATCGCCGCCGAAGACAAACTCCTTCTCGTGACAGCAGTCGATGGAACCGAGCTGGTCCAGCTCGGCCACCACCTCTACGGCCCGGTGTGCCTCGATCCGTCGAACGGCCAGGTGGTCGACCTGGTTACCAACCGAGGTGAAGTCGTCCGTGGCCCGCTTATGGTCAACTCCAGCCTCGACCAGTTCGTCCAGACCACGAGAGCCGCAACCGAGCTGTTCCCGTACCACGATGCCGACCCGGATGCGGATACCGAGGCTGCCGCCGACGCTCTCCGCGCCCAGCTCGAACCGATCGATCCCGCAGCGTGGCAGGTTGACGGCTACTGGGACACGTTCTACTGGGACGTCGCCATAGGCGATTACTCACCGGATCAGTTCGAGCCGCCACCCCCACCGCTGTGACCGTGCCACCAACACACCCGACGTCCGCCGGAGGCGTCCGAGAAGCGGACCGGGGCGAGCGACTCGGCAGCGAGGCGGAGGACTGTCCGTAGGCTTTCGCCCGTCCCCAGAGCCGGCCTGGCACGATGTCGAGCCGAGCTGCGTCCAGTGGTGAGTTGGCGGCGGCCAGTGCGCCAGTGGCCAGCGCGATGATGGGGAGTGCGACCAGGATGGAGCTGACCCACACGCCCGGCACGAAGCAGATCGCGGCGGCGGTGTAGCCGAACGCGGGGACCAGGATCCGGATGCTGGTGTAGCCCCGGGCGAGGGCGCGGTCGGTGAGCCGTCCGGCGAGGACCATGCCCACCAGGGCCGCTACACCGATGATCGGCACCAGACCGCCGAGTCGTCCATACGGTATATATGCTTGCTGACCGAGACCTGCCCCTCCAACTCATGCCATCCCACCCATTCGCCGGGTGACGCTGGCCAGATCGGAGCGACATGGGCTGCTCACACGCTCAGGACTGCCCCCTCTTCCCGCTGCTCAACGCGAGCTTGAGCGCCTGGCGTAACAACTACTGCGACAGTGCCGAGGGTTGGCTGATATGTGCTCGGTACCAGCTGTACAGGAGAGGCCAGCTCGTGCCGATCACGCTCCTGCCGAATGGAGTCGACGCGTTCAACCGCCGGCGGCCCGTACCTGCGGCAGTACCCAGGTCCACTCAACCGGTGAACGCACGCCGCCCGTGGACGTCAGCAACATCGCGAGAGGTATCGGATGGATTACCGGCTGTGGAAAGCGCAGGTGCTGCGGCGCCGACTCCACCGGTAAACCACTCGGATCGGTCAGGCGCGCGAGACAAGGTCAGCGATGCGTGGGTGCTTGCCGTCGCCGATGATGCGAAAAGGCGCGGTGGTGAACGGCTGCACGTGTGGGTGACGAGCCAGGAGAAGCCGTGGGCTGCTCCTTTTCCCATCCCGCAGCCAGGGGAGCCTTCTCACGCCGACGGACCGGTGGTGGTCGCCGTCGCCTGGTTCGAGCCAGCCAGCGCCGCGTGGACGGAAACCCTCACTGGCTCGCGGTGCGAGGCGCACGTGGAGGCGGCGATCCTGTTGGGCCTGTCGCGCTGGACATCGGCGACACATCCGGCGAGGGAGACCACCTGGGGTGTGGGTCTGCACGCTACGGGTCTCGCGTTGCATGACTCGACCGGTCACGTATTCGCCTACGGCGGCGGCGAGATACCGCCCACTTGGACGACCGCCGCGAGGGCGCTGGGCGCCGTCGCCGCCGTCTACGGAGTTGGTCCCTTGCAGCAGGCAGGGCACCCCGAGCCGCTTCCGGCTCAACGGCTCACCGATGCGCGACGCGACGGAACCGTCGCCGCCGCATGGGTGCCACTGCTCGAGTGACAGCCCGAGGCCGCCCCCCTTTGCCCGGCCCGGGTGCCGCAACTCGCGGTCGCCGTCCAACGAGCTGGTCGATGACGGAGGCGAGCATGCCGTGGCACAGCATCTGCTCCCGGTACTGCTCCGGGGGTACCTCCTCGAAGCGCAGCGGTCGCCCGATCGCCTCGGCGATGATCTACACGCGCTCGATCTGGGTCAGCGACTGCGGCCCGGTGAGCACGGGGCCTCCCCGGCGCGCCGTTCGAGCCGGGCGCGGACGGCGACCGCGGCGATGTCGCGCGGATCGACCGGCGCCATCGCGGCGTTCCCATACATCCCGCGGGCGACTGCGCCGTTGCCGGTCTGCGGCGCCCAGGCCAGGTCGTTGGTCATGAACGCGCCGGGCGCACGAAGGCCCACGGCAGCCCGGACTAGGACCGCCTGTTCGAGATGTTGGTGCTGTTCGCCGATGAAATCCGGGGGTCTCGGACAGGACGCTCGCCGATGACAACAGCACGACATGCCGCAGGCCGGCCTGCCGGGCCGCGTCGAGGAACCCGTCGATGCCCGCGAAGGCCGGGGACATCAGGAACGCCCGCTCGACACCGGACAGCGCCGTCGGCAGAGATTCCGGCCGGGCCAGGTCGCCTTGCACAGACTCGACGCTGTCGAGGAAGGAGCGGTCGCCGGGTTCGCGACTCAGGACGCGGTACCTTCTCGTCGACGTCGAGCAGTTCACGGACGACGTTGGCGCCGACGTTTCCGGTGCCGCCGGTAACCAGGATCATGATGAGAGTTCTCCCGTTTCCGGCTCAGGGCTCAAGGTCGACGACTCCGTTGCCGCTCTGGATGTCCAGCGGCACGGAGACGTGGTCGTGGGTGATGAGCCAGGCGCCGCCGGTCTTCCGGAAGCCGTAGGTAACCCGGACCCACATGCCGTTCGTCGCCGTCCCGTTCTTCAACGTGCCGCTGAGGCGGGCGAAGGCGTATCCGAGCGCGAGGTCGTCGCCGAGCACGAGGCTCAGGTCGCGGACTTCGTACGTCGCGCGCTCGAAGACCAAGAACACGTGCGCCCAGTTCTTGAGCTTCGCCTCGATCCCCAGGTGCTGGAGCGGCGGCTCGATGTCGTAGGACACGACGTCCGCGGCGTAGACCTGCTTCAGGCTCTCGAGATCCTTAGCGCCGATCGCTTCGGCGATGGCATCGATCTGGCGGCGGATCGCATCTTCTTCGTGGTTTCCCATGTCGTCGACACTATGACTTCTGGGCTATTCCGTCTAAGAGCAATATTGCAATGACGTTATGCTGGGGGAGGCATGATGGAGCTGAACTCGCTCCGGCAGTTTCTGGTGGTGGCGCGGCTGGAGCACCTGAGCCGGGCAGCCGACGAGCTGCGCGTGGCCCAGCCGTCGCTGAGCCGCACCATCGCCCGTTTGGAGAGCGAACTGGGGATGCCGCTGTTCGACCGGAGCGGACGGCTCCGGCTGAATGCCACCGGCAAGCTCTTCCGCGATCACGTCGAACGCGCCCTGGGCGAGCTCGATGCCGGACGACGTGCCGTCTCCGAAGCCACCAGTGAAGGCCTGGGTATCGTGCGACTGGCGTCGGAGACCTTCCTTACCCTCACCGGGCCGCTGGCGGCGTTCAAGCGCGCGCATCCCGCCGTCGAGATCGAACTCCACTGGTCGTCGTCGGAGGACATGGGCCGCCGCCTGCGCGCCCAGGACGTCGATCTGTGTATCGCCTCGCAGTCGATCCATGCCGAGGGACTGGAGTCGACGCACCTTTTCGACGAAGCGGTGTCGGTGGTCGTACCGCTCGACCACCCGCTGGCGGACCGCACGACGGTGACCGTCGACGAACTCGCCGACCAGCCCTTCATCACCGCCCGCAAGGGACATTGGCTACGCCGGCTCCTCGACCGCCTCTTCGCCACCCACGGCCTCACCCCGAAGATCGTCTGCGAAAGCGACGAGCACAGCGCCATCGCCAGCCTGATCAGCGCCGGACTCGGCATCGGCCTGGTCCCCGCCTTCGCCCGCCGCACCGCCCCGCACGCCCCGCATGCCCCGGTCGCCTGGATCACCGTCGACAGCGCCGACTGCCGACGCACGGTCACCCTCTACTGGGGCACCGACAGCCACCTGTCAGCCGCCGCCCGCTTGATGCGCACCACGATCACCCGCTGGGACTGGACGACCGGCGCGCCACAAGGCGAACGACCCTTTCGCGTGCCGAGGTGACGAACAGCCCCTACGCCGCCTTTCCGCAGCGTAGGGGCTGTTTCTTGCTCTCAGAAACCGATGGCCTCGCGGATCAGCAGGACGGTGCCGCGCCCGGGTTCGGTTTCGGCGTTGAGGATGAGCACGCGGTTGAGGGAGCTGGGCTTTCCGTAGGCATTCAAGGCGCGTTCGTTCTCCAGCGGGAGGCAGTGCTCCTCGACGCGGCGCAGTGCGGCGGGCAGGTCGGGCACGATCTTCTGCGCCCCGACGACCCAGATCGCGCGGGCGGCGGCGCCGGCGTAGCCGGGCAGCTGGCTTCCGCTGGCGGAGCCGGCCACCAGGGAGCCGGTCTCGGTGACCGCGGCGACGCTGCCCACGATGAAGTCGGGGACCGACAGCGCCCGCCAGATCTCATTCCTCTGGGTGGCCCGATTCATGCGCACCCCCCGTGACTTGACCGAGTCGTACCGGCCGCTGGTGTTGATGTCGTCATCGATGCCCGACAGGCGAAGCGTCTCGCTGGCCCCGGTGAACACGGCGGCGCCCTCGGGAATCAGCTCTTGGACGCGGGCACGCGCGGCCGCGGCGCCATCGAGGATCTCGACGACGAAACCGTGTTCCGTCAACGCGGCGGCCACCCGCTCCAGGCGCTGCGCGGGCGCCGGGTCGGTGAAAAGCGATGCCGGAATCGGGGTGGTCATGATGTCTCCTGTTCGCCAGATGAGGTGCTTCATCAGGTCGACAACGCAACCCTCCGGAATGTGAGGCGGCGCGCCCACCTCACGTTTCGGCGCACTGTCTTGTCGGACTGGACAGGGCAGATTCGACCGAGGAGCCTGCGGCACCATGACCACGAGAACCGGGCCAGACACCGCTGATTCAGGGCGGGACCGATCCGAGCCGGACCTGGACGTGGTCATGGGCGAGCGGCGGCAGCTGATCAATCTCACCTACCGGCTCCTCGGCTCCCTGGCCGAGGCCGAGGACGCCGTCCAGGAGACCTACGTCCGCTGGTACGCCATGTCCGCGCAGCAGCGAAACGCCATCGAATCACCCGGCGCCTGGCTGACGACGGTCGCCAGCCGCATCTGCCTCAACCTGCTCGGCTCGGCACGGGCCCGGCGGGAGACCTACGTGGGCGAATGGCTCCCCGAGCCACTGCCCGGACCTGCCGAGTGGACGAGCCTGCGGTCGGGCGGCACCGCTGGCGACCCGGCCGACCGGGTGACCCTCGACGAGTCGGTCAGCATGGCCTTCCTCGTCGTGCTCGAATCGATGACCCCGGCCGAGCGCGTCGCGTTCGTCCTGCACGACGTATTCCGCTACCCCTTCGCCGAGGTGGCCGAGATCACCGGCCGCACCTCGGCGGCCTGCCGCCAACTGGCCTCCTCAGCCCGCCGCCGCATCCGCGCGGCGCAGGCACCCGCGACCTCAGCGGTTCGGAAGGCCGGCATCGTCAGAACCTTCAAGGCAGCATGGGAAGCCAAGGACATCGACGCCATCATCGGCCTGCTCGACCCCGACGCCACCGCGACCGCCGACGGCGGCGGCCTTGCGCTGGCCTTCCTGGACCCCATCGAAGGCGCCGAGCAGATCGCCCGCGCCTGGATCGAGATCGCCAACCGCACGCAAGGCACCATGACGTTCCTGGAACGCACGGTCAACGGCCAGCCCGGTCTGGTGGCCGAGCAGGACGGCGTCACCGTAACGGTGTTCGCGTTCGACGTCGCAGACCACCGGATCAAGCACATCTGGGTCATCCGCAACCCGGAGAAACTCCGTCCCTGGACGACGGGCTGACGTGATGCCGGCTCGTGGTGTCGTGCACTCGAGGCAGTTGCCCCTGAGCGCCGACTGCCCGGCGGCATCGCCTGACGTCCAGCCGGGCTCGCAGCTGATTCCCAAGACCATGTCGGCACCGTCCGGTGGCGTTCGCCTGGTCCTGGTCGTCGAACGCTCGACAACTCGTTCGGTTCCATTCCGTCCGGCCTAGTCCGCCCCGATGGCTCCCAAGAGGGGCTCAGGCTTGCGGCTGCCCACCCATGCAGAATGCACACGAATGCCGGCCGTCGCTGTACTCGGCGATGTAGTGCTCAGTCGAGCGCGCAGTGCCTGTCTCGTGCGGCTGCCCCGTTCTCCGGTCCACCAGGATCGGCGCGTTGCCGGCGACAAGTCGAGGAAGGATCCGGTCTCGATGTACCGCACGGATTGGTAGTACAAAACCCAGCATGGCGGGTACTCCTCCACGTCCGTGATTGCCAGCGCTGGCACACCCGGTACCGAGGACATGCCCCGTAGCACCGCTTCGGCCGTTCTTCTTGCCTCCTGCTCCGTGATCACCCGCACATCATGCCCTTCCACGCCGGCGTGGGCTTAGAAGAAGATCAGGGGTGGCTGGTCAGGTGTCTGCGTGCCTGGTCAGCCCGTCCGTCGTTGTCGGCCAGAGTCGGCCTCAGCGGGACGACTTGGCTGTACGGATGGCTGTACCGTCGCTGCGTGGAGCGCGATGAGTTGATCTCTCTGCTTGCCGGCGAGAGCCCAGTCAACAAGGCGTGTCGTGAGGCCCTTGAGCGGGGAGCGTCCTTCCGCATCTGGGACGACGTCGACGGATTGGTCCCCGCCAACAACCTTGCATCCACGTACCGGCGGCGGGAGGCGATTACCTCGGATCGAGGCATCCCGACGCTCGGGTTCGCGGCGGCTGTCGAGACGCTCCATGCGCTCGGTGAACAGCCCGTGCGACTTGGCGGGGTGACGCAGCTCGACCCTCCCTACTATTTCCAGCTCTTCCTGACAGCCGACGCGGCGTCAGTCCTCGCGTGCATTGGTGTGGATCACAAACATCAAGAGCAGGTTTAGTCTTCGTGACCGGCAGCGGGGCGCCGGTGTCCTGCACGGCCGTTCGATGACCACCTCCATCGACCGTCCGTATTGGACGTTACAGGGCTCCATGGTCTATACGAGAGTTGCCGCAGACAGGACGCCCCGGCGCCTCGATGAGAGGATACGGTCGTGAAATCGGCCTTGCGGAAAATCCAGTCGATGCTGGACTCGGCCTTCAGCACCTTCGATGCTTGGCGCGACCGCGCTGAGGTCCAGCTCGACGCCGCGGCCGACGAGTCACTGCGTACCTGGTTGCGCCTGTTCGCCTTGGTGATGGTGGCCACCGTCGGCGTCGTCGCGTTGCTGCGGCTGGGGCTGACGGCGGCGGTCGGCGGCGGCCCGGTGGCGCGCTGGGTCGCGGCATCCGTCGCGGCGCTGCTGGCATCGGTACTGCTGATAGTCGTCGTCCGTAACGTCATCATCTCGCTGGTCGAGCCGGCTCATCGGCGCTCGTTGCTGCTGGCGTTCCTCACCGCCGCGGCGGCCGTCATGGTGAGCGTCGAGGCGTTTGCCGCCATCACGGCAGCGATGGCCGGCGGGGATGCGGACCTGTGGGCCATCGAGCGGCTGTACATGTGGCACCTTGTCGATTCCGTTCCGCTGCTCGACATCGCGGGCCGGCTGGAGTGGACCGAGCCACCCGTACTCCCAGGCATCGACGGGCGGCTGCTCATCCTCGGCTTCAAGCTGGTCGTGATTCCGCCCTTGGTGCGCGTCGCGGTCGCTGTGTACGCGCTCGTCGAAAGCCGAACCAACGAACGGCGGTATTCGGCCGCGGTGGCGAGCAAGATCGGTGGCCGCCGCATCTTCCGCTTCGTCGAGATCCCGGTCTGGCTGCTTCTGCTGGCTACGGGCGCGGGCACAGTGTGGAGCGTGATAGAGCCGGGAGCGGATGTGGCGATGCCGTGGTTCTCGTGGACCAGCCTCATGCTCGTCGGGACCGTTATTGCCATGATGGTCGCTGCCGCCTTTGGCATCTGGGCCTTTCAGCGGGTCCGCGCACTGCCGGCGGTACTCACGCTAGCGGCGGCCGTCGCCCTGGTGTGGTTCGGCAGCCCAGTGCTTCCCGGGATCGGCGGGCGGGGACCGTGGAGCAAGATCGGCATCACGCTGCTCGTGTGGCTCGTGGTGACGGTGCTGTTGCTGGTGTTCCTTTGGGACGAGGAGGAGCTGCCGAACGACTTGGTGGCCGTGGCGTTCCTGCTCGGGTTCGTAGGAAGCGATGCACCGGCCACGCGATGGCTCACCGAACACGTGACGTGGACGCCTTGGGATTTCCCCGTCGGTCGGGCGATCATCACCGCGTGCTGGGGATTGTCTGCGACCTTTTTTCTTTATCTGATGTGGAGGGTACTGCGGCGCCCCGCGGTTTTGGGCACCAGCGACTGGGCGTCACCATCGAGCGGGCTGCGGGAGGACCTACGCGGCTATGCGCTGATCGGCGTGCACATCGTCATCGCTGCGGCGGCGGTGCTGACCCTGCTGCGTGCCGTTGGCGCCGTTGATGTCCGGGCCGGCGCGACCGATGCCGGCTGGACGAGCGCGTCCGAGTCGCTCGCCGCGGTCACCTGGCACTTGGTCGGCTCGTTTCCCGGTCCCAACATCCCGCAGATCCTGGACTGGCAACTGGCGACCGACTTCGGCGGGCCGTGGGCGGGGCTCGTCATCGTCATCGCGCTGACATCCATCATCGTCTTTGTAGCCTTCCCAATGATCCGTACCATCGTGCTGTGGGCGCGGCTGACCGCGACCCGTCCGAGCACCGCCCAGCCACTGGTCGAGGTACCAGCGGCGATCCTTGGCAACCTCCGGGCGGTCCTGGCCTTCCTGGAGGCGTGGGAAAGGGACCGGGACGGGATGCCCGGCCCGTCGCACCTGCTCCTTTTCAGATGGTCCCCGCCGCCAGCCATCCCCGGCCAGAGGAGGCCGACCGAGGGTGTGCACGACGCGGAGCGCCGACTGGTTGCGTCCGAACTAGACCGTCCTCGGCTGCTGGACCTCCTCGGCGAGCGGTCACCCATCTACATCGCCGCCGACCACGCCATCCTCCGCACCGCAGACGCCTACCGGGCGGCGCTGCGCACCCGGGCCACCACGGGGCAAGCCCGTGAAGCCGTCGACGAGTTCGCCAGCCTGGTAGAGCGCTGGCAAGAAACCTTCAAGGCGTGACACCCGCGCCTGCCCCCCAAAAATACGGGCAGTGGACGTTGATCTCGACGGCGTCCAGGTGGAGGATGCCGCCGAGGCGTTGACGTCTTCGTATGTTGAGGCGGGCCAGCTTGTCCGAATCGGCGATGAGACACCTGCCACGACCAAATCCATGCAGGCCAACCCACCACACTCACGGCATAGATCACCGGAGAGCCGGATGCGGGGAAACTCGCACGTCCGGTTCGGCGGGAGGCCGCGCGGAGAAGGACCCCCACGGGCACCTCGCCGCGCGGCCCACCCAACCCAGACGGCGAAGGCCAGGCCGGCCTGGACCACCGTCAGTTCCGTTCCTGGACCCGGCTGGCACGGTTCGTCGCCCTCGCGATGCTCCGACGGCTACGAGCTGGCCAGGGCGGCCACGGGGGGAGCCGCCCTGACCGGCGATTCCATCACCGTATGGGTGAACACGGCCACCGGTAACCGGTCGAGTCAGCCAGGTGGGCAGCGCGACCAGCACTCTTCGCAGCCGTGCGGAGGGCGACTGGATCAGCTGATCGGTGAGCGGCGCCACACGCCGCAACCGCTTCGTCCTCGCCGGCGCCGTCGTTGTCCTGCTCGTTGCCGGATTGGCGACAGGCGTCGGAACGGTCAGCGGTCAGACGACCGACAGCCGCCTGACGTACACAGCCACATCTGCCTGATCGCCGAGAAGGTCGCCAGGGTTGACGCGACACGGTCGCGGTACTTCGCGCCGACGAGGAGAACCAGCGACGTGTTCGTCCAAAAGGCGAAACAGGACCAGGTGGTCGAGCGTCTGCTCGCCGGCACACCCAACGGCGTGGACGCGCCGTCGCAGCAGACCCGCGATCTCGTGCGCGGGTTCGCCGCTGGCGAGCGTCGGCCTTCAGCCGTCTTCCTCCATGCAGCGAGAATACTGTATCGTTCGGTACAGAAATGCCGAGCGAGCGAGAGAGGAGGGCTCAGGTGACGCATCTGGCCGGCAAGATCGCCCTGGTGACGGGAGGAAGCCGGGGCATCGGAGCAGCGATCGCCGCCCGCTTGGCGCAGGACGGAGCCGACGTGGCGCTGACCTACCTGAGCGCCGGAGAGAAGGCCAAGGCCGTCGTCGCCGCGATCGGGGAGGACGGCCGCAGGGCACTCGCCGTCCAAGCCGACAGTGGAGACGGCGCGGCGGTCGTGGCGGCGGTCGAGCGCGTGGTCGCCGAGTTCGGCCGGCTCGACATCCTGGTCAACAACGCCGGCGTCTTCCCGTATGCGTCGATCGAGGAAGTGTCGACCGAGGAGGTCGACCGGACCCTGGCGGTGCACGTGCGCGGTGTCTACCTGGCCACCCGGGCGGCGGTGCGGCATATGGGCGACGGCGGCCGGGTCATCAGCATCGGGAGCTGCTTCGCCGAGCGTGTCCCGTACGCCGGGGTCAGTCTGTACGCCATGAGTAAGAGTGCGCTGATCGGCATGACCCGGGGCCTGGCTCGCGACCTCGGCCCGCGTGGCATCACCGTCAACGTGGTGCACCCGGGCTCGACCGACACGGACATGAACCCGGCCAGCGGCGAGGGTGCCGACCACGAACGCAGCTTCATCGCGCTGGGGCACTACGCCGAGCCTGCGGACGTCGCGGCCACGGTAAGCCACCTCGCCGGCCCGGGCGGCCGGTACATCACGGGCACCTCGATCGCCGTAGACGGCGGATTTGCCGCCTGAGTCCGTCGTTCACGACCGCCAACCACAGCTGCCGACCCGGCACCAGTGGTTGGCGGCCGCCCACTCCGAAGGGAACACCCGTGGCCTGGATCATTCTCATCGCCGCCGGCCTGCTCGAGGTGGTGTGGGCGACCGCGCTCAAACACACCGAGGGATTCACCCGCTTCTGGCCTTCGGCGCTGGCCGTCTCCACCGCCGCGCTGAGCTTCGTACTGCTGTCGTGGGCCATGAAGAACCTGCCCATCGGGACCGCGTACGCGGTGTGGGTGGGCATCGGTGCCGTCGGCGTGGCCGTCGCCGGAATCGTCGCCCTGGGCGAAAGCGCCTCACCGCAGCGGTTCGCTTTCCTCGCCCTGATCCTCGTCGGGATCATCGGCCTCAAGGCTGTGGAGGGCTGAACCGTTCAGCGGGACCCCGAACCCGACTGCCTGCCGGGCCTCGATTGGCAAAGTCCTCTGCCGCGGCCGGGCAAGACCGACCCGCGCTTCGCCGGATCGGGGAATCCTGTCAGAGTGAAGCAATTACCCGGGTTCACCGGCGCATGGTCAAGCGGTTCAGAGCCAGGAAAGGAGCGCAGACAGTGGGCACGCGAGGACGGCCACGTGCTTTCGACCGGACCGCTGCACTGGACCGGGCCATGCAGGTTTTCTGGGAACGCGGCTACGAAGGTACCTCCCTCACGGACCTGACCACGGCCATGGGCATCGCGTCCCCCAGTCTCTACGCCGCATTCGGAAACAAGGAGGCGCTGTTCCGGGAGGCGGTCGCCCACTACAACGCCACCCACGGCGCCGTGCCGCAACGCACGCTCGAGCAGGCACCGACCGCCCGGGCGGCAATCGAAGCGCTGCTCCAGCACAACGCGTACGCCTACGTGGAGCCCGGGCATCCGACCGGCTGCCTCGTCCTGTTGACGGCGACGACCGGGGCGGTAGAGAACGACCACATCCGGCAGTTCATGGCGGCATGCCGGACGGAGGACCTGGCTATCCTGCAGCGGCGCATCGAGCGCGGCGTGGCCGAGGGCGACGTGCCGCCCGACACGGATTCCGCCGCCCTGGCCCGTTTCATCACAGCGGTGCTCCAGGGCATGTCCGCACAGGCCCGCGACGGGGCCGACCAGACCACGCTGAGCGACGTCGTCGCATACGCGATGGCCGCGTGGGACGCCGTGACAGGTAGGCCGATCGGCGCCGCCAACGGTTGAGCTACGCCGGCAACACGCTGCGTGTCTTCGGCGACGCCAGGTGCCGCGGCGGTGGGGAATGCGTTCGTGTCCACCCTGATCTCGGCGATGATCTCCTGGGCGGAGCGGACGCCGATACCGGTTATCTCATCCAGCTTCTCCACCGCCGGGGCGAAAGGGGCGATCATCTGCGCGATCCGGGCGTCCAGGTCGGCGACGTCGGCGGCGAGCGTGTCGATGCGGCGTAACATGATCGCGCAGATGAAGGCGTGGTGGTCGTCGAAGTGGCCGGCCAACGCCTAGTGGCCGCCCGATGCGAAAGCATCTTTTACATCAACGATCCCGGTCCCGGTCCGGATCGGCCGCTCTGCGGCCAGGTCACGGATGCTACCCGCCCGTACCTCCCGCGACGCTGCCGGCTGTCGGGGTGGTACTGCGGTACTACGCCGGAACCGGGAGATCATTCCGTGGTACCGCCGCCGGAGGGCCTTCGGTCTCTAGCGTTCTTGACGGGACGCCGGAAACGCGGCGGGGTCGAGGCGAGGGATGGTCGATGATCGAGGCACGGCAGCTGACGAAGCGGTACGGCGAGAAGACGGCGGTCGACCGCCTCGACTTCGAGGTGAAGCCTGGCATGGTGACCGGGTTCCTCGGGCCGAACGGTGCGGGGAAGTCCACCACCATGCGCTTGATCATCGGGCTGGACGCTCCGACCAGCGGGTCGGTGACCGTCAACGGCCGGCGGTACGCGCGCCATACGGCGCCGCTGCAGGAGGTCGGAGCGCTGCTGGAGGCGCGGTCGATCCACCCGGGCCGCACCGCGTTCGACCACCTGATGGTCCTCTCCCACACGCACGGTATCCCGCGGCGGCGGGTCGACGAGATGATCGAGCTGACCGGGTTGCAGTCCGTGGCGCGCAAGCGTGCCGGATCGTTTTCGCTGGGCATGGGGCAGCGGCTCGGCATCGCCGCCGCGCTGCTCGGCGACCCGGCCACGGTGATGCTCGACGAGCCTGTCAACGGCCTCGACCCCGAGGGCGTGCTGTGGATACGCAACCTGCTCGCCGGGCTCGCTGCCGAGGGCCGCACGGTGTTCGTGTCGTCGCACCTGATGGCCGAGGTGGCGCTCGTCGCCGAGCACCTCATCGTCGTCGGGCGTGGGCGGCTGCTCGCCGACACCACCGTGCAGGACCTGGTGCGCCAGGCCGGAGGCGACACCGTCACCGTGGCCACCGCGGACCCGGCCCGACTGCGGGCCGCACTGGCCGGCCCGGGCGTCGAGATCACCGGGCGGGCCGGCTCCGAGCAGCTGCAGGTGAGCGGCCTGCCGGCACGGCAGATCGGGCTCGTGGCCGCCGAGCACGGCATCGCCCTGTTCGAGCTCACCCCGAAGCACGTATCGCTGGAGGAGGCGTTCATGGATCTGACGAGGGACGCCGTGGAGTACCACGGCACCGTGACGAGCGGGGTGGCGGCATGAGCACTGTTACGGAAGTTCGCACCGCGGGAGCCGGCGCCGGGCCGGTGTCGCGGCCCGCGTACAAGGTTACTGGGCGGCGGGTGCTCCGCTCGGAGTGGGCGAAGCTGTGGACGCTGCGCTCCACCTGGATCACGCTCGCCCTCGGGCTGGCCGGCCTGCTGGTGTTCGGCAGCATCGCGGCAGTGCGGTACAAGTCGCTGGCCACCTCTGGCGGCACCCGGGCGGGCTCGGGGGAGTTCGTCAACGCGAGCGCGGTGACCCTGACGCTGTTCGGCGTACGGTTCGGTCAGCTGGCGCTCGGCGTGCTCGGCGTGCTGTTCGCCGCGGGCGAGTACTCCACGGGCATGATCCGCTCGACGCTTGCCGCGGTGCCACGCCGGCTGCCGGTGCTGTGGTCCAAGGCCGCCGTGTACGGCGTGGTCGCCTTCGTCGTGGGCGTCGCCGGCGCGTTCGGCGGGTTCCTGATCGTCAACGCCGTCGTGAACGGCACTCCGGCCCACATGTCCCTGTCGGGCAGCGGCGTCGCCCGGTCGCTGCTCGGCGCCGGCCTCTATCTGAGCCTGGTCGGGGTGATCGGGACCGCGCTCGGGATGCTGATGCGCTCGGTGGCCGGGGCCATCTCGGTGCTCGTCGCCACGCTGCTGCTGGTGCCCGGGCTGCTGTCGCTGCTGCCGACCTCCTGGCAGGACAACATCGGGCCGTACCTGCCGAGCAACGCCGGCGAGTCGCTGTACGCGCTGCACCACGCGCCGGGCACGCTGTCCGCGGGGACCGGCGCGCTGGTCCTGCTGGGCTGGACCGTCCTGGCGCTGGCCGGCGGCGCCTACCGCCTGGTACGCAAGGACGCATGACCATCGCAGGGGTTGGTGACGATGAGCCCTGAAGACACCGACCATCTCGCCGCCCATCCGCTGGTCGACCGGCTCGCCGGCCTCGGCCAGCGGCTGCGGCGGCTCGACGCCCGGTGGCCATGGCTGTTCGACGCGTCGGTGGTCGCCGTGGTACTGCTGGTGTTCTGCATTCCCGACCTCGTCCACACCGACGAGCGGCGGGAGCTGCGGGTCCTGCTGAACCATCCGTCCCTGGGCGTCATGGTCGCCCTGCAGCTCGGCCTCGTCCTGCCGCTGTTCTGGCGTCGGCGGGCGTCAACCGCCGCGTTTTACGCCATCGCCGCGGTGTTCGTCCTGCAATGGTCCCTCGGCGTGCTGCTCCGCGCCGACGTCGCGCTGCTCATCGCCATCTATAGCCTCGTGCTGCGGGTCCATCCGGCCCGGCTGCTCTGGGCTGGGCTGACCGTCGCCGCGGCGATGGCCCTGGTCGCGTGGCGGGCCTCCGCCGTCGTGACGCCGTGGGACGCGCTGTTCTTCCTCTACAGCGCCGCTACCGCGGCCGCCGCCCTGGGCTTCGCCATCCGCATCCGTCGGGCACAGCTGGCCGCGCTGCGCGACCGGGCGCAGCGCCTGGAGATCGAGCGCGACCAGCGCAGCCGGCTTGCCGCGGCCACCGAACGCACCCGGGTGGCCCGGGAGATGCACGACGTCATCGGCCACAGCCTGTCGGTGGTCATCTCACTGGCCGACGGCGGCGCATACGCGGTCGGCGGCAACCCGCAACGCGGCCGCGAGGCGCTCGAACTCATCGGCGACACCAGCCGGCAGGCCCTCGCCGAACTGCGCCGGGTGCTCGGCGTCCTGCGCGACGAGACCGAGGCCGCCGAACTCCACCCGCAGCCCGGCGTCGCCGAGATCAACTCCCTCTGCGAGCGCATCCGGATGGCCGGGCCAGAAGTCGTCTACCGCACCGCCGGCAACGTCGACGCCCTCGACCCCGGGGTACAGCTCACCGCGTACCGCATCGCGCAGGAGGCGCTCACCAACGCGCTGCGGTACGCGGGGCCGCACACCGCCCTCGACGTCGGCCTCACCGCCACCGACGGGCGGCTGCAGATCACGGTGCACGACACCGGCCCCCAGCCGCCCAACCGCCCGCCACCGCCGCCCGCGAAACCCGGGCACGGACTCGCCGGCATGCGCGAGCGAGCCGCCCTGTACGCCGGAACCGTCGCCGCCGGCCCGCGCCCCGGCGGAGGCTGGACGGTGCGGGCGATCCTCGACCTGACCCCGCCCGCCACACTCGAAGGCCGGACATGATCACCGTGCTCATCGTCGATGACCACCCCCTGCAGCGGCTGGGTTTCCGCATGCTGCTGGAGAACAACGAGGAAACGGACGTCGTCGGAGAAGCCGGCAACGGCACCGAGGCGGTGCGCCGCGCCGAGCAGTTGCACCCCGACGTGATTCTCATGGACGTACGCATGCCCGGCATGGACGGCATCGAGGCCACCCGACGCATCGTCGCAGCCGGCGACCGGTCCCGGGTGCTCGTGCTGACCACGTTCGACCTGGACGAGTACGCGCACGCCGCCCTGCGCGCCGGGGCCAGCGGCTTCCTCCTCAAGGACGCGCGCCCCGAGGAGCTGCTGGCTGGCATCCGGGCGGTCGCGGAAGGCGACGCCGTCATCGCGCCCGCGCTGACCCGCCGACTGCTGGACCGCTTCGCCGGCCAGCTCGCCGCCAGCTCCTCGCCGTCGGGCCGCACCGACCCGCGGCTGGCCAGCCTCACCGACCGGGAACACGAGATCCTGGTGGCGATCGGCAGCGGCTGGACCAACCGGGAAATTGCCG
This sequence comes from Micromonospora sp. NPDC047740, assembly GCF_043204735.1. Lineage (NCBI taxonomy): Bacteria > Bacillati > Actinomycetota > Actinomycetes > Micromonosporales > Micromonosporaceae > Micromonospora > Micromonospora sp. NPDC047740. Next base: position 35,501 of record NZ_JBIDCT010000024.1, read on the forward strand.
AGCGGCTCGTGCTGTCGGAGTCCACCGTGAAGACCCACGTCGGCAAGGTCCTCGCCAAGATAGGTGCCCGCGACCGCGTACAGGCCGTCATATTCGCCTACGACCAGGGACTCACCCGACCGAACATCGGCGGCTGACAGTCCATGCGATCCGGCGACCGATCGGGCATGCACACCGCACACGGCAGGCGTAGTCGGGCAGGCCGGACGCGGTGGGTCGCGCGCCAAGCGACGAGATCCGCCTCGTGGTTGGGGCCGGCCCGACATTGTGCGAATTGTGCGTTGAGGTCGACGACCGTAGAACTGGGAGTGCACGTGGGCGCGTCGCCGGCCGGCAGGGTTCAGCCGCATCGGTACGTGTCGGCTTGGCGTGGCTGATCCTTCTCCGGCCGGCTGGCCGCGTGCTGGTTGACCTTGCTGTTCGTCGAGCTGTAACCCCCGTCGACGCACCTCGTTGTGTGCTCCCAGTTCGGCTCCGGCAGCGCCTCGACGTCGTACCGCCGCTGGACTGCCTCACGCTCGCTGTCTCCGCCCGTGAGGTAGTGGTCGGGTACGGCGCCGCGGCCCTGCTCCAACGGTTCGTGCTGGCGCGCGAGGTGCACTGCCTCTCCGCCGTCGACCGCCACGAGAAAGCAGCACGGCCTCCCCGGCGGTGATGACGTTCGGTCCGTGCAGGCCGTCAGGCATGCCAGCAGTATCGGACAGCCGGTTCGCCGGCCCGAAACCCAAGCCATCCGATGAATCGCATTGGCCGCCGCTGGTCGGATGCCTGGCGGTCGGTGGCTGCCTGAAGTCGGAGGCGGCCCTGGCTTACCCCCACGTTCATGGACGGTGCGCGCAGGCTGCCATTTCTGGATGGCCCGCTGCCAGCGCAGCAAAGGCGCCCCGGAGGGGTTGACCGCAGCCATGGACCGTTGTAATCATCGGATGTCTTCGTCCGAAACGTCGATGTAACAGCCGCAAGGCAGCTTACGAAGAGGCGATGCCCCCATGAGACTTCGACCGCCCAACGGAATCCGACCACGAACAATGCCGTTGTGGGCCAGGTGGCGCCTGGTCCTGGCCGCGCTTGTCCTGGCACTGGCCGCCAGCCTCGTTGGCGCCCCAGCCGTTCACGCAGAGGTCCAGCACTCGCGACAGCAGTGGATGCGCGAGTCCACCGCGGGCCTGTTCCTGCACTGGGGAATGTTCACCGCGCCACGTCACCTCGACTGCGCGGATTGGGAACGTGACGTCACCGAGGGTGGTTGGACCCCCGACTACTGGGTCGACGAAGCACGCAAGCTTGGTGCGTCGTACATCGTGCTGGCTACCTTCCACAGCAGGCTGGGCTACGCCAGACCGTGGCCCTCCAAGATTCCGGGTAGCTGTGCCACCGAGCGCGACATCCTTGGCGAACTGGTCAACGCCGGCAAGGCGAAGGGCGTCCGGACCATCCTCTACATGACCGATGATCCGCAGTGGCACAACGAGAATGGCGTAGAAACCCTCGACTCGGCGGCCTACTCGGCGTACAAGGGCCAGCAGGTGGACCTGACCACCCGAGATGGCTTCGGCATGTTCAGCTACGACCTGTTCTTCGAGGTGATGCGGAACTATCCCGACCTGGCGGGGTTCTGGATCGACAACGACAACGCCTACTGGGAGCGGAACCACCTCTACGAGCAGATCCGGGAGATACGCCCGTCCTGGTTGTTGAGCAACAACAACGAGGACACGCCGATCATGGACACGGTCAGTAACGAGCAGAAGACCGGCATGACGCCCTCCTACGACTATCCTCAGGCGGTCTGGACGTCGATGCCGCGGATCACCGAGGCCGACTACAAGCTGCCGACCACCGGCTCCTGGTGGTACGACGGCGGAAACCACCCGGTCGACTTCCGGCTCAGCACGGGTCGCTACATCGCTAACGCGGGTTCGTCGATCAAATCACTGATGGCCGAGACCCCAATGGTGAACGGCAAGTTCCCCCCGCCGCAGGAGGCGTTCAACAACTTCATGGCCGAGTGGGTGCCACCGATCCGCTCCTCGCTGTATGGCACTGAGGGCGGCGGCTATATGTACGGCGGCATGCAGCCCGGCTTCTGGAACGACGGTGCTCATGGCGTCATCACCGTTCAACCCGGCGCTCGGACCCAGTACGTCCACGTACTGACCAGGCCAAGGACCGACCTGGTCCGGCTGCGCGACAATGGCTACCGGGTGACCGGGGTTACCGACCTGCGTACCGGCGAGTCGATGGCCTTCAGCCAGTCCGGCGGCCACCTGACGATCCTCGGCATCAAAAATTGGGATACGTACGACACCGTGTTCGAGGTCCACACGGCCGACCAGCAGTACTTCTATGACCAGTCCACCCTCAAGGCCACCGCGTCGTCCTCTCGCGACGGCCACCCGGCGGGCAACCTCGTAGACGGGAGCTTCGAGGATTACTGGGACAGCAACGCGCAGTTGCCGGTGTCGGTGACGCTGGATCTCGGGGAGCGCCGGCCCGCGCGGTACCTCGCGGTTAACCAGCGTGAATGGTCGCCGACGTACGCGCGGGAGTCATTCGGTCGGCCGGAGGACTCGGCGCGGATCAAGGACTACCGGGTCTTTGTGAGCAACGACGGCGTGCGGTGGGGGGAGCCGGTACGTACCGGCGCGATGCCCAGTGCACGTGGTGTGCAGTTCGTCGACATCGGTGAGCAGCACGCGCGTTACATCAAGCTGGAGGTCCTGAACACCTGGGGCGGCCCGCAGGCACCGACGTTCTACCGCGAGCTGCAGATCGACGAGATCAAGGTGGGGTTCGGCTACCCGAGTTCCGGCCGCACTCCGAGCCCACTGGAGGCGGAATCGCAGGCCCTGGACGGCAACGCGCGCCGAGCGAATTGCTTCGCCTGTTCCGGCTCGTTCCAGGTCGGCGGGCTCGGCGGCGGGCCACAAAACTCGGTCACCTATCGGGATGTGACGGTTGCCGAATCCGGTGACTACCGGCTCCAGTTCGACCACACCGCTGCGGGTGCCGGCACCTCGCTCTCGGCGAGCGTCAACGGCGGCACGGCGATCGCGGTGCCGGTCGCCGCGGACAACGCGGGTGTACCAGCCGCTTCGGCGATCGCCGTACCGCTGCAGGCCGGCACCAACACGATCAAGGTATTCAGCAACGCAGACCAGGGGCCGGGAATCGATCGCCTCGCGGTCGCGCCGTTGCCTCCGACGTCGTACGTCCCGAAGACGACGATGACAGTCGAGCCCTCCGGCCTGCAATGGGTTGGACCCGGGCAGCAGTCGATCAACGTGACCGCCAGCTTGCGGCTCGACGTCGACGACGCGCTCGAGCAGGTCACGCTGGCCCCGACGGTACCCGCCGGCTGGTCGGTCTCCGGCGGCCCTGCGACAGCACCGGTCATCCGGCTCGGTCAGACGCTGAAAGCGTCCTGGACCCTCACCTCACCGCCCGGCCAGAACCTCAGCTCGGCCAAGATTCCCATCAGGGCGTCGTTCCAGACGCTCGGTCGCCAGAAGCAGGTCAGCCAAGACCTGCGGGTGCAGCTGCGCCCAGCCGACCGGGTGTTCATGCGGGAGGCCGAGGACTCGCGGAACAAACTCGGTACTTCCGGCATCACAAACTGCTCGTCCTGTTCCGGGGGCCAGAAGGTACGCAACATCGGCGGCGGCCCGGACGCCTACGTGCTGTTCGAGGACGTCACTGTGGACGCTGCTGGCGAATACACGTTGTTCATCGACTTCACCGTCAACGGCGACCGCTCGTTCTTCGTGACTGTCAACGACGGCACGCCGATCGAGGTGCCGGTGAGCGGTGTCGGCAACAGCACCTCCTACACGACCTCCGTTCCGGTGACGCTTCGGGCGGGCGCCAACAAGATCAAGATCCACAATGATGAGAACTCCGCTCCTGACCTCGACCGGTTGTCCCTGAAGTAACCGTCATCTCGGCTCCACCCGAATGTCGATGCCCTGGTTAGCACCCGGAACGGATGCGACCAGGGCATCGGCATCTACAAACCTCTCGGTCGTCGAGCTCGGGCGCCGGTCAGTCGGCACGCCGCAGCCTCAACGGCAGCGCCCGCAGCACGGCGTGGCGGATATCCTGCCGGCCTGCAGGAACTGTTGCTTCCAACTACCGATCGACGTCTCTGACGTCGTGTTCCTACGCGCCGCTTCCGCGATCGTCGTCTCCGCAGACAGGACAGACAGCACGACCGGACCTGGTCCTCCACCGGGAACGTCGGCGGACGGCTCATCGATTCTCCATGAGCCTGCTGGCCCAATACATCGGATCTAAACGAATCTGAATACTTGATTCGACCCGTTGCGCCCGTTAGCCTGGGACAACACCTCCGATGTATCCAGAAATCTGCAGAGGAACCAGCTTCCCGCCGAGACGACCACCTGCCGGCGACCGCAGCGCCGATGTTCGGCAACATCGACAGCCTGCGCGAACCGGGGCCGGCCCGCGCCGTGCAAAGGTCGCCGGCCAGCGGCGGAGGTGAGCACCGACCGCCGCTGGCACTTTCCGCTGATAGTTGCGGCCCGGACCGCTGACAACGGCTGCTCCGCCGAAGGCAGCGGGACCGATCGCACCGATTTCGGGTCTGGCAGGAAAGCCAGAACCGGAGACGCCTGGAGGATCTCCATGTTCGGTAGGAACCACAGGCACCGTCGGCTGCTGACGAGCGTCAGCACCCTGCTGGTCGTCGGCCTCGCCGGGGTGACCGGCCCTTCGGTGGCCGCCCAGGCAACCGAGGCCGCCGAACTGTCGTCGGTGACGGTGCAGGTCGGAAACGCAAGCCTGCCGCTGGACGGCAGCACGCCCCTACAAATCAGCGGCACCATGAGCGACGGGGCCGCCGCCGATCTCGATGAGGCGCATATCTCCGTCAGCAGCAGCAAACCCACGGTCGCCGCGGCCAGCATTGAGGGAGCCTCGGGCACCGTGCAGGCCGGAACAGTGACACCTGGCGAGACCACCCTGACCGCCACGGTCACCCTCCGCGGAACCACCGCCACCGGCCACCTCGACGTGACCGTGCTGCCGGAGCCGGCCCGGCCGTTCCGGCACGACTACCACCAGACCCTGACCATGAAGATGTTCATGGCCGACAACAAGGGTCGGGTGTCCCTGACCTTCGAACAGGCGCTCGAGGTCATCAGGAAGGTCGACAACCTGACCCGCGGCATCCCAAAGATCTATTACCTCGTCGGCTGGCAGTACGACGGGCACGACACCGGCTACCCCGCCTGGGACGTGGTCAACCCGAGGCTCAAGCGCCCCCAGGACGAGACGGCGCTGGAAAGCCTGCGCTGGTTGATCCAGGAGGCGCGACAGTACAACACCACGGTCAGCTTCCACATCAACATGCTCGACGCCAGCGCCGCCAGTCCGCTCTGGGACACCTACCGAAAGGCTGACGTGATCGCCCGCAACAAGGACGGGTCGCTGCGCGAGTACGTCTGGGGCCACCCGATCAGCTACACGCTGGAATGGGAAGCCGGGCTGACGCAGAAACGGATCGACAAGCTGTTCGAGATGGTCGACATGACCGAAATCGGCACCGTCCACGTCGACGCCTTCCACCAGTACATCCCCGGCTACGGCACGGAGCCGATCAGCCCGTACCACGGCATCACGACCGACCAGGAGGTCGCGACCCAGAAGAAGATCATGCGCTACTGGCGGGACCGCGGGGTCGACGTGACGTCGGAGTTCGCCTACAGCTACCGCAAGGATCCGCTGCTCGGCCTGCAACCCATGTCGTGGCACTTCCGGGGCGTCGACCAGATGAAGATCCCCCCAACCCTGCACATCGGCGGCGCGGGCGGGGACGCCAGATTCGGCACCAGCATGCAAGGTGAGTCGATCATCAAGCGTGACCCGGCGAAACTAGGCGGGTTCCTGGACGAGTTCGCCAGGACCACGCTCGTCTGGTACTACCTGAATCGGCTGGACCGGCTGTCCGACACCGGCGGCGTGGTCACCTTCTCCGACGACGTGACCAGCCGCTACGTCGACGGCCGTCTCCGGATCACCCGTGGCGACCTGGTGCTGCGCGACGGCGACGACGTCTTCACGCCGGCCCTGTGGAACAACCGGCACCGGGAAATTGTCGCCTACTCGGCCGACGGGTACCACGCCCGGACGTGGCGGCTGCCCGCGGACTGGCACGGCGTGGGCGCGGTGGACGTCTACCGGATCGGGCTCGACGGCCTCACCCGGATCCAACGCCAGGCGAAGGTCACCGACGGTCGGATCACCCTCAGCCTGCCCGCGGGTACCGCCGTCAGCATCGTTCCCGCCCACACCGACGTCGGCGATGCCGACACCAGCGGCCCGCACGCCTTCGCCGCCCGGGCGCCGAAGGACAACGACGTATCCGTACCGCCGGCGCACGTGCGTTTCCAGTGGACGCCGTCGTACCAGGCGGACCGTTACCGGCTGATCGTGGCCGAGGACGAGCGGTTCCAGTCGGTGGTGGTCGACCAGACGACAACGGACACCGCGCTGGTGGTGCCCCGGCTGGAGCCGGGGACCGTCTACCACTGGAAGGTCGACGCCACCACCACGGCCACCGGTGGCAGCATCACGGTTGACGGGGCGCCGTTGACCTTCCGTACCGCCGTCACCGAACCGCCCGCCCAGCCGGCCGGTGTCACCGCCTACCGGATGTCGGACGATTCCGTCTTCGTCGCCTGGCGCGCCGTGCCGGGCGCCGCGACCTACGCCGTGCAGCGCCGCGCCGCCGGCTCCGCCTTCACCACGATCGCCGACGGCGTCACCGGCAGCAGCTACCTGGACCCCACCGCGTCACGCAGCAACGGGCCGTTCGAATACCGGGTGGTGGGGGTCAACGACCTCGGCGCCGGCGAGCCGAGCGCGGCGGCCGTCGAAGCGGCGGTCGACCTGTCGTCAGCGGTGTACCTCAGCGACCTGAACTGGGAGTCGGCCAGCGTCGGCTGGGGCACGATCGGCCGAGACAAGGCCATCTCCGGCGGGAACATCCGGCTCGGCGGCACCCGGTACGACAAGGGTCTGGGCGTTCACGCCACGTCGGAGGTCGTCTACCGGCTGGGTGCGAGCGACCGGCTCTTCAGGGCGGTGATCGGCGTTGACGACGCCAAGCGCGGCTCGCCGGCCACCGTGGTGTTCCGCGTCTACGGCGACGGGGAGTTGCTGTACGACAGCGACGTCATGCGCGGCGAGCCGTACTCGACGCCGCAGCAGGTCCTTGTCGACGTGTCGGGGCACGACACGCTCCGGCTGGAGGTCTCCGACGCCGGTGACGGCATCAACAGCGACCACGCGGACTGGGCCGACGCCCAACTCCTGTCGTTCACGTCCTAGCTCGGACCCAGGGAGGCCACCATGAGGAAAGTGACCCGTGGCGCGGCGCGCCCCGCCGTCACTGCCGTACTGCTGGGTGGACTGGTGACCGCGCTGCTGGCGACGCCGGTGCCCGCTGGCGCCGTCCGCGCCGCCGGCGCCGCCCACTGGCAGGCCCGTGCCGAGGCCGCGTTCCAGAAGCTCCCGCTGCTCCCGACCCCGCCCATGGGGTGGAACAGCTGGAACAAGTTCCATTGCAACATCACCGAGGGCCTGATCCGGCAGACCGCGGACGCCATGGTCGGCTCCGGCATGAGGGCGGCGGGGTACGAGTACGTCAACATCGACGACTGTTGGATGGCGCCGGAGCGTGACGAGAACGGCTACCTGCAGTCGGACCCACAGCGGTTCCCCGGCGGCATCAAGGCGCTGGCCGACTACGTGCACGAGCGCGGGCTGAAGCTGGGTATCTACTCGTCGGCGGGGACGAAGACCTGCCAGGGTCGGCCGGCGAGCCTCGGTTACGAGGACAAGGACGCGCAGCGGCTCGCGGAGTGGGGCGTGGACCTGCTCAAGTACGACAACTGCAACAACCAGGGCGTGCCGGCCATCGAGCGCTACACCGTAATGGCCGAGGCGCTCGCCGCGACCGGCCGCCCGATCGTGTACTCGATCTGCGAGTGGGGCGCCAACCGGCCGGGGGAGTGGGCCGCCGAGCTGGGCCACTACTGGCGGACGACGGGCGACATCAGCGACAACTGGGGCAGTGTCGTGTCCATCCTCGACCAGCAGGTGGGGTTGGAGAAGTACTCCGGCCCGAGCGCCTGGAACGACCCCGACATGCTCGAGGTCGGCAATGGCGGCATGTCGACGACGGAGTATCGGTCACACATGAGCCTGTGGAGCCTGCTCAACGCGCCGTTGATCGCCGGCAACGATCTGCGCAACATGAACGCGACGACACTGGCGTCGCTGGCCGACCCCGACGTCATCGCGGTCAACCAGGACTGGGCGGGCGTCCAGGGGTACAAGATCGCCGACGAGGGTGACCTCGAGGTGTGGGCCAAGCCGCTCTCCGACGGCGGCGCGGCCGTCGTCCTGTTCAACCGCGGCCCTTCGGGCGGACAGGTGTCCACCACCGCCGCGGAGCTCGGGCTGCCCCCGGCACCGGCGTACGCCATGCGCGACGTCTGGTCCGATGCCACCACCGAGACCACCGGCGACGTCCGGGCCTCCATCCCCTCGCACGGCTCCCGGATGTTCGTGATCCGCCAGTCTCGGCCGGCGCAGTACGAACCAGCGACCTTCCTCGACGTCCGCACCGATACCACCGGGTACGTCGACGCAGGCGCGACGTTCACCGCCAGCGTCGACTTCACCAACGACGGCGTCACACCGGCCCAACGCGTCGAGGTCGGGCTGGACGTGCCGGACGGCTGGTCCGCGCGGGCGCAGGACCCGACCCGGTTCGACATCGTGCCGCAGGGGCGGACCGTCACCGCCAGCTTCACCGTCACCGCCCCGACCGACGCCAGCAACGGCGCCTACCCCTTCACCGCGTCCGCGAGCTACCGCACAGTCGCCGGCGAGCAGCGCCAGACGCCGGGGTACGGCGGGGTCACCCTCGCCGAGACTCCCCGCGGCGAGCGGTGGATCAGTGACCTTCACCCGCTGGCCGCCCACGTCGGCTGGGGTCGCCTCGGGATCGACAAGAGCGTCGACGGCAAACCGATCAAGATCGCCGGCGTGACCTACGCAAAGGGGATCGCCACCCACGCGCCCGCCGAGGTGACCTACTACCTGGGCGCCAACTGCAGCCGCTTCACCGCCGAGGTCGGCATCAACGACGAGACCCGCGGACGGGGATCGGTCACCTTCGGCGTCCTCGGCGACGGTCAGAAGCAACTCGCGGCCACCGAGGTGATCCTCGGCAACCAGCCGGCACAGCACCTCGACGTGGACGTTTCCGGCGTGCACGTGCTGACCCTGACCACCGGCACCGGCCCGGACAACAACAACTACGACCACGCCGACTGGGGTGGCGCCAAGGTCTACTGCGCCGACTGATGGCGGCGTCCCGCCGAACCGAATGGAGGGCACCATGAGCCACGCACCACCCTTGGCCACGTCGCAGCCCGCGCGCCGTCCCGCATCCCGGGTGGCGGCCCTCGCGGCCACGCTGGCGGCCGCGCTGCTCGCTTGTACAGGGCTAGCCCATGCCTCGACCGCTTCAGCCGAAGAGAGCACGAGCTTCCTCACGGGAACCGAATCTAAAGCTCTGAAGCTGTGGTATGACGAACCAGCGGCCGACAGTAACGACGGCTGGGTGGACAGTTCCATCCCCATGGGAAACGGTTACATGGGGGCCAATCTCTTCGGCGGCACCAAAACGGACCGGATCCAGATCACCGAGAACAGCACACAGGACTCGAACAATACCATCGGAGGCCTCAACAGCTTTGCCGAAGTCTATATCAACTTTGATCATAACGAGGCGAACAAGTACCGGCGGGAGTTGGCACTAAACGAGGGTGTGTCTCGTGTTCAGTACGAACATGATGGAGTCGAGTACAGCAGGGAGTACTTCACCAGCTATCCCGACAAGGTCATGGTGGTCCGCCTCAGGGCATCCGACGCGGAAAAGCTGTCGTTCACCCTTCGCCCCACCATCCCGTACTTGACTGAATATCGTCAGCAGCCCGGCGACAACCGTGGCAAGAGTGGCACGGTTGTGGCGAAGGATGACACCATTACGCTCTCCGGCGTCATGCAGTACTACAACCTTCAATTTGAAGGGCAGTTCAAAGTCGTTCCTGACGGCGGAACTATGCAGGCGCACAACGATGGAGCCAATGACAACGGCACAATCTCCGTGTCCGGTGCCAATAGCGCCGTCATCCTAATCGCCGTAGGCACAAACTATAGGCTCGACAGCCAGGTAATATCCGCCGAGAACAGGCTGGACAAACTCAAGGGATTTCCGCATCCCCACGCCAAGGTAACCAAGTACCTGGCCGACGCCTCAGCGAAGTCCTATGACGAGCTGCTAGCCGCACACCAGGCGGACTACACCGAACTTTACGACAGGGTCAACTTCGATCTCGGTTCGCAGGTGCCGGCCGCCCCCACTGATGAGCTTGTCGATGCCTATCGCAATGGTGACTCGAACCCATACCTTGAAGAACTCGCATTCCAGTTCGGGCGCTACCTGTTGATCTGTTCCTCGAGGGCAGGCACGCTGCCGCCCAATCTCCAAGGAATTTGGAACGCATATCAGGATCCGCCGTGGAGGTCAGGCTACTGGCACAACGTCAACCTCCAGATGAACTACTGGCCGGCCTTCTCCACCAACATGCCCGAGCTGTTTGAATCCTACATCGGCTACTACAACACGTACCTGCCGCGGCAGAAGAAGTACGCCACCCAATATATCGAGCGGTACAACCCTTCTCAGCTCGACCCCGGCGGAGACAACGGATGGTCCATGGGTAACTCGACGTGGCCATACAACGGCTCCGGAAAGTCGTCTCATTCTGGCTTTGGCACTGGGGCATGGACCGCGATGCTGTTCTGGGACTACTACGACTACACTCGCGATAAGAAACTTCTCGAGGACGTCGTTTACCCTGCCATGTACGGCCAGGCGAACTTCCTGTCCCGATTCGTGCGAGCCCACGATGGCTATCTACTGGCAGATCCATCGGCCTCTCCCGAGAACGCGGACAGCCTGCAGTCGATTGGCACCACCTTCGATCAGCAGATGATTTACGAGAACCATCGCAATACTCTGATGGCTGCAGAGGTACTCGGTCGTTCTGATAATGTCCTTGACAAGTTGAGGGGCCAGCTACCTCTCCTCGACCCCATAAAGATTGGTAAGTCCGGACAGATCAAGGAGTACCGCGAGGAGGAATACTACGGTGACATCGGTGATCCCGCTCACCGCCACATCTCCCATCTTCTTGGTCTCTATCCTGGGCAGTTGATCAATGCCTCGACTCCTGCATGGCGAGACGCCGCCAAGGTATCACTGACCAAGCGCGGCAGGGTCGGCGGCACAGGCTGGGCCCAAGCGGAAAGAATTGGCACGTGGGCACGAGCTGGAAACGGAGATGAGGCGTACTACTTCTACAACTATCTCATCAAGAAACACCTGATGCACAACTTGTTCAACAACCATCGAGACTCCTACACAAACAAGCTGTTTCAGGTTGATGGAAACTTCGGTGCCACCGCAGGTGTAAGCGAAATGCTCCTGCAGAGCAACGACTATGTCGTGGCACCGTTGCCCGCTTTGCCGAAAGCGTGGGCAGACGGCAGTTACCGCGGAATGCTCGCACGTGGCAACTTTGAGGTCTCAGCACGCTGGTCCGGCGGCCAGGCCGATCAGTTCGACATCCTCTCCAAGGCGGGCGGCCCCTTGACTTTGCGGTACGCCAACATCAAGGACGCGGTTGTCAAGACGTCCGACGGCCAGGACGTGAGTTTCGTCGCGAAAGGTCGAGATCAAATCAGGCTTGAGACCGCCAAGGGGCAAACTTACGTCATCACCTCCATTCCGGCCGAGAAGCCTGTTTCGGCACCTTCTGGTCTGAAGATAGACTTCGATCTGAAGGACATGGTCAAGCTTTCGTGGACGGGCAGCGACGATGCCGCTACGTACAGCATCTTTCGCGCGGTCGGAAGCGTGCCGGAGTATGAGCTGGTCGCGTCGAATATTACGAAGACCAGTTTCATCTACCAATCAGCCGATCTTGAGAAGATTGACCAAGCTACGTTTCGGGTCACCGCAGTGGCATCAGACGGGCGCGAAAGCGACGGAGCGACCACGGTAAGGCTGCTGCCGGACGAAGCCAACATGCGTGCGCTGCGCATCGATGGCGACGTGATTCCGGTGGATTCCGGAGATGGCGAGAAAGACGGTCTTTCTGCCGCCGAGGGTTCGTACACCGTGGGGATCACCTGGCGATCGGGCTTGCTCACAGAGATTCGTCTTGCCCCGAGCACGGACGGGGTGGCCACGCTGCGGAACGAGATGTTCAGCGCGCCCGTGAGGGTCTACCGCGCAGACGGGCGGCCGGCGGATCACCGTATCGACGGGGACACGCTGACGCTGCCCACCCGGACCGGCCAGGAGTATCGGATCGTGGCCCAGGCGGTGGTGACGGTCGATGAGCCCGCGGCAACGCAACTCCCGAACTCATCCGTTCCGATGTCGGTCACACTTCGCGCCGAGGACCAGCTGACCATGCCAGCGACGCGGGTGCGACTGGAGGTCCCGGCCGACTGGAGGACTGACCCGGAGTCGGTCAGCCTCAAGCCGATCCGCCCCGGTGGTTCGGCGGCTGCCAAATTCACCGTCAATATCCCGGCGGGGACCCCCGACGGCCGGTACGAGTTGACCGCTGTGGTCGCTTCAGACGAGTGGTCGATTCAGGTGCCGGTCCAGGTCGAGGTGTTCTGGCCCAACCTCGCGCGGGGCAAGCCCGCCACGCAGTCAAGTCTGCGTTCCGGAGGAGTGCCAGTACGTGCCGTGGACGGAAACACCAACGGTGTGTGGAGTGGCGGTTCGGTGACGCACACCGAGTTCACGGACCAGCCATGGTGGCAGGTCGATCTTGGTCGGAGCCAACAGATCGCGCAGATACGGATCTGGGGCCGTACCGACTGTTGTGTCGATCGACTGAGTGACTACTACGTGCTGGTGTCGGATGAGCCATTCGTGTCCGGTTCGCTCGACGAGGTCCTGGCTCAGCCGGGCGTTCGGGCCTACCACGAGGCCGATCCGCCAAGGCCGGTCGCTCACATCGATGTCGGCCGCACCGGCCGCTACGTCCGCGTCCAACTCGCTGGCAACAACGCCCTCTCGCTGGCCGAGGTCCAGGTCTTCCCCGGCCGGCCCCAGTAAGTCCGCCGCTGCCGACCGTAGTTCGGTCTGTCGTTGCTGCAGACAGGCCGCCGTAGGGTGATCTTGAAGTTAGGCAAACAAGATCATCCTACGGCGGTCGCGAGGACCGGCGCAGGCGTTTTAGCACCGTGGTCCGGTGGTTACCTGGAGCACGGTCACGAAGACCGGTCACGGTCGAAGAGCCGGTACCGGCGCGGTGGCAGAGATTGGATGACTAGTGGCCATCGAACCGCTCCTTTAGTGCGGGGCCGGGGGTGCCGACGCCATGTACTTCAATGACGGAGAGCAAGAGAAGGCAGCGCCGACAGGCTGAAGTGTCGGCTGGCCCAACGGCGAGGGGGAGTCGGCCAGCCTCTTGGGATGATCGGCCGGGCCCCTTGACATCAGATGTATCCAGGGAGACAGTGACCCGCATCAACGCGTTCAGACCTGTTGACTCGCCATGCTCACAAAGGAGGGGACGTGTCCCACCGTCGTATCGGCAAACCCGACCTTGCGGCCGTTGCCCCGGCCCGCCGTACTCTGCTCCGGCGGGTGCTCGCCGAATGGTCCACGCTGTCGGTGGCCGCGCTGCTGATTGCGACCGTGGCGACAGTCCCCGGTCAGGCGCTCGCCGGTGCGGCGCAGGCGGAGCCGCCGGCGGCAACGCCGGTGCCGCCAGAGCGGCTTACCGTGATGACTCCGGCCACCGCAGTGGCCGCGCGCTCCGACCGCCGGCCGGTCGCCGGCGGCCTTTACGACGCGCGTGCCAACACCACGTTCATCTCCTGGTCCGGTCAGTACGAGGACAACTTCGTCCAGGCGTACAACCACGTCACGGGAGCCTGGTCGGCACCGGTGCGGGTCGGCGAGGGCGGCAACGATTCCCATAACTACCCGACCATGGTGCAGGCCGATGATGGGCATCTGCTGGTTTTCCGGGGCCTGCACAACAAGGAGCTTTGGGTGGCCCGCTCGGCCCGCCCGCACTCGATCGACGGCCCGTGGACGGACACGATCATCCCGGAAGGCTTCGGTGCCACGTACCCGATGCCCTTCAAGACGGCCAGCGGCGAGATCTTCGTCTTCATCCGTGAGACGGCGCGCGACTTCGATCGGTCATACCCGACCGATACGCGGCCGATCAAGTATGTGCGGTCCACCGACAACGGGCTCACCTGGCAGACCTCGGCGGAACTGACCGGTGACCGGTGGGCGATCGCGCCGACGACGCGCGCCGACAACATGAACGAGGTCTACATCGGCCAGCTACGGTACGAGCCGCCCCGCAACGGCCGCCCGGAGCAGGTGCAGATCGTCTACACCCTCGCGGGCGGCGGGCCCGAGGGCCATCTCCACGACCGGTACCACAAGAACATCTACCATCTCTCGTTCAGCCCGAATGATCTGCGCTTCCGCGCTGCCGACGGGCACGACCTCGGCACCAGCGTGGACGACGCCGAGCAGGAGCAGCACCTGAAGGTGGCGGAGACCCCACTGCAGACCACTAATCCCCGATCGCCCGACTACATATCGTTGGTCGGCAGCAGCTTCGACGGCACCCCCTTCGTCCTGTGGATGCAGATTGACACCGAAGGCGTGCTTCGGGATTACACGGGCGTGTGGACGGCGGGCGGCTGGGACACCAGGGAGATCGCCACCGGGGTACGTGTCCGCGACATGTACCAGGCCGGACCGCTGAGCTGGCGCGTGTACGCCACGATCGAGGGTTCCAAGAACGGGATATCAACATTCCTGCTCTACGGCGGCACACAGTGGAAGCCGGAGTCGGTGATCCCGACCGCGAAGGCGGTGCAGCGCATTGAGGTCCTCAACGGTTTTCGTGACCCGGCGCGCATTCTCGCCACGGGTGCGAGCAGCGACCGAGACGTCTCGGTAGCCGACGGAGACATCTATGTCATCGGACGAGCAGTCGGGCCAAAACCGTGCGAAGACTCGACCGATGGCTGTTGACCACCCGCTTCGTTGATTCAGGCACCGGCGCCGGCCGGCTGCCGGCCGCCGCACGCGGTCCGGGCAGACGTCGGATCTTAGGAAGATGAATGCTCGATCCTGTCTGGATTGAGGTGCCACGCTCCCCGGAATCCATCCGATGCGTCTGGTTTGATGCGAACCCTTCCGACGAGTCGATCTTCAACGACGATCGAGCACAGCGCCATGAGCGAGGAGGAACCCGATGGCGGAGATATCCCGACGAGCGCTTCTGCGTGGCACATCAGCCGCGCTCGGTGCGGCGACACTGGGCACGGCGTGGTCGGCGGCATCGCCGGTGGCATGGGCCAGTGACAACTCGGCGGATGGCACCGTCTACGAACACATCGCGCGCGATGCGGACATGCGGTGGCGGCGGATGCCCGACAGTTGGCAGAACGGCCCGTTTCTCGGTAATGGATTCCTCGGGGTGCAGCTCTACCGGGGCGCGCAGGGCAACGTACTGAAGTTCATGCTCAGCCACTCCTACGTGCAGGACCAGCGGAACCAGTGGGAGGCGGCCGTCGGACTGTCCCGGCTACCGATCGGCTACCTCACCTTGACACTCGCCGGGCCGGTAACCGATGTGGACTGGCGGCTGGACCTGTGGAACGCGGAACTGACCGGCACCGTGACCACCACTCAAGGCAGCGTCACCTTCTCCGCGCTGGTGCACAACAGCCGCAGCCTGCTCCTGGTGTCGTTGACGCCCAGCATCGGCGAGGAAACGGCCGAGTGGGCCTTCCATCCGCTGCCGTCGTACACGACGCGGACGATCCGGCGCCCACCCGAGTACGTCGGCAACCCCGACCCGACGATCGGCATAGCCGATTCGGTGCACTACGCGCAGCAGCCGCTGCTCGCCGGTGGCGGATACACCACCGCCTGGGCGGAGAAGCGCAGCGGCACGCAGCGGATGCTCGTCGCCACCGTGGCCTACAGCTTCCCGCACGCTACCTCTACCGACGAAGCCGTCCGCAACGTGCGGCAGGCGATGACCGCCAACCCCGACGCCCTGGTCCGCACCCACCGCAACTGGTGGAACCGGTACTACACCCGCAGCCTGGTATCAGTGCCCGACAAGCATGTGCAGCGCTTCTACTGGAGCCAGCTCTACAAGATGGCCTCGGCCACCCGCGCCGACGCGCCCGTGCTGGCCATCTGGGGGCCGTGGTTCCCGGAGAAGGGAAACAGCTGGACCGCGGTGTGGTGGAACACGAACGTCCAGGCCGCCTATCAGCTGATCAACGGCTCGAATCACCTTGAGCTCGATTCTGTGACCACAACCTTCCGCCGTTTCGAGCACAACCTGGAACTGTCGGTCGAGCCGGAATACCGCGACGGGGAGACCTACGCGCTGTCCCACCCCGGCGATCGGATGCTGCGACCGGGCGGCACGAGGACCGTCGGCATCCCCGGGCAGCAGGTCACCGACCAGACTGGCAACCTGATCTGGGCATTGCACAACGTCTGGCTCAGCTATCAGCACCACCTGGACCAGCAGGTGTTGCGAGACGTGCTCTTCCCGATCCTGCGCAAGGCGGTGAACTTCTACGCCCACTTCCTCGCGGACGGATCCGACGGCCGCCTGCATCTGCCGACGACCCGCTCTCCGGAGTACGCCGACGCGGCCGACTGCACATACGACCTTTCCCTGATCCGGTGGGGCTGCACCACCCTGATCGACTCCGCGCAGCAGCTACGGATCGCCGATCCGAAACTCGGCCAGTGGCGCGACATTCTCGACAGGCTGGTGCCGTATCACCAAAATGCCGACGGCGTCATGATCGGCGACGGGGTCCCGCTGGCCGAGTCGCACCGGCACTACTCCCACCTACTCTGGCTCTACCCACTGCAGGAGAAGCGGTGGGACCGCCCCGATGACCGGGAGATCATGTGGCGTACGTTCGGCCACTGGCGGAGCATGCAGCACCGCTGGCACGGCTACAGCTATGCGGCGGCCTCATCGATGGCCTCGGTGATGGATTCACCGGAGGAGGCCCTTGACTTCCTGACCTTCTTCCTCGATGGCAACATCGTCGACAGCACCCAGCTCACCCCGAACACCATGTACCGCGAAGGCAGCAACTTCGCCATCGAGAGCCCTCTGGCCGCCGCCCAGTCGGTGCTTGACATGCTCGTGCAGAGCTCCGGCGGCGTGGTCAAGGTCTTCCCGGCCGTATCCGGCAGATGGCCGGACGCGTCGATCGCCGGACTCCGCACCCAGGGGGCGTTCCTCGTCGACGCCTCGCGCAGCGACGGCCGTACCGACTGGGTCCGCATCCACAGCGAAGCGGGCCAGCCGCTGCTGCTGCAGCACGGCATCGACGGTGACATCGACGTACGGGACGAACGTGATCGGCCGGTGCCGTGGCGGGCGCAGGGCCGCGCCACGATCTCGCTGCAGCTGCCGGTAGGGGCGAGCGCGGTTATCACTCGACGCGGCAGCAGCCCGGATCTGGCGCCGCGCGACGTCGCCCCGCTCGGCGACGCCCCGGTCTTTGGCCTGCCACAGCCACCAGTGAGTCGCTGACCAAAAGGAGGTGCCTTCCCGTGCGTAAGACCCCCATCTCGATCGCCTTCACTACGCTGGTCACGTTGTCGCTGGCCACGCCGGTGGCGGCGGCGAATCCGTCCGCACCGATCCTGACCACGTCGCAGACCCAGGCCAGCGCCGAGCCGGACTACGAGCCGACGCCGGAATCACTCAACCGGCATCAGGCGCCCCGCTGGTTCGATGACGCGAAGCTCGGCTTCTTCATCCACTGGGGCCCGTACTCGGTGCCGGCCTTCGCGCCGAAGAGCGGTGGTCGGGCGTACGCGGAGTGGTACTGGAGCGAGATGAACAAACAGACCGCCCCGACGCACCGCCACCACGCCGACACGTACGGCGAGGATTTCCCGTACGACCGATTCATCGAGCAGTGGAAGCCGGACAAGTTCAAACCGCAGGACTGGTTGGACCTGTTCGTCGAAGGTGGAGCGAAGTACTTCGTACTCGTCTCGAAACACCACGACGGCGTCGCATTGTGGGACACCGCCACCACCGACAGATCCACCGTCGCGCTCGGACCGCACCGTGACCTGGTCCGGGAGTTGTTCGATGCCGCCGAGGACTATCCGCTGAAGAAGGGGCTCTACTACTCGCTGCCCGAGTGGTACCACCCTGCCGGGGGCCGCGAACGGAACGGCCCGATCAACCCGTACACCCGCGAGCCGATCCCGTACACCGGGTACAAGCCGGTCCACAGCTACGTGATGGACCACCAGTATCCGCAGATGCGCGAACTGGTGGACCGCTTCGACCCAGACATCTTCTGGTGCGACCTCAACGGGCCGAACAACAGCAACGAACTGATGGCCTACTACTTCAACCAGGCCAAGAACCGACCGAGTCCGAAGGACGTGACCGTCAACAACCGGTGCGGCAACGGGATCTCCGACTTCACCACGCCGGAGTACCGGGTGGAAGCCGACATCAACCCACAGAAGTGGGAGGCGACCCGCGGCCTCGGCAAGTCCTTCGGCTACAACGCCGAGGAAGGCCCGGACGACTACCTCAGCGCCGATGAACTCATCGACAGCTTCGTCGACATCGTCAGCAAGAACGGAAACCTGCTGCTGAACCTCGGACCGAAGGCCGACGGCACGATCCCCGAGGTGCAGGCCGAGCGCGTACGGGCACTCGGTTCCTGGCTGAAGACCAACGGCGAGGCGATCCACGGCAGCACCTACTGGAACCACGCCGAGGATGCCCGCAGCAACGTCCCGGTGCGCTACACCGTCAAGGACGAAGCCCTCTACGTGACCGCACTGCAGTGGCCGGGCACCGAGTTGACTCTCTCTGACGACCTGCCACTGGCAAACAACAGCACGATCACTCTACTGGGCTCGAACGGGCGGGCCCTGCCCTGGCGAAAGAGCGACGACGCGGTAACGATCTCCATGCCCGGTGACGGCGCGTCCGCCACGACCAGCACCCACGCGTACACCTTTAAGATCACCACCCCCGAGGTGCGGCAGGTGCTGCGTACGAAGCTGGACGCGCCGAAGAACACCGAACCGGGGCTGCCGTTCACGACGAAGCTGACGGTAACCAACCCGTCGAAGGTGACGGCCCCCGACGGCCGCCTGGCCCTGCAGGTACCGCCGGGCTGGTCGGTGACTCCCGAGCGGACAGTAGTGAAGGAGCTTCCCGCCGGCGCGTCACGCACCGTCGAGTTCCAGGTGCGACCAACGGCGAACACCGAGCCGGACCGCTATACGCTCACCGCAAGCGCCTCCTTCGGCCGGACCACGTACCAGGTCCACAGGTCGCTCCTGGTGGGCTTCGACTACAACCTCGCGCTCGGCAAACCCACCAGCCAGAAGAGCCTCTACCAGGGCAGCAACGGGAACCCCGAACGCGCAGTGGACGGCAACACCAACGGCGTGTGGAGCGGGGGGTCGGTCACCCACACCGCTCAACCCGAGTCCGAGGCATGGTGGCAGGTCGATCTCCAGCAGAGCTACCAGATCGGCGAGATCGCGTTGTGGAACCGCACCGACTGCTGCTCCACACGGCTGAGCAACTACTACGTCTTCGTCTCCGATACGCCGTTCACCAGCGACTCGGTGGCCGGGACGCTGGCCCAGCCGGGCGTGCGGGCCTTCCATCACCCCGAGACCGCCGCGAGCCCCACTCGCATCCCCGTCGGCATGACCGGCCGCTACGTACGGGTGCAGTTGACCTCGGCCAGCGATCCGTTGTCGCTCGCCGAAGTGGAGGTGTTCGGTCGGCGCCCGAGCTGAGCTGCCGGCCTGGATCGCCCGCGCCGTTCGACCGAACTCGGCCGAACGGCGCGGGCAATCTGCTCGTGGTGCTGCGACGCGCCCCCCAAAGATCAGATCATTCGTCGCTCGTTCTTGCATCCGAACCCTTGCCGATGTCCATCGATGCCGGATAGTGTCCCGAGACACATCGGATGTCTGTGGCTATGGGGGTTGCGATGCGCAAGCGAGCACTAGCCGGCCTGCTGATCACCGTGATGTGCGCGAGCCTTGGCGTCTCGTCTGCGCAAGCCAGTCCGGCGCAGGCACTGTCGCTCGGTGCCGGGGCGAGCGTCGCCGCCGAGGGCGATTCGGAGCTGCGCCTCTGGTATGACCAGCCCACCCCGGACACTGACAACGGCTGGGAGACCCGGTCCCTGCCCATCGGCAACGGCAACATGGGCGCGGCGGTGTTCGGGGGAGTGCGCTCCGAGCGGCTGCAGTTCAATGAGAAGTCGCTGTGGACCGGTGGCCCAGGGGTGAGCGACTACAACTTCGGCAACTGGGCATCGCCGCGCCCGGGGGCACTCGACGGGATCCGGCAGCGAATCTGGGACGAGGGTGCGATCTCCGAGAACGATGTGCTGAAGGCACTCGGCTTGCCGTCGGACTCACCTCGCCACCGCCGATTCGGCGCGTACCAGAGCTTCGGCGACGTGCGGCTGGACTTTCCCCGCGCGTCAACGTCGGTCACCGACTACCGCCGGGATCTCGACATCTCCCGAGCCGTCGCAGGTGTCTCCTACGTCGACAACGGCATCCGGTACACGCGTGAGTACTTCGCGACCTCCCCTGACGGGGTCATCGTGTCGCGGATCAGCGCCGACCGGCCCGGACAGATCGACCTGACCGCGCGGGTGACCGCGCCGACCAATCGCTCGCGCGCGGTGACCGCGAGTGCCGGCCGGATCACCATGACTGGTGCGTTGGACAGCAACGGGCTGCGGTACGAGTCGCAACTGCAGGTGGTCAACCAGGGCGGCAGCCGGACCGACGGATCGGACGGCACGGTGAGCGTCGCCGGCGCGGACAGCGTGCTGTTGATCCTCGCGGCCGGGACCGACTACGCCAACAACTACCCCACCTACCGCGGCACCGCTCCCCATGAGCGGCTGACCGCCGCCGTCGACAGTGCCGCCGCCAAGGGATACGCCGCACTGCTCGCCGACCACCAGGCGGACTACGCCGCGCTGTTCGACCGGGTCAGCCTTGACCTCGCCGGGAAGCTGCCGGACATCCCGACCGACCAACTGCTCGGCCAGTACGGCCGGGGATCCGCGTCAGCCGACCGGGCGTTGGAGGAGTTGTTCTTCCAGTACGGCCGCTACCTGTTGATCGCCTCGTCGCGGCCCGGGTCGCTGCCGGCAAACCTGCAAGGCGTCTGGAACAACCTCGAAGCCCCGCCGTGGCAGTCCGACTACCACCTCAACATCAACCTGCAGATGAACTACTGGCCGGCCGAGATGACCAACCTGTCGGAGACCGCCGAACCGCTCTTCGACTACATCGACAGCCTGCGGGAGCCCGGCCGCGTCACGGCTCGACAACTCTACGGAGTGGAACAGGGCTGGGTGGCACACCACGCCTCCAACATCTACGGCTGGACCGGGGCCTGGGACCACCCGGCCTACTTCTTCCCCGAGTCTGGCGCGTGGTTCTCGGATCAGCTCTACGACCACTACCGTTTCACCCTCGACGAGCGCTATCTGCGTCAGGTCGCGTACCCGGTGATGAAGGAGACCGCACAGTTCTGGCTGGAGTCGCTGCAGACCGACCCTCGAGACGGGACCCTGGTATCGACGCCGAGCCGCTCGCCCGAACTCGGTCCCGCGACCGCCGGCGCGTCGATGTCCCAGCAGATCCTCTGGCATCTGTTCACCGACCTCCACGAGGCCGCCACGATCACGGGGGACACCGCGCTCGTGGCCAAGGCGGACCAGGTGCTGAAGGACCTCGATCCGGGGCTGCGGATCGGCTCGTGGGGGCAACTGCAGGAGTGGAAGATCGATCGCGACGACCCGAAGGAGACGCATCGGCACGTCTCCCACATGTTCGCGCTGCACCCGGGCCGGCAGATCTCGCCCCGCACCACCCCGGAGCTCGCCGAGGCGGCCAAGGTGTCGCTCAATGCGCGCACCGACGTGGGTACCGGTTGGAGTAAAGCTTGGAAGATCAATTTCTGGGCCCGGCTGCTGGACGGGGATCGGGCTCACAAACTCCTCGCCGACCAGCTCAAGTCGAGCACGCTGCCCAATTTGTGGGACACCCACCCGCCGTTCCAGATCGACGGCAACTTCGGCGCGACCTCGGGGATCACCGAGATGCTGCTGCAGAGCCACCTGGGCACGATCGACGTGCTGCCCGCGCTTCCGAGCACGTGGCGCGATGGCCGGGTGGACGGGCTGCGTGCCCGCGGCGCCTTCACCCTCGGCACCACCTGGCGGTCGGGCATGCCGACCGAGATCCGGCTGACCTCGGACAAGGGCGGCCGTGCCACGCTGCGCAGCGACATGTTCCGGGGCAAGGTGTGGGTTTACAAAGCTGACGGCAAGCCCGCCGACTACCAGGTCGACGGCGACCTGCTGACGCTGCCGACCAGCGCGGGGGAGAGCTACCGCATCGCCGCGCAGGCGACGGTGGCGGTGGCGGCGTCCACGGATGCCCAGCGCCCGGGTGCCGAGTTGCCTGTCGCGGTGACGGTCGCGGCGTCCGACAGGCAGACGGTGCCCGCCACCCAGGCCCGCCTCGAACTGCCCGACGGCTGGTCGGCCACACCCGCCTCGGTGCGAAACCGGCCCATTCAGCCGGGCAACTCGGCGACTGCGGTGTTCACGGTGCGGATACCGAAGGCGGCAGCGGACGGCTCGTACCCCATCACCGCGATCGTTACCACCGACGAATGGAAGCTGACCGTGCCGGTACGGGTGACGGTGTCGCGGCCCAACCTGGCTCTGGGCAAGACCGCCACCCAGTCGAGCGTCAGCTCGGGCGGGATCCCGAGCCGGGCGGTGGACGGCAACACCAACGGGGTGTGGAGTGCCGGATCGGTCACCCACACCGCTGCCCAGCGCCAACCGTGGTGGCAGGTCGACCTCGGAGCGGTGCAGCAGATCGACGAGGTGGCGATCTGGAACCGGACGGACTGCTGCGCTGCCCGGCTGACCGACTACTACCTGCTGATCTCCGAGGAGCCGTTCCAGGCGGGATCGCTCGACGAGGCGCTCGCGCAACCCGGGGTGTGGGCCAACCACCATTCCGCGCAGGCAGGCTCACCCACAGTGACCGACGTTGGCCAAAAGGGGCGCTACGTGCGCATCCAACTCGCCGGCGAGAATCCCCTCTCCCTGGCCGAGGTCCAGGTCTTCTAGCCACCGCGCTGAGCTCGGCGCCGCCCCTGCCGAGCTCAGCGCGGACCACAAGTCGCGCACGTCACGCCTGACCAGCAAGGAGGACCGTGTGATTCACCGTGCTGACAACCGGCGGGCTGGCCTGGCCGGCCTGCTCGGCGCCGTCCTCTGCGCCGCGATCGGCCTAGCGGCCGTCCCGGCCAAGGCCGGCACCGCCGCGCTCGCCCCGGCAGCGCCCCAAGCGGCGCCGTCCCACTCCAACGGCATGACCCTCTGGTACGACAAGCCCGCGACCAACTGGGAGTCGCAGTCGCTGCCGATCGGCAACGGCGCCCTCGGCGCGGCCGTCTTCGGTGGTGTAGCCACCGAACAGCTGCAGTTCAACGAAAAGACACTGTGGACCGGAGGACCCGGATCCCAACAGGGCTACAACTACGGCAACTGGACCAGCCCCCGACCCGACGCCCTCGAGGAGGTGCAGCGGCGCATCGAGGCGGAGCAGCGGGTCAGCCCGTCGTGGGTGGCGAGCAAGCTCGGGCAGCCGAAGAGCGGCTTCGGCGCGTACCAGAGCTTCGGTGACGTACGCCTGTCGATGATCGACGCACCAACCAGCATCACCGGTTACCGCCGCTACCTCGACATCTCCGACGCCACCGCCGGGGTTACCTACACCGCCGGCGGCGTGCGCTACTCCCGGGAGTACTTCGCGTCCGCGGCGGACAGCGTGCTCGTCGCCCGGATCAGCGCCGACCAGCCCGGCGCGGTTGCCTTCACGACATCCGTGACTGCGCCAACCAACCGCTCGAAGAGCCTGTCCGCCAAGGACGGCCGGATCACCCTCTCGGGCCGGCTCAACGACAACGCGATGCGCTTCGAGTCGCAGCTCCAGGTCGTCAACATCGGCGGCCAGCGGGTGGACAACCCCGACGGCAGCATCACGGTGACCGGTGCCGACTCGGTGACCCTGATGCTGGCGGCGGGCACCGACTATGCCAACGCGTATCCGACATACCGTGGCCCGGATCCGCATGACGCCGTGACCGCGCGGGTGGACACCGCCGCGGCCAAGTCCTTCAGCGCCCTGCGCACGGCCCACGTGACCGACTACCGGGCGTTGTTCGACCGGGTCACGCTCGACGTCGGCCAGCAGATGCCGGCGATCCCGACCGACCAGCTGCTCAACAGCTACCGCGACGGCTCGGCAACCCCGGCCGCCCGCAAGGCCCTGGAGGTGTTGTTCTTCCAGTACGGCCGCTACCTGCTGGTCGCCTCGTCGCGCGGTGGCTCGCTGCCGGCAAACCTGCAGGGCGTCTGGAACAACTCCACCAGCCCACCCTGGTCGGCCGACTACCACGTCAACATCAACCTGCAGATGAACTACTGGCCGGCGGAGACGACGAACCTGGCGGAGACCACCGACCCGCTGTTCGACTACGTCGACGGCATGGTCGCACCGGGCCAGGTCACCGCCCGGGAGATGTTCGGCAACCGCGGCTGGGTGGTGCACAACGAGACCAACCCGTTCGGCTTCACCGGCGTACACGACTGGGCGACCGCGTTCTGGTTCCCGGAGGCAGCGGCCTGGCTGGCCCAGCACTACTACGAGCACTACCTGTTCACTCGGGACGAGGCATTCCTGCGTGACCGCGCGTACCCGGTCATGAAGCAGCTCGCGCAGTTCTGGATGGACGAGCTGGTCGTCGACCCACGCGACGGTAGGCTGGTGGTCAGCCCGAGCTATTCGCCGGAGCAGGGCGACTTCTCCGCCGGCGCCTCGATGTCCCAGCAGATCATCTGGGACCTGCTGACCAACGTATCCGAGGCCGCCGCTGCGCTCGGTGACGAGACGGACTTCCGCGCCGAGGTCGCGCAGACGCTTGATCGGCTCGACCCGGGCACCCGGATCGGCTCGTGGGGGCAGCTCCAGGAGTGGAAGGCGGACTGGGACGACCCGAAGAATGACCACCGACACGTGTCGCACCTGTTCGGGCTGCACCCGGGCCGGCAGATCTCGCCGCTGTCGACTCCGGAATACGCCAAGGCGGCGGCAGTCTCGCTGACCGCGCGTGGTGACGGCGGGACGGGCTGGAGCAAAGCGTGGAAGATCAACTTCTGGGCCCGGCTGCTCGACGGCAACCACTCGCACAAGATGCTCTCCGAGTTGCTGAAGAACAGCGTGCTGACGAACCTGTGGGATACCCACCCGCCGTTCCAGATCGACGGCAACTTCGGTGCCACCGCCGGTGTGGCGGAGATGCTGCTGCAGAGCCAGCACGGCGTGGTCGACGTGCTGCCGGCCGTACCCGACTTCTGGCCGGACGGCTCGGTCACCGGCCTGCGGGCCCGCGGTGACGTGACCGTCGACGCCGACTGGACCGGGGGAGCCGCGACCCGGATCGCGGTCCACGCGGGACAGGCCGGGCCGCTGCGGGTACGCAGCAGCCTCTTCAGCGGGCGCTTCCAGGTCGTTGACGCCACCACGGGAAAAAAGATCGACATCAACCGCGACGGCCAGGAAATCAGCTTCGACGCCGTAGCGGGCCACCGCTATGTCGCCGTATCCCTGGCCATCATGGATGTGCGGGCGCCGGCGAAGGTCGAGGACGGTCAGGAGTTCCCGGCCGACGTGACCGTGTCCGCGCCGGACAAGACCGTACCCGCCGGCGAACTGACGCTGCGGCTACCCGAGGGTTGGACCTACCAGCCGGCCCGGGTAAAGGTCCTGCCGATCCAGGCGGGCGAGTCGCGGACCTACACCTTCCAGGTCACCCCGATCGCTGGCAGCAGGACGAACGAGCCGGTGCGGGCCGTGCTGACCGGCGACGGATGGCAGGCGGCTGCCGTCACCCAGGTCGAGATCGACCTGCCGCCGCCCTGTGCGGTGCCCCCGGCGAACCAGCCGCTCGTCGCCTGGAACCCGACGTCCGGCTCTACCGTCGGCGACACGTCGACCTACCACCGCGACGCGACGGTCCAGGGCACGGCGACCTACGACAGCGCCGGCCCGACCGGCAGCGCGATGGTGTTCGACGGCAACACCTACTGGCGTACGTCGCCCACCTCGCTCGGATTCCTCAAGGAGGCGACGTTCGCCGCCGAGGTGAAGGTGACCACCTCCGGCTCCTACCGGCGGTTGTTCGACTTCCAGCCGTCCGGCAACCCGGGCACGGACGGGGTGCTGATCGACCTGACGCCGAGCAACCAGGTGCGGTTCATCGGGTCCGGCCGCAACGTGACGACGACCGCCACCGTGCCGACCGGGCGTTACCTGAACCTGGTGATCGTGATGGCCCGTACCGGCGTGATCACCGTGTACATCGACGGCGCGGTGGCCGGGTCCGCCCAGGTTCCCCAGGACGGCATCAACGGTTGCGCCACCCGGCAACTGCGCTTCGGCGCCGACCAGAACGGTGGCCAGCGACTGACCGGCGCGGTCGACCGAGCAGCGATCTTCCCCCGAGTCCTGACGGCGGACGAGGTCACCCGCTGGCAGGCGGGGGCCTTCGACTGATGCCCCCGCGGTCAAGGGAAACGGCCCAAGATGGTGCGGTGGTTCCACCAGGTGTTCGCCGCCGATCCAGGCAGGACTTTGGTCGCGGTGACCCTGCCGGTCCACACCAAGCTGCATGTTTTCGGGCTCAGCGTGGAGGCCCCCTGACGAGACGAGGCGGGTAGGGTGCCGAGCCGACGGCACCTACCCACCTCGCCCAACCGCCCTGTCGGCGGCCTACCCGTGACGTGGGGCGCATTCGCAGGCCGTGCAGGCCATCGTCGACGGCGAGGACTGTGCCGATGGTAGCTGCGGCCAGCGGGCTGGCCAGGTAGGCGATCGCGGCGGCGACCTCCCGACCCGTTGCCGTCCTTCACCGTAGCCCCGCGAAAATACATCCGATGTCTACCGGGCGCTCGCGCGAGGCAGAAGGCGGGCCGGCCGGCCGCGGGTGAGGCGGAGCATGCCGTTGATTGCGGCCCAGCGGATCATCCGTTTCGGAGGTGGCGGGGCCGAACCGTTTACGGCCGTCTTACCCGTGTCATGGCCGCGGGTACCCTGGCCGGCCGTCCCGGAGGCTATGCCGCCTTGGGAGTCGATGATGCCCGCCGTGGGTTCTGCGGCCCGGCCCTGGGCGGCGCGGGCCTTCGGCGTAGCACGACGAGGATCCGTTCGATGACCTGGTCTTCCTCCCAGCAGGTGCAGCTGGCCACTATGGACGAGCATCCGGTCACCGGCGCGCAGCACGCCACCCATCACGAAGACTTCCAAACACCCGCTGATGCGCCCGTCCGCTCACGGGCTCGGCTGGGGTCTTGCGGAGGCATCCATCGGGCTGATAGACATCCGATGTGTTGCCGTAGTGGACTTTCGCGTCGCCGGTCGGACCCAAAAGGAGGGCCGTATGGAGCGCATCATGCTACACACCCGGCTCAAGCCACGGATCTGCCGTGGCTTGACGCAGAAGGGGGCGGTGGCCAAGACCCGCGAGCAGCATGCCGTGACTCTGATTGCCAGCACGGCGCGGCAGCCGGAGGTTGCCCGATCATGGGCGACGGTCCATATCGCCAGCGTCGACGGCTGGCTGCGGCGTGCCCTCTGACCCGATGCCCTCTTCCGGGCCGTCCACTGACCTGCCACAGCCACCTAACGTGTCCGAAATCGACTTCCGAGGAGATCTCATGGTGCTGTCGGGGACACCTCCGACTGCGTCAACGCGCGCACCAGCGTCGGACGAGCCGCTGCTGCGACTCGAGGGCGTGAGTAAGAGCTTCCCGGGCGTCAAGGCGCTTTCCGGTGTCCACCTGGACCTGCGCCACAACGAGGTGCTGGCGCTGGTTGGCGAAAATGGTGCGGGCAAGTCGACTCTGATGAAACTGCTCTCCGGCATCTATGCCGCCGATGAGGGCGAGTTCTATCTCAACGGCGAGCGGTTCGAGGTCGCCGGACCGAAACAAGCCCAGGAGCAGGGCATCAGCATCATCCACCAGGAATTCAACCTGATGCCCGACCTCACGGTGGCGCAGAACATCTTCATCGGCCGCGAACCGCGCCTGGCCAACTTCTTCCTCGACGAGCGCAAGCTGAACGCCCGGGCCGCAGAGCTGATCGACCGGCTGCAGTTGCCGCTGGACCCGAAGCGGGTCGTCGGCCGACTGACCGTGGCCAAGCAGCAGATGGTCGAGATCGCCAAGGCGCTCTCCTATGACGCCAAGGTGCTCATCATGGACGAGCCGACCGCCGCCCTCAACGAAGCCGAGGTAGCGACGCTGCACGAGCTGATCGGCCGCTTCACCCGCCCGGACACCGGCGTGATCTACATCTCCCACCGGATGGCCGAAATCAAGGCCATCTCCGACCGAATCACCGTGCTGCGAGACGGCCAGTACGTCGACACCGTGCCAACGGCGACGACCACCATGAAAGAGGTCATCGCCCTGATGGTCGGTCGCGCCATTACCGTAAGCGCCAGACCCGAAGGGGTGCGCGAGGACCGCGAGGTGCTGCTGAAAGTCGAAGGGCTGAGCACCAAAGCGCTGCTGAACAACGTCAGCTTCGAGCTGCGCAAGGGCGAAATACTAGGATTTGCCGGGCTCATGGGCGCGGGGCGCACCGAGGTAGCAAGAGCCCTCGTCGGCGCGGACAGGACCACCTCCGGCACCATCACCCTGGCCGGCAAACACGTCGCGATACAGAACCCGGCCGATGCGGCCAGGCACCGCATCGGCTACCTGTCCGAGGACCGCAAACACCTCGGCCTGCTACTTGAGCAGGACGTCACCGCCAACATCGCCCTCAGTTCGCTGCGGGAGCTGTTCACTTCGTTCGGCTTCATGCGCGACAAGGCCATGCGGGCCCGAACCGCACAATACGTCGGCGCGCTGCGCATCAAGACGCCATCGGTGCGACAGACGACCAAGAACCTCTCCGGCGGCAACCAACAGAAGGTCGTCATCGCCAAGTGGCTGCTCAAAGACTGCGACATTCTGATCTTCGACGAGCCGACCCGGGGCATCGACGTCGGCGCCAAGGAAGAGATCTACCGACTGCTCAACGAGCTGGCACAGCAAGGTAAATCGATCATTATGATCTCCTCCGAGTTGCCCGAGGTCCTGCGTATGTCACACCGCATCGTCGTGATGAGCGAGGGTCGCATCACCGGGCTGCTCAGCGCCGCCGAAGCCACCCAGGAACGCGTCATGCACTACGCCACGCTGCGCCCCGACGAAAACCCGGCCGACGCGGCCCAACTTCTGCAGGCCGAGGACGCACCCACGCAGACCGCCCAGAAAGCAGGAGACCAATGACTACGCGCCCGGTATCAGCGGCCGCAACGGCCTCGCCGCCTGCGGCGATGTCATCACCGCAGCCAGCTACCGGTGGACTGAGCGCAACACTGCGCAGCCGGCTCCAACAGTTCCTCGCGTTCGCCAGCCTCATCGTCATCTTCACGGTCTTCGCGTTCGCCAGCCCCAGCTTCTTCACCTATCCCAACGTCACGAACATCCTGTTCTCTACGGTCGTGATCGGAACGCTCGCACTGGGCACAACCTTCGTGATCATCACAGGCGGCATCGACCTGTCGCTGGGTACCGGCATGGCGCTGAGCGCGGTGATGTCCGGCGTGTTCATCGTCAACCTGCACCTGCCGCTCGCGGTGGGCGTGCTCGGTGCCGTTCTGTTCGGTGGGCTCATCGGCCTCATCAATGGATTCAACGTCGCCATCCTGAGGATCCCGCCGTTCATCGCGACATTGGCGATGATGCTGGTCGCCCAGGGGCTTGCGCTCGTGGTCTCCCACAGCGCACCGATCTACTTCAACGACACCCCCGGCTACTTCGCCATTTCCACCGGCAGTCTCATCCCCGGCGTCGACTTCCCCAACGCGGTGCTCGTGCTGGTCGCGGCGGCGATCACGGCAGGGATCCTGCTGAACAAAACCGTCCTCGGGCGTTACACGTATTCGATCGGCAGCAACGAAGAGGCAACAGCGCTGTCCGGCGTCAGCGTACGCAAGTGGAAAATCATCGTCTACACGCTCGCCGGTCTGTTCATCGGCCTTGCCGGCGTCATGATCTCCGCACGCCTCGGCTCGGCTCAACCGGCCACCGGCGCGGGCTACGAACTGCAGGCCATCGCGGCAGTGGTCATCGGCGGCACCTCGCTCGCCGGCGGCAAGGGGTCCATCGTGGGCACCGCGATCGGCGCACTCATCATCTCTGTTCTGAACAATGGCCTGCAGATCCTGTCGATCCCGCAGGAATGGCAGAACGTGATCCTGGGCTGCGTCATTCTCGTGGCGGTGTACGCCGACATGATTCGCAAACGCGCAGCCTGAGATGTGGCTCGTGGGAACCGCACCAACATTACACATAGGTAGGAGAATGTGGTCGACATGAGAAGAAGGCGCCTTCTGGCCGGAGTTGCGGCCGCAACGCTGATGGTAGCCGTGCCCGGATGCACCTCTACATCGGACGGGGCCGGTGGCGATGGTGAGCAGCCGTACATCGCCATTGTCTCCAAGGGGTTCCAGCACCAGTTCTGGCAGGCGGTGAAGCAGGGGGCCGAGCAAGAGGCTGCCAAGCAGGGAGCCAGGATCACCTTCGAGGGACCGGCGACCGAGGCCGACATCGAGGCGCAGGTCACAATGCTGACCAATGCGATCGCCAAGAAGCCGGCGGCGATCGGCTTCGCCGCCTTGGACAGCAAGGCCGCGGCGCCACTCATGCAGCAGGCGAAGGCGGCCAACATCCCGGTCATCGCGTTTGACTCCGGCGTCGACAGCGACATCCCGGTGACCACGGCCGCCACGGACAACAAGGCCGCCGCCGCCGAGGCCGCCAAGCACATGTCCGAGCTGCTCGGCGGCAAGGGCAAGGTGGCCCTCGTCGTACACGACCAGACCAGCCGCTCGGGCATCGACCGCCGAGACGGGTTTGTCGAGTGGATGAGGGCAAACGCGCCGGGCATCACCCTGCTGGAGCCGCAGTACGGCGGTGGCGACCAGGCGAAGTCCGCGGATATCACCAAGTCGATCATTGCGGCGAATCCCGATATCGCCGGGATCTACGGCTCCAACGAGGGCTCGGCCATCGGCGCCATCAAGGGCGTCGAGGAGAGCGGCAAGAAGGGCATCAAGATCGTCGGATTCGACTCCGGGAAGGCCCAGATTGATGCCATCAAGAGCGGTGTCATGGCGGGGGCCATCACCCAGAATCCGATCGGGATGGGTGAGCAGCTGGTGAGCGCGGCCATGAAGTCGATCAAGGGCGAGAGCATGCCCAAGGTGATCGACACCGGCTACTACTGGTACGACATGACGAACGTCGACAAGCCGGAGATCGCGGCCGTGCTGTATCAATAAGCCGGACCACTGATCCGAGCAGCCGTCACACGAACGCTGGGGAGCTTGGCCGGATCATCAACGTGGCCAAGCCCCCCGGGCCACCATCAGCTCGTTCGGTCAAGCGTGACCTGGGTAGGCGCGCTGAACTGGGCGTAGCACCACACGACCGAATTGGCCGACGTCAGCGCCGATGGAGCCATTACGGAGGCACCGCGCGGGGGAGAAAGGGTGCCCCGAACCTTCCAGACAGTAGTGGCTGCAATCAGAAGGACTGTCCTGGGAGATGGTCACGCCGCGGGAGGAAAGACATGAGCAACTATACAGCTCGAGGGACATTCGGGAGACGTTCCCTCTTTAAGGCGGCCGCCGCGGGGGCTGCTGGCACGGCAGCGTTTACCACCGGCACGTCGTCGTTGGCCGAAGCTGCCGCCGCGTCAGCCCGGAGCAAGGCAGGCTTCGGTAGCCTTCCGACCGACCTCCACGCGATCTTAGACGCGTGGTCGGAGGCGCCGTCGAGCTACCACAACCTCGGGGACTGGCGACGGGTGGGATACCGGCGCGGAGCCATCCAGCCATCGCCGGTGGTCGACAGCGTCACGCCTGCCCAGAGCTTGGGCATCCGGCCCGACACAGGTGTCGACGTCAGTAGCGCTCTTCAGACAGCGCTGGACCGACTCGGTGCGGCCGGTGGGGGCGTTCTCAAGCTGGAGCCCGGGCGATACGTTCTCGACCGGCCCCTGTTCGTTAGCGACTCCAACGTGGTCCTGAGAGGGGCAGGCAAGGGAAAGACCATCCTGTACTTCTCGCGTCCCCTGCGTGAGTCTCTCGACGCGGGTGGCAACAACTGGTCATGGACGGGCGGCCAAATTTTCTTCATCGCCCGCGAGCGGCTGGCCAAGTCGTTCGCCAACGACTTTGCGGCCGAACTCAGCGAGTGCTTCCTGTGGGGTTCTACCCTGGCCGCAGTCGCGCCGGCGACCCGCGGCGCCGACGTCCTTTTCGTCGACTCCACCGCCGATCTCACGGCTGGCGAAATGGTGGCTCTCGAGGTAGATAACCCAACGAACTACCGGCTGCTCAAGGAGATGGCTGGCAACATCGCCGGAGCGAACACGTACGATTGGGCCAGGTACGGTGCTCGCATCGCGACACCGACTGCCTTCGAAGATCTCCAGGCCTGGCGGTGGCCGGTCAAGGTCATCGAGATTCTTTCTCCCCGGTCAGTGCGGATCGAGCAGCCCCTGAGGATTTCCATCCACCGAGAGACGCCCGCTCGGCTGCGCGAACTCGGGCCGACCATCCATGACAGCGGGGTGGAAGGGCTGACGATCGAGAACAAGCTCATCCCGCAGACGGCACACAATCTGCACCCCGGCTCGAACGGGGTATGTTTCCAAGCGGTCTACGACTGTTGGGCCAAGGATGTCCACGTCCTCAATGCCGATGTGGCCTTCGGACTGACGGGTGCCAAGTCCTGCACCATGTCCGGGATCTCCGCCGGTGGCCGCTCACTCCACCACTTCGTCGCATGCCGGATCCTCGCTCATGACAACCTGATCGAGGACTTCCACCTGGAGGACTTCACCGTCCCTGCGGTGCGCGGCAGCGTCCTTCACGGCCTCAACCTCGAGGGGCTTTCGAGCGGCAACGTATACCGACGGGGTCTCATGGAGACGGGCCTCTTCGATACGCATCGACAACTGCCCTTCGAGAACCTCCGCACCGACATCACC
This sequence comes from Micromonospora sp. NPDC047740, assembly GCF_043204735.1. Taxonomy (NCBI): domain Bacteria; kingdom Bacillati; phylum Actinomycetota; class Actinomycetes; order Micromonosporales; family Micromonosporaceae; genus Micromonospora; species Micromonospora sp. NPDC047740. The sequence goes on from NZ_JBIDCT010000024.1 coordinate 68,934, forward strand.
GTCACCAACAAGGATGCGGGCGTCGGAGGCGCAGGCGACGCTGGGCCCTACTTCGGATGCCGCATCGTCCACTGGGGCATCCGTGTCACCAACGACAAAAACTTGGGCATGGAGGTTTCCGACGTGGCACCAGCCTCCCTCACCGCAGGGATTACCGGCCTCACCAGCCCTGGTTCGGGTGGGCTCGACAAACCGTCTGCTCACGGATCATTCACCGGAGACATCGAATCCGAGAGCCTCGACTTCGGCACGGACCTTGGCCAGGGGAGTGACCTCCTTGACCTCCAGCGTGCCATTGCAGCCGTGTAGTCGTTACGACTTGGCGCGCGATAGCTGAGCGGCTCCGGTTCGGTGATGGAAGCGGCCGTGCGGGGCGATCTTGATGTGTCGTCAGGATGGGCCCGCACGGCCGTGTCGCATCGCATCTTCACCGGGATCCTGCACCGCAGACCGACCAAGCTGATCACCGAGTGGGCCGCAGCAGTGCGGCGCGTTCTCCAAGACCCCGACCGGCACGTCCGCGAGCGGCCAGCGACGCCCTCGGCTCGGCCGGCGGGCCGGCGGCGGTCGACGCGCTGCTGGCGTTGGCTGCCGACGAGGACCCGCAATTGCGGGTCCAGGCCGCCGACGCGCTCCCGAAAGTGGTCGACTCGGACTCCCGCACGACGCCGCTGCCGGCAACGCTGGCGCGAGACGACGAAGCCGCGGTCCGGCGGCCACCATCAGCGGACTGGCCAGCACCGGTCGCAGTCCATCACACGAGGAACAGCTCCTGCTCGAGTTGACGAGACCCGGCCCCGATAGTCCGCCGGCGGATCGCGGCAGGGCGCGACGTCTCGCGCCCTGCCGCCGCCCCGACCGAGCCTCGCATGATGGGTTGGCGAAACCGCGTCGGATCCTTGACGCCATGGTCGTCCCTCCACGTGTCGTCTAACGAGCCCGTGGGTCGGTCGAGATGTTGGCCGTGGGGCGCACGTGGCACAGCTCGGCGAGGCCGGTCGGGTAGGCGGCGCGGAGTCTGACCCGCCGCCTACCCGACGCCCTACCTAGCCCTTGGTGGCGCCGCCGGTGAGCCCTTTGACAAAGTGCTTCTGCAGCGCGAGATAGAACGCGAGTACCGGGAGCGTCGCCAGGAACATCAGCGCGAAGACCGAGCCGAAGTCGGACTGGTATTGGCCGATTGAGCGGTAGACACCGGTCGTCACGGTCGTGCCGCGCCCGGGGCCAAGGATGATCAACGGGTCGATGAAGTCGTTCCAGATCCACACTCCCAGGAAGATCATCACGCTGGCGCTGGCTGGCCGCAGCAGTGGGAACACCACGCGCCAGAACACCTGGGCGCGGCGCGCCCCGTCGACCTTTGCGGCCTCCTCGAGTTCGATGGGTATGCCGCGGATGAAGCCGGCGAAGACGAACATCCCGAAAGGCAGGTAGTAGCCGACGTTGAACAGCACCAGCCCCTGCACCGTGGCCATCAGGTGGCCGGCTCGCAGAACATCGGTGATGGGGATGAGGATCACCTGCGGCGGGATCATCAGCCCGGCGAGCAGAACCAGGGTCAGCGCCCTCGCCCACCGGCTGCGGCTGCGGGCGAGGTAATGGCCCAGCATCGCCGACAGCACGATCAGGACGACCACGGAGACGGTCGTGACGATGACGCTGTTGGTGAGGCTGACCCAGAACAGGTGGTCCGGTCGGGTCAGCACGGCCTTGATGTTGTCCACCGTCGGCGGCCAGGGCAGTGACGCCGGGGAGCCGGAGATCCGGTCGCCGCGCTTGAACACGTTCGTCAGGACAAGGTACAGCGGCACGAAGAACAGCGCGGTGAGGGTGAGTGCCGTCGCCGGGCGTATCCAGGGGATTCGGTCTTTCACAGGTCGATCTCCCTTCTTCGCAGGATCCAGAGGGCGACCGCCGTTGTGACGCCGACGATCACGAGCATGGCGACGGCCATCGCGGAGGCGTAGCCGACGTGGTTCGCGTCGAAGCCGGTCTGCAACACGTCGAACGCGATGGTCGCGGTGGTACCGGCACCCGGACCGCCGTTGGTGATCACCTTGATGTAGTCGTAGGTCTTGAATGCCGAGATCAGCAGGACAACGGTGTTGATCGTCAGCGCGGGCGCGAGCAGCGGCCAGGTCACCGCCCGGAACCGGCGTATCGGCCCGGCGCCGTCGATGGAGGACGCTTCCTGCAATTCCACCGGTACGCCCTGCAGCCCCGCCAGGTACACCACGACGCAGAAGCCGAGCATCTGCCAGGAGATGATCGACGCTACCGAGTACAGCGCGTAGTCGGGATCCGACAACCAGGCGGGCGGTTGGTGGACGCCGAGCGCCCGCAACGCCTGGTTCACCAGCCCGTCGGTGTCGAGGAGGCGAGTCCAGATGACGCTGACGACGACCGAGCTGAGGATCATCGGCGTGAAGAACACGCTACGCATCGCGTTGTAGAACCGGCCGGGCTTGTCCAACAGCAGCGCGACCAGCAGCCCCAGTACGTTAGGAACGATCACCACAATCAGCGTCAGGATCGTGGTGACCCGCAGCGCCGTGTGGAATTGCTCGTCGTGCAGCAGCATCCAGTAGTTGCGCAGTCCGACATAGCGTCGCGGCGGGTTGAACGGGTTCGCGTTGGTCAGGCTGTATGCGAAGCTCATCGCGATCGGTGCCAGCACGAAGCAGGCGTACACCAGGACACCGGGGGCGCCGAAGACCGCGAAGTGCGCGAGCTTTTCCCAGACCGCTCCGCGTCGGTGCCGGGTCGCCGGGCCGCCCGCCTGCTTGCGGGCGGCCGGCGGGCCGGTCGGTATCTCCGTGTGCTGGACCACCTCAGCTCGCCTTGGCCCATTCGGTGTCGAGGTACGTGGCCGCCTCTGCGGCGGTCTTCCGGCCGGTGATCAGGTCCTGTGCCGCCGCGTCGACCTTGTTGGCCATGCCCGGGAGCAGGCCATCGTCAGCGGTCTCCCACCGGAAGGCGTGCACGACCGCGTTCTGCGAGACGGCCTGCTGGTAGAGGTCGTAGCCCGCCTTGTAGACGGCGCCCGTGTCGGCCGGCGGTGTGTAGCCCTTGATGGCCGGGATCAGACCGTCGGCCTTCACCGAGGCGTCCAGCTGGGCCTTGTCGAGCTGGAAGGCCAGCGCGAAGCGCTTGGCGGCGTCAAGGTTCTGCGCCTTCGCGCTCACGATCATGCCGCCACCGGTATAGGCCGGGACGACCAGGCGCCCGTCGGCGGTCGGGAAGTTGAAGACGTCGATGTCGAACGGGTGCTTGGCATCGGCGTTGGCGGCAAACCAGTTGCCCATCGGGTACATCGCGCCCTTGCCGTCCAGAAACGCCTGCTCGGTCGCGGCGTAGTCGCGGGACACGTCGGACTTTGCGATGTAGCCCTTCTGCGCCAGCTCCGCGAACTTGGCCAGGGCCGCGGTGAAGTCCGGGTCGCTGAACTTCACCTTGTCGGCCCGGCGCTGGGTCAGCCAGTCCGGGGTCTTGCCGTAGACGTCGACACTGACGATTCCGGACAGGATCATCGACGAGGCGAAGGTGTCCTTGCCGCCACCCGCCACGAACGGTGTGACACCGGACGCCTTCAGCTTCGCGCAGGCGTCGAGGAGCTCGCTCCAGTTCGTCGGCGGCGCGGTGATGCCGGCGTCGGCGAACATCTTCTTGTTGTAGTAGACCGGCGGGATCGTCTGGGTGTTGGCCGGAAGCTGGAAGTACTTGCCCTTGATCGGGTTGGCGGTCGGGTAGACGAAATCCTTCAGTTCCTCGGGCTGCCATGCGTAGAGGTTGCCCGCCTCGGCGAACCCGGCCGGCGAGACCGCGATCATGACGTCCGGGAACTGCCCGGACTGCAGCAGTTGCTTGGCGTAGTCGGTGCGCCCGTCGGCAGTGGGCGCCACGAGCTTGGTCACCTTGATGTCCGGGTTCTTGTCGGTGACGCGCTTGATCGCGGCGTCCCAGTAGGCAGGGGTGAGGTTGGGCGTCTCGAAGGTCAGGAACGTGATGGCCTTCGTCCCCGATCCGTTGTCTGTGCTGGTGGTGCTGCAGCCTTGCAGCGCAGCGCCGGCGATGAGCGTTGCCGCGACAGAGAGCGCCTGTCGTCTTGTCAGCGATGTCATGGGGGTGTCCTTCCAAGCGCCGAGGGTGGTGGGACGGGCCGGGATGGGGGCGGGGCCCGCCGTGAACGCGCGTACATTGCTGAGCGACGGGGACGTTACGCCGCACGTACTGCGGCGTCAACGGGTTGAAGAGGTAACAGTCCGCGACTGTTGACGGGCTTCGTTCGACGGCCTGATACTGACGTCCGATCTGATGTACGCGCGTTCAAGCACGACGGAACGCGCGCTCGCCGCGTCTGCCAGGGCGGCGGTTGACGAGCCGAATCGGAAGGTGGGCGATGGCCACGAGCGAAGAGGTGGCACGCCTCGCGGGAGTCTCGCGGGCGACGGTTTCGCGCGTCCTCTCAGGCACGGCGAAGGTCAGGGACGCCACCCGGATCCGCGTGGAGGCTGCCGCAGCAAGCCTCGGGTACCAGCCGGACGTGGCGGCGCAGAGCCTGTCCGGCGCCCGCTCGAAGGTGATCGCTTTGGGCTTCTTCGCCAACGACATCTGGACGCTGTCCGAGCTGACCCGGCCGCAGTACCACTTCTACCTCAACGTCCTGCACCACATTGAGGCGGCGACCGCCGAAGCCGGCTACGACCTGCTCGTGCCCTCGCGCCCGACCAGTGCGGCCAGCGACAGCTATGTCCGGCTGCTGCGCTCCCGGCGGGTGGCCGGCACCATCATGGTCGCCTGCCCGCCGGGCGACGTACGGATCCAGGCATTGGTCGAGTCCCGGCTGCCGACGGTCTTCGTCGACGCGGTCGGCACGGGGCTGCGCGCCACCTCGGTGGCATCGGACAACGCTGACGGGGCCCGACAGGTCACCGAGCACCTGCTGGGGCTGGGCCACCGCCGGATCGCCCGGATCACCGGCACCGAGACCGACCCCGCCGGCCGCGATCGGCTGGCCGGGATCCGCGCAGCGCTCGCGGCGGCCGGCGTCCCCGAAGACCCAGGTCTCGCCCGCAAGTCAGACTGGTCCACGGAGGGCGCCTACCGCGCCGCACTCGACCTGTTGGCGACCCGGCGGGACTTCACGGCGGTCGTCGCCGAGAGCGACATGATGGCGATCGGCATCCTGCGCGCGTTGAACGAGCACGGCCTGCGCGTGCCCGATGACGTATCGGTGACCGGGTTCGACGACATCGACCTGTCCGCGTACATCCTGCCGCCGCTGACCACGGTGCGGCAGGACACCCAGGCCATGGGCTCCGCGGCCGTCACGGCGCTGCTGGACATCATGCAGGGCGCGACGCCGCCGCCGATCGTGCTGCCCACCGAGGTAGTCGTCCGCCACTCGACCGCCGCCCCGCGCCCATGACGGCCGTAGGGAGCGGTGGCGACACCTCGCGACAGAGCCCCGACGTCGTCGTGCTGACCGCCGCAGGCACAGCGCTGATCCTGGATATCACCGGCCACCGGGTACCCCGCGTCCTGCATTGGGGCGCCGACCCAGGGGCCGTGGACAGCTTCGACGAGCTGGTCCTCGGCAGCTTGCCATCGCCCCCGGTGGCGTCCGTCGAGGTTCCGGTGCTGCTGCGGCTGATACCTCAGCAGTCCGACGGCTGGGTCGGGCGGCCAGGTATCGCAGGACACCGGGACGGTCGCTTCCCGCATCTGCGCCTGGAGCTGGTACGGCCGGTCACCGTCGAGACCGTCGACGAAGGCGGCGGCGTACGGATCGAGGCGCGCGACGCGGAGGCCGCCGTATCGGTCCGCACCGAGGTCCGGATGGACAGATCCGGCGTCGTGCGAATCCGCCATGAGGTGGTCAACGACGGCCCGGAGGTGTTCGCGCTTGGATCCGTAGTCTGTCTGCTCCCGGCCGGGAACCATGCGACCGAAGTGCTCGACTTCAGCGGGCGCTGGTCTCGGGAACGTGCTCCCCAGCGCGGTCCTCTGCGACACGGACTGGCCGCCCGCGAGTCCCGCCGCGGCCGCACCGGCCACGACGCTACCGGCCTCATGGTGGCCGGTGAGTCCGGCTTCGGGTTTGGCCACGGCGAAGTTTGGGCGGTGCACGCCGGATGGAGCGGCGACCACGTTCACTACACCGAACGGCTACCCGAGCACGGACCGGTCCTCGGTGCCGGGGAGCTGCTCGCCGCGGGCGAGATCAGGTTGGCCCGCGGCGAGTCTTATCAGAGCCCGTGGATCTACTTCGCCTGGTCGGGCGAAGGGCTCGACGGGCTCGCCGACCGCATGCACCAGCACCTGCGCGACCGGCCGAGTCATCCCCGCACGCCCAGGCCGGTGATGCTCAACACCTGGGAGGCGGTCTACTTCGACCACCAGCTTGACAAGCTCAGCGAGCTCACCGAGCGCGCGGCCCGCGTCGGGGTGGAACGGCTCGTCCTGGACGACGGCTGGTTCGCCGGGCGCCGCGACGACACGGCCGGCCTCGGCGACTGGACGGTCGACCGGTCGGTGTGGCCTGAAGGGCTGCACCCGCTGGTGAAGCAAGCCAAGGCCTTGGGCATGCAGGTGGGTCTTTGGGTCGAGCCGGAAATGGTGAACCCCGACTCCGACCTCGCTCGAGCCCATCCGGACTGGCTGCTGTCGGCGCCTGGCCGCGCCGCCCTTCCGCACCGCTCGCAGCAGGTGCTCGACCTGGCCAGGCCCGAGGCGTACGCCCACATCCTGGCCTGCTTGGACGCGCTGGTTGACGAATACGAACTCGACTACTTGAAGTGGGATCACAACCGCGATCTGTTGGAGGCGGTCCACGCCGGGACCGCTGGCGTTCATGCGCAGACCCTCGCCGTGTACCGGCTCCTGGACGAGCTCCGGGACCGGCATCCCAGGCTGGAAATCGAGTCGTGCTCCTCCGGCGGCGCGCGGATCGACTACGGCATCCTTGAGCGCACCGACCGAGTGTGGGCCTCCGACACCATCGACCCGCTGGAACGGCAGGCGATCCAGCGTTGGACCGGACTGCTGCTACCGCCCGAACTGGTCGGCTGCCACGTCGGCGCGGCCACCGCCCACACCACAGGGCGCACCACCGAACTCGCCTTCCGGCTGGCGACCGCGTTGTTCGGGCACGTAGGCATTGAATGGGACCTCACCGCCTGCACCGACGCCGAACTCGACGAGCTGGCCGCCTGGGTCCGTCTGCACAAGCGACTCAGGCCCCTGCTGCACACCGGACGGACCGTCCACGCCGACCATCCGGATCCGAGCGTCTGGCTGCACGGCGTCGTCGCGGCCGACCGACGGCACGCCGTGTTCAGCCTGGTCCAGCTGACCACTTCGACCGATTCCGTCCCGGCCCGGCTCCGATTCCCGGGCCTGAATCCGGACTTCCGCTATACCGTCAGGATTTGCCCGGAGATCGGCGTGCCCACTGGTTTCCCCGCGCGTCCCGTCCCCTGGCTCGTACGGGGATCGATCCGCCTTCCGGGATCTGCGTTGTCCACCGTCGGGCTGGCCGCGCCATTGCTCGATCCGGCCCAGGCTGTGGTCCTGGAGCTCAGAGCGGAGTGAGGCACATACATCGGATCAATGATCGGATCTGGCCTCCGCTTTGCGATGATGACGGTTCTTGTCATTGACAGACATCGGATCTCCTCTGCATACTGCCGGCTTGGAGGCCCCGGGCCTGACGTCGGTGGTCGCCGCTCAAGGAGTTCGGATGGCCAAGGAGTTGATGTGAGACGTTACGTAATCGGGGTGGTGTCCACGCTCGCGATGGTGGCCGCCCCCACGGCCGTTCCCGCGCACGGCGCGGCCGGCAATTTCAAGGTGCCGCAGGCGGTGCTCGACCATCTCGGCCAGGACGACTGGGCCAAGCTCCAGCAGATCCTGCCCGGCATCGCCGGCTCGGTGACGTCCCCGCTCAAGATCAGCGACGTCAACAAGGGCAGTTACACGACGGGGCAGTTGATGGGCAACGGCGACATCGGCGCCGTCGCGGCCGGGGTGTCCACCACCTCCCAGCAGTTCTACTTCGGCAAGAACGACTTCTGGGGCACGCTGCACGCCCAAGGCAACGCGGTCAAGGACAACCAGGGCATTCTCTCCGGCGGCGGGCTGGACGTCTGGCCGACGACCGGGGCGGGCACCAACGCGGCGAGCGCGTTCAAGATGAAGCAGGACATCCTCAACGCCGAGGTCACCACGAGCCTGGAGCTCAAGGACGACCAAGGTGCCGATGCTCCGATCCAGCTGACCTCCTGGACCGCCGACACCGCGAACGTCTTCGTCACCGAGATCCGCAACAGCGGCACCGGGCCGGTGACGCTGCGGACCAAGCAGTGGGTCCCGGCGATGGCGTACGCGAGCGCGAGCGCGACCGACCTGACCGATGCGCAGAAGACCTACCCGTACACCGGGGGAGTTGACTCCTCGTCGTCCAGTCCCGTCCTCTGGACGACGCGGGACAGCACCACCACCAACACGAGCGGCTACCGCAGCCGGATGGCGACCGCGACGACCCTCGTCGGTGCCGCGCTCGTGAACCCCCGCCAGGAAATCGAAGCGAACGACTACTACGACAGCAACAAGGGCAAGTACTACAACTCGCTGGGCGAGTCCGGGAACTTCACCGTCGCGCCGGGCGCTACCGCGTCCCTGGTCACCTACCTGACCAGCAGCAGCGGTGACTACAACGCGATCAAGAGCGTCGCGGACGTGCAGCAGGACGCCGTGGACGGGGTCCGCGGGTACGCGTCGCAGAGCACCATCGACCAGCTCAAGGCCGAGCACCAGGCCTGGTGGAAGAACTACTGGCTCCGCAGCTACGTCCAGTTCCCCGATCCCGAGGTGGCCCAGTACTACTACGGGTCGCTGTACGTGCTCGGCAGCTCGAACCGGCCGACGAGCGCGAACGGGAAGGTGAACCCGCAGAACCTGCCGGGCTCGATGTACGGCGAGTGGGTTCTCGCGGACAACGTCGGCTGGGGCGGCCGGTACTTCCTCAACTACAACCAGCAGGCCCAGTACTACGCGTCAGGCTCAATCAACCGCATCGAAACCGAAGTGCCGTTCAACCGGGTCATCGCCTACGACCTGCCATGGCAGCAGAACAACGCCGCCGCACAGGGACATGACGGCGCGGTGCACGTCCGGACGCTGTCCCCGTTCCACCTCATGGCGAGCGCCCAGCCGGCACTGAGCCCGAAGGCGTCCGTGCCGGTGTACGGGTTCAACGCATCGTCCACGGACCAGAAGTCGAACGGCTACTTCGCCGCGATCAACATGGTCTCCTACTACGAATACACGCTGGACGACCAGTACCTGCGCACGGTGCTCTATCCGCACCTGAAGCAGCTGCTCACGTTCTACAGCTCCTACGTACTGAAGCAGGACGACGGGAACGGGCAGTACCACTACTCGGTGATCGGTTCGTCGATCCACGAGGGCGACGCCGCCGACATCAATCCCGACCTCGACATGGGTGCGATCAAGTTCCTGTCCAAGTTCCTGTCCGCACACGCCACGGCGATGGGCGAGGCCCCAGCCACCGTCGCGCGCTGGAAGGACCTGGCAGACCACACGGCGTTCCCGGAAGCCATGCTGCCCAAGGGCATCTTCTCCGCGAACACCAACGACAACTTCGTCCCGACGCTGCTGGCCACGGATTACCAGTCGCCGAACCAGGCGCACGTCGACATGATCGAGCCGGGCGACCAGCCGGTCGAGCTCGAGGGCGTGGTGTTCCCCTTCGAGAACGTGCAGCAGCTCGACGGCGACCCGGAACTGCTCGGCAAGGTCCGGAACACGCTGGAGTACATGAACTCCTGGGCCGCCACCGGGTTCGCCGGCTGGAGCAGCCAGAACAACGGCTTCCCCAAGGTGTACCCGATCGCGGCGCGGGCCGGCTGGCCGGCCGCGGACCTGCTGGCTAAGTTCAAGACCGCCCTCAAGGCCAAGCTGCGCACCAGCAACCTGACCTACTACGGCAGCGGTGGCGCGGTCGAGACCGTCGGCGCGATGGAGGGCGTCAACTCGATGCTGCTGCAGAGCAGCACCACGCCCGATGTCCCGGCGACCCTGTCGGTGTTCCCGAACTGGGACCGGACCCAGTCGCTGAGCTACGAGCGGCTGGGCGCCAAGGGCAACGTCGAGGTGTCGAGCGCGTACGACGCGACCACGGGCTCGGTGTCCTACGTGGACCTGACCAGCAAGCGGGACGGGAAGATCTCGCTGGTCAACCCGTGGGCCACCGGCCGCCCGGTCATCCAGGTGGTCAACGCTAACAAGACGCTGGGTGAGCGCGTCGAGTACGACGTGCACAGCGGCAAGCTCGTGTTCAACGCCAAGCAGGGCCGGCGGTACATGGTCATGGTCGACACCACCGACCGGGCCCACACCGTCAGCGGCATCTCGCTGTCCAAGTACTCGACGACGTTGGTGTACGACAGCACGAAGCGCAACGCCCCGGCGGGCACCGACACCATCACGGCCACGCTCGAGGGTGGCATCCCCGGCGACACGGTGGAGTGGAAGTCCTCGAACAACCAGGTCGTGAAGGTGACCGGGTCCGGGAAGACGGCGACCATCCAGGCGGTCGGCACCGGCGGGGGCAAGGTCGCGAACGTGACGATCACGGCCCGCAGCATCGAACAAGGCGGATTGTCCGAGGACGGGGTGACCCAGACGATCAAGGTCCAGGTCGCCGACGTGTCCACGGTCCCGACGGGGCTGCAGCTGCTCAGCCCGTCGGACGCGACGATCTACGGCCCGGCGGCCACCAGTGCCAGCACCGGCAAGGTGACGGGCACGAACCGGCTGCAGCTCACGGCTTCGGTGTCCCCGGCCAACGCCTACGACCGGCGGATCGCCTGGCGGTCGAGCGACCAGAACGTGGCGATGGTCGACAAGAACGGGCTGGTGATCGCGCGCGGTGCGGGCACGGCGACGATCACCGGCACCAGCATGGGCAACCCGAGCCTGCCACCGGTCACGACCAGCGTGACGGTGACCGCACCGGGAGCGGACTCCAGCGGATACAACGGGCTGGCCTCGGTGCTCGCCGCGGCGAAGCAGATCTCGGCGTACGCGGGCGACCGCACCAGCGGTGGCGGCTTCAAGCGGGTCTCGACCAGCCCGAACTGGGAAGGACTGCAGGAACGCTTCCAGATCGCGCACATCAACGCCCTCGGCGTGAAGGCGCGTTACTCCGGCTACTCGGCGGTGAACATCAGCAAGGACACCGCGTACTTCGCGGCCCTCGCACTGAACGAGGCCATCAAGGCGATCGACCCAGCCCTCGCGGTCACCCTGCCGGACCGGACCCTGGCGGACAAGACCGATCTGGCCTCGGCGATCACCACCGCGTCGCAGCTGACCGCGGACGACTTCGGGACCCCGCAGGCGTGGAGCAATCTGCAGGCGGCGCTGGCCGAAGCCCAGAAGGTCAACGACGACCCGAAGGCGACCCAGCCGGACGTCGACGCGGCCTTTGCCGCACTGGCGTTGGCAATGGCCGCCACGGCCGCCGGAGACGTGCCAACGGTCGACCTGTCCGGCGTGGGCGCGGTGACGGTGCGCAACGGGCACCTGGTCCAGCTGCTCGCCGGGACCGGGCGGACGTGGACGGTGACTCCGGCCGACGAGTCGGCCGCGCCGGGCGCGACCATCGATCCGAGCGGTGGCCTGCTGTGGGTGATGGGCGACGGCACCTACCAGGTGACGGCGAAGGCCTCGGGTGCCGCGGACGTGGTGGTCACGGTGACCTTCACCGACGTACCGCCACCGCTGCTCAACCTGAGCCGGAACGGCAACGGCAACGGCACCGCGTTCGGTTCGACGAGTTCGGGTTCGTACCCGCCGCCGAACGCCTTCGACGACAACCCGGCGACGTTCTACGACCACAGCTCGACGACGCCATACGTGGGCTGGGACTTCGGCAGCCCGACGGCCGTCAACGTGCTCCGGTTCCTGCCGCGCTCGGGCACGAACGCGGCCCGGATCGCGGGGGCGAAGCTTCAGGGCTCGAACACGTCGCCGACTGACGGCTTCGTCGACCTTGTCACCATCAACGACAGCCCGACCACGGCGAACTCGTCGTCCTGGTACGTGAAGGCGCTCAACAGCAGTACGCCCTACCGGTACTACCGCTGGCTGGGCACGAGCACCTCGCACGCGAACGTGGCCTCGATCGAGCTGTACGCGGCCAACGACCGCCAGGTCACGGTGACCACGACCCCGGCGAGCTGACGGCAATGCCGGAAGCGGCACTTCCCGGAGGGAAGTGCCGCTTCCGCATGCCGCCGGCCGCGTGGAACGGCGGCGCGAGGGGCGACTAGCCATCCGATCTATCCTGGTGTTGGGTCGGCCGGGAGGCGTTGCTCTACGGGAAATCCTCCACTGGCGGCCCATCATGCCCGCCTGCTAATGTCAAAGCATCCCGCAGACATCAGATGACTCGCCCAGCCGCACTGGGCATCGGGTGGGCGTACCCACTAGCTAAGTGTTCGGAGATTAGCGTGAAGTTGTTGCGTGTCGGCCCGCGCGGCGAGGAAAGCCCGGCAGTCATGACTGAGGACGGGCGGCTGCTCGACCTCTCTCCGATCACGACGGACATCGACGGCGTGTTCCTCGCTGACGGGTTGACGCTGGCCACTGCGGCGATTGCTTCCGGTGACCTGCCGAGCATCGACGGCGCTGGCATGCGGATCGGCGCCCCCCTCGCGCGCCCTGGCAAGGTTGTCTGCATCGGCCTGAACTATCGGGCCCACGCCGAGGAGAGCGACGCGGCGCCGCCGACCGAGCCGGTGGTCTTCCTCAAGACGCCGTACACCGTGATCGGGCCGAACGACACGGTCCTCATTCCACGAGGGAGCACCAAGACGGACTACGAGATCGAACTCGGCGTCGTCATCGGACGCACGGCCCGCTATCTCGACACGGCCGAGGACGGGCTGGCCTGCGTGGGCGGCTACGCCGTGTCGCACGACGTGTCCGAGCGTGAGTTCCAACTTGAGCGCGGCGGCACCTGGGACAAGGGCAAGAACTGCGAGACGTTCAACCCGCTCGGGCCTTGGCTGGTGACTGCGGACGAGGTGCCGGATCCACAGGCGCTCGACCTCCGACTGTGGGTCAACGGGAACATCCGGCAGAACGGCTCGACCAAGGACATGATCTTCCAGGTCGGCGAGATCATCCACTACCTGAGCCAGTTCATGGTGCTCGAACCGGGTGACATCATCAACACCGGTACACCCGCCGGTGTCGCCCTCGGCCATCCCGATCCCAAGCCGTACCTGCGCCCGGGCGACGTCGTCGAGCTTGAGATCTCCGGCCTGGGCCGGCAGCGCCAGGCGATGGGGCAGGCCTGACATGGCGCACCGCATCACGTCGCTCGCCACGTACGACGTACGCTTTCCGACCTCGCACGAGCTGGACGGCTCGGACGCCATGAACCCCGACCCCGACTACTCAGCCGCGTACGTCGTGATCCGTACCGACGCGCCCGACGGCCTGGAGGGGCACGGCTTCGCCTTCACCATCGGTCGCGGCAACGACGTCCAAGTAGCGGCGATCCGGGCACTCGAACCGCTCGTCGTCGGGCTGCCGCTCGAATACACCCTCGCGAACATGGGTGGCCTGTGGCGCCGCCTTGTCCACGATTCGCAGCTGCGCTGGCTCGGCCCGGAGAAGGGCGTCATGCACATGGCGATCTCCGCCGTGATCAACGCGATGTGGGACCTCAAGGCCAAGGCCGCCGGCAAGCCGGTCTGGAAGCTCCTCGCCGACATGAGCCCGGCGGAGATCGTCGAACTGGTGGACTTCCGCTACCTGACCGACGCGCTTACGCCCGATGAGGCGTTGGAGATCCTGCGTAAGGCCGAGCCCGGCAAGGCCGAGCGCGAGGCCCGGCTGCGCGAGCAGGGCTACCCCGCGTACACGACCTCCCCGGGCTGGCTCGGGTACGACGACGCCAAGCTGACCCGCCTCGCACGGGAGGCGGTGGCGGACGGCTTCAGCCAGATCAAGCTCAAGGTCGGCGCGAACCTCGCGGAGGACGTACGGCGGTTTCGCATCGCCCGCGAGGCCGTCGGCCCGGGCGTGCGGATCGCCGTCGACGCCAACCAGCGGTGGGACGTCCCGGCCGCGATCGACTGGGTGCGGGCCCTGGCGCCCGGCGACCCCTGGTGGGTCGAGGAACCCACCAGCCCGGACGACATCCTCGGGCACGCCGCCATCCGCAGGGCGGTCGCCCCCATCAAGGTGGCGACCGGCGAGCACGTGCCCAACCGGATCGTGTTCAAGCAACTACTGCAGGCCGAGGCGATCGACATCCTCCAACTCGACGCCGCCCGGGTGGCCGGCCTCAACGAGAACGTCGCCATCCTGCTGCTGGCCGCGAAGTTCGGGGTGCCCGTCTGCCCGCATGCCGGCGGCGTCGGGCTTTGCGAGCTCGTGCAACACCTGTCGATGTTCGACTACGTGGCGGTCAGCGGGTCACTCGACGACCGGGTCATCGAGTATGTCGACCACCTGCACGAACACTTCGTCGATCCGGTGATCGTGACCAAGGGGTGCTACGCCGCCCCCACAACTCCCGGCTTCTCGGCACAGATGCACGAGGCCTCCCTCACGGCTCATCTCTTCCCAGACGGGCCGGTGTGGGCGACCGAACGGACGCTTGACGGGGAAACGGTGGGCGGAGCATGAGCGACAGGGAATTCGACGGACTGACGGCTGCCGTCACGGGCGCGGGCTCGGGCATCGGCCTCGCGGTGGCACGGATGCTCGCCGCCCGGGGTGCCCGGGTCGCCTGCCTCGACCTCGAACCGTCGATCGGTGACGCGAACGTCGTACCGATTCGGTGCGACGTCAGCAGCGACACGCTCGTCGCCTCGGCCGTCGAGGCGGCGGCCACCGCCCTGGGTGGCATCGACATCCTTGTCAACAACGCCGGCATCGGGGCCCAGGGCACGGTCGAGGGCAACGACCTCGACCAGTGGCGGCGGGTGTTCGACGTGAACGTCCTCGGCCTGGTGCGGACCACCCGCGCCGCGCTGCCCTGGTTGCGCCGGTCGTCGGCCGCGGCCATCGTCAACACCTGCTCGATCGCCGCGACCGCCGGACTGCCCGATCGGGCCCTGTACAGCGCGTCCAAAGGTGCGGTTCTGTCGCTGACCCTGGCCATGGCCGCCGACCACGTTCGCGAGGGCATCCGCGTCAATTGCGTCAATCCGGGCACCGTGGACACGCCGTGGGTGCAGCGGCTGCTCGCCGCCGCCGAGGACCCGGACGCGGAACGCGCCGCGCTACAGGCGCGGCAGCCCTCGGGACGGCTGGTGTCGGCGGACGAGGTGGCCGCCGCCATCTGCTACCTCGCGAGCCCGCGCGCCGGCGCCACCACCGGCATGGCGCTCGCCGTCGACGGGGGCATGCAGGGACTGCGCCTGCGCCCGGTCACCTGAGGAACTGGCCGTGCCGATCGACGCGAAATCCACCCCTGGAACGCCGGACGCCCTCGGACGTGTGAGAGATCGGCCCGACACGTCCTACTCCGCCAGCGCCTGGCGCAGCCACTGCTCGACGGCTGCGACGTGGACCGTGGCCCACGCGTGGGCGATCTCCGGCTGGCGGCTGGCGATGGCATCGCAGATGAGCCGGTGTTCGTCGACGGTGCGGGCGACCGCGTTCTTCTGGGTCAGACCCCGCCAGATCCGTGCCCGCTGGGTTGGTCCGGACAGCCCCTCGATCAGCGAGCACAGCACCTGGTTGCCGGATCCCGCGGCAATTCGGCGGTGGAACTCGACGTCGTTGGCCACGAGCTCCTCAACCGTCGGCGTCGGTCCGATTTGGTCAAGCAGCTCGCGCAGGCTCCCGATGTCCTCGTCGCTCATAGCCGACGCGGCCATTGCCGCTGCCGCAGGCTCGAGGATGCGCCGTACCTCGAAGAACTGCAGCACCGTGTCGTCGCGGTGAAAGTCGACGACGAAAGCCATCGCGTCCAGGAGCAGCGACGGCTCGAGGCTTGTGACGTACGTGCCGTCGCCCTGGCGCACGTCGAGCACGTGGATCAGCGACAGCGCTCGTACAGCCTCCCGCAGCGAGCTGCGGGACAGCCCTAGGTGCTCGGCGAGATCGGCCTCCCGTGGCAACCGGTCGCCGGGTCGCAGTTCGCCGCCCGTGATCATTTGCTTGATCTTGTTGATCGCGACGTCAGTCAGCGACATAAGTGGCGAACCTCCTGCTGAAACATCGGATGAGCCTGCATCATACGGTGTTCAGACAGCGGGATTCCTTCGCCACGGCGGCCAGCGTTTGGCCAGCTGCCTTCACGTGTGGTCGTCCTCGCCGGGCCCAGCCCGTGACGTCTCAGGATTGACGGGATAGACATCAGATGTCTAGGCTCTCGTTGCGTTCATCGATCAGCCCCAAGCGGTCAACGGACTGGTCATCATCGTCGCGCTCGTCCCGGCCAGGCCCACCAGCGGCAAGGCCCAGGACTGACTTCCCTTGCGTAGGCAGCCGTCGCAGGCCCAGGCAATGAGGAGAACACGTGGAGACCATCGCCCTGCACACGAGGCTCAAACCGGGCCGTGAGGCGGAGTACGACCGGGTGCACGCGGTGATCCCGCCCCCGCTGGAAGCCGCGCTGCGCGTGGCAGGGGTACACAGCTGGCGGATCTGGCGGGACGGTCAGGACCTGTTCCATCTGGTCGAGGTCGCCGACTACCAAGCGATGCGGCGGGCCCTGGCTGAGCACCCGGTCAACGTGGCGTGGCAGGCCAGGATGGCCGAGCTGCTGGAGATCACCGACGACTACTCGGGAAACGATCGCGGCATCGCGAAGGTGTGGGAGTTGGCGTGAAGGTCACGCGACTCGGCGGGTCACGCGTACGGGTGAGCCGGCTCGGGTTCGGTGCGGCCGGGATCGGCAACCTGTACCGGGCCTTGGACGACGAGACGGCGTACCGCGCGGTCGAGGCCGCGTGGGAGGCGGGGATCCGCTACTACGACACCGCGCCGCATTACGGTCTTGGCCTGTCCGAGCGCAGGCTGGGAGCCGCGCTCGCCGGCCGCCCGCGCGACGAGTTCACTGTCTCCACGAAGGTCGGCCGGGTGCTGGTGCCTTCGCCGGAAACCGCGCACCTACGGGACGACGCCGGCGGCTTCGACGTGCCGGCCGACCACGTCCGGCGGTGGGACTTCAGCGGAGACGGGGTACGCCGGTCGATGGAGTCCAGTCTCGGCCGCCTGGGACTCGACCGGATCGACGTCGTGCTGCTCCACGATCCCGACGACCACTGGCGGCAGGCCGTCGACGAGGCGTACCCGGTGTTGCACGAGCTGCGCGATCAGGGTGTGGTGGGCGCGATCGGCGTCGGCATGAACCAGTGGCAGATGTTGGAACGGTTCGTCGTCGAAACCGACATCGACACCGTCATGCTGGCCGGGCGGTACACGCTGCTGGACCAGTCGGCGGGGGAGCGGCTGCTGCCACGCTGCCGGGAACGCGGGGTGTCCGTCCTCGCCGCTGGTGTCTTCAACAGCGGTGTGCTCGCCACCGCTGAGCCAGGCAGGATGTACGACTACCGCCCGGTGCCGGACGCGGTGTACGCCAGGGCCGTCCGGATCGCCAAGATGTGCCGCGCGCACGGGGTGGCGCTGCCGCAGGCGGCGATGGCCTTCGTGGCGCGACATCCGGCCGTCGCATCGGTGGTCGTCGGCATGAAGACCATCGAGCAGGTCACCAACAACGCGGAACTCGCCGCCACGCGCGTGCCCGACGGGTTGTGGGACGACCTTGTCGCCGAGGGGTTGATCCACCCGTGATCGTTGACGCTCACCACCACCTGTGGGATCCCGCGGTACGGACGTACCCGTGGATGGCGGGCGATGCCCTCGCCCCGATCCGGCGCGCATACACCCTGGCGGACCTGCGCGTCGCGGCCGGTGACCGGGTCGGTGCGACCGTGCTCGTGCAGACCGTGTCGTCGCTGACCGAGACCGAGGAATTCCTCGCCACCGCGGAGGCGAGCGAGGGCCTGGTCGCGGGCGTCGTCGGCTGGCTCGATCTGACCCGTCCCGATGTCGACGTCGAGCTTGACCGCCTGCGTGCTGGTCCACTCGTCGGGGTGCGTCATCAGGTGGAGGACGAGCCGGACCCGGACTGGCTGCTGCGCGACGAGGTGACCAGAGGACTCGCCGCCCTCGGCGCGCGCGGGCTGGCGTACGACATCCTCGTGCGCGCCCCGCAACGAGCTGCCGCCCTCGCCACCGTCCGGCGGTGCAACGACGTCCGGTTCGTGATCGACCACGCGGGCAAGCCGGCCATCGGGTCGGGGGAGTGGGAGCCGTGGGCGTCCTGGATCGTGGCGATGGCCCGATGCGAGGGCGTCGTCTGCAAGCTGTCCGGGCTGATCACCGAGGCGGACTGGGACGACTGGGACGCCGCGCGAATCCGGCCGTACGCCGAACACGTGCTGTCCGCCTTCGGCGCCGACCGGGTGATGTTCGGATCGGACTGGCCGGTGTGTGAACTGGCAGGCCGCTACCGGGACGTGCTCGCGCTCACCGATGAGCTGCTGGCCGGCTGCACCGCGATCGAGCGGGCGGCTGTCCTGGGCGGCACCGCCCGCCGGGTCTACGCCCTGCCGTGAACGCGCCCGGTTCGCGGCCACGAACGGCCTTCAGCGGCGCTACCGCAGCACCCGACCTCTCGCCACCCGCTCCGGAAGGGGCCGACCATGCGGATCGCCCTGTTCATCACCTGCGTGAACGACACCATGTTCCCTGACACCGGACGGGCCGTGCTGCGCGTCCTCCAACGGCTCGGCCACGAGGTGATCTTCCCCGCCGCCCAGACATGCTGCGGTCAGCTGCACTTCAACACCGGTTACCAACGCGAGGCCGTGCCGCTGGCGCGTAAGTTCGTCGACGTCTTCGCCGACGCCGACGTGGTCGTCTCCCCGTCGGCGTCCTGCGTGGCCATGGTGCGAGAGTCCTACCGGCGGGTCGCCGAGGTCTCCGGCGACCGGGGCCTCTTGGACGCCGTGGCACAGGTGACGCCCACCGTGTACGAGTTCAGCGAACTCCTCGTCGACGTGCTCGGTGTGACCGACGTCGGCGCTCGGTTCGCGCACCGGGTCACCTATCACCCGACCTGCCACGGGCTGCGCGCGCTCGGCCTCGGCGACCGGCCATTGGCACTGCTCAAGGCCGTACGCGGGATCGAACTGGTGGAACTCGGCGGTGCGTCGGAATGCTGCGGATTCGGCGGCACGTTCGCCCTGAAGAACTCGGATGTCTCGGTCGCGATGGGCTTGGACAAGCTCAGCCAGGTGCTCGCGACGGGAGCCGAGGTGCTCACCGCGGCCGACAACTCCTGCCTCCTGCACATCGGCGGACTCCTGTCACGCGCCCGCTCCGACGTGCGGGTCATGCACTACGCCGAGATCCTCGCGGAAGGAGACGATTCATGAGCGGAGCCGTGTGGATGGGCATGCCAGCCTTCCCGGTCGCGGCCCGCGACGCGTTGGCCGACCGTCAATTGCGTGCCAACCTGCGCACGGCGACCGGGACCATCCGCGCCAAGCGGGAGGCCGTCGTCGCGGAGCGGGCGGACTGGGAGCAGCTCCGCGTCGCCGGGGCGGCGATCAAGGACCGGACGCTGCGGAACCTGGACAGCTACCTGCTGCGGTTCGAGGAGCACGTCACCGCCGCCGGGGGAGTCGTGCACTGGGCGCGGGACGCGGCGGAGGCCAACCGGATCATCGTCGACCTGGTACGCGCCGCCGGCGCCGACGAGGTGATCAAGGTCAAGTCCATGGTGACCCAGGAGATCGAGCTGAACGCCGCGCTCACTACGGCCGGTATCGCCGCCTACGAGACCGACCTCGCGGAGCTGATCGTGCAGTTGGGCGACGACCTGCCGTCGCACATCCTGGTGCCGGCAATCCATCGGAACCGGGAACAGATCAGGGATATCTTCCTTCGCGAGATGCCGGACGCTCCGGCCGACCTGACCGATGAGCCGGTCGCTCTCGCCGCCGCAGCGCGGAAACACCTGCGGCGCAAGTTCCTCTCCGCGAAGGTGGCCGTGTCCGGAGCGAACTTCGCAGTCGCCGATTCGGGAACGCTCGTGGTAGTGGAGTCTGAGGGCAACGGGCGGATGTGCCTCACGCTGCCCGAGGTCCTGATCAGCGTGGTCGGTATCGAGAAACTGGTCCCGACCTGGGCCGACCTGGAGGTGATGCTGCAACTGCTACCGAGATCGTCCACCGGCGAGCGGATGAACCCGTACACCTCGACCTGGCGGGGTGTGCACCCGAGCGACGGCCCCCGGGAGTTCCACGTGGTCCTCCTGGACAACGGCCGTACCAGCGTGCTCGCCGATGACATCGGCCGGCAGGCGCTGCGGTGCATCCGCTGTTCGGCCTGCCTGAACGTGTGCCCGGTCTACGAGCGCACCGGTGGGCACGCCTACGGATCGCCGTACCCAGGTCCGATCGGGGCGATCCTCACCCCCCAGCTACGCGGCGTGCGGGGCGACCCGGTCGCGGCCAGCCTGCCGTACGCGTCGTCGCTCTGCGGGGCCTGCTACGAGGCATGCCCGGTGCGGATCGACATCCCTGCCGCGCTCGTACACCTGCGGGCCAAAGTCGTCGACGCCAAGCGCCGCCGGCCATCGGCGGAGCGCGCGGTGATGCGTGCCGCGTCCTGGATGTTCGCCAGCCCTCGCCGGCTCGCCGCCACCCAGCGGCTCGGAGCGTTCGCCGGCGCTCTGGCCGGCGCGCTCACCGGTCGTTCTGGTCGGATCGGCAGGCTGCCCGGCCCGCTGTCCGGCTGGACCCGCGCGCGCGACATCCCCGTACCCCCACGGCAGTCCTTCCGTTCGTGGTGGCTGAGCAACCAGGATGGGGGACGGCGGTGAACGCACGGGACGAAATCCTGGCGCGGGTACGGACCGCCCTCGCCGGAGTGCCCGACACCGAGGTCGAGGTGCCCCGCGGGTACTCGACGTCAGCCGAGGGCGTGGACGTCGTGGAGTTGTTCGCCGAGCGGGCCGACGACTACCGGGCGACGGTCCGGATCGTGGAGCGCTCAGCGGTGGCCGGTGTCGTGGCGGCGGAGCTGCGCGAGGCGGGAGTCGACATCCTCGCCGTGCCACCGGACCTGCCGCCGGAGTGGCTGTCCGAGACGACCGCCCGGATCCTGCCCGACGCACCCGCGCTGTCCGTCGAGGATCTGGACGGCTGCGGCGGCGTCCTGACGGGCTGCGCGGTGGCGATCGCCGAGACCGGCACCATCGTGCTTGACGCCGGGCCTGCGCAGGGAAGACGTGCCTTGACCCTGGTCCCGGACGTGCATGTATGCGTCGTGCCCGCGACGGCGATCGTCGGCACCGTGCCCGAGGCCATCGCCCGACTGGACGGTACCCGGCCGCTCACCTGGATCAGCGGGCCGTCTGCGACGAGCGACATCGAGCTCAACCGCGTCGAGGGCGTCCACGGCCCACGGACCCTCATCGTCCTGATCACCAGATAGACGCTACCGAGCGCTGCCGGCGTGATCCATCTGCTGTTCACGGCCGCGCACAGTGCACTGCCCGGCGGGGTCGCTGGTCCCGTTCCTGCAAGGACCGAGGGTGAGGCGTCGGCCTGGTTGGCTGGAGCCGGGCTGTGTCTGGTTGCATCCTGTGTCGCGCTGACACAGCACGCGGTCGGGCGTGAGGATGTGGGCATGAGTGCATCGCAGCCCGTCGTCGACCCCGGGCCCGAGCCGGACACGACCGCGGGCGGGCCGGTGAATACTGCTGGCGCGCGGTCCAGGCCCCCATCGCCGGACGCCCCCGAGTCTTCCCCGGATCACCGCTACCTGCTCGACAACGCCCGGGTGGAGGCGGGCGAGCGGTTCACCTGGCTGGCCGAGCTGTTCGACGGTGTCACGCGTGGGCACTTCGACCGGCTGGGCGTGAGGGCGGGCTGGCGCTGCTGGGAAGTTGGTGCCGGCGGCCCCAGCATTCCCGAGGCACTCGCCACGGCCGTCGGACCAACCGGTTACGTGCTGGCCACGGACATCAATCCGGCCTGGTTGGACCCGCACGGCGGGTACGAGGTGCTCCGGCACGACATCGTCGGGGACCCGCCGCCGCAGCCAGGCACGTTTGACCTGGTACACGCGCGGCTCGTGCTCGTTCACGTGCCCGACCGTGCCCGGGCGTTGGCGACGATGGTGGCGGCGCTGCGGCCCGGCGGTTGGCTATTGGTAGAGGATGCCGACACCGAGCTGCAGCCGCTGGCCTGCCTCGATGAGGTTGGCCCGGCGCAGCGGCGCGCCAACCGGCTGCGGCGCGCCGTCCGGGAGTTGATGACCCGCCGCGGCGCCGATCTGCGCTACGGCCGTACGCTACCGCGGGCGTTGCGTGCGGCGGGCCTGGTCGATGTCACGGCGGCCGGCTGCTTCCCGGTCGGCGCGGTAGCCTGCGACCGGCTGGAGACCGCGACGGTGCGCATGGTCCGCGCCGAGTTGCTCGCCGCAGGGCTGGCCAACGACGTCGAGATCGACGCGCACCTGACCGCCGTCGATGCCGGCGAGCTCGACCTCACCCTCGCGCCGCTGATCTCGGCATGGGGACGCCGCCCGGGCTAAGCAGTCTGCCTGAAGTTCTGCATGTAACTGGGTGGCAGCATGGAGCGGCCGACCGGCCGGCCTCCACACCACCGTGATCACAACTCCAGACGGGACCTAGTCTCGGCTCGGCTCGGCCCGGCGTCGACGCCGGCCCGGGTGCGGCTTCCGGCTGCGGCCGCGATGGCGCCGGCCACCGCGATGAAGGCGTTGAGACGCAGTCCGATTCCGTAGCTCGACGCCAAAAGCTCCGGCCGGGTCGAGTTGACGGCGGTGGCGCTGACGAGCACCGCGATCCCGACGGCGATCCCGAGCTGCTGGGCGGTGTTCAGAACGCCGGACGCCGGCGAGCTCGGCACGCAGCTCACGCTGGTTGCGGCCGGGCCCGGGGTGGCCCTGGTGCAGGAGTCCAGCAGGGTGTTGCGCACCGAGGGCCTCGACTACATCCCCATCCGAGACGCCGCCCGGCCGGTGATCTCCGCGGCAATGTGGCGGGCGACGGGTGCTCACCCGGTTCCTGGACCTGTTGCCCGCAACCGGTGCAGTCGACGACTTCCTCGGGAGTGCCGGTGGGTTGACCGGTGCGGACATCTGGCGCACCGGCCTGCTCACGCCCAGGCAGACCAGGTCGGCGGTCATCTAGACGGCCATGAGGTTCTGGGATACCTTGGGTCGACCCGGCGCCGGAAAGCGCTTTCACGGAGGTAGGACGCGATGAAACGCCTCAGGAAAGTTCTCACCTGCTTGGCCGCCGCAGGCTTGCTGTCCCTGGCTGTTCCGGCCACCGCTCAAGCCGAGCCGGTCGCCGAAACGGGCACGTTGACGCTGAGCGTCTCGGACGCTGGCGGAGGGCTGCAGGCCGCGATCGACGCGGCTGGCGCCGCCTACGCCGATGTTCATGGCCTGGTAATCAACGGCGGCATGCTGAACAGCACCGACAGCCGGTTCATCAACCAAAGTCTCACGGGGCTCACCGATCTCACGGTCGGCGGGACGGCGGACTTCGTTGGCTCCCAAGTGCCGACGAGCGCGTTCAGCGGCAACACCTCGCTCAGGCATGTGAGGCTGGACAACACCACCGTGATCGGGTCGAGGGCGTTCTACGATGTTGCCACGCTCGTCACCGTCGAGATGCCGAATGTGACCATACTGAACGGGCTCGCGTTCAACAACAATGCGGCGCTAAAGAGCGCGTACCTGCCACAGTTGAGGTCGATCGACAACCGGGCCTTCTACGGCGCCGTGTCGATGTCGTCGCTGACACTTGGTGAGGAACCGCCCGTACTTTTGGGTCAGGGGAACTGGTTCCTTTATGTGACCGGCTTGACCATCTACGTCCCGGTGGAATCGGCGCTCGAAGTCTATCGGAACCACATCTTCTTCCAGCAGTTCAGGATCAGGGTGATCGGTGATGACGGCACCGGCAATCCTGACGATCCCGCTCCGCCCAACACGCCGGAGCTCTGCGCCCAGTATTGCGGTCGGATTGGCGGATCCGATAGCGTCAGGTACCGCGATCGTGAATACTTCAGAGGCGACTACAAGGTCAGCCTCAACCTCTACAGCTTCAATGTCAACATCAACGCGTGGTTGAACAACCGACAAGACACACCGCAGCTCGACACGCTGGCGGCGATTCGGTGGGCGGCCGAGGCAGGATTCGATGCGGTCGACGTCACGGCCTACTACATTCCTGGGTACAGCAACACCACGATGCCAACGTTGCCGGACGGTGAGATCAAGGCATTCGCCCGACAGATCCGGGACCTGACCAAGGAGTTGGGCATCGAGATCAGCGGCACTGGTTACCAGAACGACTTCGCCAACCCTAGCGCTGACAGGCGCGCGCTCGATGTCGAACGGGGCAAGTACTGGATCGACGTCGCGGCCGAGATGGACGCTCCGGTCATCCGCGTTTTCTCTGGACCGGTGCCGACAGACATCAACCGGCTCGGGTGGGAGACCGTCACCCGAGAGCGCGTCGTCCCGGCGCTGCGACAGCTGGCGGAGTACGGCGCTGCCAAGGGGGTCCAGATCGGTCTCCAGAACCATGGGGATATGACCGCGACGGCAGGCCAGACCATTCAACTCCTGAAGTGGGTCGACCACGACAACATTGGCATCGTGAATGACACCGGCTATTTCCGGCCGTTCCGCTACACAACCGGCCTAAATTATGACTGGTACGCCGACATTGCCGATGTCCTTCCGTACTCAAACAACTTCCAGGTGAAGAAGCGGCCGGGGGGAGCTGAGACGGATACCACGATGGATCTGAACAAGCTGTTCACGGACGTCCGATACAGCGACTACCGCGGCTACATTCCCCTGGAGTTGCTGTGGGCCCGGGATGAGCCGGGATACCCGCGTGATCTTCCGGAACCCCCTTACGAGCAGATCAGCGGGTTCCTCGATGCCGTGAAAGCCTCGTTGAAGCACACGAAGGATCAGACCGAGATCTCGGGATTCACTGACCTGACGTACGTCGACGGCAGGTTGTCGGGAACGGCATTTACGGATGTGGCCGACCCAGACGCCAAGATCCGCCTGTACGCCCCTGACGGTGAGGTCATTGGATCCCTTAGCGCCACCCTCGTCGGAGATAAATCGCCGGAGGGAAGGTACCAGTACAAGTTCGATGGCATCATCGGGGACCGTGGACAAATCAGGGTGCTCGGGCCGGTAGGGCCGTCCATCATGGAGTCCGTTTATCGCTCGATCGAGATTACTCGAACTGACGGTGGCAACGGCACAGCCGCCGTCTACCAGATGCTGGACTTCTATGTGTCAGCGGGGGAGGTCCGTGGTCCGCTGGTGCCCCAACTGTCAAACACCCTGAGCAGTGCGAGTCATCATCTGGCCAAGGGCTCGAAAGACCAAGCGGCCAAGCAACTGCGGAACTTCCTGCAACATCTTGACAATCCCGACATGGACAGCCACGTCACGGCGACGGCTAGGCATGACCTGAAGGGTGCCGCTCAAGCACGTATCGAGGCGTGGACGAAATAACCTCAGACGCGGTCCTTCCCCATGTCGCTTGATCCGTGGGACGGGGGAAGGACTGCGATCCGGGAAACGATCGCGGTCGCGGTCGACCTGTGCAGCCAGGGCGACGGCGCTGCGGCCGCGAGTGCATCGAACCCGGCGGCGAGCAACCCGTCGGGGAAGCAGGGCGTCACGCAGCCGGTTGGCACTGGTCACCGGAGACGTCGTCACCCTGACGACCCGTCCCGGCGCCGATCACCCGGCGATCAGCCCTCGCCCCGACCGGACCGGCCGCCGGGCGGCGGTGGCCGCTCCGTCGTCAGCCCTTGTGCCACTTCTGGTTGGCCGTGCCCGCGCAGTCCCAGATCTGGAGCTTCGCGCCGTCGCTGCCGTTCCAGTCCTTGATGTCGACACACTTGTTGGCCTGGAGGTTGACCAGGTCCCCGGCCGCGTTGAGGGTGAACTGCTGGGCGCCGGTGCCGTTGCAGGTATAGAGCTGGACGACCGCGCCGTTGGCGGTGGACCCGGCGTCGACGTCCATGCACTTGTTGTTCTGGCTCTGCAGGGCCGTGCCGGTGAACGTCCACTTCTGCGCGTTGGTGCCGTTGCAGGGCCACATCTGCAGCTGGGCGCGGTCGACGAAGTTCGAACTCGGCACGTCGATGCACTTGTTGTTCCAGTTGCTCACCACGGCCACCCCGGCGCCGGGGCTGCCACCGCCGCCGCCGAACGGGCTCAGGATCAGCCCGGCCGCGCGCGGGTCGCCGTCGTGGACCAGGGACTCGAAGCCGCCGACGTCGTCGAAGGCGAACGCGTACGCCTTGCCGTCGGCCATGTTGGCGTGGATCAGCCGGGCGTACTGGTTGGTCGGGTTGCTCCGGTAGAAGTCGGCGGCGTTGGTGCTGGGCTGGGTGTCGATCGTGCCGAGCGTGCCCCGGTTCAGCGCGGCGCAGAGCGTACGTGAGATCGGCCCGACCACCTGGTCGTTCGGCGCGGGCAGGTCGCCGTCACAGCCCCAGACGCTCGCGGAGGAGGGCCGGTTGAAGGAGGCGACCGCCTGACCGCTGCCGTTGGTGAAGGTCATGGTGCTGCCCGAGGTCCGCCCGTAGTACCGGATGCTTGGCTGGTCGGCGAACGGCACCACGGTCAGTGTCTTCGTGGTGTATGCGTTCCACGCGGCGGCGATGTAGGAGTCCAGGTAGGTGGCGCTGAGCAGGCCGGCGCCGGCGGCCTTGCCGGGGGCCAGGACGCGGAGCACGGTCCCGTCCGACCGGGTGTGCACGGTGTTGGCCCAGCCCGGCTGGGCGCGGATCCCGTCGATGACGGCGTTGCGTCCGTTGGCCACCGGGTCGCCGGTCCGCTTGGTGACGCCGTTGGCGCCGGTCACGGTAACCGCGTGCGGCACCGCGAACATGTCCACCTGGGAGCTGTTCAGCCACAGCCCGGCATCGTTGTAGGTGAACTCGCTCCAGTCGAAGAGGATGTCCCGGTTGGCGTCGCCGGCCGCCCACGGGGCGGGCTGCACCAGCCCGTCCGGGGTGAGGAAGAACTTCAGCTTCTGCCCGAGGGCGAAGTAGACCCGCCCGGAGAAGCCGCGCGGGAACTGGATCGTGGTGCTGCCGCCGGTGCCGGGACCCGGGATGGAGGCGTCCGGCGCGGGTGACGGCGGGATCTGCCCACCGGTCCACGGAACGAAGGCGCCGCCGGAGGTGACGTAGCCGAGCCGGCCGGTGGCCAGCTGGGTGCCGATGACGTACAGGTAGACCGGGTCCGCGCGGCCGGTGGTGTTGGTGACGGTGACGGGCAGCAGCGCCGGACCGACCGCGCGGGCCGGGGTGGCGGCGACGGTGCCGGCGAGGCCGGCGAGCAGAGCGGACGCGACGGCTAGCAGCTTGCTTCGGAGACCCATGGATACCACCTCGGGGGAACGGGGACGGGACAGAGCGATCTCGGCGTGATCGACTCGGATTGCGGCAGCTGGCGGAGGGTTCCGCTCGCCTGCGGAGGCCGGCGGGCACGATCGCGGCCGGACCGGCGGCGAGCGCCGCCGCGCCGGTCCGCGACCCGGCCTCAGCCGGTGCGCCACTTCTGGTTGGCCGTGCCCGCGCAGTCCCAGAGTTGCAGGCGGGCGCCGTCGGAGTTGTTCCAGTCCTTGATGTCGACGCACTTGTTGGCCTGCGGGTTGACCAGGTCTCCGGCGGCGGAGAGGACGAACTGCTGGGCTCCGGTGCCGTTGCACCAGGCGATCTGGATGACCGCGCCATTGTCCCGGGAGCCCCAGGCGACGTCCATGCACAGGTTGTTCTGGGTACGCAGCGTGCCGCCGGTGAACGTCCAGCTCTGCGCCAGCGTGCCGTTGCAGGTCCAGGTCTGCAACGGCACGCCGTCGGAGAAGTTGGAGAACGGCACGTCGATGCACCGGTTGTTCCAGTTGCTGATGATCCGCGTCCCGCCGCCGGTCGTGGTCAGCGACAGCCCGTAGACACCGAGGATCTCGTTGACCGGCTGGAACCACATGGTGCCGCCGGTCGTGCAGTTGCCGGTGCCGCCGGAGGTGACGCCCTGGGCCTGGTCGCCGGAGAGCCAGGAGCCGCCGGAGTCGCCCGGTTCGGCGCAGGCGTTGCTGCGGGTCAGCCCGTAGACCGCGCCCTGGGCGTAGTTGACGGTCTCGTCCCGGCCGAGGATTGTGCCGCACCTCCAGCCCGTGGTCCGGCCCGAGCGGCACACCGAACTGCCGATCACCGCGTCCCGCGAGCCGGCCACGGGCGCGTTGCCGCCAGCGTGGTTGTTGACCCACGGTCGCGGGGTCCAGTTGCTGTTCGTGCGTACCCACGCGTAGTCGTTGCCGGGGAAGGACGAGCCGGCGAAGGTGCCCTGGGCCACGTTGTTGTAGCCGAGGGTGGAACTGCCCGCGCCGCCGCAGTGTCCGGCGGTGACGAATCCGCCCGCGACGGCGAAGCCCACCGAGCAGAGCACGTTTCCGTTGATCACGAACTGGTCGCCGCCGCGGATGTCGTACACGGGTCGGGGCACGTTCGCCTCGGTCACGTAGCGGACCAGGGCGCGGGGTGCTCCGCTGGCCGTCACGAAGGACGCGGCCGCCGCCGTGTGGCCCGGCTCGACCAGCACGACGACGGAGTTGCCGACGGTGTCGGCGTACCAGCCACGTACGGCGGTGGCCGGCCGGTGGCGCGCCGCGTACCGGTCGAGGGTGGCCCGGGCGGCAGCGAGTGTGGTCAGGCTGTGGTTGACCAGCCGGGGCTCGGCGCCTTCGCCGCGGACGGTGGCGGCGGCCGCCGGGTCGGTGACCGCGACCGTCAGCCGGCGGCCGTCGGTCAGCCAGGAGCCGGCGTACCGCGCGCCCAGCCGGGCCCGCAGCCGCCGGTCGATCACCGTCGCCCCGGCCTCGACCCGGAGCCGGGCGGCCACCTCGCGGTCGGTGAGCCCGAGATCCCGGCGCATGGCCTCGGCCATGCCGGGGGTGAGACCGGTCGCGTCGGCGGGGCCGGCGGTGCGTGGTGGTTGCGCCGTCGCGGCGGTGGGTGGGGCGGTCAGGCTGGCGGCGAGGATCCCGGTGGCGAGCAGCCCGAGGAGCTTGTTCATCGATCTCCTTCTGGCCGGGCCCGAGGGGTGCGGGACCGGCATGAGACGGGAAGAGAGCGCTCTCTCATAGAAGGGTGCCTATTGGTTAACTTTCTTGTCAAGTCACGTCGCTGCCGCTGGACGCCGCCAACCACCCGATCGGCGGTACGGCGGGCTTCACCGTGCACCAGGCGCACGGCGTGACGAATCAGCGGGTCACCGCGTTCGAGCTGTGGACCTCCACCGACGACGGCACCACCTGGCGGCCGGCGACCGTACGGGCCGGCGACGACGGCGACTTCACCGCCGCGCTGCCGAAGCCGGCCGCCGGGCAGGCGGTGTCGCTGCGGATCAAGGTGACCGCCGACGGCGGCAGCGGGATCGACCAGACGATCATCCGGGCCTACCGGGCCGGCTGACGCGCGACCGGCGCCCCGGTGCGGTACGGCCGCACCGGGGCGGCCGGGTCAAGGCCCCCGCCGGGGCGCTGGAGCAGGGCATCGAGTGAGGTGAGACGGCACGGCCCCGGAAGCCCAGCCCGCGTCGCCGCCGGTCGGCCGTATCCCGGGCGGCGCGGCGAGCTGGGCGGCCGAACTCCACGCTAAGGGTCCGGTTCCAGACAGCGGCATCCGCGTGGCGATGTTAGCGTCGCCGCCACCCCCGGATCCCCGCCAACCGTCACACCTGCGGTACGGCGGGGGCCGCTGCCTCGTCGGGAGCCGCAATGACCTCGATCAACGCCAGCACCGACGTGGCTCGGGCCACCGAGCAGCTGCGCCCCGTGTTCGGTGACCGGCTACTGCTGCCCACACACGAGGGGTTCGCGTCGGCTAGCCGGATCTGGAACTGTGCGGTCACGCACCGGCCTGTCGCGATCGTCCGGTGCCTCGACAACGACGACGTACGCGCCGCCGTGCTGACCGCCCGCGAGTATGACGTGCCGCTCTCCGTACGCGGCGGGGGCCACGACTGGGCAGGGCGGGCGCTGCGCGACGGCGGGTTGGTGCTTGACCTGTCCGGCATGCGGCAGGTGGCGGTGGATACCGGGGCGGGTACGGCCACGGTCGGGGGCGGGGCGCACATCGGCGATGTTTCCGGCGCTGGGCAGCAGCACGGCTTGGTCACGCCCACAGGGACCGTACGGACGGTCGGGATGGCCGGTCTGACCCTCGCCGGCGGTTACGGTCCACTCTGCGGGCGGTACGGGTTGGCGGTGGACAACCTGCTGCGCGCCGATGTCGTACTGGCCGACGGCCGCCTCGTGACCGCCAGCCCAGACGGCGACGCCGAACTGTTCTGGGCCTTGCGCGGCGGCGGCGGCAACTTCGGTGTCGTCACCAGCCTGATGTACCGGCTGCACGAGCTGCCGACCGTGCTGTCCGGGATGATGCTGTTCCCGTTCGCCCAGGCGGCCACCGTGTTGACGGGGTACCGCGAGATCGTGGCGACCGCCGCCGACGAGGCGACGATCATGGCGGGGTTCCTGCCCAACCCGGACGGGCCGCCCCTGGTGTTTCTCTGTCCCATGTGGAGCGGAGTGGACCTCGCTGAGGGCGAGCGGCTCATCGCGGGGCTGGAGCGGCTGGGCAACCCGGTCATGAGCCAGATCGCCGCAACGCCGTACCACGACGCGCTGAGCATGTTCGACGGCGCTATGCGTGAGGGCAACCACTACCGGCTGCGTACCCGTTGGCTGTCTCACCTGTCCGAGGCCGCCGCCGAGGAGCTGACCGACGCCGCCGCGCAGATCGCCTCACCGTACTCGGCCATCTCCATGCACCACTTCCACGGCGCCGCCGCCCGAGTGGGCCAGGCCGAGACCGCCTTCGGGCTGCGCACGGACCACCTGCTTGTCGAGATCGTCGGGGCGTGGGCGCCGGAGGACGCCGAAGCGGGGTACGGCGACTGGGCCGACCAAACGTCGCAACGGTTGGCGCCGCTGGCGTTGCCCGGCGGTTACCCGAACCTGCTCGGCGCGGACGAGCCCGAGCGGGTCCCGCCGAGTTACGGCCCCAACTACGTGCGGCTGGTCGGCGCCAAATTCCGCTACGACCCGGACAACGTCTTTGCCTCCGCCGTACCGACCCTCGCGGCTGGATCCTTGGGTTCGAGAATCTGAAAACCTGACCCATGTGTTCAGATTCTCGAACCCAAGGATCTAGCCGGCATATCCCGGCCGATGCAGCCAGGGCGCGGCCCTGGGCGCCGCCGCGATCAGGGCGACAGCGAGCGCCGTGACTACCGCCTGCCCGATCCGGCCGGGCGTGATCCCCGGCGCGCTGTCCAGCACGTAGTTGGCATACCCGTTCGCCGCCGCGTCGCTGGCGAGCACGACGCAGCCGAGCAGCAGCCCTTCGATCCGGCGCAGCGCTAGCAACAGCGCCGCGAGCGGGTCGAATACGGTCAGTGAGGTGAAGTACAACATCAGCCAGATGGGGATGGACGGGCTTGGACCATCCGGCCGGACGCCGAGCAGGTCGCCCAGGTGGACGATCCCGCCGTACGCGAGGACGCAGACGGCGGCGATCACGACAACCCGAACCCACCGGGGCACGCCGGCCCACCGCCGGAGCGATGTCCGTCTCACCGCCACTGGCCCCCCTTCCGGTCGGGCAGTGGCCCGCCCGCGCCGCATCGATGCTAATGCGGCGTCCAGGGACGTTTGCCGCGCCGGGTCCGGACGACGACCAGCGGCATTGGAGCCATGCCGGATGGCCGCCTGGACCTCGCTGTGACACTGGCAACGTTTGTGGTCACGGCACCAGCCCTCTCGATCAGGCCGCCCCGCTGACTTGCCGATGCGCTCTTGAGGCTGGGCGGCCGGTGGCGAGGTAGGCGTGCCGATCACCAGGCGCAGGGCGCGTAGTCCTTCAGGAAGCAGCCGTACAGGTCTTCGCCCTGTTCGCCGCGGACGATCGGGTCGTAGACCCGGGCCGCGCCGTCGATCAAGTCCAGCGGGGCGTGGAAGCCGGCGTCCGCGAGCCGCATCTTCGTCGGGTGGGGCCGCTCGTCGGTGATCCAGCCGGTGTCGACGCTGGTCATGAGGATGCCATCGGTCAGCATCTCCTGGGCGCTGGTGCGGGTCAGCATGTTCAGCGCAGCCTTGGCCATGTTGGTGTGCGGGTGCCCTGGCCCCTTGTAGCCGCGGGCGAACTGGCCCTCCATCGCCGACACGTTCACCACGTACTTGCGGCGGGCGGCCGCTGCGGCCATCGCCGATCGCAGCCGACTGACCAGCACGAACGGCGCGGTCACGTTGCACAGCTGCACTTCAAGCAGCTCGATTGGGTCCACGTCGTGCACCCGCTGGACCCAGCTGTTGACCGGGTCGAGGTCCGGCACCAGGCCGCCGGCGTCGATGGCGGTGGCTGCCGCGATCCGTTCCGGCGAGGCGGAGCCGCTGGTCAGCGCCAACGCGGTGAGCGCGTGCGGGGGGATCGCAGCCGCCTGCGGCGAGGCGATCAGGCTGCCCGCCAAGTCGCCCTGGCCGGCTGGTTTGGCGAACGTGATCATCTCCGGCAGCGGGCCGTCCGGCAGGGCCGCCGCCTCCGCAGCGACGAGCTGCGCGTACGCCCCGGGTGTGCGGCGGACGGTCTGTGCTGCGTTGTTGATCAGGATGTCGAGTGGTCCCTGGCCGCTGACCGAGTCAGCGAGGGCGATCACCTGGGCGGGGTCGCGCAGGTCGATCCCGACGATCCGCAGGCGGTGCAACCAGTCCCCGCTGTCGGGCATCGCGGCGAATCGGCGGACCGCGTCGTGCGGAAACCGTGTGGTGATTGTGGTGTGCGCGCCGTCGCGCAGCAGCCGCAGCGCGATGTACATGCCGATCTTCGCCCGGCCGCCGGTAAGCAGCGCGCGCCGGCCGGTAAGGTCGGTGCGGGCGTTGCGGCGCTCCCGGTTGAGCGCGGCGCAGGGCGGGCAGAGCTGATGGTAGAAGGCGTCCACCTCGCGGTAGCGCTGCTTACAGACGTAGCAGGCGCGCGGATTGTGCAGGAAGCCGGCCGTGGCACCCACTGTGGGGGAGGCGAGCGGGATGCCCTGGGTCTCGTCGTCGATCCGGCCCGGGGCGCCGGTGGCGGTGGCCGCCGTCACCGCGCGGTCGGCCGCCGTGATGGCATTCCGCCGTTCCTCGCGTCGCCGCTGCTTGATCATCTTGTAGAGCCTCGCGGTGGCCCGTTGCACCCGCACGACGTCGGGGTGATCGGGAGGGAGATCCTCCAACGCCTCAAAGACGCTGAAACAGGTTTCCAGCCGGCTCGGGTCAATGCCGTATTGACCGGTTTCGGTAATGTTGTCCGCCGTCATGCGTCGCTGTCTCGTCCCGTTCCCTGCGCCGGATCTACCCGGCCCGCCCCAAGTTCGACCCGGAACTGTACGCGCACCGGGGGTCGAAGGTGCTTCGAGGTGCAGCCGCAGGGCGCCCCACGCCGCCGAGGTGAGGAGCCGGACCGTGGACGAGGAGCATCGTCGGTTCGGCGAGCACAGCTCCATCCTGGTACAGCCGGATGATGCTCCGGATCGCCTGGACAGATGAGCGGTCCGCATCTGGTCGGCAACAGGCCGACGGTCGGCAGGGGAGTGGTGTGAGACGTCGAGAGGCGTTTCCACTGCCAGTACGGCAGCCGCCGTTCGTGGTCTTCGGTTGAGTGGTGTGTCTGGTGGTCCTTACGAGTTCGCAGCTTCGAGGATGGCGGTGAGACCGTCGATGGTCTGCTGCTCCTCGGCTTGGTCCGTCTCGGCCGTCCATCCTTGATGCCATGGCCCGCCGGGACCGGCCAGGAAGTGCAGCGCTTCGAGCGCGGGCGTGGCAAGGTCCGGCACTGGCTCGGGCCGTATCACCGCGCTTGGCTCTTCGGACGCTTGCGTAAGGCGGTGCTGTAGGTGCTCGCCGCCGGGAAGGGTGGCGGCCACGAGGGCTGCCGCCGCGCACTGACGCCGATTTCGAGATCGTCGATCTCGC
The DNA here is from genome assembly GCF_043204735.1 of Micromonospora sp. NPDC047740. Lineage (NCBI taxonomy): Bacteria > Bacillati > Actinomycetota > Actinomycetes > Micromonosporales > Micromonosporaceae > Micromonospora > Micromonospora sp. NPDC047740. Next base: position 103,108 of record NZ_JBIDCT010000024.1, read on the forward strand.
GGGCCACCCGCTGCCGCACCTCGACGAACCCGTGCCGGCCTCCGGCGGCCGCTAGGCCAACGAGTACACCAAGGGGTGGTCGCGGCTCATCGACGGGTTCGTATTCGTCACCCCGGAGTACAACCACTCGACCATGGGGTGCTGAAGAGCGCGCTCGAACACCTCTACGCCGAGTGGAACAACAAGGCCGACGTCCCAGCACGTAGAATACCTATTTTCCAGGTAGGCAAAGTGGGTTAACGTCGCAACCGTGACTCGCCAGGATGCCCTGCTCGACCGCACCGCGCTCGCGGTGTCGCGGGGATGTTGCCGTGGCTGGACCACCGCGTGCGGCTGCTGCCGCTGAACGCGCATCCCCGACTTCTCAACCGCCGCCGGCTTGAAGACGACCGGCAAAGTTTCCGCGAGCCGATCAACGGCCGCTCGCTGCGCCGCGGTAACGAAGGCGCTGCGATTCGTCACATTCGATTCGCTTTACTCACTTGCTGGGAGGGACGTCCCCCGATGCCACAGTTGACCCTGAGACTGGGCGCAGTTGCTGCCACCGCCGCCCTGGGTTGTACTGCTCTCACTGCTCCAGGCGCCGCCGCTGCTCCGCACCGGGCCGCGGCCACGACGGCTGGCCCTGGGCAGCCGAACATTGTGTTCGTGCTGGCCGACGACCTGGGGTGGGCCGATGTCAGCACCGGTCTCACGAACAAGGGGTCGGGCAACACCTACAACGAAACTCCCACCGTCGACCGTCTCGCTGAGGAGGGCGTTGCCTTCGACAACGCCTATGGCGGTCCCAACTGCGTGCCGACCCGAGCCGCCCTCCTCACCGGGCTCTACGCGCCTCGGCCGACGAACAACCTCTACCTGGTCGGCGACCTCAACCGCGGCGGGGACAACACGCTGCTGGACGGTGCGTCGCAGGGGCTCCCAGACGGCGACGACGCGTTGCCGGGCGAGGCCTACACCGTGGGCGAGGCGCTGCGTGACGTCGGCTACGCGACCGGGTACGTCGGCAAGTTCCACGTGACCAAGACCGCTGATCAGATCACGACCGACTTCGGGTTCGAGGAGAACCTGGGCGGCTCGAACTCGGGACATGCCAGCCAGTACCACGCCATCAACGGGAAGTTCAACAACAGCATCGGCCCGGCGCTGGACGCGTTCGCGGCCGACTACACCCAGGAGTACGTCGACGAGAACATCAAGCCGCACTCCCACGGCGTGGACGAAGCGACCCTGGACGCCCTCGTCGGCACCGACAAGCACGTGACCGACGCGGTGGCGGACGCGACCATCGACTTCATCGACCGCCACACCGACGAGCCGTTCTTCACCTGGGTCAGCGACTACGCGGTGCACGAGCCGATCGGCGACAAGCAGCCACGCGCCGACCTGCTCGCGAAGTACCGGGCCAAGGCGGCCGTTGCCGGACACCCGGCTGACGCGTCGTACTCCGCGCTGCTGGAGGGCCTCGACCAGGGGCTGGCCCGCATCGTGGACCACCTCGAGACCACCCCGGATCCCCGCAACCCGGGGCACCCGCTGGCGGACAACACCATCGTGGTGTTCACCTCCGACAACGGTGGGACCGCGAACGCCGACAACGGCTGGCTCAGCGGCTACAAGGGTGAACTGCGGGAAGGGGGGCTGCGGGTCCCGGCCATCGTGTGGAGCAGGAACGAGCGCCTGGTCGACGGTGGCGTGGTCGACTCGACGCCGATCCACGCGGTCGACTACCTGCCGACGTTTGCGTCGCTGGCCGGTGCGCACCTGCCCAAGGGCCCGCGCCCCGACGGTGTGGACCTCAGCGGAATCTGGAGGAACGAGAGCGCTGAGCTCGGCGTGCGGCCCCTCTTCTGGCACCTGCCCGGATACCTGATCGCCGGGGTGCGGGACCAGCGCCCCGAGACGGTGATCCGGTCGGGGCCGTGGAAGCTCAGCTACCGTTACGAGACCCAGGACTGGAGCTTGTACAACCTGACCAGCGACATCGGTGAGACCACCGATCTGGCCGCGGCGTACCCAGACGTCACCCAGCGGCTCGGCAGCCGGCTGATCCGCTGGCTCAACGACGTCGACGCCCCGCTGGCCACGCTGCGCGAGGGCAAGGCCCCGATCACCGTCACCTTCCAGGGCACGGCGTACTCCAACGGGAAGATCACCCACTACGACAAGCCGACACAGCTGACGTTCCCGCCGGGCGACGAGGTGCCGGCACTGCTGCCCAGCGCGGTCACCGACCGATGACCTCCGACCATCGCCACGGCACCGCCGGGACCACCACCACCACCACGCCGAGCTGTTGCGCACCCGGCGGCCTGCAGCAGACCGCCGGCGGGCTGCTCCAGATCGCCCGCCGGCCGCAGCAGCTGGACCCCGTCGTCCGGGCGGCTGGTCGGTCGCGCTCCACGCGCGGCCAGGTCAGCCTCCCCGGCGGGAGCTTCGCCATGGGCGACGCCTTCGATGAGGGCTACCCGGGCGATGGGGAAGGACCGGTGCACGAGGTCGCACTCAGCGCCTTCACCATCGACGTCACGACGGTCACCAACGCCGCCTTCGCGACCTTCGTCAAGGCCACCGGCTACGTCACCGAGGCCGAGGTGCTCGGCCTCTCCGCCGTCTTCCACCTGCAGGTGAACGCCGAACGATCCGACATCCTGGGGGCCGCCGCCGGTACCCCGTGGTGGCTCGTGGTCCGCGGCGCCGACTGGCGCCACCCCTACGGGCCGGCCTCCTCGATCGCGGACCTCCAAAACCACCCGGTGGTCCAGGTGACCTGGAACGACGCCCGCGCGTATGCCACGTGGGCGGGCAAGCGTCTGCCCACCGAGGCAGAGTGGGAGTACGCCGCGCGTGGTGGGCTCCACGGGGCGCGGTTTCCCTGGGGCGACGAGCTGCGCCCGCGCGGTCGGTGGAACTGCAACATTTGGCAGGGCGAGTTCCCCCACCTCAATACCACGGAAGACGGCTTCATCGGCACCGCACCCGTCAAGCAGTACGCGCCTAACGGCTACGGCCTCTTCAACATGGTCGGAAACGTGTGGGAGTGGTGCGAGGACTTGTTCGCCATCGACACCTACGCCCTGCGCGCCGGCACCCGCGTCGTCGACCCCCGCGGGCCAGCGGAACCGGACGTCACCGGCCGGCGCGTGATGCGCGGCGGATCGTTCCTGTGCCACGACTCCTACTGCTACCGGTACCGGGTCGCGGCCCGCTCCGGGAACACCCCTGACTCCGCAGCCTCCAACGTCGGCTTCCGCTGCGCCTGAACGTCCCGCCCGCATCATCCACGTCTTTGAAACGCCCCGTGCCAGCCCGTCGGCAGCTCATCACCCGAGCCCGAGATCTGCTGCGCCGTTTCCCTGCAATCTCTTGTAACGGAGCCAAGCCATGATCAGTCGTCGTCAACTCCTTGCCGGCACCGCGCTCGGCCTAGGCGTCGCAGCGGTCCCGTCCGTCGCGGCAGCCGAGCCGAAGACCACCGGGCGACCCCGGCCCAACATCGTGCTCGTGCTGGCCGACGACCTGGGGTACGGCGAGCTCGGCGCCTACGGGCAGCGCACCATCGCGACGCCGCGCCTGGACCAGCTCGCCGCCGAGGGGCTGCGCTTCACCGACGCCTACTCCGCCGCGGCCGTCTGCGCGCCCTCACGCTCGGCCCTGCTGACCGGCCTGCACGCCGGTCACGGGCCGGTGCGCAACAACCCTGCCGGCGACCCCGACTCGATCGCCTTCTCCGACGGTGACACCACGTTCGCCGAGGTGCTGCGCGCCCGGGGCTACCGCACGGGATTGTTCGGCAAGTGGGGCTTCGGTCCCGAGCGTAGCGACCAGCCGAGCCACCCCAACGCCCGAGGGTTCGACGAGTTCCTCGGATACATCACGCACAGTCACGCACACGACTACTACCCGTCGTACCTGTGGCAGAACGGAGAGCGGCTCGAGCTGCCCGAGAACGAGTCCACCAAGACCACCTTTGCCCCCGACCTCTTCCAAGACCGGGCTCTCAACTTCATCCGGGCCCACCGCTCCGAGCCGTTCCTGCTCGTGGTCACCCCGAACCTTCCCCACGCCCCGAGCGATGTCCCCAACCAGCAGCCGTACGCCGCCGAGGACTGGCCCTCGGCGGACCGAGGCCACGCGGCCCAGGTCACCCGAATCGACACGTACGTCGGTGAGCTGGTCGACGAACTCGCCGCGCAGGGACTGCTCGAGTCCACGGTGGTCCTTTTCACCAGCGACAACGGCCCGCACGAGGAAGGTGGCTTCGACCCCGACCGGTTCGACGCGAACGGCCCCCTCACCGGCTACAAGCGCAACCTGTACGAGGGTGGCATCCGGATCCCGTTCATAGCGTGGGCCCCGGGCCGGATCCAGCCCGGCGTGACCGACCGGCTCACCCAGCAGACCGACCTGCTCCCCACCCTGGCCGATCTGGCCGGCGTCCCCGGACCGCGCGACATCGACGGCCGGTCGTTCAGCTCGCTGCTCGAGCCGCGTCCCACCGTGGCCGCCGAGCAGCCGTACCTCTACTTCTGGCGGCTCGACAACGGCAACACCAAGCGTGCCCGCGCCGTCGATGACGGCCGCTTGCAGCGGCCAGCCGAGGCCGTCCGCGAAGGCAACTGGAAGGCGATCCGTTGGGCGCCGGGCAAGGATCGGACCGTCCCGGACGACCAGTGGCAGGTCGAACTCTACGACCTTGCCCATGACCTCGGCGAGACGACCGACCTGGCAGCCGCCCACCCCGAGGTCGCAGCCCGGCTGGTCGGCCTCTTGCGGCAGTCCTGGATCGACGAGGTCACCCGCGAAGGCTACGGCCTCGAACTCGACACCCCGGACCTGCTGCTCCCCGGCGTGACCTACGACCTCACGGCCACCCTCGCGAACGGGTCGGCGGTGCCCTGGACCGGCGCTCGGCTGGCGCTCTCCGCGCCCCGCGGTTGGACCGCCGAGCCGGCGACCAGCCAAGGCCTTGGGCGCCTCGCCCCCGCCACCCGAGTGAGCACCACCTGGCGGGTCCGGGTGCCTGAGGAGACCACGGCGAAGGAGTGGCCGCTGACCGTGTCGGGTTACGCCGTCGCCCGCGACGCGCCGCTCACCTTCCGCGCCGAGCGCCGCGTCACCCCGCCGCCACCACCGCCAACCACCGACTCGTACCTGAGCGATCTGCCCTGGATCACCGCAGTCAACGGCTGGGGCCCGGTGGAACTGGACACCAGTAACGGCAGGCAGGCCGCCGGAGACGGCACGCCGATCTCCTTCAGCGGCACCGTCTACGCCAAGGGCCTCGGTGTCCACTCCTACTCCGAGGTCGCCTACCACCTCGGAGGCCGGGCGGCCCGATTCACCTCGATCGTGGGGATCGACGACTTCAGCGCCCGGCAGAGCTCGCGTGGCAACACGATCGCCGAGGTGTGGGCCGACGACCGACTCGTCCACACGAGCGGTGTGCTGCGGGCGTCCACCGGACCCGAACCGGTGGACGTCGATGTTCGAGGGGCCCGGCTCCTGCGCCTGATCGTGCGCGCTGCCGACTCCGGCAACAGCTTCAACCACACGTCGTGGGCAGACGCTCTCGTCCGGCTGGGCTAACACGCCGCCCCCGCGAGCCCGCCCGCGCCGTACCGACGTTGACCCATGGGGGTGGCCCGTAGGCCACCCCCATGGTCAAGTGAGACCGGGAGCCCGGTGTCTATGTGATCGCCGCTCTACTTCATGGAGCTGAGCAGACCGAGGTTTGGCTGCAGCGCGCCGTCCTGGCCCAGCGACAGAAAGTCGGCCTCGACCGCAGCCCGCTCAAGCACTCCCGCCCGCACCGCGTGATAGCGCACGACGGACCAGAGAAAGACGTCAAGGTTGTCGAAACGCGTCCCGCCCTCGACGACCTCCTCCTCGTGGAACCAGAGGCCGACCTGCCCGTCGGTGAGCACCACGTAGAGGTTGCCGCCGCCGTCGGCACCGATCGCGTAGACGTCGTCGTCAGTGAGTTCGGTCTGGTAGTCGGCGTCCAGGATCCCGCAGTCGTTTGCAGCGAAGTCGAACCCGTAGGACCAGTCGTACACATCCAGGAACTGCGGCATGCGCCCTGACCGCACGCGCCGGTCGAATGCCGCCAGCGCCGCAGCGGACGCCGGCGGTAGGCGGTCGAGCATCGGTGCCACCGGCCGGGTCTCCCGAGGAACGGTGATGGGAGAACGGCCGGGAAACCACCGTGCGAGGTCGGCGTCGAGGTCGCGCTCGACGTAACCGGTCAGGTCATCAGGCGTGAGCGTCACTCGCGGATACTAACCGCAACCTCCGACACGCCTATGGCAGCAGGGAACGGCCAAGGCATCCGCCTTGAGGGGAACGGCACCGCGAAAGCACTGTGTCCGGGAAGAGGTGGAACCGTCCACGGCGGAGAAGGGTGTGCCACGGCGTGCAGTGGTGATCGACGGGTTGCCCCGGAGAACTTGCCGCGCGTACCGCTCGTCACGGCTGTGAGCGCCCGCCGGCCACCGGTGGCGGCGGGGGATCCGACGAGCCGCTGCGGCCGCCCGACCGGTGTGGAGGGCTTCCTTGGCGATCGCGGAGGCGGTGGAGTAGCCGATGCGCGGGTTCGGGGCCGTGACCAAGCCGATGGAGCGTTCGAGGGTCAGACGGAGACGCTCGGCGTCGGCGGTGATGCCCGAGACGCACGGGCTGGCCAGGACGTGGCAGGCGGCGGTCAGGTGGGTGGTGCTCTTCATCGGATTTGCGGCGTGGAAACCCGGCCGTTTACGGCCGGGAGGAAACGCCGCCCCTCCCTTGCGATGAGTGTCTTACATGGACGGTAAAATGTGAGGCGTGGGGGATGTGGTGAAGCGGGCGTACAAGTACCGCTTCTATCCGTCCACTGAACAGGCCGAACAGCTGGGCCGCACCTTCGGGTGCGTGCGTCTGGTGTACAACCGGGCGCTGGAAGCACGCACTCGGGCGTGGGCGGTGGACCGCCGGCGCACCACGTACGTGCAGTCGTCGGCGTGGCTGACCGAGTGGAAACGCACGCAGGAGTTGGCGTTCCTGAACGAGGTGTCCTCGGTGCCGTTGCAGCAGACGCTGCGGCACTTGCAGGCCGGGTTTATGGCGTTCTGGGACAAGCGGGCCCGGTATCCGCGGTTCAAGTCCAAGCGCAAGTCGCGGGCGTCGGCCGAATACACCCGTTCCGCGTTTCGTTGG
>NZ_JBIDCT010000025.1:0-106928 GCF_043204735.1 Micromonospora sp. NPDC047740
CGCCGTGGTCGCCAACATCGCCGGCACCACCACCGACACCGACGGCAACACCCACTCCTTCGAAGGCGGCCACTACATCAGCGTCGTCGGCTACCGCGACAACGGCAAGACCGTCACCATCGCCGACTCCGCCAACCCGAACACCGCCTCCTACCGGATCAGCGTCGACAACCTCGCCGACTGGATCGCCACCCGCGGCTACTCGGCCTCCTGACACACCAGGTGACAGCAGGAACCACGGAGGGCCGGCCCCCACACGGGGCCGGCCTTCGCCGTACCCGCAACCGACCACAGAACGGCCGGCCTCCATCCAGGGGCCGGCCGTTCTTCGTCGGCACACCGCTGCCGCGCTGGGATCTGAAGCTCGCCCGCGAGGGGCGCCAGGCCCCGGACGGACCGATTCGGTCAGCCGCCTGAGTCGTCCAGCTCGGCGCCGTCTGGCGGGGTGTCGTCGTCCCGGCTGGCCAGCCAACCGTCCGGCAGGAAGACCTTGCCCGGGGAGTTGGTCCGGCCACGCGGCTGACCGAGGGCCTCCACCGGGAACGGCACGGCCGGGTCGAGCTTGCCGAGCAGGTCGTCGAGCTGGGCCAGGCTGTCGATCATCGCGAGGGACCGGCGCAGCTCACTGCCGATCGGGAAGCCCTTGAGGTACCAGGCGACGTGCTTGCGGAAGTCGGTGCAGCCGTCCCGCTCACCCCGGGCGGGGTTGCGGGCGCCGGCCACGAACTGGTCGACCAGCAGCTCGGCGTGCCGTCGCATGGTCACCGCCACCTCGCCGAGGGTCGGCAGCCGCCGGTCGGACCGGCCGTTGAAGGCGGCCTCCAGGTCGGCGAAGAGCCACGGCCGGCCCAGGCAGCCGCGCCCGATCACCACGCCGTCCACCCCGGTGTGGGCGACCATCCGCAGCGCGTCGTCGGCCTCCCAGATGTCGCCGTTGCCGAGCACCGGCACGTCGAGCGCCTGTTTCAGGGTGGCGATGGCATCCCAGTCGGCGGTGCCCGAGTAGCGTTGCGCGGCCGTACGCCCGTGCAGGGCGACTGCGGCGACGCCGGCGTCCTGCGCGGCGAGCCCCGCCTCGACGTACGTCAGGTGGTCGTCGTCGATGCCCTTGCGCATCTTGACGGTGACCGGCACCCCGGCGGGTGCCGCGGCATCCACCGCGGCCTTGACCAGCCGGGCGAAGAGCCGGCGCCGCCACGGTAGGGCGGACCCGCCGCCCCGCCGGGTCACCTTGGGGACCGGGCAGCCGAAGTTGAGGTCGATGTGGTCGGCGAGGCCCTGCTCGACCACGATCCGCACGGCGGCGGCGGTGATCTCCGGGTCGGTGCCGTAGAGCTGGAGGCTGCGCGGCTGTTCCTCGGCGCCGAAGGCGATCATCCGCAGCGTCTTCGGGTTGCGCTCCACCAACGCCCGGGTGGTGATCATCTCGCAGACGTAGATGCCGCCGCCCTGCTCCCGGCACAGCCGGCGGAAGCCGACGTTGGTGATCCCGGCCATCGGCGCGAGCACCACCGGCGGCCACACCTGGTGCGGCCCGAGGGTCAACGGGCGCAGCGCGGGCAGGGTCGGGGCGGTCACCGGACAAGTGTACGGGGCCCCGACCGGCGCGGCCGGGGCCCCGTGACCAGCTCAGCAGCCGGGCAGGCGCTCGATCAGGTAGCGCTCGACCTGGTCCAGCGAGATGCGCTCCTGGGCCATGGTGTCCCGGTTCCGGACGGTCACCGCGTTGTCCTCAAGGGTGTCGAAGTCGACCGTGACGCAGAACGGCGTGCCGATCTCGTCCTGGCGGCGGTACCGGCGGCCGATCGCCTGCGAGTCGTCGAACTCGACCACCCAGCGCTTGCGCAGGTCCGCGGCGAGGCCCCGGGCCTTCGGCGAGAGCGCCTCGTTGCGGGACAGCGGGAGCACCGCCACCTTGACCGGGGACAGCCGCGGGTCGAAGCGCATCACGGTGCGCTTGTCCACGCCGCCCTTGGTGTTCGGGGCCTCGTCCTCGTCGTACGCCTCGAGCAGGAAGGCGAGCACGGCACGGGTCAGGCCGGCGGCCGGCTCGATCACGTACGGGATCCAGCGCTCACCCTTGCTCTGGTCGAAGTACGACAGGTCGACGCCGGAGTGCTTGCTGTGCGTCGACAGGTCGAAGTCGGTGCGGTTGGCGATGCCCTCCAACTCGGCGAACTCGCTGCCGCCGAACTGGAACCGGTACTCGATGTCGACGGTGCGCTTCGAGTAGTGGGAGAGCTTCTCCTTGGGGTGCTCGTAGAAGCGCAGGTTCTGCTCCGACAGGCCGAGGTCGAGGTACCAGTTCCAGCGCTCCTGGAGCCAGTACTCGTGCCACTGCTCGTCGGTGCCCGGCTCGACGAAGAACTCCATCTCCATCTGCTCGAACTCGCGGGTCCGGAAGATGAAGTTGCCGGGGGTGATCTCGTTGCGGAACGACTTGCCGGTCTGCGCGATGCCGAACGGCGGCTTCTTGCGGGCGACCGTTTCCACGTTCTTGTAGTTGACGAAGATGCCCTGGGCGGTCTCCGGGCGCAGGTAGTGCAGGCCCTCCTCGCTCTCCACCGGGCCCAGGTAGGTCTTCATCAGGCCGTTGAACATCTTCGGCTCGGTGAAGGTGCCCTTGTTGCCGCAGTTCGGGCAGTTGATCTCCGACAGCGACGTCGGCGGCCGGCCGTGCTTGGCCTCGAACGCCTCTTCCAGGTGGTCGGCGCGGAACCGCTTGTGGCAGGACTGGCACTCGGTCAGCGGGTCGACGAACTCGGCGATGTGGCCGGATGCCTCCCAGACCTGGCGGGCCAGGATGACCGCCGAGTCCAGGCCCACGACGTCGTCGCGCTGCTGGACCATGGTCCGCCACCACTGCCGGCGGACGTTCTCCTTGAGCTCCACGCCGAGCGGCCCGTAGTCCCACGCCGATCGGGTGCCTCCATAGATCTCACTGGAGGGGAAGACGAAGCCCCGGCGCTTGGCGAGGCTGACGACGGCGTCGATACGGTCGGCTGGCATGTTTCCTCCTACGCCGGCTGGCGGTCGGCGGGGGTGAGTGGATTGAACCGGACGGTCCCGGACAACGGTACGACCACCGGAGCCGCCGAGCCCAGCCGGGGCCGGTCAGCTCACCCCGCACACCTCCACGGCACCCGTCTGCTGGTCCGTCGCCAGCGTCACCGTCTGGGCCTCCCGCTTGCCGCCGGCCAGGGTCACATCCACCGGCACGGTCAGCGTCTGGGCGTCGACCTGGCCCACCCGGTAGCCGGAGATCTGCGGCTCGGTGGCCGCCCGCTGCTCGAACTCCGACCGGGACTCCCGCCGGTGGGCGTCGTCGCAGAGCTGGTCGTACGCCTTGGACCAGTCCTTCCGCACCAGCGCCCGGTAGTAGTTGTCGGTCACCGCGCGGCCCTGCTCCTGGACGGCCTGCAGGTTACTGACCGCGAGCCCGACGATGGCGGCGCCGCCCCCACCGCAGCAGAGCAGCACGGCGAGCGCGCCGACGCCGAGACCGAGCCAGAGCCGGGCCCGGCCCCCCTCGGTGGGCGGGGCGGCGAACGGCGGGGCGACCCCGGGGCCGGCCGGCGGCGCGGGGACGCCGGGCTCGGCTGGCGGGCCCGATACCGGCGGCGCGCCGGACGGCACGGGATGCGGGGGTGGGGCGGCCGGTCCGGGAGCGGTCATACGCCAGAGGGTAGTGCCCCCGGCCTCAGCGGTAAGGACCTGCGGCCCGATCACTGGCGACGACGACGATCTCGCCCGCGGGCGCGGCGCTGGCCAGCGTCTCGTACGCCGAGGGCTCGTCGACGGACTGGGCCAGCAGCGGCACGGCGGTGACCTTGACGTCGAAGCCGCCCAGCGCCCGCCGGTACGCCCCGACCGACTCCCACTCGGTGACCAGGCACCAGTACGTCGGGTCGTCCAGCGCCCGCAACAGTTCCCCCCGCAGGTAGCCGGGGCGGGCGGCGAGCGCGGCGAGCGCGGCGTGCGCCCGCTCGGTGAACTCGGCCGCGACATCGGCGTCGACCACGAACCGGTTGGTGACCAGCACCCGGGTCCTCCTCGTAGAGTCTGTGCCATGCAGCGTACGCAGCGTCCCCTTCCCGCCCGGCTCAACCCGACCGCCGTGTTCCTGGCCACGCTGGTCCTGGTGCTGGTCGCCCTGTTCACGCCCGGCGCGGTCGGCGGCGTCCTGCTGCTCGCCCTGGCCGCGGGGCTGGTCTGGCTGATGAGCGTCACCTGGCCGGTGCAGAACCCGGGCACCCGGGTGCTGCGGCTCCTGATGCTGACGCTGCTGCTCGCGGTCGCCCTGGCCAAGCTGCTCTGACATGCAATCATGCGTTTTTGACAATCAATTTCGTTATCGCGGACAGTTGGTCACATGACCGTCCGCTCCGCCCCACGCGCCCTCGCCGCAGCCACCGCAGCCCTGCTCACCCTTGGCGTCGCCGCCTGCTCGGAGGGCGGTGGCGGTGGGAGCGACCCGGAGCGGGTCGACGTGGTGGCCGCCTTCTACCCCCTCCAGTTCCTCGCCGAGCAGATCGGCGGGGACGCGGTCAAGGTCACCAACCTGACCAAGCCCGGCGCCGAGCCGCACGACCTGGAGCTCAACCCCCGCCAGGTCGGCCAGGTCAGCGACGCGGAGCTGGTCGTCTTCCTCGCCGGGTTCCAGCCGGCCGTCGACGAGGCGGTCCAGCAGAACGGCGGTGACCGGGCGTTCGACGTGGCCACCGTGCAGCCGCTGCGCGACGCGGCCGACGGCGGTCACCAGCACGAGGGCGAGTCCGGTCACGCCGAGGAGAGCGGCGGCAAGGACCCGCACGTGTGGCTCGACCCGACCCGGCTGGCCACCATCGGCGACCGGCTGGCCGAGCGGCTCGGCAAGGCCGACCCGGGTCGGGCCGCCGAGTTCACCGCCCGGGCGAAGACCCTGCGCGCCACGCTGGAGAAGCTCGACGCCGACTACGCCGCGGGCCTGCGGACCTGCCCGCGCCGGGAGATCGTGACCAGCCACACCGCGTTCGGCTACCTGACCGCCCGCTACGACCTGGAGCAGGTCGGCATCACCGGCCTCACCCCGGACGCCGAGCCCGCCCCGCAGCGGCTCGCCGAGGTGGCGCGGGAGGCCCGGGAGCACGGGGCCACCACCATCTTCTTCGAGACGCTGGTCAGCCCGAAGGTGGCCGAGACGGTCGCCCGCGAGGTCGGCGCGAAGACCGCCGTGCTCGACCCGATCGAGGGCCCGCCGGCCGAGGGCGACTACCTCTCCGCCATGCGGGCCAACCTCCAGACCCTGCGCACCGCCTTGGACTGTTCATGAGCGAGCGAATCATCAGCACAGCGCCGGTAAGCCTCATGACGGCGCCGAGCGAAGCGAGGTGACGGCATGAGCGTCGTCCAGGTCGAGCATGCCGCTGTCGGCTACGACGGCCGCCCCGTGCTGCGGGACGTCTCGCTGGCCCTGGCCGCCGGTGAGGTGGTCGCCGTGCTCGGCGCCAACGGCTCCGGCAAGTCGACCCTGATCCGCGCCGTGCTCGGCCTCGTCCCGCTGAGCGCCGGGTCGGTCACCCTCTTCGGCACTCCGCAGCGCCGCTTCCGGCAGTGGCACCGCATCGGGTACGTCCCGCAGCGGCTCGGCGCGGGCAGCGGCGTACCGGCCACGGTGGCCGAGGTGGTCGCGTCGGGCCGACTCGCCCGCCGGGGCCTGCTGCGCCCACCGGGACGGGCCGACCGGGAGGCGGTCGCCGCGGCGCTGCGCGCGGTCGGGCTCGCCGACCGGGCGGGTGACCCGGTCGCCACCCTCTCCGGCGGCCAGCAGCAGCGCACCCTGATCGCCCGAGCGCTCGCCGGCCGGCCGGAGCTGCTGGTGCTCGACGAGCCGACCGCCGGGGTGGACGCGACCAGCCAGGAGGCGTTCGCCGGGGCGCTGCGCGGTTTCGTCGACGGCGGCGGCACGGTGCTCCTGGTCGCCCACGAGCTGGGGCCGCTGCGCCCGCTGATCAGCCGGGCGGTCGTGGTCCACGAGGGCGGGATCGCCCACGACGGCGCGGTGCCGGAACCGGCCGGCCACCACGCGGACCCCGACCACGAGCACGTGCACCCGCACTGCGACGAGGAGCCCGCCGGGCTGTGGAGCATGTGACATGGACCTCTTCCAGTACGACTTCATGCTGCGCGCCCTGGTCGGCGCGCTGGTCATCGGGCTGGCCGCCCCGGCGCTCGGGATCTACCTGGTGCAGCGGCGGCTGGCGCTGATCGGCGACGGCATCGGCCACGTCGCGCTCACCGGCGTGGGTGCCGGGCTGCTGCTCAACCGCTCCCCCGTGCTGGTGGCGGTGATCACGGCGACGTTGGGCGCGATCGCCATCGAGCTGGTCCGCGCACGCGGCCGTACCTCCGGGGACCTGGCCCTGGCACTGCTCTTCTACGGCGGCATCGCCGGCGGCGTGCTGCTGGTCGGGCTCTCCGACGCCAGCAGCGCGTCGCTGAACTCGTACCTCTTCGGGTCGCTGACCACGACGTCGCCGGGCGACCTGATCACCATCCTGGTGCTCGGCGTGGCGATCCTGGTGGCCATGCTGGCGCTGCGCCCGGTGCTCTTCGCGGTCTGCCACGACGAGGAGTACGCCCGGGTCTCCGGCCTACCGGTCCGGGCGCTCAACCTGCTGCTCGCGGTGACCACCGCGGTGACCGTGACCATCGCCATGCGGGCCGTCGGGGTGCTGCTGATCAGCGCCCTGATGGTGGTGCCGGTGGCCACCGCCCAGCAGGTGACGCGGGGGTTCCGGAGCACCATGACGGCGGCGATGGCGCTGGGGCTCTTCGCGGCCGGGGCCGGGGTCTGGGTGGCCGCCACCGCCGACACCGCGCCCGGCGCCTCGGTGGTGCTGCTGGCCATCGGCTCGTTCCTGGTGGTCGCGCTCGTCGCGGCCGGCTGGCGAGCGCTGCGCCGGCGGGCCCGGCCGGCCGGCGCGCCGGCCGTCGAGCCGCACGAGCACGAGGTGGTGCTGCGGTGAGCCCCTCCGGGCCGTTCCAGCTGGGATTGGTTACCGTTACGGGGTGACCACCACGCACGGATACGACGCCTTCGAGGGCGCGGGTGACCTGCTGCGCGCGCTGTCGGCACCCATCCGGCTGGCGATCGTGAGCGAGCTGGCCCAGGGTGAGCGCTGCGTGCACGAGCTGGTGGAGAAGCTCGGCGCCCCGCAGCCGCTGGTCTCCCAGCATCTGCGGGTGCTGCGCGGTGCCGGGGTGGTCCGCGGCTCCCGGCGCGGCCGGGAGATCGCGTACGCCCTGGTGGACGAGCACGTCGCGCACATCGTGGCGGACGCGGTCAGCCACGCCGGGGAGGGGCCGGCATGACCGCGCGGACCACCAGCGCCCACGCCGACCACCGGGTGGCGGCATGACCGAAGGGGCGCTGAGAAACACCCGCCAGCGGACCGCGGTGAGCGCGCTGCTGGCCGAGGTGGCGGGCTTCCACAGCGCGCAGGACCTGTACGCGATGCTGCGCGAGCGGGGCGAGCGGGTCGGCCTCACCACGGTCTACCGGACGTTGCAGGGGCTCGCCGACGCCGGGGAGATCGACGTGATGCGCCCGCCCGGCGGCGAGCACCTCTATCGCCGGTGCAGCGAGGGCCATCACCACCACCTGGTCTGCCGGGCCTGCGGCCGGACCGTGGAGGTGGCCGGGCCGGCGGTGGAGCGCTGGGCGGAGCGGGTCGCCGCCGAGCACGGGTACGCCGAGGTCAGCCACACCCTGGAGATCTTCGGCACCTGCCCGGCCTGCGCCGGCTGAGAATTCTCGCCTGCGACAACTCCAGCTCGGCGCGTCTGTAGCCGCGCCGCGACCTGGAGCCGTCGTGCGACAACTCCGCCTCGGCCTGTCTGTCGCCGCGCTGCGACCTGGAGCCGTCGTGCCGGCGGCGCCGGGCCGTGGCACGCTGTCCGGCGTGAAGATCTACGCCGACCGTTTTCCGACCCTCCTCCGCCAGCTCCTCACCGATCTGCTCGTGGTCGTCTGGGTGTACGCGGCGATCCGCTTCGCGCTGTGGCTGCACGACCTGATCGAGAAGCTGGCCGTACCCGGACAGAAGCTGGAGGGGGCCGGCGGAGGCCTCGCCGACAACCTGGCCGACGCCGGCGGCAAGGTGGGTCGGGTCCCGCTGGTCGGCGACGAGCTGACCGCACCGTTCACCAAGGCCGCCGAGGCCGCCCGCGCGGTCGCCGAGGCCGGCCGCGACCAGCAGGAACTGGTCGGCCAGCTGGCCCTCGGACTGAGCATCGCGGTGCTGGTCTTCCCGCTCGGGCTCGTGCTCTTCGGCTGGCTGCCGCTGCGGGTGCGCTGGATGCGCCGGGCCGGCGTGGCGCAGGCGCTCGCCACCGCCCCCGCCGGCCGCGACCTGCTGGCACTGCGCGCGCTCGCCGGCCAGCCGCTCGGTCGGCTGGCCCGGATCGCGCCGGACGCGGCCGAGGCGTGGCGCCGCGGCGACGACGCTACCGTCGACGCGCTCGCCGCACTGGAGCTGCGCAGACTCGGCCTGCGGGCCGGCCGGTAGGGTGTTGCGGTGCTGTACTTCCTGATCGCCGTCGCCGTGCTGCTGCTGGCGTACGCGGGCGTCCTGGTGAGCTACGTCCGCAAGGGCCGCAAGATCCCGCCGGCCGCGTACCTGGTGCTGGCCGCGTTGAACGGGCTCATCCTGGCCGGCGTGCTGGCCTGGGCGATCGCCGCCAGCTGAGCCGGCTACCTCCCGCTGACCCGGGTCCAGCTGTCGGCCGGCGGCCGCCGGCTGGCCCCAGCCACAGATATCCAGAAAGCGGTATGCCTCTGAGTCATATCTGTGCCCCAGAGGCATATCGCTCGACCCGGTTAGCGCCATGTGCGGAGGTGCTCGGCACGAACATCCGTCTGCCGAATTCACCGCCCCGCGACCGAACTCACCCCATCGGCGGGATGCGGCGGCGGACGTCCTCGGCGGTGGAGGGGCCGGGCTGCCAGCGGGCCACCCAGGGCCGGTCGGCCGGCGGGGTCACGACGCCCTCCTCCAAGGCGGCGTACCGGCCGGCGAGGATCCGCTTCGCGGCCGCCACGTCAACCGAGTCGGTGTTGGACCACAGCCCGGTGAACAGCTCGTCGACGCGCAGCCGGGCCTGCCGGCAGAACAGGTCGGCCAGCTCGACGTGCTCCGGGTGCTCCGCCCGCTCGGCGGTGGCCCGTACGCAGACCGCGGCCATCGCGAACAGCTCCGCGCCGATGTCCACCACCCGGCCGAGGAACGCCTGCTTGCGCTCCATCTTCCCCTGCCAGCGGGACATCGCGTAGAAGGTGGCGCGGGCCAGCTTGCGGGAGGCGCGCTCGACGTGTCGCAGGTGGCCGGCGAGCGGGCCGAACTCGGCGTACGCCCGGGGTGCCTGGCCCCGGCCGACGGCGAGGGTGGGCAGCCACTTCGCGTAGAAGACGCCGGCCCGGGCACCCGCCTTCGCCTTGCGGCCCAGCCCGGCGTCGGGGTCGATGATGTCGCCGGCCACCGAGAGGTGCGCGTCGACCGCCTCGCGGGCGATCAGCAGGTGCATGATCTCGGTGGAGCCCTCGAAGATCCGGTTGATCCGCAGGTCGCGCAGCATCTGCTCGACCGCGGCCGGCCGTTCACCCCGGGCGGCCAGGGACTCGGCCGTCTCGTAGCCGCGACCACCCCGGATCTGGATCAGCTCGTCGGCGATCTTCCAGGCCATCTCGCTGGCGTAGAGCTTCACCAGCGCCGCCTCGATCCGGATGTCGTTGCGGTCGTCGTCGGCGAGCAGGCAGCAGAGGTTGAGCATGCTCTCCATGCCGTACGTGGTGGCGGCGATGAAGGCCAGCTTCTTGGCCACCGCCTCGTGCTCGCCGACCGGCCGGCCCCACTGGACCCGGTCGGCGGCCCACTCCCGGGCCACGTTCAGCGACCACTTGCCGGCGCCGACGCACATGGCCGGCAGCGACAGCCGCCCGGTGTTCAGCGTGGTCAGGGCGATCTTCAGGCCCTTGCCCTCGCCGCCGATCACGTTCTCCTTCGGCACGAACACGTCGTGGAACCGGGTGAGGCTGTTCTCCAAGCCGCGCAGGCCCACGAAGGCGTTGCGCCGCTCGACCGTGATGCCCTCGCTGTCGCCCTCCACCACGAAGGCGGTGATGCCGCCGCGCCGACCCTCGGCCGCCGGCACCCGGGCCATCACCACCAGCAGGGTGGCGACCGTGCCGTTGGTGGCCCACAGCTTGACCCCGTTGAGCCGGTAACCCGTGCCGTCCTCGGTCGGCTCGGCGGTGGTCGCCAGCCGCGCCGGGTCGGAGCCGACGTCCGGCTCGGTGAGCAGGAACGCGGACACCTCACCGGCGGCCAGCCGGGGCAGGAAGCGCTGCTTCTGCTCGGGGGTGCCGAACATCTTCAGCGGCTGCGGCACGCCGATCGACTGGTGCGCGGAGAGCAGCGCGCTGATCGCCGGGTTGACCGAGCCGGCCCGCATCAGCGCCCGGCAGTAGTGCAGATTGCTCAGCCCGAGGCCGCCGTACTTCCGGTCGATCTTCATGCCGAAGGCGCCCAGCCGGGCCAGCCCGTGGAACACCTCGTCCGGGATGCGCGCGTCCCGCTCGATCGCCGCACCGTCCACCTCGGCGTCCAGGTACGCCCCGAACGCGCCGAGGAACTCCTCGGCCCGCGCCACGTCCTCCGGCTTCGCGCGCGGCCACGGACTGATCAGGTCGAGGCGGAACCGGCCGAGGAAGAGTTCCTTGCCGAAGCTGGGCCGGTCCCAGGCCGCTTCGCGGGCCGCCTCCGCCACCTGGCGGGCCTCCTTCTCGGAGACCTGGCCGGCCTCGGTGGGCAGCGGCCCCACCCCGTCCACCCGGTCGCCCGCGGCGGCCGGCGGATCGGCGTCGTCGATCGGGGCCACCCGGCCGGTCGGGCCGCCGTGCCCGGCGGGATCGGGTCGGCTGTTCTGTGTCGTGGTCACGGCTGCCTCCTGGAGACCTCGGTCCGGCTGCGTCGACGTGCGCGACGAAAACGACGCTACCCCCGGTTGTTACCCAGGGGTAGCCTTCGGTGCACGTCCGATTTGGCGGAATCGGCGCGGTCAGTCGCCGGGCAGCACCCGCGGGTTGTCGTCCTCGTCGTCGATGTCGTCGCCCCAGTTGCGCCGGGCGGCGAGCGGCAGGACCAACCAGAAGGTCAGGAACCACGCCCCGGTGATCCCGGTCAGCACCAGGGCCGCCAACCGGCCCAGCACGAAGTCGGTGATCAGCAGGACCGCACTGACCATCGAGATCAGCATGAAGGCCAGGCCGCCGATGGCCACCCGGTGGGCAAACCGAACCAGCTCCGGCTTGCGGCCCTGCCGGAACAATGCCCGGTGGAAGGCGACCGGCGAGATGATCATCGCGGTAGCTGCGGCGGCGGCCAGCAGAGCGACGATGTAGGTGTCCTTCTGGAAATTGGTGGTCCGGGTGAAACCGCTGCTGAACGGCAGGGTGAGCAGGAAGGCGAAGAGGATCTGCACGCCGGTCTGCGCCACCCGCAGCTCCTGGAGCAGGTCGGCGAAGTTGCGCTGCCACCGCTGCTTCTCGGTTTCCTTGGACACGCGCTACCTCCAGGGATGACGGTACTGCCGGCGGAAGCGTCCGTCGGCAGTACCGCCGGTGCCCGGTCCGCACCGTCGCGAAACCGGTTCACCTTGCCGCCATCGTTCACGACTTCGGGACTCACGCCCCCCGGCGGATGCGGCCCGCGTACCGGGCCTCCAGCTCGGCGTTGTGCTCGTCGCCGCCGGTGATGTTCGCCGACAGGTAGACCGGGGGCCGCTCCCCCGCCGCCAGCAGCCGGGCCACCACCTCCGCCACGAGCTGCTGCGCCAGCAGCGCGGCCGTGATGGAGGAGACCGCACCGACCGCACCGCCGCCGGGCAGCGGCAGGGTGGCGTCGCCGTACGGGGCGCCGTTGTCGAGCACCACGTCGGCGAAGTCGGCGAGCTTGCGCCCGGACGGGTGGCGCGAGGTCATCCGGGCGGAGTGCGCCGCCGAGGTGATCGCGATCAGGGCGTGCCCGCGTTCCTTGACGATGGACGCGAACTCCACCATCGCGCCGTTCACGCCGGAGTTGGAGGCGAGCACGAAGACGTCCTGCGGGCGGATCGGGGCCAGCTCGTAGAGGCGGTGCGCCACCTCGGGCTCGCGTTCCAGCTTCGGGCCGAGCACGTCGGCCGGCTCGCCCCCGTACAGGACCAGGTCGCGCAGGGCGATCCGGTTGGTGGGGACCAGCCCACCGGCCCGGCCGGCGATCTCCATCGCCAGCGCCTCCGAGTGGCCGGTGCCGAACGCGTGGACCACCCCGTCGGCGCGCAGCGACTCGGCGATCAGGTCGGCGCCGCGCGCCACCCCGTCCCGCTGGCCGGCGGCCACCCGGCCGATCGTCTCGGTCACCACCGCCAGGTACGCCTCGGCGCTCACCGTCATGATTCCTCCGTCCCTCGGTTCCGGGCCAGCCAGTCCACCGCGAAGTCGACCGCCACCCGCTGCCTCATCAACCGGCCCGTCCCGTCGCCGACCGGCCCGAGCCGTACCGCTCCGGTGGCCGCCAGCTCGGTGCCGAGCCGGGCGAAGCCGTCGTCGTCCAGGCGGATGTCGTCCCACCACACCCACGCCCGGCCGCCGTCGCCGGTCAGCACGGCCGCGCCGCAGCGCTGCCGGGGCGGCGCCGGCTGCCGGTACTCGGCCAGGTGCAGCGAGGTGTTGCTGTCGTGCTCCACCCCGAGCAGCAGCACGTCGGCGTCCAGCTCGTAGAGGCGGGCCAGCGGGGAGCCCTCGCCGAGCATGTCGGCGAGGGCGTGGTCGGCGACGACCCGGTCGGCCGCCGGCCCCAGCGCGGCGAACGAGACATGCGGGTGGTCGCTGCGCCGCGCGCCGGGCCAGGTGCGGACCAGCTCGGCGAGGGCGCCCATGAACCGGCTCGGCGTGACCGCCGGGTCGAAGCCGGGCAGCTCGTCCCGAATCACCGGCCACCAGTCGGCCGGCACCGGCGGGTTGGTCCAGCCCGCGGGGTCGCTGTTGTCCGGCGTGTGGGTGGGCACCACGAGGGTCCCGGCCGGGCCGAGCACGTCGCGCAGGGCGAGCACCACCGCTTCCGGGCCGCCGCAGAGGAAGCCCAGCGGGCGCAGGGACGCGTGCACCAGGACGGTCCCGCCGGGGCGTACGCCGAGGGCGCGGAACTGGGCGGCGAGCGACGCGCGGGTGTGCGGCCGGGCCGGTGCGGCACCGGCGATCATCGGCCCACCCGGGCGAGGATCGCGGCGGCCAGCGGGGCGGGCGCCTCGTCCGGGATCCAGTGCGTGACGCCGGGCAGCTCGACGAAGCGGTAGTCGCCGGTCACATGGGGTGCGCAGGCCGCGGCGGCGGTGCGGCCGATCGCGATGTCCCGGTCGCTCCAGACGAAGGTGGTCGGCACGCTGACCGGTCCGACGGCCTTCAGGTCCGCCCCGGTCATCGCCCGGTACCAGTTCAGCGCGGCGGTCAGCGCGCCCGGCTCGCACATCGGGTCGGCGTAGCGGGCCACCTGCGCGGGGTCGCCCACCCCGCCGAGCATCCGCCGCAGCGCGACGGCGTTGAGGGCGAGCAGCACCCGCTCCGCCTTGCCGGGCTTGCGGAACAGCGTGATGTAGGCGGAGCGGGCCTTCTGCCCCGGGTCGGTGGCGAGCGCGTGGGCCAGCGCCGCCGGATGCGGCACCGAGACCGCGGTGAGGCTGCGGACCCGCTCCGGGTGCACCGCCGCCAGGCTCCAGGCCACGATCGCGCCCCAGTCGTGCCCGACCACGTGCGCGGCCTCGACGCCGAGCGCGTCGAGCACCTCCGCCGCGTCCGCCACCAACTCCGGGATCCGGTACGCCTCGACCGCCGCCGGCCGGGCACCCGGCGAGTAGCCCCGCTGGTCGAGCGCGTACGTGCGCAGCCCGGCCGCGTGCAGCAGGGGCACCACCTCGTCCCACTCGCCGCCGTGCTGCGGGAAGCCGTGCAGCAGCAGGATCGGATCGCCGTCCTCGGGACCGCCGGTGCGTACCTCGAACGTCAGACCTCGCGCCTCGACCCGCATGATCGGCAGCCTACCCAGCCGGACCGGCACCGCTCGCCCTGCTGTGCCGGCGGCGGGCACCGGTGCTAGCGTCTGCCGCAGACAACTTCACATCCGACAGGGGAGCGCACAGCGCTGAGAGTGCGGGCCGGTGCCCGCAGACCCTCGAACCTGATCTGGGTAATGCCAGCGCAGGGAGTTCGGTCGACCTCCAGCCGCGCCGCCGTCCGGGCATCCGGACGCGGCGTGCGTCTTCTCCTGGTTCACCCTCGACGAACTGGGAGCAACCATGACTCAACCCACCACCAACCGGTGGCGCACCATCGACATCGTCATCGCCTCGGTGCTCGGGGTGGCGTTCGGCGTCATCTTCTGGGCGTGGGGCCTGCTCTGGAACGGGCCGGCGGACGCCATCCCGCTGCCCGGCCGGGCGGCGCTGTACGGCGTGTGGCTGGTGCCGGCCGTGCTCGGCGCGCTGATCGTCCGCAAGCCCGGCGCCGCGTTCTTCACGCTGACCTTCGCCGCGCTGGTGTCGGTCGCGCTCGGCAGCAGTTGGGGCTGGACCCTGGTGGTGCAGGGCCCGCTGGAGGCGGCGGCGGGCGAACTGGCCTTCGCGCTCTTCGGTTACCGCACCTACCGGCTCCCGGTCTCGCTGCTGGCCGCCACCCTGGCCGGCCTCGCCGCCGCGATCTACGACGTCTTCGTCTGGTACCCGGACACCGCGTGGGGCAGCTTCCGGCTGCCGTACATCCTCATCACCGCCGTCAGCGCACTGGTCGTGGCCGGCCTCGGCGGCGTCGCGCTGACCCGCGCCCTGGCGAACACCGGCGTCCTCGACCGCTTCCCCGCCGGCCGCGAACGCGCCGCCGTCTGACCGCCCGATCCGATGATGTTGATCATGAGGTTGACGGCGATGTGGATCTCTGAAACCGCCGCCAACCTCATGATCGACGGGGCGGGCCGGGTTGGGGCGGGGCGGGGACGGGTGGGAGGGGTGTGGGTGTGAGTGGGGTGGTGCTGCGGGGGTTCGGGTGGCGGCACGCCGGGCGGAAGGGGTGGGCCGTCCGTGGGGTGGACCTGCGCGTCGAGCGCGGGGAGCGGGTGCTGCTGCTGGGGGCGTCCGGAGCGGGCAAGAGCACCCTGCTGGCGGCGCTCGCCGGGCTGCTGCCCGAGGACTCCGGCGAGCAGGAAGGCACCGTCGAGATCGACGGGCTCGACCCGCGCAAAGCCCGGGAACGGGTCGGCATCGTCTTCCAGGACCCGGAGACCCAGCTGGTGATGGCCCGCTGCGGCGACGACGTCGCGTTCGGGCTGGAGAACCGGGGCGTACCCGCCGAGGAGATCTGGCCCCGGGTGGACGCGGCACTGCGCCGGGTCGGCTTCCCCTACCACCGGGACCGGCCCACCGCGGCGCTCTCCGGCGGCGAGCAGCAGCGGCTCGCCCTCGCCGGGGTGCTCGCCCTGCGGCCCGGGCTGCTGCTGCTCGACGAGCCCACCGCCAACCTCGACCCGGCCGGCGCCGCGCTGGTCCGGCAGGCCGTCGCGGACGCGCTCGACGCGGACACCACGCTGATCCTGGTCGAGCACCGGGTCGCCGAGGCGCTGCCGCTGGTCGACCGGGTGGTGGTGCTGGAGGCCGGCGGCGGGGTGCGGGCCGACGGGCCGCCCGACACGATCTTCGCCGCGCACGGCGATACGCTCGCCGCCGCCGGAGTCTGGGTGCCGGGTCGCACCGTGCCGCCCCGGCACGCCACCGCGCCGCCGGGCGACCGGTTGCTCACCGCCGACCGGCTCGGCCTGCCGCCCCGGCTGGCCCCCGTCGACCTCGAGGTACGCGCCGGCGAGGCGCTCGCCGTCCTCGGCCCGAACGGCGCCGGCAAGTCCACCCTGGCCCTGCTCCTCGGCGGCCTGCTCCGCCCCGGCACCGGTACGGCCACCGCCACCACCGCCCTGGCCGGGCGGGACGCCGGCACTCCCCCGCACCGCTGGCGGGCGCCCCTGCTGGCCCGGCGGATCGGCTCGGTCTTCCAGGACCCGGAACACCAGTTCGTCACCGGCACCGTCTACGACGAACTGGCGCTCGGCCCGCGCCGGACCGGCGAGCCCGAGGCGGCGGTACGGGCCACCGTGGACGGGCTGCTGGACCGGCTGCGGCTCGCCCGGCTCGCCGGGGCCAACCCGTACACCCTGTCCGGTGGGGAGGCGCGGCGGCTGAGCGTGGCGACCGCCCTGGCCACCGCGCCGCGCCTGCTGATCTGCGACGAGCCCACCTTCGGCCAGGACCGGCGGACCTGGTCGGAACTGGTCGACCTCTTCGCCGAGCTGCGCGACGCCGGGCACGGCATCGTCGCGGTCACCCACGACCCGGACTTCGTCGCCGCGCTCGCCGACCGCACCGTCGCCCTGGACCGCCTAGTGACCGCCACCGTCCCGACCCGCACCGGGGAGCGCGCATGATCAGCGTGGAGCCCGTGGCCCGGCCCGGCGCGCCGCTGGCCCGCCGCAACCCGGTGGCGAAGCTGGCCGCCGCGCTGGTCTTCTCGTTGGTCCTCATCGCCACCCTGGACCCGGTGGCCCCGGCGATCGCCATCGCGATCGAGCTGGTGGTGCTGCCGCTGTTCGGCATCCGCTACCGGATGCTGGCCCGGCGGGGCTGGCCGCTGCTGGCCAGCGCCGGCGGCATCCTGGTCACCCTGGTGCTCTTCGCCGCCGACCGGTCCGGCCGGGTGCTGGTCGGGGCCGGTCCGATCCTGGTGACCGAAGGGGTGCTGCTCACCGCGCTCGGCCTGGTCCTGCGGATGCTCGCGGTGGCGCTGCCCGGGATCCTCGTCTTCGCCACCACCGACCCCACCGACCTGGCCGACGCGTTGATCCAGAACGCGAAGGCCCCGGCCCGGTTCGCCATCGGCGCGCTGGCCGCGTTCCGGCTGGTACCGCTGCTCGAACAGGAGTGGCGGATGATCAGCATGGCCCGGCGGGCCCGCGGCGTGGACGCCGGCCGCAACCCGGTCGCCAAGGTGCGGCTCTTCGTGTCGACGGCGTTCGCCCTGCTGGTCGGGGCGATCCGCCGGGGCACCCGACTGGCGGTCGCGATGGACGCCCGCGGCTTCGACGCCGGCATCCCGCGTACGGTCGCCCGGCGGCAGCGCTTCACCCGGGCGGACGGGCTGCTCGTCGCCGGCGCGGCGGTGCTGGCCGGCGCGGCGCTGGCGGTCAGCGTCGCGCTCGGCACGTTCCGCCCCCTGATCGGCTGACCACGTCCGCTACCGCCGGAGCTGCGCCACGCCGCTCTGGTACGCCAGCACGACCGCCTGCACCCGGTCCCGCACTCCGAGCTTGGCGAAGATGCGGTTCACATGCGTCTTCACGGTCGCCTCGCCGACGAAGAGCTGGCCGGCGATCTCCTGGTTGGACAGGCCGAGAGCCATCATCCGCAACACCTCGGTCTCCCGGGCGGTCAGCTCCGCCAGGCCCGGGTGGCCGGCCACCGACGCCGTCGCGGTGTAGTGGTCGATCAGGCGCCGGGTGATCGACGGGGAGAGCAGGGCGTCGCCGCGGGCCGCGGTCCGCACCGCCTCGGCCAGTTCCCGGGGCGGAGTGGTCTTGAGCATGAAGCCGGAGGCGCCGGCGCGCAGCGCCCGGTACACGTACTCGTCAAGATCGAAGGTGGTCAGCATGATAATCCGGGTCTCGCCACGCGCGGCCAGGATCCGCTCGGTCGCGGCGATCCCGTCCATGGGCGCCATGTGGATGTCCATCAGCACCACGTCGGGTGCGAACCGGTTCGCGAGCTGCACGGCTTCCTCACCGTCGGCCGCATCGGCGACGACCTCGAGATCGGGCTGCGCGGTGAGGATCAGCCGGAGGCCGCCCCGCACCAACGCCTCATCGTCGGCGATGAGAACCCGGGTCATACGGTGACTCCCGTCGGGGCGAGCGTGCCGACCGACGCCTCGGCGTCGAAGGGCAGCTCGACGCGTACGTCGAAGCCGCCCTGCGGGCGCGGGCCGGCGGTCACCGTGCCGCCGAACAGCTCCACCCGCTCGCGGATGCCGGTCAGGCCGTGCCCGGTGCCGGCGCTCCGCCGGGCCCCGCCGGTGCCGTCGTCGGTCACCTGCAGCCGGAGGGCGTCGCCGGTCACCTCGATCGAGACGCGGACCGCCGCGCCCGCCGCGTGCCGGGCGGCGTTGGTCAGCGCCTCCTGGAGGATCCGGTACCCGCTGACATCGGCGGCGGCCGGGATCATCTCGAGGTCGCCCGTGACATCCACGTCGACCTGCCCGCCGGCGAGGCTTACCCCGGCGGTCAACGGTTCGAGCCGGCGTAGCGAGGGCAGCGCCTCCGGGGCCGGCTCGGCGCCGCGGAGGATGATGAGCAGCCGGCGCAGCTCGGTGACCACCTCACGCCCGACGTCCTGCACGGCGTCAAGGGACGTGCGGGCCTGCGCCGCGTCCGAGTCGAGCACGGCCTGCGCCGCGGCGGCCTGCAGCACCATCACCGAGACCCCGTGCGAGACGATGTCGTGCAGTTCCCGGGCCACCCGCAGCCGCTCGTCCGTCCGGGCGGCGGCCTCCCGCTCGGCGGCCAGCGCCACCAGCCGGGCCGCCTGCGCCCGCCGCATCCGCACGGCGTAACCGGGGCCGAGCACGGCGAGCCCGACGAACAGGATGAACACCCAGTCGGAGTCGCCAGCCACCGCGTTCTCGATCCCGAGCGGGAGAAAATAGCTGACCGCGGCGACCGTGAAGGCAGCCTGGCCGCCTACGGCGACACAGCCGAAGGCCGCGGCGAGCAGCGCCAGCAGTGGCACCACCGGCCACTCCGGCAGGACCGGCGTGAAGCTCTGCGCGGTGAAGCAGGCGCCGGCGAGGACGGCCGCCGCCCGGGGATACGCCGTGCAGCCGGCCACCGCGAGGCAGTAGCCAACCAGCAGCACGGTCAGGACGGCGAGCCAACCGGCGGAGAGCGCGGCGAGGTCCGGACCCTCCCCCTCCACGTAGCCCGCCAGCGGGACGTAGAGCTCGGCCAGGCCGAACGCGAGCAACGCGGCACCGGCGAGCGAGGTGGCCACCTCGCGCCACCGGGCCCGGACGACGGGGGTGGCTGACATGCCGGAAGGGTAGCGACGGCGGCCGCCCTTCCGCGTCCACCCACGGGTGTAGCGAGGGCGGCCGGAGCTCCACCCGCGGATCAACTTCCGCGCCGACGACCCGGCCCCGGTGCTGCTCCTAACGTCCCTGCCACGACTTCGGAAGGAGACACTGATGGACGACAGCACCGGGCGGCGGCGGAGCCGGCGGCTCACGGCGGGCGCTCTGCTCACCGGCGGCGTAATGTACGGCGCCGCGAACGCCTTCTACTGGGTGATGTTCCCTGACGACGTGGCCGACACCGCCGACAACGTCACGGTGGCCGCCGGGCACCTGGGCGCCTGGCGGGTGGAGACCGTCCTCTTCGCCCTGGCCCACCTGCTGCTGCTGCCGGCGATGCTCGGGCTGGCCGCTACGCTGGGCCGACGCAAGCCGGTGGTGGCCACCGTCGGCGGCGCGGCGAGCCTTCTCGGGCTCTACTTCTCCACCGTCCACCTGTGGCAGTACAACGCCTTCTTCGGGGCTCTGGCCGGCGGCGGCGTCGACGCCGACGCCGCTCGGCCGGTGACCACCGCCATCGACGGGGACCCGTTCGTGATGGCGTCGTTCGCGGTGTGGCTGCTCGGCTGGCTGATCGGCCTCCTGGTGCTCGCCTTCGGCGCCTGGCGCGCCCGGCTGGTGGCGCTCTGGGTGCCGCTGGTCCTCACCGCCGGACAGGTGCTGGACCTGGTCGGCACCGGGGTCCCGGTCAAGGTGGCGGTGAGCGTGCTGATGGTGGCCGGCTTCGTCGGCCTGGCCCTCGGCGTCGAGCGGTCACGTGCCGCGGAGGTGCCGACCGGGACGGCGACCCCGGCGACCGCTGCTGCCTGAGCCGCGGGAGCGGGGCGGGGCGGCTCGTGCCGCCCCGCCCCGGACCGGCCGGTGCGGGCCGTTTGTCACCGCCGTTTCGGCGAACTCGCGGCATCCGGGCAGCCGGGACACCGCAACATCGGCGAGGTGGCGGTGACATGTGGCCCGCCCGGGCCTCAGCTCCGCCGGAAGGCGTAGAACCGGGTCTGGCCGGCGCGTTGGCTGCGCCCGGCGACGCGGGGCTCCCGGCCGACCGGCGGGCCGGCCTTCGGTGCCGGCGGGGTGTCGGCCCGGCCCGACAGGGTCACCGGCGCCGGGGACGCCACCGTCAGCGCGTCGAGGTCCGGCGGGGTGACGTCCACCAGGGACGGCGTCGACGCGGGCTTACGGGATTTCTTCGGACTGCGCTTGGCGGGCATACGCTGCCTCCTGACTGTCGGGGCGCCCGGTGGGCGCGGCGAGCGGGCAAGCCCCGGCAGGTCCGACAGGAAAGCCACCACGACGACGGCGGTGCGGATGCGGACGCCCGGAGCGGGACGGATCCGCGGCGCGAACGGCGGCGGACCAGGGCTCGGAAGAAGGGCGTCAGTTACGCATGACGGCAGGCTAACCGACCGCCGCCGCCCCGCGCACCCGATTTACTGGCACGCTCGGCGGCACCGACCGTCCTGCCCGCCCTCGGCAGAGTCGGGCGACCGACGCGATGGCCGCGAAGGTCGCCCACGTGGAGGCCCGCCTCGCGGAGGGCTGAGGCCGGACCGCGACCGGGCCCTCACCCGCCGTCGGCGTCCCCGCCCGCGCTCGCATCGACCGCGATACCGTCGCAGGACGGGCAGCCCGACGAGAGGTGGCGGTACGCATGGCAGAGCAGGCGACGGCGCAGATCGGCGTGACCGGCCTGGCGGTGATGGGCCGCAACCTGGCCCGGAACCTGGCCCGCAACGGCTTCACCGTGGCGCTGCACAACCGCTCGCCGCAGCGCACCCGCAGCCTGGTCGCCGAGCACGGCGACGAGGGCCGGTTCGTGCCGGCGGAGTCGCTGGCCGACTTCGTCGCCTCGCTGGAACGCCCCCGCGCGGTGATCGTCATGGTGAAGGCGGGCGCGCCGACCGACGCGGTGATCGACGAGCTGGTGCCCCTGCTCGAGGCGGGGGACATCGTCGTCGACTGCGGCAACGCCCACTTCGCCGACACCCGCCGGCGGGAGGAGGCGTTGCGCGGGCACGGGCTGCACTTCGTCGGCACCGGCGTCTCCGGCGGCGAGGAGGGCGCGCTGCACGGCCCGAGCATCATGCCGGGCGGCTCGGCCGAGTCCTACCGGAAGCTCGGCCCGATCTTCGAGAAGATCTCCGCGCACGTGGACGGCACCCCGTGCTGCCGGCACATCGGCCCGGACGGCGCCGGCCACTTCGTCAAGATGGTCCACAACGGCATCGAGTACGCCGACATGCAGCTCATCGCCGAGGCGTACGACCTGCTGCGGGCGGGCCTGTCGGCGAGCCCGGCGGAGATCGCGGAGATCTTCCGCGAGTGGAACACGGGCGAGCTGGAGTCGTTCCTCATCGAGATCACCGCCGACGTGCTGGCGCACACCGACGCGGCGACCGGCCGAGCCTTCGTCGACGTGGTGCTCGACCAGGCCGAGCAGAAGGGCACCGGGCGGTGGACCGTGCAGAGCGCGCTCGACCTCGGCGTCCCGATCACCGGCATCGCCGAGGCCACCTTCGCCCGGTCGCTGTCCGGCCACGCCGACCAGCGGACCGCCGCCCGCCGGGCGTTCCCCGACGCGGGCGCGAAATGGTCGGTCGACGACGGGGAGACCTTCGTCGAGGACGTCCGGCGCGCGCTGCTGGCCAGCAAGATCGTCGCGTACGCGCAGGGCTTCGACCACATCCGGGCCGGCAGCCGGGAGTACGACTGGGCCATCGACCTGGGCGGCACCGCGACCATCTGGCGGGGCGGCTGCATCATCCGGGCCCGCTTCCTGGACCGGATCCGGGAGGCGTACGACGGGCAGCCGGAGCTGCCGACGCTGCTGGTGGCGCCGTGGTTCGCCGACCGGGTCAGCGCCGGGATCCCGGCCTGGCGGCGGGTGGTGGCCGACGCGGCCCGGGCGGGCGTGCCGACCCCGGCCTTCTCGTCGTCGCTGGCCTGGTTCGACGCCCTGCGCGCGGAACGGCTGCCGGCGGCGCTGATCCAGGGGCTACGGGACAACTTCGGCGCGCACACCTACCACCGGGTGGACCGGGACGGCACGTTCCACACCCTGTGGGCCGGGAACCGCTCCGAAGTGGAGGCCTGAGCGCAACCTGATCCACTCGATGTGCCGCAGGTCGCGTTCGTCGCCCGAGACGCCGCGGCATGCCGCCTCCCGTGGCGGCGCTCACCAGGCCCGTTCGGCGGCGTCGGCAGGGGTGGGCGCCCAGTCCGCGGCCGGTTCGCCCTGCGCCAGCTCGGCGATCTCGCCGGAGCGGACAGCCGGCGTGTGCCCGAGCTCGGCGCAGTACCGCTCGGCGACGCCGGCGCAGAGGTCCGCGACCCGTTCCCGGTGCGCGGCGTCAACCAGGCCCGCGCCGGCCAGCGCGGCCGTCATCTCGTACCGGAGATCCCGCATGCCCACCCCCGTGGCCGGACGCGACCCGGCGGCGCGCCCTCGCGCCGATGGTATGCGCCGAGGCCGCGCCGCTCACCGGAAACGCGTCGACGCCGCCCCGGAAGGGGACGGCGCCGACACCAGTCGTCACCAGAACCGACGACGCCGCACCCGCTGCGACCGCAGGGGGACGGCGCCGACGTTGGTCGTCACCAGAACGGACGACACCGCGCCCGCTGCGATCGCAGGGGGACGGCGCCGACGCCGGTCGTCACCAGAACGGACGACACCGCGCCCGCTGCGACCGCAGGGGGACGACGCCGACGGTCGTCACCAGAACCGGCGGCGCCGCGCCTTCTGCGGCCGCAGCAGGTCGGCGCCCCTGGTGAGGAGTCGACTCACTCCGCTCGGGCCGCGACGGGCCTCCAGGGAGTGGCTCAGCCGGCGTGCACCGGCCGCCGCCAGCGGCACGGCGACCGCCATGAGTGCCCACTGGGCGATCCGCTTCTGCAGCATGTTGGTTCACCTCCGCGATCGGCTGCTGTCCGGTTGGTACCCCGTCGGCCGCGGCGGTAAGCGTGAGCTCAGACTGCGGGAGCGACCGGGTTGGGCAAGGCGCCGCCGAACCGGCGGTCCCGCTGGGC
This sequence comes from Micromonospora sp. NPDC047740, assembly GCF_043204735.1. Lineage (NCBI taxonomy): Bacteria > Bacillati > Actinomycetota > Actinomycetes > Micromonosporales > Micromonosporaceae > Micromonospora > Micromonospora sp. NPDC047740. The sequence continues at coordinate 23,258 of NZ_JBIDCT010000025.1, forward strand.
GTAGAGCTCGCAGGCGTACCAGAGGTGGCGCCGGTCGAAGTCCGGCCAGAGGGTGTCGAGGAACACCAGCTCGGCATACGCGCTCTGCCAGAGCAGGAAGTTGGAGGTGCGCTGCTCCCCGGAGGGGCGCAGGAAGAGGTCCACCTCGGGGACTTCGGGGTGGTAGAGGTACTTCGCGACGGTCTTCTCGTTGACCTTGCCCGGGTCGAGCCGGCCGGCGGCCACGTCACGGGCGATCGCGGCGGCGGCGTCGGCGATCTCCGCCTGGCCGCCGTAGTTGACGCAGAACTGCAGGGTCAGCGTCGAGTTGCCCCGGGACATCTCCTCGGCGGTCTGCAGCTCGGAGATCACGCTCTTCCAGAGCCGCCCGGTCCGGCCCGACCAGACCACCCGGACGCCCAGGTCGACGAGCTGGTCCCGGCGGCGGCGGATGACGTCCCGGTTGAAGCCCATCAGGAAGCGGACCTCGTCCGGCGAGCGCCGCCAGTTCTCGGTGGAGAACGCGTACGCCGACAGGTAGGGGATGCCCAGCTCGATCGCGCCCTCGATGGTGTCGAAGAGGCTGTATTCCCCCTGCTCGTGACCCTTGGTCCGGGGCAGCCCGCGCTCCTTGGCCCAGCGGCCGTTGCCGTCCATGACGATGGCGACGTGCTTCGGCAGGGCCTCCGTCGGCAGCGCCGGCGGCCGGGCCCCGGACGGGTGCGGAGTCGGTGGCACCGGCTCGCGCCGGACGGCCCTCATCGATCGGATCACTCGGTCTTCTCCCTGTTCACACCAGCGGCGGCGGGCCCGACGCCGCTGCCCGGCGGGACCGCGCCCGGCCCCGTGCCGCTCGGCGGTGGGACCGTGCCGGACGCCGGGGTACCCCGGTCGACCAGCGGCAGCGAGCGTAGCGCGCGCTCCAGGTGCCACTGGAGGTGCGCCGCGACCAGGCCACTGCACTCCCGGCGTACGCCGGTCTCGGTGGCGTCGGCGTAGGCCCAGTCGCCGGTGGTCAGCGCGGACATCAGCGCGATGGTGGCCGGGGCGGGGTGGGCGGCGCCGGGCGGCCGGCAGTCCGGGCAGACCGCTCCCCCGGCCGGTACGGAGAACGCCCGGTGCCGCCCCGGGGTGCCGCAGACGGCGCAGGCGGCCAGCGCCGGCGCCCAGCCGGCGAACGCCATCCCGCGCAGCAGGTAGGCATCCAGCACCAGGGTGGTGGCGTGCTCGCCACCGGCCAGTGAGCGCAGCGCGCCGAGGGTGAGCTGGAACAACCGCAGCGACGGCTCCCGCTCGACCGGGGTGAGCCGCTCCGCGGTCTCGGCGATCGCGCTGGCCGCCGTGTAGCGGGGGTAGTCGCCGAGGAACCGTTTGCCGTAGAGGTCGATCCCCTCGACCTGGCTGACGGTGTGCAGCGAGCTGCCCAGGTTGCCCGTGGGATCGCCGGCGAGCTGGAGGTCCACGTGCCCGAACGGCTCCAGCCGGGCGCCGAACCGGCTGCTGGTGCGCCGGACGCCCCGGGCCACCGCGCGCAGCCGGCCGTGCCGGCGGGTGAGCAGGGTGATGATCCGGTCGGACTCGCCCAGCTTCTGCACGCGCAGCACCACCGCGTCGTCGCGGTAGAGCTGTCGGCGGTACCCGGCCATCGGGTCATTCTCCCTCGGGGTGCGATCTCAGGGTCGGTTCGGGGTGGATCGGCGGTCGAACCCGGATGTGCCGCCCCTGGGGTCGCCCGTAGCGTGCTGACCATGGCTGTGCACCGGACCGTCGCCGCCGCCGCGGCGGCCTCCCTGATCCTCCTCTGCGGGTGTGACACCATCTCGTTCCGCCGGCTCGACTACGACAACACCGAGGCGGTGAAGATCACCCGGATCACCGTGGAGCCGGGCTCAGGCGACGTCACCGTCCGCGCCGCCGGCTCCGCCCCCCAGGTACGCATCAAGCGGGTGGTCCGCTACCAGGGCGGGCAGCCGGACACCCGATACGAGATCAACGGCGACGAACTGGTGCTGCGCACCGAATGCGGCCCCCGGTGCAGCGTCTCCTGGGAGATCTCCGCCCCCGAGGGCGTGGCGGTACGCGGCGAGACCGGCTCCGGGGACGTCGAGCTGAGCCGGGTCGGCGCGGTGGAGTTCAAGCTCGGCTCGGGCAACGTCTCGGTCAGCGGGGCAACCGGCGACGTCCGCGCCGAGACCGGCTCCGGGAACATCGACGTGATCGACGCGGCCGGTGCGGTGCGGCTGCGCGCCGCCTCCGGCGACATCACCGCGCAACGGCTCGCCGCCGGGGTGGACGCCGAGACGTCCTCCGGCAACGTGACCGTCGAGCTGGCCCAGCCGGCATCGGCCCGGGTGCACGCCGCCAGCGGCGACGTCGAGCTGGCCGTGCCGGACGGCCGGTACCGGGTGCGGACCAGCACCGGCTCGGGCGATCGGGACCTCGGCGTGGTCGACGACCCGGGCGCCGCCCTGCTGCTGGACGTCAGCACCGGCAGCGGCAACGTGACGATCACCCGACGCTGACTGCGCGTCCACGCCGAACCAACCCGAAAATCCGCCCAAATTCGCGGAAAGAGTGGCCATTTTTCGCGTGATGGCCACTCTTTCCGCGAATGAGGCCCTTCGGGCGGCGGGGTCAGCCGGCGCCGAGTTCGGTGCCGGACCGGTCGCCGGCGCGCCGGGGCTCGGGAACCCGGCGCGGGGCGGTCGGGCGGGCCGCGCCGGCCGCCGCCAGCTCGCTCTCCGCCCCGGCCGGGGCGGGGCTGGCCGGTGCGGTGGCCGCCCGCTCGGCCAGGGCCGGCCGAGGCCGGCCGGGGACCAGCTCCGGCGTACGCCGGGCCGCCACGTCCTCGACCCAGCCGACCAGCAGGGTGACCACGCCGACCAGCGCGAACACCAGCACCACCCGGATCGCCAGGCCGAGCGGGTCGCGCGGGGTCCAGCCGACCAGACCGACCAGCGGAGTGAGCGCCACCACGAACGGCATGTGCCACAGGTAGATGGTCAGCGCCCGACGGTTCAGCACGGTGACCGCCCGGCTCAGCAGGGGGATGCGGTCGACCCAGGCCGCCTCGGCCGGGGCCCGGCCGATCGCCACCAGGATGAACGCCGCCGACCAGAGCGCGTTGCCGAGGTGGATGTCGTTCAGGTCGTAGCCGCGCGGGCCGGGGTGGGTGAAGATCCAGCCCAGGCCGGCGGCGCCGAGGGCGAGCGCCACGGGTACCAGGACCCGGTTGCTCATCCGGCGCAGCATGCCGTCGTGGTGGGCGAAGCCCAGCAGCCAGGCGCCGAAGTACAGGCCGAACTCGCGCAGCACGCTCGGCGCGTCCGGGTAGACGCCCATCTCGATCAGCACGAGCAGCGCGTACGGGGCGAGGAGGGTGGGCAGCGGCGCCCGGCGGAACAGCCACAACGCAAGCGGCGAGGCCAGCACGAACCACAGGTAGTCCCGGAGATACCAGATGGGGCTCAGGGCCAGGCCGCCCCAGTAGTTGGCCGGCGGGTCGCTGACCGGGAAGAGCCAGAGCAGCACCTTCGGGCTGAACGGCAACCCGCTGAGCAGCATGGCCGGCACGAAGACCAGGGCGAGCACCCAGAGCGACGGCAGCAGGCGACGCAGCCGGCGTGCCACGGCCGGCACGCCGGTCCGGTCCAGCGAGGCCGCCATCAGCGAGCCGGCGAGCGCGAACATCACCGACATCGCCGGGAAGATCAGCGTCAAGGTCGCCGATCCGATCACGTGGTAGACGACGACTCGCACGATGGCCAGGAAGCGGAGCAGGTCCAGGTATCGGTTTCGCATAAGCCTGCATCTATGTCCGGGGGCTGGGGATCAACCTCTCCCTACCCTCCGACCCGAGGCGGCGAAACGGCGAGGCGCCGGGGCCAAAAGTGAAACATCCCATAAAGGCGACCGATCCGGACCAGCCGTCGAGGACCGGTCACCAGGCCCCAAAAAGCCGCACCGGCGGCGCCGGAAAGATCCGGGCCGCCGGTCGGACGTCCGTTTTCAGAAGCCGAGCTTGCGCAGCTGCTTCGGGTCGCGCTGCCAGTCCTTGGCGACCCGGACGTGCAGGTCCAGATAGACCCGGGCGCCGAGCAGCTCCTCGATCTGCCGGCGTGCGGTGGTGCCGACCTCCTTGAGCCGGCTGCCCCGGTGACCGATCATGATCGCCTTCTGGCTCGGTCGCTCGACGTACACGTCGGCGTAGATCTTGGTGAGCCGGCCCTCCGCGATCATCTCCTCCACCACGACGGCGATGGAGTGCGGCAGCTCGTCCCGTACGCCCTCCAGCGCCGCCTCACGGATCAGCTCGGCGACGAGCACCTGCTCGGGGTCGTCGGTGAGCATGTCGTCCGGGTAGAGCTGCGGCGACTCGGGCAGGTAGCCGGTCATCACGTCGACCAGGGTGTCCACCTGGTGGCCGGAGACCGCGCTCACCGGCACCACGTCGGCGAAGTCGGCCAGCTCGCTGACCGCGAGGAGCTGCTCGGCGAGCCGCCCGCGGTCCACCAGGTCGGTCTTGGTGACCACGGCCAGCACGGTCGCCTTGAGGCTGGCCAGCTCACCGGTGATGAACCGGTCGCCCCGGCCGATCGGCTCGTTGGCCGGGATGCACAGGCCGATCACGTCGACCTCGCTCCAGGTCTCCCGGACCAGGTCGTTCAGCCGCTCGCCGAGCAGCGTACGGGGGCGGTGCAGGCCAGGGGTGTCGACCAGCACGAGCTGCGACTCCGGGCGGTGCAGGACGGCCCGGATGACGTGCCGGGTGGTCTGCGGCTTGTTCGAGGTGATCGCGATCTTGGTGCCGACGATCGCGTTGGTCAGCGTCGACTTGCCGGCGTTCGGCCGCCCGACGAAACAGGCGAAACCTGCCCGGTACGGACGCGGCTCCTCCGGGTCCGGCACCCCGGTCGCACTCACGCCACCGCTCCGCTTCGCTCCGCGCCGGCGTGCGGCTCCCAGGTGCTGTGCCGGATGGTTCGCTCGCTACGCTCGCTCACTCGACCACCGTGCCGAGGACGGTGCCGTCCGGCGCGGCCACGTGGATCGGCGCGTCGGCGGAGAGGTCCCGGACGGCGGCGTGCCCCGCGCCGTCCAGCGTCGAGGCCTCGGTCACCACCACGGCGGCCTCCAACCGGCTGGCGCCGGCGGCCACCGCCGAGGCGACCGCGAGCTGCAGCGCGGTCAGGGCCAGCGACGGCAGTGCCACGCTGGCCGCCGCGTACGTCCGGCCGTCCTGGTCGCGGACCGCCGCGCCCTCCACGGCGCCCACCCGGCCGCGCGCGCCCCGGGCCAGGACGACCAGCTTGCCGTCCTCGGCGCTCAGCTCGGCCAGGTCGGACGGGGTGGGCCGGGCAGCCGGCACGGCGGGTGACTCAGGCATCGGCGGGTTGCCTTTCCTCGGAACGGTTGTGGTTGCCACGGGGCTCGGCGTGCTCGCCACGGCCCCCGCTGTCGGACGCGTCGCTCGGCGCGACCCGGCGCACCAGCACGGTGTCGATCCGGTTGCGCCGCCCGGTGGTGCCCTCGGCGATCAGCCGAAGCCCGGCGACCTCGGCCTCGGCGCCCGGGATCGGCACCCGGCCGAGCGACTGGGCGAGCAGGCCGCCGACCGTCTCCACCTCGTCGGTGGGCAGTTCGGTGTCGAACAGCTCGCCCAGATTCTCCACCGGCAGCCGGGCGGCCACCCGCACGGCCCCGTCCGCCAGGTGCTCGACCGGCGGGCGTTCGACATCGTACTCGTCGGTGATCTCACCGACGATCTCCTCCAGGATGTCCTCGATGGTGACCAGGCCGCCGGTGCCGCCGTACTCGTCGACCACGATGACCAGGTGGTTGCGGGCCGCCTGCATCTCCGACAGCAGGTCGTCGACCGGCTTCGACTCGGGCACGAAGGTCGCCGGGCGCATCAGCTCGGCCACCGGCATCTGTCGGGCCTCCGGGGCACCCTGGATCCGCCGGATCAGGTCCTTGAGATAGAGCACCCCGAGCACGTCGTCCACGCTCTCCCCGATCACCGGGATCCGGGAGAAGCCGGAGCGCAGGAAGAGCGCCAGCGCCTGGGCCAGGGTCTTCCGCTCCTCGATCCACACCATCTCGGTACGCGGCACCATCACCTCGCGGGCGATGGTGTCGCCGAGCGCGAAGACCGAGTGGATCATCTGGCGTTCGCCGTGCTCCACCACTCCGCGCTGCTCGGCCAGGTCGACCAGCTCGCGCAGTTCCACCTGGGTGGCGAAGGGCCCCTCGCGGAAGCCGCGGCCCGGGGTGACCGCGTTGCCGATCAGGATCAGCAGCGAGGCGAGCGGGTTGAGGGCGCGGCCCAGCCAGCGCACCAGCGGCGCCACCGTGCGGCCCACCGCGTACGCGTGCTGCCGGCCGAGGGTGCGCGGTGCCACACCGACCACCACGAAGCTGACCACGGTCATCGCCCCGGCGGTGACCAGGGCGGCCCGCCAGCCCGCACCGAAGCTGTCCACGGCCACCAGCGCGACCAGCGTGGTGGCGGTCAGCTCGGCCAGCAGCCGGAGCAGGAGCAGCAGGTTGAGATGGCGGACGACGTCACCCGCGACCGCCTGGAGGGTACGCGCGCCGCGCGCCCCGTCCCGGGCCAGCTCGGCGGCCCGGGCCGGGGAGACGGCGGCCAGCGCCGCCTCGGTCATCGCGATGAGGCCGGCGAGCACCACCAGCCCCGCCGCGACGAAGATGAGCTGGAGATCGGGCAGTCCCGCCGGAGTGCCGGCCGCCAGGGTGGTCATCATTTGGACCGGGTCGACCGCCAGCTCGCCAACAGCCGGGCCTGGAGACCGAACATCTCCCGCTCCTCCTCCGGCTCGGCGTGGTCGTACCCGAGCAGGTGCAGCACGCCGTGCACGGTGAGCAGGTGCAGCTCGTCGGCGGCGGAGTGGCCGGCGGTGGCCGCCTGCTTGGCCGCCACCTCGGGGCAGAGCACGATGTCGCCGAGCAGGGCCGGCTCGCCGCCGGCCGGGCTGCTCTCCCCCGGACCGTGGTCGACGCTGCCCTCGTCCATGGGGAAGGCGAGCACGTCGGTCGGGCCGTCGCCGCCCATCCAGCGATGGTTCAGCTCGGCCATGTAGTCGATGTCGACCAGCAGGATGGAGAGCTCGGCGAGCGGGTTGACCCCCATCTCGTCGAGGGCGTGCCGGGCGACGGCGAGCACGGCGTCGGTGTCGACCTCGACACCCGACTCATTGGCGATCTCGATGGACAACTGTCTTCCTCTGGTGGATTAGCGGCGCCGGCCGGCCCGGCCGCCCTGGGCGGTCCGCCCGGGCACGGCGTGCACGCCCTGTGCCTGCTGGTTCTCCCGCTCGGCGTCCCAGCGGGCGTACGCGTCGACGATCTCGCCCACCAGCTTGTGGCGGACCACGTCGGCGCTGGAGAGCTGGGCGAAGTGCACGTCCTCGACGTTGCTCAGGATCTCCCGGACCACCCGCAGGCCGCTGGTCGTCCCGCCGGGCAGGTCCACCTGGGTGACGTCACCGGTGACCACGATCTTGGAACCGAAGCCGAGCCGGGTGAGGAACATCTTCATCTGCTCGGGCGTGGTGTTCTGCGCCTCGTCCAGGATGATGAACGCGTCGTTGAGCGTCCGGCCCCGCATGTACGCCAGCGGCGCCACCTCGATCGTGCCGGCCGCCATCAGCTTCGGGATGGACTCCGGGTCGAGCATGTCGTGCAGCGCGTCGTACAGCGGCCGCAGATACGGGTCGATCTTTTCGTTCAGCGTGCCGGGCAGGAAGCCCAGCCGCTCGCCCGCCTCGACCGCCGGCCGGGTCAGGATGATCCGGTTGACCTGCTTGGCCTGGAGCGCCTGGACCGCCTTCGCCATGGCCAGGTAGGTCTTGCCGGTACCGGCGGGCCCGATGCCGAAGACGATCGTGTTGGCGTCGATCGCGTCGACGTACCGCTTCTGCCCGAGCGTCTTGGGACGGATGGTGCGGCCGCGCCGGGAGAGGATGTTGAGCGTCAGGACCTCGGCGGGCCGCTCGGCGCTGCCCTGCTCGAGCATGCCGACGGTACGCCGGACGGCGTCAGTGGTCAGGGTCTCGCCTTTCTCGATCAGTTCGAGCAGCTCGCTGAAGAGGCGCTCGGCGAGGGCGTTGTCCGCGGGCGCGCCGGTGATGGTGATCTCGTTGCCCCGCACGTGGACGTCACTGTTGACCGAGCGTTCGACGAGTCGCAGGATCTCGTCGCCCGCGCCGAGCAGGTTCACCATGATCTTCTGGTCGGGGACCGTGATCCTGGTCTGCACCCGGGGCGGGCCGGGAGGTGGGGTGCCGGTCATAGGTCGGGCCGTCGGGCCCTGCGCCACCTGCTCTCGATCTCGGTGCCGGGCCCTGCTGGCACGGCGGTCGGACGTTACGCCCATCGTATCGGGTCAACACCGGCCGCACCGCGTGCATTTCCGCCGGTAGGAGATCAACTACCGGCGGAAATCGTACCGGTCGAAGGTCTCCTGGTGGCGGGTGAAGCGGTAGGTGGCCCAGTGCATCCGGACCACCGCGCCCCGCTCGTCGCGGGTCAGCCGGAGCAGCTCGCCCACCTCCCGGCCGGCCACGGTCCGGAACACGTCCGGCCGGTCCGGGAGCGGGGCGAAGACCGCCGGCGGCTTGCCGGCCGGGTCGTCCGCGCCCCGGGCCCGCAGCGTCCCGTCGTGCCAGGAGAAGACGTACTCGAAGCCCTCGCCCCACCAGCGGCCCAGCACCCCACGCAGGTGCGCCGGGGCGGGCGGGCCCGGGCGCCACGGCTCGATCTCCGCCGGGTCGTGCTCGGCGGCGGCGGCGAGCAGCTGGTGGGGCAGCTCGAACACCGGCACGCCCGTGCCGGACGAGCCGAGCACGGCGCAGCCCATCGCGCCGGCCGTGCCGTCCCCGCCACGCCGGCCGTAGACGGCGGCCAGGAAACCGGGCATCGCCCCGTCGTGCCCCACGTGCACCACCCGTTGCGGCTGCGGCACCAGGATCAGGCCGAGCCCGAAGCCGGCGGCCCACACCGTCTCGTCGGTCGTGGTGAGCGGCCAGCGCATCTCGTCGAGGGTCGCCGGGGCGAGCACCGCGCCGGCCGGGTCCATCGCCGCCGGGTCGGCCAGGAAGGCGGCCCAGCGCGCCATGTCCGGCGCGGTGCTCCAGAGCTGCGCCGCCGGGGCCACCGCGCCGAAGTCGGTCGGCGGTTCCGGGTGCGCCTCGTCGGAGTACGCGTCGACCAGGAACCCGGTCGCCGCCCGCTCGCCCGGGGTGAGGCCGGTCCCGGTCAGCCCGAGCGGGACGAGCACCCGCTCGGCGAGCGCCTCGGCCCAGGTGCCGCCCCGCAGCCGGGCGACCAGCTCGCCGAGGAGGGCCATGCCGAGGTTGGAGTAGTGGTAACGGCGGCCGGTCGGCAGCACCCGCTCCACCCGGGCCAGGTCGGCGAGCAGCTCGTCGATGCCGGGCGCTCGCAGGCTGTCCCACACGTCGCCATGCGGCTCGCGTTGCAGGCCGGCGGTGTGCGACAGCAGCCGGCGTACGGTCAGCTCGCCGTGCGCCGGCAGGTCGAGGTGACGCCCGATCGGGTCGTCCAGGTCGAGCAGCCCGTCGTCGCGGCACTGCATGACCAGCACGGCGGTGAAGGTCTTGGTGACCGAGCCGATCCGGAACACCGTCTCCGGGCCGAGCGGGTTGTCGTTGCCGGTCCCGCCGACCGTGCAGGTCCAGAGCGGCCGGTCCGCGCGGTGCAGGGCGGCCGAGACCGCCGGGATCCGTCCCTGGACCTGCGCCTGCCGCACCATCCGGTCGAGCCGGTCATGCACCGTGATCATGCGTGCAGTCTAGGGACGGCCTCAGCGGCAGAGCATCGGGCCGAGCGGCGCACCGCCGAACACGTGCGCGTGCACGTGGAAGACCTCCTGGCCGGCGTACGCCCCGGTGTTGAACATCAGCCGGAAGCCGTCCGCGAGCAGCCCCTCCTCCTCGGCCACCGTGGCGGCCGTGGCGAGCACCTCGCCGGCCAGCCCCGGGTCGCCCTGGGCCAGGGTGGCCACGTCCGCGTAGTGCTCCTTGGGGATGACCAGCACGTGCGTCGGCGCCTGGGGGTTGATGTCCCGGAAGGCGAGGGTGGTGGCGGTCTCCCGCACGATGGTGGCCGGGATCTCCCCGGCGACGATCCGGCAGAACAGGCAGTCGGTTCCCATTCGGGCAGTGTAAGGAAGCGGCCCGGTGGACGGGTTCCGCCTGGGGCGGGCCCGTTGTCGGCCGGCGCGGCCCGGTGCGGCACGATGGCGCGCATGACGGGACGGGCGGTACTGGTAACGGGGGCCTCGCGCGGCATCGGACGTGCGGTGGCGCGGGCGTTCGCGGCGAGCGGGGACCGGGTGGCGATCCACCACCGGGACTCGGCGGAGCTGGCCGAGCGGGTACGCGCCGAACTGCCCGGCGAGGGCCACGTGGTGGTCCGCGCCGACCTGACCGACCCGGACGCCGTCCGGGCGATGGTCGACGCGGCGGCGGAACGCCTGGGCGGGCTGGACGTGCTGGTCAACAATGCCGGCGTGTACGGCCCCCGGGACCTGCCGCACCCGGTCTTCGGCAACACCTACGAGCAGTGGCGCGAGCAGTGGCGGCTGGTGCTGGAGACCAACCTGACCGGGGCCGCCAACGTCACCTGGTGCGCCGCCCAGCACATGCGCGCGGGGGGTGGCCGGATCGTCAACGTCTCCTCGCGGGGCGCCTTCCGGGGAGAGCCGGAGCAGCCCGCGTACGGGGCGAGCAAGGCCGGGTTGAACGCGCTCGGTCAGTCGCTGGCGCTGGCCCTGGCCCCGTACGGCATCGCGGTGGCCACGGTGGCGCCCGGCTTCGTCGAGACGGACATGACCACCACCCACCTCAGCGGCGAGCGCGGCGACGCGATCCGCGCGCAGAGCCCGTTCCGGCGGGTGGCGCGCCCCGAGGAGATCGCCGCCGCGGTGCACTGGCTGGCCAGCCCCGAGGCCGAGTGGGCCTCCGGCACCATCGTCGACCTCAACGGCGCCTCCTACCTGCGCAGCTGACCGCGGCAGAGCCCGATTCCCGAACTACCAGCGGCCGAGGCGGGCGGAGAGGACGCTCAGCGCGGCCACGCCGGCCGTCGACGTGCGCAGCACCGCAGGGCCGAGCCGGACGGTTAGCGCGCCGGCCGCACGGAAGGCGGACAGCTCGGCCGGGGCGATGCCGCCCTCCGGGCCGACCACCAGCACGATCTCGCCGGTCTCCGGCAGCTCGGCGGTGGCCAGCCGCTCCTCGGCCTCCTCGTGCAGCACGAACGCGGCGGCCGCCCCGGCGATCCGCCGAGCCACCGTCGGGGTCGACTCGTCGGGCGTACCGGCCACGATCGGCAGCCAGGCGCGGCGGGCCTGCTTGGCCGCCTCCCGGGCCGTGGCCACCCACTTCTCCCGGGCCCGTACGCCCCGGTCGCCGCGCCACTGCACGACCGAGCGGGACGCCGCCCAGGGCACGATCTCGTCCACCCCGACCTCGGTCATCGCCTGCACGGCCAGCTCGCCCCGGTCGCCCTTGGCGATGCCCTGCACCACCACGAGCCGGGGGACGGACGCGTCGACGTACCCCCGGGAGGTGACCGCCAGGTCGAGGGTGCCCCGGCCGACGGCGGTGACCACCGCGGCGGCGGTGCCGCCCCGGCCGTCGGCGAGCAGCAACTCCTCGCCGACCCGCAGCCGCTGGACGGTGGCGGCGTGGTGCCCCTCCGGGCCGTCGAGCGTCAGCGTGTCACCGGTGGGCAGCGCCTCGACCAGGAACAGCGGCGCCGACACCTCAGGCGTGCCCGTTGAAGGCGTCACGCATCCGGGAGAAGAAGCCGCCCTGCTTGGTCAGCTCGGCGACCTCCTCGCCGCGGGTCTTGGCGAACTCGCGCAGCATCCGCTCCTGCTCGGCGTCGAGCTTCGTCGGGGTACGCACGTCGAGGTGGACGTAGAGGTCGCCCCGGCCGGTGCCGCGCAGGTGCGGTACGCCCCGGGCGCGCAGCCGCAGCGTGCTGCCCGGCTGGGTGCCGGACTTGACGTCCACCGTCTCCTCGCTGTCCAGCGTCTTGATGGTCAGCCGGGTGCCGAGCGCGGCGGCGGTCATCGGCACGGTGACCCGGCAGTGCAGGTCGTCGCCCTTGCGGGAGTAGACGTCGTGCGGCCGCTCGTGGATCTCCACGTAGAGGTCGCCGGCGGTGCCGCCGCCGGGGCCGACCTCGCCCTGCTGGGCCAGCCGGATCCGCATGCCGTCCTCGACCCCGGCCGGGATCTTGACGGTGAGCGAGCGGCGGGTCCGCACCCGGCCGTCGCCGGCGCAGGTCGGGCAGGGGTGCGGGATGGTGGTGCCGTAGCCCTGGCAGACCGTGCACGGCCGGGCGGAGACCACCTGGCCGAGGAAGGTCCGCTGTACCGACTGCACCTCACCCCGGCCGCCGCACGCCTCGCAGGTGGCCAGGTGGGTGCCGGCCGCGGTGCCCGCGCCGGAACAGGTGGTGCAGAGCACCGCGGTGTCGACGGTGATCGGGGCCTCGACACCGAACGCGGTCTCGTGCAGGTCCAGCTCCAGCCGCAGGATCGCGTCGGCGCCCGGCCGGGTACGCGGGCGCGGCCCCCGGCTGCCGCCGGCCGCCCCACCGAAGAAGGCGTCCATGATGTCCTGGAACCCGACGAACGGCCCGGCGCCGCCCGGGCCGCCCGGACCCGCGCCCCCACCGCCGGGCGCGAGCGGGTCGCCGCCCAGGTCGACGATCTGCCGTTTCCGGTCGTCCGAGAGGACCTCGTACGCGGCGTTGATGTCCTTGAACTTCTCCTGTGCCTCCGGATCCGGATTGACGTCCGGATGGAACTGCCGCGCCAGCTTGCGGTAGGCGCGCTTGATCTCGTCGTCGGAGGCGTCCCGGCTCACGCCGAGAATGCCGTAGTAGTCCCTGGCCACTGCGTTCCGTGTCCTCATGTTCGTCTCGCGTTGCGCGGTCGTCGGCCACTTTCCGGCCGGCGGCCCTGACTGGTCAGTTCTGGGCCAGCAGATCGCCCACGTAGCGTGCCACGGCCCGCACTGTGGCGATGGTGCCGGGGTAGTCCATCCGGGTCGGTCCGAGCACGCCGAGTCCACCGACGATGGTGCTGCCGGGGCCGTAGCCGGTGCTGACCACGGAGGCGGCGCGCAGGTTGTCGATCTCGTTCTCGTCGCCGATCAGCACCCGGGTGGTGCTCGGCTCGGCCTCGCCGATGAGCTTGAGCAGCACGACCTCCTCCTCGAGCGCCTCGAGGATGGGGCGCAGCGAACCCTGGAAGTCCAGCAGACCACCGCGGGTGAGGTTGGCGGTGCCGGCCAGCGCGATGCGCTCCTCGTGCCGCTCGACCAGCGTCTCCAGCAGCACGCTGGAGAGCGTGGCCATGGCCGGGCGCAGCTGCGGCGAGGACTCGTCCACCAGCGCCTGGACCAGCGGCGGGGTGTCCGCCAGCAGGGTGCCGACCAGCTTCTCGTTGACCAGCCGGCGCAGGTCGGTGACGTCGTCGGCGGGGATCGGCCCGGGCAGCTCGACCAGCCGTTGCTCGACCCGCCCGGTGTCGGCGATCATGACCACCATCAGCCGGGTGGTGGAGATCGGCACCAGTTCCAGGTGGCGCACCTTGGAGCGGGCCAGGCTCGGGTACTGCACCACGGCGACCTGCCGGGTGAGCTGGGCCAGCAGCCGGACCGTGCGGTGCACCACGTCGTCCAGGTCGACCGCGCCGACCAGGAAGCGCTCGATGGCCCGGCGCTCGGCCGGGCTGAGCGGCTTGACCCGGGAGAGCCGGTCGACGAAGAGCCGGTAGCCGCGGTCGGTGGGCACCCGGCCGGCGCTGGTGTGCGGCTGCCGGATGTAGCCCTCCTCCTCCAGCACCGCCATGTCGTTGCGGACCGTGGCCGGGGAGACGCCCAACTGGTGCCGCTCGACCAGGGACTTGCTGCCCACAGGCTCCTGCGTGGCGACGTAGTCCTCGACGATCGCGCGCAGCACGGCGAGCTTGCGGTCGTCGAGACCCATCTCCCCACCTCCTGACGCGCCTCGGCCCGCCGGCGCGCGTCGCCACCCGATTGGATCAGCGGCACGCGGTGCCGACTGAGCGTCTGGCACTCGACTGTAGCGAGTGCCAGTCTACGTCGGCGTGCCCGCCGACGCGATGATCAGCGACGGACCCCCGGTGCGGACCGCCACGCAGTCACGCCCCCTGGGCCGAACAGCCGGACATCCCGGGCGATCTCCCCCTGGCGCGCCCTTGCCCACGGGACCTACCGTGACGTCCATGACTGAACCTCCTCGCCCTCCGGGAGCGGGGGACTCCGGCGCCCAGCCGCCGGAGGCGACCCCGCCGTCGGCACCGTTCGGCTCGTCGGCGGACGAGCCCCCCACCGCACCACTGTCCGGCGCACCGGCGGGGGGCGACTATCCCCCGCCCGGTGGCTATCCGCCGCCCTCCGGCGGCCAGCCGCCGTCGGGTGGCTACCCACCGCCGGGCGGATATCCTCCGCCGGGCGGATATCCTCCGCCGGGCGGCCACGCCGCGCCCGGCGCCGGCTACCCGACCGGCGGCGGCTACGGGCCGCCCGCCGGCTACGCCAACAACGAAGACAAGACCTGGGCCCTGGTCGCGCACTTCGGCGGCGCGGCGGCGATGTTCATCAGCGCCGGGGTGCTGGGTTGGCTCCCACCGCTGGTCTCGATGCTGGCCCGGGGCAACCAGTCCCCGACCGTGCGCCAGCACGCGGTCGCGGCGCTCAACTTCCAGCTGCTCTGGTCGATCGTGGGCCTGGTCGGCTGGATCCTGAGCTGCATCCTGATCGGCTTCCTCGGCGTCGGCGCGGCCGTCATCCTCGGGGTGGTGTTCGGCATCCTCGCCGGGGTCAAGGCCAACGAGGGCCAGCTCTACCAGTATCCGATGAGCCTCAGCCTGATCAAGTGACCCTGACCCGGCCGGCCTCCGGGTCGGCCGGGTCCGGCATCGCTCAGGGCAGCAGGTCGCGGACCACCGCGTCGGCCAGCAACCGGCCGCGCAGGGTCAGCACGGCCCGGCCGGCCGTGTACGCGTCGGGGGCCAGCAGGCCGTCGGCCAGCGCCCGCTCGGCGCCGGCCCGGCCGGCCGGGTCCAGCACGTCCAGCGGCAGGCCGGCGGCGAGCCGCAGCCGCAGCATCACGTCCTCCATGTGCGCCTCGTCCCGGGTGAGCACCTCCCGGGCCAGGCCGGGTGACTCCCCGGCGGCCAGGCGCTGCGCGTACGCGGTGGGGTGCTTGACGTTCCACCAGCGCACGCCGCCGACGTGGCTGTGCGCCCCCGGGCCGAGGCCCCACCAGTCGGCACCGGTCCAGTAGAGCAGGTTGTGCCGGCACCGGGCCGCCGCGGAGCGCGCCCAGTTGGAGACCTCGTACCAGGTGAAGCCGGCCGCGTGGAGGGCGGCCTCGGCGGCCAGGTAGCGGTCCGCCGCCACGTCGTCGCTCGGGTACGGCAGCTCGCCGCGGCGCATCCGCGCGGCCAGCCGGGTGCCGTCCTCCACGATCAGGGCGTACGCGCTGACGTGGTCCACACCTGCGGCCACCACCTGCTCCAGCGAGGCGGCGAAGTCCTCGGCGGTCTCCCCCGGCGTGCCGTAGATCAGGTCCAGGTTCACGTGGTCGAATCCGGCGTCCCGCGCCTCCAGGGCGGCTGCGGTGGCCCGGCCGGCGCTGTGCCGCCGGTCGAGGACGGCCAGCACCCCGGGCGCGGCGGACTGCATGCCGAGCGAGATCCGGGTGTAGCCGGCCGCCCGCAGCGTCTTGAGCGACTCCGGGGTGACCGACTCGGGGTTGGCCTCGGTGGTCACCTCGACGTCGGCGGCCAGCCCCCAGGTGCGGTCGATGCCGTCGAGGATCCGGGCCAGGTCGTCGGCGGGGAGCAGGGTGGGCGTGCCGCCGCCCACGAAGACGGTGTCCACCCGGGGCGGCGGGCTGTCGCCCAGCACCCGGCCGGCGAGGGCCAGCTCGGCCAGGACCGTGTCGGCGTAGCTCTCCCGGCTGGCCCCGCCGCCCAGTTCGGCCGCCGTGTACGTGTTGAAGTCGCAGTAACCGCACCGGCTGGCGCAGAACGGGACGTGCACGTACACCCCGAAGCCGCGGGCGCCGACGGCGCGGCGGGCGGCAGCGGGCAGCGATCCGTCACGCGGGACGGATTCGCCTTCTGGAAGGACGCCGGGCATGGCCACTAGTGTGCCCGGCATGACCTCTCCGGACGATCTCGTGCGGGTCGCCACGGCCCGTGGGGTGACCACCCTCACCCTGGACAGCCCGCACAACCGCAACGCGCTCTCCACCCCGCTGATGACCGAGCTGCTGGCCGGGCTCGCCGCGGCGGTCGCCGACGACGCGGTCCGGGTGATCGTGCTGGACCACACCGGGCCGGTCTTCTGCTCCGGGGCGGACCTCAAGGAGACCGCCGCCGCGTACGCCAGCGGGACGGTGCCGGCCGGGATGCTGGGCGACGTGCTGGTGGCGGTCCGGGAGTGCCCGAAGCCGGTGCTGGCGAAGGTGGGCGGGCCGGCGCGGGCCGGTGGGCTGGGGCTGATCGCCGCGGCCGACCTGGCGGTCTGCGCCGAGGAGGCGACGTTCGCCTTCACCGAGGTCCGGATCGGGGTGATCCCGGCGGTGATCTCGGCGACCGTGCTGCCGCGGCTGCACCCCCGGGCCGCCACCGAGCTGTACCTGACCGGCGACACCTTCGACGGTCGGCGGGCCGCGGAGATCGGCCTGGTCACCGCCGCGGTGCCGGCGGACGACCTGGACGCCGCGGTGGCACGCTACTGCGCCTCGTTGGTGAAGGGGGCGCCGAACGCCCTCGCCGGCACCAAGGAGCTGCTGCGCCGGCCGGCCGCGACCGACCTGCGCGCGGAGATCGCCGAGTTGGCCACGCGGTCCACCGGGTACTTCCTCTCGGCCGAGGGCCGGGAGGGCGTGGCCGCGTTCCGGGAGAAGCGGCCCGCCGCCTGGGTGCCCACCCGAGACTGAGGCCGACGGGTCTCCGCACGTGGGGCCGGACGCGGTCGGTGGCGGGGCGGTGACGGAACGGGAGACAACCGGTCGGACGACCCGGTTGGTGCGACGCGGGACGTACGCTTGTCGGACTGTCGGGACAGGGGGTGCGGGTGCGAACTCGGGTTGCAGTCGTGGCAGGCGGTGTGGTGGTGGCGGTCGTCGCCCTGCTCGGCGTCTGGTTCGTCACGAAGCAGTTCGGGCAGCACCTCCGCCTGCCGATGGCCAGCCGGACCTGCACCGTGCAGGCTGACGGGCGGGTGGTGCTCAGCGCCGAGCAGATGGCCAACGCGGCCACGATCGCCGCGATCGGGGTGCAGCGGCGGATGCCCGAACGCGCGGTGGTGGTGGCGCTGGCGACCGCGTACCAGGAGTCGCACCTGCGCAACATCGCACACGGCGACCGGGACTCGCTGGGCCTGTTCCAGCAGCGCCCGAGCCAGGGCTGGGGCACCCCCGAGCAGGTCCAGGACCCGCGTTACGCGGCGAGGAAGTTCTATGCCGCGCTGAAGAAGGTCCGGGGCTGGGAGGAGATGCGGGTCACCGAGGCCGCGCAGCGGGTGCAGCGGTCGGCCTACCCCGAGGCGTACCAGAAGTGGGCCGACGAGTCGGAGGTCCTCACCCGCGCGCTGCTCGGCGACGCGACCGCCGCGGTGGCCTGCACCGTCGGGCTGACGCCGACGATGCGCGGGCCGGCCGCGGCGACGGCCCTGGTGGAGAGCCTGACCCTGGACTGGGGGCTGTCCGACCTCACCCCACCGACCGACCTGACCGGGTTCGCCGTCCCGGCGGCGGACAGCCGCAACGGCTGGCGGTACGCCCACTGGCTGGTCTCCCACGCCGACGACCACGGGGTGAAGCGGGTCCGCTTCGGCGACCTGGAGTGGACCGCCGAGCACGGCACCTGGGACAAGGTGAAGGGCAGCCGGGCCGCGTCGACCCAGGTGCTGGCGGAGGTCTTCGCCGCCACGTGACCCGGGCCCGGGCAGCGCGGCCGCCAGCCGGGGCCGACGCCGCCGGCGAGCGCCAGGTGGCGGTCGGTGAGCGGTTGCAGGCCGGCGAGGGCGCGCCGGTCAGCGGCCGGCGGCGCCCAGGCGGCGAAGGACCTTCGCCCGGATCGGCTCGGGCAGCTCCGGCACGTCGGCCAGCCGGGGCAGCAGCTCGGGCTCCAGCGTGGTCGCCCGGAACACCTCGCCGATGGTCACCTCGTGCGCCGGGCGCTCCACCACCTCCACCGGGTCGCCCGCGCCGATCTCCCCCTCGCGCAGCACCCGCAGGTACGCCCCGGGCGCGGCCCGGACGGTGAACCGCTTGATCAGGTCAGGTACGCCCCAGAAACCGGCGAAGGTGGTGCACGGGGTGCGCGGCTTGGTCACCTCCAGCAGGGCGGAGCCGACCGCCCACCGCTCGCCGATGACCGCCCCGGTGACGTCCACCGCGTAGGTGGTGAGGTTCTCGCCGAAGGCACCCGGACGCAGCGGCCGGCCCAGCTCGGTGGCCCACCAGTCGGCGTCCTCCGCGGCGTACGCGTACACCGCCTGGTCGGGGCCGCCGTGGTGGGCCCGCTCGCCGATGAAGTCGCCGGCGACCCCGTCGAACCGGACCAGCACCGGGCCGTCGGCCGGCCGCTTGTCGATCCCGCTGCGGCCGCTCGGGTCGCCCGCCCACTCCGCCTCGGTCACCACGCCGAGGTTCACCGCCGCCAGCCTGCCCGTCATGGCGGTCAGCCTACGGGCACCACTCGGGGCGCCGGAACCGCGCCGAGCGGGCCCCTGCTCGACGGGACGCGTCAAGCAGGGCTCTTCCGGGCACCTCAGCCCTTGACCGCCCCGGCGACCAGGCCGGAGACCATCCGGCGCTGCACCAGCAGGAAGAAGACGATCACCGGCAGGGTGAACAGTGTGGAGGCGGCCATCACCGAACCCCAGGCGGTGTCGTCCCGGCCGAAGAAGAACGTCATCGCCACCGGCAGGGTGTACTTGTGCTGGTCGTTGACGAAGGTCAGCGCGAAGATCAGCTCATTCCACGCGGTGATGAAGGAGAAGATGCTGGTCGCCACCAGCCCGGGCGCGACCAGCGGGAAGAGGATCCGGCGGAAGGTCTGGGCCCGGCTGGCGCCGTCGATCGCCGCCGCCTCCTCCAGTTCCTTCGGCACCGCGGCCACGAAGCCGCGCAGCATCCACACCGCGAACGGCAGCGAGAAGCCCAGGTACGTGAGGATCAGGCTGGGCAGGGTGTTGTAGAGCCCGAGCCGCTGGATCATCAGGAAGAGCGGGATGACCAGCGCCTCCAGCGGGATCATCTGGACCACGAGCAGCAGGATCAGGAAGGTGGTCCGCAGCCGGAACCGGAACCGGGCCACCGCGGTCGCCGCGAGCAGCGCGACCAGCCCGCTGAGCAGCACGGTCGCCACCGCGACCAGCGCGCTGTTGAGGAAGAAGTCGGTGAACGTCACGCCCGGGATCAGGTTCCCGGTGAGGATCTCCCGGTAGTGCTGCAGGGTGGGTTCGGCCGGCACCGCACGCGGGGTCGCCGAGAAGATCTCCCGGTTGGGCTTCAGCGAGGTGGCGACCATCCAGTAGACCGGGAACGCCGCGAAGAGCGCGACCAGCAGGCCGGCACCGTTGAGGGCGATCTTCTTCACTACTCGTCCTCCTGCCGGAGCACCATGCGGACGTACAGGGCGGTCACCGCGAGCAGGATCAGGGTGAGGATGACCGCGATTGCCGACCCGAGGCCGTACTTGGGCGGCGGCGAGAAGGCCTCCGCGTACGAGTAGATCGAGAGCATGAACGTCGACCGGTCCTGGGTGCCGCCGGCCAGCACGAACTGCTGGGTGAAGACCTTGAAGTCCCAGATGGTGGAGAGCACCACCAGGATGCCGAAGACCGGGCGCAGCATCGGGAAGGTGACGGACCAGAAGACCCGCCACGGCCCGGCCCCGTCCACCCGGGCCGCCTCCTGCAGTTCGCTCGGCACGCTCTTCAGCCCGGCCAGCACGCTCACCGCGATGAACGGGAACGAGTGCCAGACGACCACCAGGGTCAGGATCGCGAAGAACAGCAGCGGGTCGTTGAACCAGCCGTAGCCGGTCCAGTCACTGCGCCCGAAGAGCGTGGTGGAGAGCCCGTCCGGCAGCTTGTTGAACAGCCAGGTGACCAGGCCACTGGTGTCGTCGAAAATCCACTTCCAGACGATGGTGCCGGTCAGCGCCGGGGTGGCCCAGGCGAGCATCACGCAACTGGCGACGAAGGTCGCCATCTTCTTGCCGAGGCGGTTGAGCAGCAGCCCGACCAGGGTGCCGATGATCATCGTGAGCACCACGGTCACCACGGCGAAGAGCACGGTGTTGCGCAGCACCGTACGGAAGAACGGATCGCCGAGGATCTGCGCGTAGTTGGCCAGGCCCACCCACGGCCACTCGCGGTCCCCCCGCAACTGTCGGACACTGTCCAACTTGTAGAAGGACATCATCACGACCTGACCGAGCGGCCAGAGCAGCAGGACCGCGATGACCGCCAGACAGGGCAGGAGCAACAGGTACGGGAGATGGTCCACCCGGCGGCGGCGCCGCGCGGGGGTCTCCCGCGCGGCGCCCGTCCCGGTGGCCTCGGTCAGCGTCGTCACTTGGCGTTGAGGATGCTTTCCATCTCGGTGGCCGCGTCGGCGGTGGCCTTCTCGACCGTCTTCTGGCCCTTGATGACCGAGCTGTTCATGGCCTGGGTCACCGTCTTGGTCCGGCTGACCTCGACCCACTTCGGGGTGAGCGGGGTCAGCTTGGTGTTCTGCATGGCGGTGGCGAACGCCCCCATCACCTTGTCGTTGGCGTAGTTGCCGCCGCCGACGAGGTCCTTGTAGACCGGGAAGAAGCCGAGGCTGCTGGCGAACTCCTGGTCCTTCTGCTTGCTCAGCAGCACGGTCAGGTAGTCCCAGGCCAGGGCCTGCCGCTTGCTGTCCTTCCACAGGGCGATGTCGGAACCGCCGGCGAAGGCCGGGGCCGGCTTGCCGTCCGGACCCGGGATGGGGAACGCGCCCCACACCTTCTCGATGTCCGGGTTGTCCTTCTTCATCGCGCCGCCCTGCCAGCTACCGGCGAACGCCATGGCGGCGTTGCCCGTCGCGAACTGGGTCCGGGCGTCGACCTCGTTCCAGCCGGCGGCGGCCGGCGGGGCGACCTTGTGCACGGTCACCAGGTCGGTCCAGAACTTGACCGCCCGCTGCGCCTCCGGGGTGTTGTAGCCGGACTTCCAGGTGTCGCCCTGCTTGGTGGCGATCTCCCCGCCAGCGGCCCAGAGGAAGGAGTAGAACGGCAGCTCCGAGTTGCCCGGCAGCGCGATGCCGTACTTGCCCGGCTTCTTGGCCTGCACCGTCTTGGCGGCGGCGACCAGTTCCTCCCAGGTCGTCGGCGGCTGCACGCCGGCCTCGGCGAACCAGTCGGTGCGGTAGTAGATGGCGCGTACGCCGGCGTACCACGGCACGCCGTACTGCTTGCCGTCGAGCTGGGCGTTCTTCACCAGGTCGGGCAGGATGTCCTTGCCCTCGGTCCAGCCGTTGAACTTGTCGGTCACGTCGGCGAGCGCCTCCTGGGCCGCCCAGCCCTGGGTCTCGGTGTTGCCCAGCTCGGTGACGTCCGGTCCCTCACCGCCGGCCAGGGCGGCCTGGAACTTCTTCGGCGCCTCCAGCCAGGGGATGTACTGCACCACCACGTCGGTCTCGGGGTGCTTCTTCTTGAACTCGGCCTCGACGCTGTCGAGGAACTTGGTCTGGGCGTCGCCGCCCTCGCCCATCATCCAGACCGTCAGCTTGCTGTTGTCCGCGGCCTTCTCGTCGTCCCCGGAGCCACCGCAACCGGCGAGCACCATCGCGGCCGAGGCCACGATGGCGGTGACCGGCGCCAGCCGCTTCCACCTGTTCACGCCTATATCTCCCTCGCGCCGTTTGGCACTAACCTTCTCCGCCGCACCTTAGTAGGAAAAATTCCTTTACGACAGGGGGCAGTGTGCGGGCGGGGGCCTGGCGACGGTATCGCAGCCTGCGGCTCCGGCGGCAGGGGTGACGTCCGGGCAGGTCAGGCCGGACACGCCAGCGGGCGCCCGACCAGGTCGGGCGCCCGCTTCAGCGTTTTTCGGGGGTTGGGGTGTGGGTCAGTAGCGCGAGACGCTGCGCCGGCCACCGATCCCGGCCACCAGGGCCACGGCGATCGCGGCCAGCACCACCTGGACCAGCAACTCCATCCAGTCGACGCCGGCGGTCTCGGTCGCGATGCCCAGGGCCCGGGCCAGCACCGTGCCGAGCAGCGCCGCGCCCACGCCGATCAGCATGTGCAGCCAGATCGGCATGTTCTGGCGGCCCGGCACGACCAGGCGACCCAGCGCGCCGACGATCAGACCGACGATGAGCGCGGTGATGATTCCGGTGACGGTCATGGTCGCTCTCCTCCTAAGATCTGTCACACGTTGTCGCGTGTTGTCTGTCGTGACCGCTAAATTCCCGACCGGCCGAAAACCCAAACCGACTCGCCGCCGGACGGCTGCCACCCGATCGATGCCCGACCCCGGTCCGCTTCCTCAACAGGGGCGATCGCGCAGGTGGCGCGGGGTGCCGACCGGATCGGACGGCAGGCGTCCGCAGCGCGAAATTCACCTCCGGGTACGCGAAAGGCCGGCGCCCCGCCCGCGGGACCCGGATCCGGGTCACCGTGGCGGGGCGCCGGCCATGCGTCGGCGTACGGCGAGGGCCTACTTCTTGCCGGCGGGCTTGCCGTCCCCGGAGTCGGAGGAGAGGGCGGCGATGAAGGCCTCCTGCGGCACCTCCACCCGGCCGACCATCTTCATCCGCTTCTTGCCTTCCTTCTGCTTCTCCAGCAGCTTGCGCTTACGGCTGATGTCACCGCCGTAGCACTTCGCGAGCACGTCCTTACGGATGGCGCGAATCGTCTCCCGGGCGATCACCCGACTGCCGATGGCGGCCTGGATGGGCACCTCGAACTGCTGGCGCGGGATCAGGGTGCGCAACTTGGCCGCGATCGTCGTGCCGTAGTTGTAGGCCTTGTCCTTGTGCACGATGGCGCTGAACGCGTCCACCGGCTCGCCGTGCAGCAGGATGTCCACCTTGACCAGATCGGACGCCTGCTCGCCCGAGGGCTCGTAGTCCAGCGAGGCGTACCCCTTGGTGCGGCTCTTGAGCTGGTCGAAGAAGTCGAAGATGATCTCGGCCAGCGGAAGGGTGTAGCGCAGCTCCACGCGGTCCGCGGAGAGGTAGTCCATGCCGAGCAGGCTGCCCCGGCGGCCCTGGCACAGCTCCATCACCGCGCCGACGTAGTCGTTCGGGGTGAGCACGGTGGCCCGGACCGTCGGCTCGTACACCTCGGCGATCTTGCCGGTCGGGTACTCGCTGGGGTTGGTGACCACGATCTCCTCGCCGTCCTCCTGGATGGCCCGGTAGACCACGTTCGGCGCGGTGGAGATGAGGTCGAGGTTGAACTCCCGCTCCAGCCGCTCCCGGATGATCTCCAGGTGCAGCAGGCCGAGGAAGCCGCAGCGGAAGCCGAAGCCGAGCGCGCCCGAGGTCTCCGGCTCGTACGTCAGCGCCGCGTCGTTGAGCTTGAGCTTGTCCAGCGCCTCACGGAGGTTGGGGTAGTCGGATCCGTCGATCGGGTAGAGGCCGGAGTAGACCATCGGCTTCGGGTCCTTGTAGCCACCCAGCGCCTCGGTCGCCGGCCGGGTGTTGATGGTGACCGTGTCACCCACCCGGGACTGGCGCACGTCCTTCACACCGGTGATCAGGTAGCCCACCTCGCCGACGCCGAGCGCGCCGGCCTTCACCATCTCCGGCGAGATGACGCCGATCTCCAGCAGCTCGTGCACGGCGCCGGTGGACATCATCTTGATCCGGTCGCGGGCCTCGATCCGGCCGTCGATCACCCGGACGTAGGTGACCACGCCCCGGTAGACGTCGTACACCGAGTCGAAGATCATCGCGCGGGCCGGGGCCTCGGCTTCGCCGACCGGCGGCACGAACTGCCGGACGATCTCGTCCAGCAGGTGCGGCACGCCCTCGCCGGTCTTGCCGGAGACCTTGATGCAGTCCGCCGGGTCGCCGCCGATCAGGTGGGCCAGCTCCTCGGCGTACTTCTCGGGCTGGGCGGCCGGCAGGTCGATCTTGTTGAGCACCGGGATGATGTGCAGGTCGTTCTCGAGGGCCAGATAGAGGTTGGCCAGGGTCTGCGCCTCGATCCCCTGCGCGGCGTCGACCAGCAGGATCGCGCCCTCGCACGCGGCGAGGGACCGGGACACCTCGTACGTGAAGTCCACGTGGCCCGGGGTGTCGATCATGTTGAGCACGGCGGTCTCGCCGGCCCGGTCGCCCTCCCGGATGGTCCACGGCATGCGGACGGCCTGGCTCTTGATGGTGATGCCGCGCTCGCGCTCGATGTCCATCCGGTCGAGGTACTGGGCACGCATCTGCCGCGGATCGACCACGCCGGTGAGCTGCAGCATCCGGTCGGCCAGGGTCGACTTCCCATGGTCGATGTGGGCGATGATGCAGAAATTCCTGATGCGCGCCGGGTCGGTGGCACCAGGAGCGTTCGCGCCGGGATCGAGCGTCGGTGGCACAGCGGTCCGTTCTGGTCGGCTGACGTGAGCGGGCCGGCGCGGCGCCGGCCCCCTCTATGCTCCCACGTCGCCGGGAAAGCCGGTCCTCCCCCGTCACTCCTCCGGCGGCTCCACGAAGAGGGCGGCGAGCCGGGGCAGCCGCCGCCGCGCCTCCTCCTCGTCGTCGAAGTCCCAGAAGTCGTTCAGGTCGGGCACGGGCACCGGGTCACGGTCCGTCGGCAGCTCGGTCGCGGTCGCCTTCCGGTACGCCTCCCAGGGCACCGCCAGCATGTCCTCGCACGTGAACTCCTCGCCGCTGAGCGCGGCGGCCCGGACCTGCGGCAGCTCGGCCAGGGAGTCCGGGTCGGCGACGGCCTTGGCGAAGACCGCCCGGCCCTGGGCCATCAGCCAGCCCCGGAAGTATTCGAAGCCGTCGTCGGAGGCGCCCCCGTTGATCAGGTACGCCGCGCCCCAGAGGTCGACCCGGTAGGAGGCGGCGAGCACCCGCCGCTGGTGGTGGGCGTACCCGACGATCTCCGCCGGGTCTCGCTCGGCGAGCAGGGCGACCGCGCGGGCGGCGACCGCTGCGGGCTCGCCCCCACCGCCGGTGCGGGCGCGGTCGATCAGCTGCCAGAAGTCGTCGGTCCTCATGGCGTGGCAGTCTCCCAGACCGACCCCCGGCCCCGGCCGGACAGCGGAAACAGCGCGGCGAGTCGCGGGTACCGGCGGCTCAGCTCGGCCAGGTCCGACACGGCCCACGCCTCGTCCCCCGGCTGCGGCGAACTGCGCAGCTCACGGCCCCGGGCCGACACCGCGTCGTCCAGGCTCTCCGGCACGCCGGTGATCCGCTCGTACGCCTCGTCGGCCACGTAGTCGAGGCACTCCCAGTCCGGCCACTCGTCGTCGGCCCAGTCTTCCCGGGGACGGCCGGCCAGCCGACGGACCTGCGGCAGGTCGGCGAGCGCGTCCGGATCGGCCACCACCCGGTGGTACGCCTCCCGGCCGAGGCCGATCAGCCACGGCTGGAAGTAGTGGAAGCTGTCGTCGGAGCAGAACCCGTCGAAGAGCAGCGTCGCGGCACCCCACAGGCGCCAGGTGTCGACCGGACCCCGCAGCTCGTCCAGCCGCAGCGCGAAGTCGACCACCTCGGCGGCGGGCCGGGCGGCCAGCCGGTCGGTGAGCCAGGCCAGCCGCTCGTCGGGCGTCCGAGCGCCGTCGGCGGACGCCTCGACCAGCGCCCAGAACTCGTCCATCTCCACGGTCCGGATGCTGCCAGCGCGGTACGACACTCCGTCCGGCAGCATGGGAACGTGCCACCGATCTCGCTGCCCCCGGTGCCGTACGAGGCGACCGCCGTCCGCCCCGACTGGGCCGGGCTGCCGGCCGGGCTGCGGGCGGCGGTGGCCGCCCGGCTCGGCGGGCCCCCGGTGGCGGTCCGGGTGGCCGGCGCCGGCTTCACCCGAGGCTTCGCCGCGGTGCTCACCGGTCCCGACGGCGGCCGGACCTTCGTCAAGGCGGCGGCGCTGGACACCCAGCGGCAGCTGGCCGACTGGTACTTCCACGAGGCCGCGATCCTGGCCCGGCTCCCCGCCGGGCTGCCGGTCCCCCGCCCGCGCTGGGCGCTGACCGAGGCCGGCTGGTACGCGCTCGCCCTGGACGCCGTCGACGGGCGGACCCCCCGGCTGCCCTGGGACCCGGCCGAGCTGGACGCCGCCCTCGCCGCGTACGCCGAGGTGGCCGCCGCGCTCGCCGAGCCGCCGGCGGAACTGGTGGCGCTCGGGCTGCCCCGCCTCGCCGCCCTGGCCCGGGACGACATCCTCTGGTGGGGCGAGGTGGCCGCCGGCCGCGAGCCCGCGCCGGAGCTGCCGGCCTGGGCCCCGCTCCCGGAGCTGGTCGCGCTGGAGTCCCGCCTTCCCGGGTACGCCGCCACCGGCGGGCTGGTCCACGGCGACCTGCGGGTGGACAACCTCCTGATCGACCCCGCCGGCCGGGCGTGGCTCTGCGACTGGACCTGGCTGTGTCACGGGCCGGCCTGGTTCGATCTGGTCAGCCTGCTGATCACCGGGTACGCCAGCGGCCTGGCCGTGGACGTCGCCTTCGCCACCCACCCGGCGGCCGCCGACGCCCCCGCCGACGCGCTGGACGTGACCCTCGCGGCGCTGTCCGGATACTTCCTGACCAGCGCCGCCACCGGGCCGTCGACCGCCTCCCCACACATCCGCGCCCACCAGCGGTGGAGCGGCGAGCAGGCACTCGGTTGGCTGGCCGCACGGCGGGGCTGGACCTGAGCCGTTTTGGCTCGTCCCGGCCGACCTGGTAACCTGGCTTTTCGCGCGGCGATGACGCATGCTCGTCGTGCGCGAAAGCAGACCAACCCGAGCTATCAAGACGAGGCTGTCGCGTGGCGAACATCAAGTCCCAGATCAAGCGCAACCGGCAGAACGAGAAGCGCCGGCTGCGTAACAAGTCGGTCAAGTCGTCGCTGAAGACCGCCATCCGGAAGTTCCACGAGGCTGCCGAGGCTGGCGACACCGAGCTGGCCACCACCCTGATGCGGGATGCCACCCGCAAGCTGGACAAGGCTGCCAGCAAGGGCGTCATCCACGCCAACCAGGCGGCCAACCGGAAGTCGGCGATCGCCCAGCGCGTCGCCTCGTTCTCGGCCTGACGAGCGCCTTCAGACCTGACCGGAAGCCCCGGGGCACCCGCCCCGGGGCTTCCGGCTGTCTACGTTCCGGGTCCTCGGCGGCCTTCCGCCCATCTCACCGCGGGTCGCCGGGGTGGGCGGCTCGCAGCGCAGAGTCGCCGGGGTGGGCGGCTCGCAGCGCCGGGTCGCCCGGGTGGGCCGCGCCGGGCAGCGCCCGGGCCGTCGACGGCACGCGGGCCCGCCCGACCACCGGTTCGATCTGCCGGCGGAAGCGGTCCCGTTCCTGCTCCGGCACCTGGGCGGCGGTGCGGATCACCATCTCGGCGACCATGTCGTTGAGCTTCACCATCACCGCCACCGCCGCCGGCAGCACCAGCACGGCCCACCAGGTGACCAGTTCGGCGAGGGCGAGCAGCACGGCGAGCGCCACCGCCCCCTCGAAGAAGAGGAAGCAGAGCACCCCGCCCGGGTTGACGAAGCGCAGTCCGAGGACCCGGGCGTAGAGCGGGCGGTACCGCTCCGCGTCGGTCGGGACCATCGCCCAGGACCGGGCGGGTCGGGTCACCGGGCGCCACCCTGGCGGGCCGCGACGACCGAGAAGACCGCCCGCTCCAGCGCGTACGCCCGGTCGTCGGAGCCGCCCTTGACGGCCGCGTTGCACTCGGCGGCCGCCCGCATGGCCGCCACCAGGCCCTCCGGGGTCCAGCCCCGGCCCTGCCGCTGGGCCCGCTCGATCTTCCACGCCGGCATGCCCAGGCTGCTGGCCAGCTGATAGGGGCTGCCCCGCCCGGCGGAGGCGACCCGGGCCACCGTCCGGACCCCGTCGGCGAGCGCGTCGGCGATCGGCACCGGGTCGACACCGACGTGCAGCGCCCAGCGCAACGCCTCCAGGGCGGCCGGGACGTCACCGACCATGGTCGCGTCGGCGACGGTGAAGCCGGTCACCTCCACCCGGCCCCGGTAGTAGCGGGCCACCGTGTCCGCCCCGATCCGGCCGTCGGTGTCGGCGACGAGCTGGGCGCAGGCGGCCGCCAGCTCCCGCAGGTCGGTGCCGACGGCGGCGATCAGCGCCTCGGCCGCGTCCTCGGTGCACCTGCCCCCGCTGCGGCGGATCTCGTCCCGCACGAAGGCCACCCGCTCGCGGTGCCCCTTGAGCTTCGCCGCGGGCACCACGGTCGCGCCCGCCGCACGCAACCCGTCGGCGAACGCCTTCCCCTTCGCGCCACCGAGGTGCAACACCACGAGCTGCACGTCCGGGTCCGGGTTCTTCGCGTATGCCAGCAGCGCGGTGACCAGGTCCTTGCGGGCGTCCTGGCCGGAGCGGAGCACGAGCACCCGGCGGCCGCCGAACAGCGACGGGCTGAGCATCTCGGCGATCTCGCCCACCGTCAGGGAGCCGGCCTGGTACTCGCGGACGTCCACGTCCGGGTCGACGCTGCGGGCCCGGGCGACGGCTTCGGAGACCGCTCGCGTGGCGAGCAGTTCCTCGTCGCCGAGAACGAGCAGAATAGGAGGCAGGCTGGCGGGGGTCACGTCGCCCATATTCGCACGGCCCCCGACCGGATCGTGCCTGCTCATCGGTGACTGTGACGGCACAGCCTGCACTCAGCGCGAATCCAGACATTTGAGTCGATCCTCCTGCTATCCGAACAATCCGCTTCGATCCGCCGAGGTCACCGGCCACCCCGGCGTCCCGGCCCCACGCCCCGGGCCACCACCGCGAGGCCGGAGCCGTCCCGGACCGCGGCGACGTCCCCGTCCGTGTCGGTCCGCAGCACCCGCGCGCCGGCCCGGGTGAGCCGGTCCAGCAGGCCCGGGTTGGGGTGCCCGTAGTCGTTGTCCGCGCCCACGCACACCAGGGCGACGGCGGGCCGGACCGCCGCCAGGAACTCCGGATCCTGGTAGGCCGACCCGTGGTGGGCCACCTTCAGCACATCGGCCCGGACACCACCGGGCGGCAGGCTCTCCAGCAGGGCCCGCTGCTCCTCCGTCTCGGCGTCGCCCGGGAGCAGGATCCGCACCCCGGCCACCGTGGCCGCCAGCACCAGGGAGTTGTTGTTCGGATCCGACCGGCTGCCCCGCAGCGGGTACGGCGGACCGAGCACGGCCAGCTCCGCTCCCCCGGCCCGCCACCGCCAGCCCGCCGGCACGGCACGCAGCGCGGCGCCGCCATCGCGCGCGGCGGCGCGTACCTGGGACACGCCGTAGGGCGGCTCCGCCCACTGCGGAGTCACCACGTCCGCCACCCGCCGGCCCCGGAACACCCCGGCGATGCCACCCACGTGATCGGCGTGAAAGTGGCTGACCACCAGCAGCGGGACCTCCCGTACGCCGAGCCGGCGCAGGCACCCGTCCACCCCGGCCGGGTCCGGGCCGGCATCGACCACCACCGCCCGGCCGGCGGCGACCGGCAGCACGACGGCGTCACCCTGCCCCACCGCGCAGGCCACCACCACCCAGCCGGCCGGTGGCCAGCCGGCGGCCAGCAGCCGGACGGGCAGCGCGCCGAGCACCGCCGCGACGGCGCCAACCGCGACGAACCGCCGGAGCAACGGCCGGCGGGTGGCGAGCAGCAGGGCCACGCTCAGGGCGGCCAGCAGCAGGGCGCCGGTCACCCCGCCCGGCCAGGGCAGCGCCCCGGCGGGCAACCGAGCCCCCTGCCGGGCCACTGTCACCAGCCACCAGGCCGGCCAGCTCGCCAGCCAGGCGGCGAACTCGGCACGCGCCGGCCAGACCGGCGACACCACGGCGGCGAGCACGCCGAGCACGGTGGCGGGCGCGACGGCCGGCACCACCAGGAGGTTCGCCGGCACCGCGACCAGGCTCACCGTGCCGGACAGGCCGGCGATCACCGGACCGCAGGCGAGCTGGGCGGCGGCCGGCACGGCGAGCGCCTCGGCCAGCCCTGCCGGTACGCCCCGCCGGCGCAGGCCGTCCCGCCACCCGGGAGCGAGCAGCAGCAGCCCGGCGGTGGCGCACACGGAGAGCGTGAAACCGGGGTCCCCGGCCAGCTCCGGGTCGACCAGCACCAGCACGGTGACCGCGGCGGCGAGGGCGGGCAGCGCGGCCCGGGATCGCCCGGCGGCGAGCGCGGCCAGGCCGATGGCTCCCATCGCCGCCGCGCGGACCACGCTCGGCGACGGCCGAACCAGGATCACGAACCCGATCAGGGCGAACAGGCAGAGCGCGGCGGCGGTCCGGGGACCGGCCCGGGCCCAGCGGGCGAGCAGCAGCACCGCCCCGACGACGATGGCCACGTTCGAGCCGGACACCGCGTTCAGATGGGTCATCCCGGTGGTCTGGAAGTCCTCCTCCACCGCCGGCGGCAGGCGGCTGGTGTCGCCCACGACCAGGCCGGGCAGCAACCCGCCCGGCTCGTCGGCGAGCGGCTCGCACGCGCGTTGCAGCCCGGCCCGGAGGGCGCCGGCGGCCCGCTGCACCCAGGGCGGTGGGCCGTGCAGGGTGGGCGACCCGGTGGCCGAGAGCACCGCCGCGGTCAGATCCCCGCCGCGCGGGGCCATCAGCCGTCCCCGTGCGGTCGCCCGCTGCCCCGGCAGCAGGGTCCGCCAGGCCGGATCGCTCGCCAGCACCAGGCCCCGCACCGATCCGGCCACCTGCCGGCCGGTGGAGTCAGTCAGACGGAGCAGGTCGGCGCGGAGGAGCACGGTGGCCGGCCGGCGACGCCCCGGATCGGGCTCGGGTCGTCCCGGACCACCAGCTCGACGGTGACCAGGGGCCGCTCCTGCACGAGCGCCCGCACCGGGGTGGCGTCGCGGACCGCGACCCGGGCCGCGGTGGCGGTCGCGCCGCAGACCACCCCGAGCAGCACGGCCACCGCGATCCAGCCGAGCCGGCGGACCGGGGCGGCCGGCCGGCCCAGCCGGCCGCACAGGTGGAGACCGAGGAGGGTGGCCACGCCGCCGGCGACCGCGGCCACGGTGGCCGTCGCCGCCGCGGTGAGGTGCAGGCCGGCCAGGGCGGCCAGCCAGGCGGCCACCGCCAGCCCGGCCAGCCGCAGATCGGGTACCTCGCGAGCCCCGGTGTCGGTCGCGGGGTTCACACCGTCACCAGTTCTTTGAGCTGCTCGTACCGGGCGTCGCCGATGCCCTCGACCTGGCGCAGGTCGGAGACCGACCGGAAGCCGCCGTGCCGCTCCCGGTGGTCGAGGATCCGCTGGGCGAGCACCGGGCCGACGCCGGGCAGCGCGTCGAGCTGGGCCAGCGTGGCCGTGTTCAGGTTGACCGGACCGGCGGGCGCCCCACCGAGGGCCGCCGGCCCCGCCGCCTGGCCGGGCTGGGCCGGCTGGCCGGGCGGTGCGGCCACGCCGACCAGGATCAGCTCGCCGTCGGTGACCTTGCGGGCCGGGTTGAGCAGGGCCACGTCCACGCCGGGCAGCGCGCCACCGGCCGCCTCGAGGGCGTCGCCGACCCGCGAGCCGGCGGGCAGCCGGACCAGGCCCGGACGGCGTACCTTGCCGGCGACCGCGAACCACCTCGCCGCTCGCCCCGGACGAGGCGACCGGGGACGGCAGTGGCTCGTCCGCGGCGGCCACCGCCGACACCGGCCGGACCGGCTCGGCGTGCGGGCGGGCCCGCCAGGCCCAGATCCCGGCCACCAGCACCACGACGACGGCGACGACGGCCAGCGCCCGGACGCCCCGCCGACCGGGATCGAACGCGCCCGGCCCGGGCAGCCGAGAGAGCCGCGACGGCGGGTCCGGGCTGGGCTCCGGCTCGTCCGCCTCGGCGGAGCCGGTGACGGGCGGCACGACCGCATCGGAGCGCCGGCCCGGCTCCCCGGGTACGCGCGGCCGGGGCGTGGCGGGTGCCGCCGGGAGCAGGTCGAAGGTCGGCCAGTCCGGCTCGCGGCGGGCGTCCCGGGTGAACAGCCGGGACAGCCGCCGGCGCACCGCGCTCTCGTCGTCGTCTGACACGGCGCGAGGCTAGGTCGCCCGACGGGTGGTGTTCAGGAAGGACCAGGCAGGCTGTGGACAGGCGGATCCCCTGTGGACGACGACCTGATCATGCCCGAACCGTGCTATCGGTCCATGCTCACCCCGCCTCGGGGTCGACGCCGAACACCGCCCGGCCGCCGTCCACCGGCACCGTCGCCCCGTTGACGAAGCTGGCCCGCTCCGACAGCAGGAACGCCACCACCTCGGCCACCTCCCCGGTACGCCCGATCCGGCCCAGCGGGTGCAGCCGAGCCAGCTCCGCGGTGATCCACTCCGCTTCGGCCGGCTCCCGTGAGGCGAGGAAGGCGGCGTGCCGCTCGGTGTGGATCGAGCCGAGCGCAACGGCGTTGGTCCGTACGCCCCGGACGCCGTACTCGACGGCGAGCGAGCGGGTGAGCCCTTCGAGAGCGGCCTTCGCCGTGGCGTACGGCAGGGCGCCCGGCACCGCCCGGCGGGCCTGGTGGGAGGAGACGTTGACGATCGCGCCACCGGTGCCGGCGGCCAGGAACCGGCGTACCGCGGTGCCGGCGCCGACCACGGCGGGGCGCAGGTTCCGCGCGATCAACTCGAACACCTCGGCCGCAGGCGCGGTGTGCAGGGCGGCGTCCCGGAACACGGCGGCGTTGTTGACCCAGCCGGCCAGCGGGTCGGCCGCCTCGGCCAGGTCGGCGGCCCGCCCGGCGACCTCCTCGTCGGCGGCGTCGCCGAGCACCGGCCGCAGCCGGTCGGCGGCGGGATGCTCGGCCAGCCAGCGCAGCGCGTCCGGGTCCTGCTCGACGACCACCACGGTGCCGCCGTCGGTGGCGAGCCGCTCCACGATGGCCCGTCCGACGCCCCGGCCCCCGCCGGTCACCACGTACGACACGACGTCATTCTCCCGGGCCCGGAGGGCCGCGCGCTATCCGGAGCCGCATCGGCGAAACTGCGGTGTCCGCGTGCACTGGATGCCGCCACCTCGCCGAAGCCGCGCACTCGCCGGGGTGGCGCCGGCACCCGGGTGGAGGCGGCGTCGGTCAGGAGGGGCGGCGGTGGACGACCACGCAGGCCAGTCCCGGTCCGGCGTGCGCCGCCACGACCGCCCCGGCCTCGGTGACGTACGTGTCGTGCAGGCGGGCGCCGAGGCGGTCGGTCAGCGCCGCGACCAGTTGCTCGGCGCGCTGCGGGGCGGCGAGGTGGTGCACCGCCAGGTCCACCTCGGCGTCGCCGGCCGCCTCGACGGCCAGGTCGACCAGGCGGGCCACGCCCCGGCTGGCGGTACGGACCTTGTCCCGGAGCGCGATCGTGCCGTCCGGCATGTGCATGATCGGCTTCACCGACAGGGCGGTGCCGAGCAGGGCCTCGGCCGCGTTGATCCGGCCGCCCCGACGCAGGAACTCCAGGGTGTCCACGTAGAAGAAGATGGTGGTCCGGGCGATGGCGTCGACCGCCGCCTGGCGTACCCCGGACAGGTCCGCGCCCTCGGCGGCGGCCGCGGCGGCGGCGAGCGCCGGGAAGCCCAGGCCCATCCCCGTCGAGCGACTGTCGACCACGGCGACCCGGTCGCCGAACTCGGCGGCGGCCAGCCGGGCGGCCTCCACCGTGCCGGACAGCTCGGCCGACAGGTGCACCGAGAGCACGCCGGCGGCGCCGGCGGCGAGCCGTTCGCGGTAGACCTGCGCGAACTGCTCCGGAGCCGGGCGGGAGGTGCTGGCCGAGACCCGTCGGCCGCTCAGTGCCCGGGCGGCGTCGTCCGGGAACGTCTCGACCCCCTCCCGCCCTTCGGCGCCGTTGAGCACGACGGTCAACGGGACGACGGTGAGCCGGTGCGCGCGCACCAGCTCGGGCGGGAGGTAGGCGGTGGAGTCGGTGACGACCGCGACGGGCATGACCGGCACGCTAGCCGATACCGGCCCGGCACGCCCGGGCCGGATGACTCAGACCGCGTCGGTCAGCGCCGGCTGCGTGATGAGCCCGACGTTGTGCGCGCGCAGGTGCCAGCCCCGGACGTCGTTGTGGCGCAGCTCGGTCCAGTGGCAGTTGGCCAGCGAACCGACGCTGCGCAGCACGGCGTGGTCCCAGCCGAGCAGGTGGCCGACGCCCTGCCGGGCGCCGCCGCCGTGCGTGGTCACCACGACGGTGCCGCCGACGGCCAGGTCGGCCGCGTCCTGCATGGCGGCGCCGAGGCGCTTGCCCAGGTCGTCGAGGTGCTCGATGCCGGCGCCCGGGTCGGGGTCGCCGGCGCGCCAGCGGGCGTACTCGTCGGGGAAGCGCTCGGCGACCTCGGTGAGCGCGAGGCCCTGCCACTGGCCGAAGTGGCGCTCCCGCAGCCGGGCGTCGGTGCGTACCGGCAGCCCGGTCAGCGCGGCGAGGGCGGCGGCGGTGTCGGCGGCCCGGCGCAGGTCGCTGGCGACGATGGCGTCGGGGCGCAGCGCGGCCAGCACGGGCGCGGCGGCGCGGGCCTGCTCGCGACCGAGGTCGTTGAGCGGGACGTCGGTCTGCCCCTGGACCCGGTCGGCGGCGTTCCAGTCGGTGTTGCCGTGCCGCCAGATGATCAGGCGGGTCATTCCGCGCTGGCGGTGCCTGCGGTGGAGTCGGCCAGGTCCCGGTCCACGAACGGGATCTGCGGGCAGTCCTTCCAGAGCCGGTCGAGGGCGTAGAACTCGCGCTCCTCGGTGTGCTGCACGTGCACCACGATGTCGACGTAGTCGAGCAGCACCCAGCGGCCACCCCGCTCGCCCTCGCGCCGGACCGGCTTGGCCTTCTCCGGCAGCTCCAGCAGCCGCTCCTCGATGGCGTCGACGATGGCGAGCACCTGGCGCTCGTTCGGAGCGGCGGCCAGCAGGAACGCGTCGGTGATGGCGAGCTGGTCGCCCACATCGATGATGACGATGTCCTGCGCCTTCTTGTCGGCCGCGGCCTGGGCGGCGGCCATCGCCAGCTCGTGAGCGCGTTCGGAAACTGTCACCGTTCTCCTTCGATCAACCGTGCGATCCTCCAAGCCTCTCACACCGGGCCGCGCGACGACTTGTCAGTTCTGGCCGATTACCCGGACAAACGCTCGCGTTGGGGAATATTTCACCGCTGATAGAGGCGCCGCTTGGCGATGTACTGCACCACACCGTCCGGCACCAGGTACCAGACCGGCTCACCGCGGGCCACCCGGGCGCGGCAGTCGGTCGAGGAGATGGCCATGGCCGGGACCTGTACCAGGCTGACCGTGTCCGCGGGGAGGTGCTTGTCGGTGAGTTCGAACCCGGGGCGGGTCACCCCGATGAAGTGGGCCAGCTCGAACATCTTGTCCACTTCCTTCCAGGACAGGATGCGTTCCAGCGCGTCCGCACCGGTGATGAAGAAGAGCTGGACCTTCGGGCCGTACTCGGCGTGCAGGTCGCGCAGGGTGTCGACGGTGTACGTCGGGCCGCCGCGGTCGATGTCGACGCGGCTCACCTGGAAGCGGGGGTTGGAGGCGGTGGCGATCACCGTCATGAGGTAGCGGTCCTCGGCGGAGCTGACCACCTCGTCCGCCTTCTGCCAGGGCTGGCCGGTGGGGACGAAGACCACCTCGTCCAGGCCGAACCGGTCCGCCACCTCGCTGGCCGCCACCAGGTGACCGTGGTGGATCGGGTCGAAGGTGCCGCCCATGATCCCGATCCGCCTGATGTCTTCCTCCACCCCGCGATCGTAGGCCGGTGCGGGGCGTCGGCAGTCTCGCCCCTTGCCGGCGCCCGCGCTTCGGGCGGTTCCGGCCGGGGCTTCCCCGATCGTCCGGTTGGCCATATACTCGTCTGCGAGTAATCGGCAGCGAGCATCATGGGAGGCGGCATGTCGGGGCGACGGAAGGTCGGCAACCTGCTGGCCCTGGCCGTGCTGTCCGCCCTCGTCCAGCGGCCCATGCACCCGTACGAGATCGCCACCACGCTCCGCGGCTGGGGCAAGGACCACGACATGGGCATCAAGTGGGGGTCCTTCTACACGGTGGTCCGCAATCTGGAGCGGCACGGCCTGATCGCGGCCGTGGAGAGCGTCCGTGCGGGTCGGCGCCCTGAGCGCACCGTCTACCGCATCACCGACGCCGGCCGGGCGGAGCTGGTCGACTGGACCCGCGAGCTGGTCTCGACCCCGGTCGCCGAGCAGTCCCGCTTCCGCGCCGGCCTGTCGGTGCTCGCCGTGCTGCATCCCGAGGAGGCGACGGCCCTGCTGCGCCGGCGGCTGGCGCTGCTGGAGGAGGAGGTCGGGGCCGAACGTGCCGTCCTCGCGGAGCACCTGCGCACCCTGCCACGCCTGTTCCTGGTCGAGTCGGAATACGACCTGGCCATCCGGGAGGCGGAGGTGGCCTGGGTCCGCGCCCTGCTGGCCGAGCTCGGCTCGGGCAGCTACCCGGGCCTGGCCGAGTGGCGGGCCTTCCACGAGACCGGCGTGCTGCCGGCCGAGCCGGACGGGCCCGGGGAGAGGAGCGGCTCCGCACCGTGATGGACGGCCCCGGCACGGTGCGCCAACACCAGGCCGGGGCCCTTACCTCGAACCGACACCCGAAGGTGCCCGGCCCGAAGCGGCAACCATGAGGATAGCTGGGCTCCCTCCAGGGCGGTTCGTACGCATCGCAACCGACGATCCCTGGGAGGGAAGCATGACCACAGTGCGAACAGCAATCGTGATCGGCGGCGGCATCGCCGGCCCGGTGACCGCGTTGGCGCTGCACCGGGCGGGCATCACCGCGACCGTGTACGAGGCGTACCCGAGCACCACCGACGGCGCCGGCGGCACGCTCGGGCTCGCGCCCAACGGCGTCGCCGCGCTGCGCGCCGTCGACGCGGACCGGGCCGTGACCGCGATCGGAAATCCGATGGTTCGAATGGTGATGGCGGTAGGGCGCAAGCGCATCGCCCTGCCGGGTCTGGCGGGTGTGCCGCCGTTGCAGGTGGTGCACCGCAACGAACTGCACCGCGTGTTGCACGACCGCGCCCACGCCGACGGGGTGGTCATCGAGCACGGGAAGCGCCTGGTCGACGTGCGGGAGACGGGCAGCGGCATCACCGCCCGGTTCGCCGACGGCAGCACGGCGACGGCGGATGTCCTCATCGGCGCCGACGGCATCCGGTCGGCGGTGCGCGCCCTGATCGACCCGGACGCCGTCGGGCCGAAGTTCACCGGGCTGCTCGGCTTCGAGGCGGTGGCCCGGCACGAGGTCGAGGTGGAACCAGGCACCATGACCTTCGCCTTCGGCCGGGGCGGCTACTACCTCTACTGGCCGGAGCCGGGCGGCGGCACCCGGTGGGGCGTCAACCTGCCGCAGCAACGGCCGATGAGCCTCACCGAGGCCCGCGCCGTGCCGCCGGCCGACTGGATGCGGACGCTGCGGGCCGCGTACGCCGGCGACGACCCGGGTCGCGAGCTCATGCTCACCAGCCGCGAGGACGAACTGCAGGTGGTGGGCTCGCTGCACATCATGCCGCCGGTGCGGCACTGGCACCGTGGGCGGATGGTGCTGGTCGGCGACGCGGCGCACGCGCCGTCGAACAGCTCCGGCCAGGGTGCCTCGCTGGCCATCGAGAGCGCCGTGCAGCTGGCCCGCTGCCTGCGGGACCTGCCCGACATCCCGTCCGCGTTCGCCGCCTACGAGCAGCTGCGCCGCGGCCGGGTGGAAGCGGTCGCCGCGCGAGCGGCGAAGATCAACCGCACGAAGGCACCGGGCCCGGTGGCCCGGGCGCTGATGCCGGTGCTCATGCCGATGCTGATGCGGATCGCGATGAACCCGGAGAAGACGCTCGGCCCCGAGCAGCGGTACGTCATCGACTGGGACGCCCCCGTGACGACGGCCGCACGCTGAACCCGCGCCGTGGGTGGCGCGCCCGTTTCGGCGCGCCACCCACGAACCGGTCAGGCCGAGGCGGCGGCCACCGCCGTGCGCGCCACCAGCGCGCGGCGCAGATCGTCGTCCCGGTCGACGACCTGCCGGCGCAGGCCCGGCGTCAGGTCGTCGCGGGCCAGCAGCGCCGCGGCCAGGTCCCGGGTGGACCGCGCCACGGCGTAGCGGGGGAAGGCCAGGGTGGCGACCCGGTCGGCCATCCAGGGGGTACGCAGCCGCGCCGCCGCCGGCATGTCGGCGAAGTACCGCTCGACGTATCCGGCGGTCAGCTCGGCCTGCTCCGGCTGCCAGAAGCCCTCCGCGGTCGCCTCGACGAGCCGGTTGGAGAGCTCGGTGTTGCTGGTGATGATCTCCCAGGCGGCCCGCTTGGCGTCGGCGTCGGGCAGCGCGGCCCGGCAGCTCGCGGCCCGCTCGGCGCCGGTGGCGCTGCGGTCGGCGGCCGCCTCGGCGGCGATCTCCGGCTCGCCGGCCGCACCGAGCACGACCAGCCGGTGCAGCAGCGCCCAGCGCAGGTCGGCGTCCACGGCCAGCCCCTCCGGCACGCCGTCGCCGGCCAGCCAACCGGCGAGCAGCCCGGCGCCGGCGGTGGCGCCGATCAGGCCCCGGGCCGCGGCGAGCTGCAGCGAGCCCCCGGACGGCGCGCCGGCCAACAACGCGGCGCACGCCTCCGCGATCCGAAGCAGGGCCGCGTCCCGGGCCAGCGGCTCCAGGTAGCGGTCGACCAGGCCACGGCTGAGGGTGAGCACGTCCTCGGCGATGATCACCTCGGTCTCGGCCGGCAGCGCCGACGCGATGAGCGAAACCACCGAGGCCACCGGACGTTCACCGTCGGTGGCGGCGTCCAGTGCCTCGCCCCAGAGCAGCGCCCGGGCCAGCGGGTCGTCCAGCCCGGCGAGCAGCATCGGCACCGCGTCCGCGGAGGCGGGGTCGAGCCGGATCTTGGCGAAGGTGAGGTCACCGGCGTTGGGCAGCAGCAGGCCGGCGGCCGGCTGCCCGATCAGCTCGGTCAGCTCGGTGCGACCGCCGTCGGCGTCCGGGTCCAGGTCCACCTCGAAGCGGTGCAACGGGGCGTCCGGGGCGTAGCGCGCCACGCCGATGCGGTGCGGGCGCAGCACCGGGTACGCCTCCGGCGCGGTCTGCACCACCGCCGCCTCGCTCCACCGGCCGTCGGCGTCCACCGCGGTCACCATCCGCAGCGTGTTCACCTGCGGGCGGCGCAGCCAGCGGGCGGCCCAGTCGGCCAGGTCCCGCCCGCTCGCCGTGCTCAGGCTCTCCAGCAGATCGGTGAGGGTGGCGTTGCCGAACCGGTGCTTGGCGAAGTGCGCGTTCAAGCCGGTGAGGAAGGCGTCGTCGCCGACCCAGGCGACGAGCTGGCGCAGCACGCTGGCGCCCTTGGCGTAGGAGATGCCGTCGAAGTTGAGCAGGGCCTGGGCGGCGTCGGCCACCTCCGCCGGGGCCACCGGGTGGGTGGAGGGGCGCTGGTCGGCCGCGTACCCCCACGCCTTGCGGCGCATCGCGAAAGTGGTCCACGCCCGGTCGAACCGGGTGGCCTCGGCGGTGACCCGGGTGCCCAGGTACTCGGCGAAGGACTCGTTCAGCCAGAGGTCGTCCCACCAGCGCATGGTGACCAGGTCGCCGAACCACATGTGCGCCATCTCGTGCGCGATCGTGGTGGCCCGCAGCTCCCGCTGCGTGTCGGTGACCGCGGAGCGGAAGATGTAGTCGTCTCGCAGGGTGACCAGACCCGGGTTCTCCATCGCTCCGGCGTTGAACTCCGGCATGAACGCCTGGTCGTACTTGCCGAACGGGTAGCGCTCGGCGAAGAGCTGGTGGAACCGGTCGAGGCACTGCCGGGTGACCGTGAAGATCTCGTCGGCGTCGGCGTCCAGGTGGGCGGCCAGCGACCGCCGGCAGTAGAGGCCGAGCGGGATGCCGTCGTGCTCGTCCTGGCGGACGTGCCAGGGGCCCGCGATCAGCGTGAAGAAGTAGGTGGCCAGGGGTTCGGTGGGGGCGAACTCCCAGCGCCCGGGCGCCGGCCGCTCGGCGAGCCGCCCGTTGGCGGCCACGGTCCACTCCGGCGGGGCGGTGACCGAGAGGGTCACCGGCGCCTTCAGGTCGGGCTGGTCGAACGCGGCGAAGATGCGCTGCACGTCGTCGAGGAAGGACATGGCGTAGAGGTACGTCTCGCCGTCGGCCGGGTCGACGAACCGGTGCAGGCCCTCGCCGGTGTTCGAGTACGCCATCTCGGCGCTGACCGTCAGGGTGTTCTCCGCGGCCAGCCCGGTCAGCGGCAACCGGTTGTCGTCGAGGACGGCCGGGTCGAGGTCCCGGCCGTTGAGGCGTACGCCGAGGAGGTTAACGGGTTTCACCTCGGCGAAGGTGTCGGCGCCGGGGGTCGCCCGGAACCGGATCGTGACGGTCGAGCGGAACCGCTCGCCGGCACCGGTCAGGTCGAGGTCCACCTGGTAGGACTCGACGGTAATCAACGCGCCACGCGCGGTCGCCTCTACACGGGTCAGGCTCGGCATCCGCTTATCCTGCCCGATGGGGATCCGGACGGGCTCCCCGGTGACGCGTGGCGATGGAGGAACGACATGGGTCAGCACCCCAAGGGCGACTTCGACCTCTCCCGGGCGATCTGGCAGCGGGCCGAGGGTGACGCTTCCGAAGGCGCGGTCGAGGTGGCCTTCGTCGACGACCTGATCGGGATGCGCAACTCGGCCGAGCCGGACGGGCCGGTGCTGGTCTTCACCCAGGGCGAGTGGGACGCCTTCGTCGCGGGTGCCCAGGACGGCGAGTTCGACCTGGAGTGAGCCCGGCGCTCAGTCACCGTCGCCCCAACCCAGACCGCCGGGGCCGGGCGCGTGGTGGAAGCCCGGGTGGCCGGCCACGTCCGCGCACCGCTCGCCGTCGGGCCCGAGCGCCCCGCAGAACAGCCGCTCCGCGCGGTGCCAGGCGTCGGCCGGGGAGAGCGCCGCGGCGCCGAGCGCCAGCTCCGGGCGGAGCAGCCCCAGCGCCTCGGCGTACGCGACGGCCAGCTCCCGGGCGACAGCCGGATCGACGGCCTCGAAGCCGAGGTGCACGGTGAAGAACCGGGACGGTCGGGCCCCGGACCGCCGGGGCGGTGCGATCAGTGACTCCTCGCGGTCGCCGGGGCGCACGCTCAGCCCGGTCACCGCCCGCCGCTGCCGCCAGTGCGCCGCCCTGTTGTCCCGCATCCGTCCTCCCCCGTCGCCGGTGACCGCCGCCGGTCGCGCCCGGCGGATCCGCGACCGGCCCGCCGCCGGTCTCCGGGCTGAGCCAACCAGCTTTTCCGCGCCCTGGGAGGGGCCAGCTCCGGTGCTCTCGGCTGGCCCCTCCCAGGGCCCGCCGCAGCTCCTACACCAACGCCCCAACGGGCGGGATTCGCCCGCCCCGGCACGGGTAGACGGGCACCGTCGCCGAGCCGCGTCAGGAGCAGCAGATGAGCACCGTCCCCACCGACCGCAGTCCGGACAGCACGCTGGCCTTTCTCCGCGAGGGTTACCGGTTCGTCGGCGACCGCTGCGACCGGTACGGCAGCGACCTCTTCCAGACCCGGCTGCTGCTGGAGCCCACCATCTGCCTGCGCGGCCGCCCGGCCGCCGAGCTGTTCTACGACAACGACCGGTTCATCCGCCGGGGGGCCATGCCGATGCGGGGGCAGCTCACCCTCACCGGCGTCGGCGGCGTCCAGGGGCTCGACGGTGCGGCGCACCAGGCACGCAAGGCGATGCTCATGTCGATGATGACGTCCGCCGCCATCCGGCAACTCGGGCAGCTCTTCGACGACGAGTGGCGGGCCCGGATCCCGGTCTGGGCGGAAGCCGGCCCGGTGGCGCTCTGCGAGGAGGTCGGCCGGATGCTGACCCGGGCGGTCTGCGCCTGGACAGGCGTGCCGCTGGCCGGCGCCGACGTGGTGCGCCGCAGCGCCGACCTGCACGCGATGATCGAGGCGCCGGCCGCGGTCGGTCCGCGGCACTGGCGGGGCCTGCTGGGCCGCCGCCGCGCCGAA
Organism: Micromonospora sp. NPDC047740; assembly: GCF_043204735.1. Taxonomy (NCBI): domain Bacteria; kingdom Bacillati; phylum Actinomycetota; class Actinomycetes; order Micromonosporales; family Micromonosporaceae; genus Micromonospora; species Micromonospora sp. NPDC047740. The sequence continues at coordinate 65,369 of NZ_JBIDCT010000025.1, forward strand.
CGCTGGATCGGCGACCTGATCGAGCGGACCCGGTCGGGGGCCCTGCCCGCGCCGGAGGGCAGCGCGCTGCGGATGGTCGCCGGGCACCGCGACGAGCAGGGGCAGCCGCTGCCCCGCCGGATCGCCGCGGTGGAGCTGCTGAACGTCGTCCGCCCGACCGTCGCGGTCGGGCGTTTCGTGATGTTCGCCGCGCTGGCCCTGCACGACCATCCGCAATGGCGGGAACGGGTCCGCGGCGACGACACAGCCACCGAGAACTTCGTGCAGGAGGTACGGCGCTACTACCCCTTCTTCCCGGTGGTGATCGCCCGGGTCCGGCGCTCCTTCGAATGGCAGGGGCACCACTTCCCGCAGGGCCGCCGGGTGGTGCTCGACCTGTATGCCACCAACCACCACCCGCAGCTGTGGCCGGAGCCGGAACAGTTCCGGCCGGAGCGGTTCACCGGCTGGCGGGGCGACCCGTTCAGCTTCATCCCGCAGGGCGGTGGCGACCATTTCACCGGCCACCGCTGCCCCGGCGAGTGGCTCACCATCGAGCTGATGAAGCGGGCGGTCACCAACCTGACCTGCGCGATGAGCTACCGGGTCCCGCCGCAGGACCTGGCGCTCGACCTGACCCGGATGCCCGCCCAGCCGCCCAGCGGGTTCCTCATCGACGGGGTACGCCGGGCGGAGTGAACCTCCGGCCGCGCGCGGGAGCCGGCCGCCGTGGCCCGGGCCGCCGCCGACCGAGAGCGCTCAGTCCGAGCGCGGCCGGCAGCACCGAGCTGAGCAGCGCGACCAGCGCCGAGGCCGCCACCACCCCCGCGACCGGCTGCCAGGGCACTACGACCGCGGCCGGGCCGACCAGTTGCAGTAGTGCCACCCACAGGCCGCCGAGGGTGAGTCCGGCGACGCCGCCGGCGAGCGCCACGCCCAACGCCACCACGAGGAGGGCCTCCGCGGCGACGATCCAGAGGATCTGGCGCGCCGTCGCGCCCGCCAGCCGCAGCAGGGCCAGATCACGTGCGCGGTCCCGGGCCGCCATGAGCATGGTGCCGGTGATGGCGAGAATCGCGTAGAGCAGCGCGATTCCGAGCACGACCCGCAGCCCGACCGCGCTGGCCCGGTTGCGGTGCGCGGCGGTCGCGGTCGACCACTGGTCCGGCGTGGTCATGGTCGCCCCCAGCCCGGCGATCGCCGCTCGCAGGGCCCGCTCCGCCGCCGCCCGGTCAACGTCCGTCGGCAGCTGCACCTGTACGCGCTCGGCGAGCGCGGCGCCGGCGTAGCGGCCGGTCAGGTAGGCGCCGTTGCCGCCCGCACCGTCCCGGATCACCGCCGCGACCCGGAGCGACACGGGCGTGCCGTCGCCGAGCCAGATCCGTACCGGCTCGCCGACCCGGCGGCCCCATTCCTGGTCGACCACGATGGTGTCGTCGCGCAGATCGTCGAGGGATCCGTCGAGCGCCGGGAGGGCCAGCAGGTCGAGCGGGGCGTCCCCGGTTGTCGCGTGGGCGGCGTGTCGGATGAGCGCCTCGCCGTCCTCCACGTCGTACACCGAGGTCGGGTAGACCACCCGGGTTCGCAGGCCCGGGATCTGGCGCACCCGGTCGACCACCTCGCGGTTGAGGCCCGGCGTACCGGCGGGCAGGATCAGGTAGTCACCAGCGAGCTGCGCCCGCCGCTCGACGGCCCGGGCCCGGTCCACGGTCGCGGTGACCGACAGCAGTCCGGCGGCCAGGCCCACGGTGAGCAGCACGGGTGCCGCTGTCGCGGCCGTGCGCCGGGCCGCGGTCAGCACGGTCTGGCCCACCACTGTCCCGGTGACGCCGCCACGGTTCGCCAGCGGGCCGGCCAACAGCCGCGCCACGCACGGTACGAGCACCGGAGCGAGCAGCGCGAAGGCCACCACCAACAGCATGATCATGGGGGTGTACTGCTTGCGTTTCAGCGCATCGGCCGGCGCGTCGAGCAGCGGCCATAGCAGCATGGCCAGGGCCCCAACGAGCACGCCGAGTCCGCCGATCCAGCGCCCCACGCTCATCGCCCCCGATTCGACCACGGCCTGGCGGATCGCCTCCACCGGCCGGATCCGCCCGGCCCGCCAGGCGGCGGAGCAGACTCCGATCCCCGCGGCGGCCATCCCCAGCGCGAACGCGATGACCAGCGGTATCAGCGACCGGGACGCGGTGAACCAGGGCGGTGCGAGGCCGAGCTCGACCAGCCAGCCGGCCAGCCGAGGGCCGCTGAGCCGGGCCAGTTGCCAGCCTGCGGCGGACGCCAGGATCGCCACGACCGCCGCCTCGGCGAAGATCAGCCGGCGTACCTGTCCGGGGGTGGCACCGGCCATCCGGAGCAGGGCGAGTTCCCGCCGGCGCTGGGCCAACGCGTACGCGAACGCGCCGGCGACCACGAAGATCGAAACGAAGACCGCGATCCCGCCGGCCGTACCGGCGAGCGCGTTCGCCGCGGTCAGCGCCTCGGCGTCGCGGCGCAGGTCGGGATCGAGCCGGCGCAGCCCCGACCCGGTGTGTAGCACCGCGTCGGCGGCACCGAGCGCCTGCCGGACGCGCTGCGCGGGCGCGGACACCACCAGCGCGTCGATCCGGGGCGAGATCCGCGCGGCTTCGGCGTCGGTGAAGAAGACGGCGCGTTCGAAGGGCACCGCGGCGGTGACCCCGACCACCGTGTACGCGCGGGCACCCGCGCCGGTCAGCACGGTCACCCGGGCTCCGACCGGGGCGGCCCGTTCGGCGACCACGATCTCGCCGGCCGCCGCCGGTGGGCGTCCGGCAATCATCCGGTACGGCGTGCAGCTTGCTGCCGACCACGGATGCCCGACCTGGTCGGCACCACCGTCGCGGAGCTGGGCGTAGAACGTGCGGTCGACGACGACCGGCCCGAGCGCGCCGAGGCGGGCGACCAGCTCCGCCGGCAATCCGCGCGGCTCGGCCAGGGGCCTGGCGGCGGCGCCGTTGACGGTGGTCACCCGCAACTCGTCGACCGGGCTGACCACCACGGGCGCGGCGGCGTACCGCTGGGCGGGGCGCGGCAGCGCGGCGCGCGTACCCCCGATGACCTGGCCTGTCGCGCCCACCAGGCCGACCCCGACGGCGAGCGCGATGAAGGTGCTGACCAGGGTGACCCACCGGGTGACGAGGGTGGGCACGGCGAGGCTCAGCACGCGGCCAGCTCCAACCGGGTCATCCGGGCGGCGACGGTCTCGGCCGTCGGTGCGGTCAGCTCGCCGACGAGCCTGCCGTCGGCGAGGAACACGACCCGGTCGGCGTGCGCGGCGGCGACCGGATCGTGGGTCACCATGATGATCGTCTGTCGCTGGGTGTCGACGAGGTCGCGCAGCTTGGCCAGTACGTCCCGGCTGGCGCCGCTGTCCAGGGCGCCGGTCGGCTCGTCGGCGAACACCACCGCGGGGCGGGTGACCAGCGCGCGGGCGATGGCGACCCCCTGCTGCTGACCCCCGGACAGCTCACTGGGCCGGTGACGTTCCCGCCCCGCCAGCCCCATCTCGGCGAGCGCCCGGGCGATCGCGGCACGGTCGGGTCGCCGCCCGGCCAACCGCGCCGGCAGTGCCACGTTCTGCGCGGCGGTGAGCATCGGCAGGAGGTTGAACGTCTGGAACACGAACCCGATCGACTCCCGCCGGAGCAGGGTCAGCCGCTTCTCGCTGAGCCCGGTCAGCTCTACGCCGGCTACCACGACGCTGCCGCTGTCCGGCCGGTCGAGGCCGGCCGCACACTGCAGCAGGCTCGACTTGCCGGAGCCGGACGGACCCATGATCGCGGTGAAGGTCCCGGCGGCGAAGCCGATCGTCACGTCGTCGAGCGCGGTGACCGCGCCGGCCCCGGTGCCGTACGTCCGGCGCACGCACCGCAGCCGCACTGTTTCATCCATGTCGGCAAGCACACCGGTTCGCCGGGGCCGGGGCAGTAGGTCGCGGTCGACTCTCGGGGTAGAACTTCTGCTACCCCCACCCTCGGGCTGGCCGGCTTCCGGGCCGGCGTCGACCGGCCGTACCGTCACCCGCATGCCCGTTCGGAGCGCCGGAAAGGCGATGCACCGCCGCGACCTGGTGGCGTCGACCTGGCCGTGGCGGGCGACAGCGTACCTGCTGAGCGGGCTGCCGGTCGGCGTCGTCGTGCTCGCGGTCCTGGCCACCCTCATCGTGTTGGGTGTGGTGTCGGCCGTCGCGCTGGTCGGCGTGCCGCTGCTGGTCGCCGCCACGCTGGTCGGGCTTCCCGTAGGAGCGGTGGAGCGCCGCCGGCTGTGGCTGGTCGAGGCCGAGCCGCTCGCCGACCCGCACCAGGTGCCCGAACGCCCTGGGCTGCGCGCCTGGCTGCGCCAGCGGTACCGCGAGCCGGCCACCTGGCGCGAACTGGGCTACACAGTCCTGCTGGCCACCCTGCTCTGGCCGCTCGATCTGCTGGTGGTCGGTTGCGCGCTCGGCGTACCCGGTTCACTGCTCACCGCGCCCGCCGCGCAGGCCCTCGGCGGAGACGGTGAGGTGAAGCTGCTCAAGGCCGTACTGTTGGCCTCGCCCGCCGCCGCGTGGGCGGCGGTGCCGATCGGCGTGGTTCTGCTGGTGCCCGCGGCGTATCTGGTCACCGGGTACGGTGCGGCACGCGCCGCGCTCGCCCGGGCGCTGCTGGCACCCCGCGACAACGAACTCGTCCGGCGGGTACAGGACCTGACCCGGTCACGCGCGCGGCTCGTTGACGCGTTCGACGCCGAGCGGCGCCGCATCGAGCGCGACCTGCACGACGGCGCGCAACAGCGGCTGGTTGCCCTCGGCATCACCCTCGGACTGGCCCGGCTGGCCACGCCCGCCGAGGTGCCAGCGCTGGTCCAGCGGGCGCACGACCAGGCGAACCTGGCACTGGAGGAGTTGCGTGACCTGATCCGGGACATCCATCCGCGGATCCTCACCGACCGGGGCCTGCCCGCCGCCGTCGCCGAACTGGCCGACCGCTCGCCGATCCCCGTCGAGGTGGACGTCGCGCTGCCGACCCGCCCACCATCTGCCGTCGAGACGGCCGCCTACTTCGTGGTCTGCGAGGCATTGGCGAACGCCGCCAAGCACAGCGGCGCGACCCGGATCCAGGTCAGCGGTCGCATGCAGGCGGACCGGCTGGTCGTCGAGGTGGCCGACGACGGCTGCGGCGGTGCCGACGCGGCCCGGGGCAGCGGGCTGACCGGCCTCGCCGACCGGATCGCGGTGGTGGCCGGCAGACTGACGCTGACCAGCCCGCTCGGCGGGCCGACCCTGCTACGCGTGGAGCTGCCATGCCATCGGACCAGCCGATCCGAGTCGTCCTCGCCGAGGACGGTGTCCTGATCCGGGAGGGCATCGCCGGCCTGCTCAGCCGATTCGGGTACGACGTGGTCAGGACTGTGGGGGACGCCGCCGCGCTCGCCTCCGCCGTCTCGGCCTACCGGCCGGACCTGGTGCTGACCGACGTACGGATGCCACCCGACTTCACGGACGAAGGGCTGCGCGCGGCGATCGCCCTGCGCACGGCGTACCCGGATCTCGCGGTGCTCGTGCTGAGCCAGTACATCGAACTGACCTATGCCGGGGAGCTGCTGGACATCGGCAGCGACGCCGGGGTCGGCTACCTGCTCAAGGACCGGATCGCCGATGTCACCACGTTCGCCGAGGCGGTGCGCCGCGTCGCCGCCGGTGACACGATCATCGACCCGAAGGTGGTCCAGCAGTTGCTCCGTCGGCGCCGGGATCCGTTGCAGCGGCTCAGCGAACGGGAGCGTGAGGTGCTGGCGCTCATGGCGGAGGGCCGGTCGAACGCGGCGATCGCGCGGACGCTGGTGGTCAGCGAGGCCGCGATCGGCAAACACATCACCAGCATCTTCACCAAGCTCGACCTGCCACCGACCGGGGAGGACAACCGGAGAGTCCTCGCCGTCCTCGCCTACCTGCGCGGCCAACCACCCGCCCGCCGCGTCCCCAACCGCACTGGGCAGCACAGCTAGTCGGCCACCACCAGCGCCTGCGGGGCCGCCTGCTTCATCCGGGTACGCAGCCACTTGAGCTGGGTCGCGGTCTCCTGCTCGCCGGACTTCACCACCCCCAGCAGCTCCTCGTCCCGGGCCCCGTACGCGGCCTGCCCCACCACCGTCCAGCTGATGTCGCACTCCGCCGCCATCAGGTAGAGGTCCTGCAGGTCCCGCAGCAGCCCGAGCCCGCCGGTACGGGTGCCGGAGAAGAGCTGCGAGTGCAGCCGGTCCGGCTCAGCCGGGGCGTCCTCGGCGTACCGGCGGGCGAACGGCTCCAGCTGGTCCGCGTGCCGGCGGCACTCGGCGGCCAGTCGCTGGCAGAGGTGGAAGACGTCCGGCTCCTCGCGATGCGCCTCGCCGACCTCGCCGAACGCGTCGCCGAGGCGGGCCTGGGCCTTGTGCAGCAGCCCGAGATAGTGCGCGAGATGCATGGTCACTCCTCCCTCGCGGACGCTTCGGCGGCCGGCCCGCCGACCGTGGCCGGGACGTCCGACCCGTCCACCGGGGCTGGACCGCCGACCGTGGGCGCGGGCGAGGGGCGGCCACCCGAGTCCGCCTCCCTCACCACCCGGACCGCCGCCACCTTGAAGATCGGCTGCTTGGAGACCGGATCCCAGGCGGTGATCGTCAGCTCGTTCGCCGCCCGGGTGTGCCCGTCGCCGTCCGCGTCCCAGTAGCCGTAGTGGAAGGGGACGAACACCACGCCGGGGCGTACCCCGCAGATGCGGGCCCGGGCCCGGACCAGGCCGCGCGGCGACTCGATCCGGACCAGATCCCCCTCCCCCACGCCGAGCTTCCCGGCGTCGTCCGGGTTGAGCTCCACCCAGACCTCGGGCGCGGCGTGCACCAGCTGGGTGGCCCGACCCGTCTTCGTGCGGGTGTGGAAGTGGTAGACGGTGCGGCCGGTGGTGAGCAGCAGCGGGTACGCGTCGCTGGGCACCTCGGGGGACGGCTGGTACGGCGCCGCGTGCAGGAACGCCCGCCCACGGGGCTCCTTGGCGCGGTACTCGTCGGGCAGCAGTTCCGCCCCGGTCAGCAGGTCCTGGCCGTACGTCTCGCAGTAGTCCGGGTCGGTGTTGAAGACGCCGTCGGGGTAGAGCCGTTCCGTGCCGTCCGGCTGCGCGTCGTTGCACGGCCACTGGATGCCGCCGGCGCGCAGCCGCTCGTAGGTGATCCCGCTGTAGTCGCAGGGTCGGCCGCGCGAGCACTCCTGCCACGCCTCGAACGCCGACTCCGGGTCGGTCCACCTGATCAGTGGGTTCCCGTCGGCGTCCCGGAAGTCCATCCGGCGCGCGTAGTCGAGGAAGATGTCCAGGTCGGCGCGGGCCTCCCCGGGCGGGTCGTCCGCTTGGTCGGAGATGTGCACGGTCCGGTCGACGCTGGTGAAGGTGCCGGTCTTCTCGCCCCAGGTGGCCGCCGGCAGCACCACGTCGGCCAGCTCGGCGGTCTCGGTGCGGAAGAGGTCCTGCACCACCACGAACAGTTCCGGCTGCGCCAGGATCCGGCGGATCCGGGCCAGGTCGGGCAGGGAGACGGCCGGGTTGGTCGCCGAGATCCAGAGCAGCTTGATCGAGCCCTGCTCGGCGTACCGGAAGATCTGCATGGCGTGGGTCGGCGGCGACCAGTGCGGGATGGTGTCGACCTGGACGTTCCAGAGCCGGGCCAGCTGGGCCACGTGCTCGGGGTTCTCCCAGTTGCGCAGGCCGGGCAGGTCGCCGTCGGCCCCGCACTCGCGGTTGTTCTGCGCGGTCGGTTGGCCGTTCATCTGGAAGATCCCGGCTCCGGGTCGGCCGATCATGCCGCGGATGAGGTGCAGGTTGTTCACCTGGCAGGATGCCGCGGTGGCCTGGTTGGACTGGTAGAAGCCCTGCAGCACGGTGGAGAGCAGCCGCTCCGAGTGCCCGAGCAGCTCGGCGGCCCGCTCGATGTCGCGGGCGGGCAGGTCACAGATCTCGGCGACCTTGGCGATCGGATAGTCCTCGACCACCTGGCTCAGCTCGTCGAAGCCGACGGTGTGCGCCCGGACGTACTCCTCGTCGTACCAGCCGCGCTGGATCAGCTCGCGAAGCAGGCCGTTGAGCAGCGCGACGTTGGTGCCGTTGCGCAGCGCGAGGTGCACGTCGGCCTCCCGGGCCACCGGGGTGGCGCGGGGGTCGACCGCCAGCATGGTGGGCGGGTTCGGCCCGCGCCGCCGGTCCAGCATCCGCATCCAGAGCACCGTCTGGGTCTCCGCGACGTTGTGCCCCCAGAGCGCGATCGCGTCGCAGTGGTCCACGTCGGTGTACGACCCGGGCTGCCCGTCGGTGCCGAACGACGCCTTGAGTGCCGAGGCGGCGGTGGCGGTGCAGAGCCGGGTGTTGCCGTCCATGTGCGGGGTGCCGATCCCGGCCTTCCCGATCACCGAGAGCGTGTAGTACTCCTCCAGGAAGAGCTGACCGCTCGTGTAGAAGCCGAAGTGGCCCCAGCCGCCCGGCCCCTTCAGCAGCTCCTTCGAGCGGGCCACGATCCGGCCCATCGCGGTGTCCCAGTCGGTCTCCACCAGGCGGTCGCCCTCGCGGACCAGCGGCCGGCGCAGCCGGTCCGGGTCGTGGTTGGCCTGCCAGCCGTACAGGTCCTTCGGGTCGACCCGGCCGTGGTTGATCCGGTCCCCGGCCCGGCCCCGGACGCCGGCGATCCGGTCGTCGACCACCGCGATGTCCATCGCGTCGCCGTTGGAGTGCAGGACAGACGCGCTCGGCACCCAGCGCTGCACGTCCGCCTCGGTGTGCCCGTCGGCGAGGAACGTGTCCACCCGCACCGGCCAGCGCTCTCCGGGCCCGTACGGAGTGCGCGGCCCCCACGGGTCGGCGATCCGATCCACCATCGGTCAGCCCTCCTTCGGCAGGGCTCTGCTGGCGCTACCGGAACGGGACGGAGTCTCTTCGGTCTGGGCAGGCATGCCGCCTGCTGTACCCCGCCGCGTGGGGGCCGAATCGAAAGAAGTGCTCAGGCCGCCCGCGGGTGCAGGACGGTACGCAGGCAGCCGTCCTCCTTCTTCTCGAAGATCTCGTAGCCCCGGGCCCCCTGCTCCAGGGACATCGGATGGGTGGCCAGATACCCCGGATCGACCTCGCCGACCGCGATCCGGTCCAGCAGCATCGGGATGTAGCGCTGGGCGTGCATCTGCCCCATCCGCAGCACCAGCGCCTTGTTCATGGCCGCGCCGAGCGGGAACTTGTCGACCAGACCGCCGTACACCCCGACGATGCTCACCGTGCCGCCCTTGCGGCAGGCCATGATCGCCTGCCGGACCGCGGTCGGCCGGTCGCTGGTCAGCCGGGTCGCCTGCTTCCCCTTGTCGTAGGCGTAGCTCGGCCCCACGTCGTGCGACTCCATGCCGACCGCCTCGATGCAGGCGTCCGGCCCGCGCCCGGCGGTCAGCTCGCGCAGCGCCTCCAGCACGTCGGTTTCCGCGTAGTTGATCGTCTCGACGCCCCACCGTTGCGCTGCGGCGGCGAGCCGATCCGGCAGCCGGTCGATGACGATCACGCGCTCGGCGCCGAGGATCTGCGCGGACCGGGCGGCCATCTGGCCCACCCCGCCGGCGCCCCAGACCGCGACCACCTCGCCGCCCTTCAGGCCACAGAAATCGGCTCCCATCCAGCCGGTCGGCATGGCGTCGGAGGCGAACACCACCGAGTCGTCCGGCACCCCCTCGGGGACGGTGAACGCCCCGACGTCGCCGAACGGCACCCGGATGTACTCGGCATGGCTGCCCGAGTAGCCGCCGGCCGCGTGCGAGTAGCCGAGGATGCCGGCCGGCGCGTGGCCCCACAACTTCTCGCTGAAGACCGGCTGCGGGTTGGAGTTGTCACAGAGCGAGTACTGCTCGATACGGCAGTACCAGCAGCCGCCACAGGCCACCACCGAGCCGACCACGACCCGGTCACCGACCTTGATCCGGCGGACATCCGGGCCGGTCTCCACCACCTCGCCCATGAACTCGTGGCCGAGGATGTCACCCTCCCGCATCGCCGGCAGGTAGCCGTTGATCAGGTGCAGGTCCGAGCCGCAGACGCTGCTCGCCCGGACGCTGACGATGATGTCGCCAGCCGAGCGGATCGTCGGTTCCGGCACGTCGCGTACGGCCAGCTTGCGGACGCCCTCCCAGCACAGCGCCTTCACGGTCGACCCCCCACCATCAGCGTCTCCCGGATCCGGTCCGTCGCCTGCTCCTGCTTCGGGCTGCGTCCCGACGGGTCGTGCCGGGTGTCGAGCACCTGGCCGGTCTCGATCAGCGACTTGATCCGGCGTAGTGCGCTGCGCAGGGCCAGGTCGGGGTCGTGCCGACTGGCCAGGCCGAGCACTCTGCGTATCCGGCCGGACCGCCAGCGCAGCTCGGCGCGGATCTCGGTGCCCCGGTCCAGCGGCGCCGGGACCAGCTCGACCCGGCCCCGCTGGGCGACCGGCCCCTCCGTCACCCGCCAGGTCAGCCGGCCCGGACCGTCGACGGTGAGCTCGGCGCGCCACTCGGTGCCGCCGCCGGCCGGGTCGCTGGCCACGCAGCGCCACCGGTTGTCGTCGAGCCGCTCCAGGGTCGCCCACTCGGCCAGCCCGCGGTCCAGCCGTTCCTGATCCGTCCAGAAGCCGATCACCGCATCCCTCGGCCGGTGCACGGTGATCCCCCGGTGGACGACGTACCAGCCCCCCTCCCGGTCGGGTTGGTGCCGGCGCCGCCGCCGGGCCACCATCCGGCCGACCCCGAACCCGGTCACGGTGGCGGCGCCGCCGAGCACCCACCTCATCCCACTGCTGGTCATCACGCCTCCTCCACCCGGGCGCCGGAGCGCGCCCGCGTCCCGCAGCGCTACCCGGCGAGAAGGCGTCGAAACGGCGGCCGATGTGCCATCGACCCACCCGGCGTCCGGCCCATGCCTGATTCGTCATTTCTCTGCGGAGCCGCCCCGCCCCGATCTCACAATGGTGGGTCTGCCCCGCGCGGGCGGCGGCTGAGCAACGGAGGTGACAGCGATGGCACGTGACGTGCGCGGACCCGCCCCGGCCGGGCAGCGGCCGGCGATCCAGAAGGTCGCCCTCCTGGTGGCCGCCGTCTTCGTGCTGGTCGGCGTGCTCGGCTTCATCCCCGGTGTCACCGAGCACTCCGGCGACCTGGCGTTCGCCGGCCACCACTCCCAGGCGAAGCTGTTCTACCTGTTCCAGGTGTCGATCCTGCACAACCTCATTCATCTGGTCTTCGGCCTGGTCGGGCTGGTGCTGGCCCGCCGGGTCGGCGGGGCGCGGCTGTTCCTCGCCGGTGGCGGCGCCGTCTATCTGGTGGTCTGGCTGTACGGCTTCGGCGTCGACCGGGAGAGCCCGGCGAACTTCGTGCCGTTCAACGACGCCGACAACTGGCTGCACCTGTTCCTCGGCTTCGGCATGCTGCTCCTGGGGCTGCTGCTGTCCCCTCGCGCGGGCACCGGCGGCCGGCTGGACACCCCGTTCGACCGGCCCTGACCTGTGCGTTCACCCGATCGGGGGCGGCTGGCGCGGCACCCTCCGCGGGGTTTGCGCGGTCACTGGCCGGGGCAGGAGGACCGCCACGGGGAGTGCCCCCGGGACGAGGAGGTCCAGCGATGCCGCGGTGGTTGCGGGAGAACTCGCTCACGGTCGCCATGCTCGGCGCGTTCCTGATCTTCCTGCTGTTGCAGAGCGTGTTCGGCTGGCAGACGCACAATGAGGAGCTGACCCAGTACGGGGCGGCGCCGCTGAGCTGGTGGGCGTACCTGGGCACCGGGCACTTCGCCGAGGCGGTGTTCGAGAACTGGGAGTCGGAGTTCCTCCAGATGGGCGGCTACGTGCTGCTCACCGCGTACCTGGTGCAGAAGGGGTCGGCCGAGTCGAAGCCGGAGGACCAGGGCGATCGCCCGGAGGACGACGAGCGCCGGGCCACGCCCGACTCGCCCTGGCCGGTCCGCGCCGGGGGCCTCCCACTCGTGGTCTACCGCAACAGCCTGTCCCTCGCCCTGCTGCTGATCTTCGTCGGCTCGTTCCTCGGCCACCTGTTCGGCGGCGTGGCCCAGTACAACGAGGAGCAGGCGTTGCAGAGCGGGGCCGCCCCGATCAGCGCCTGGCAGTTCCTCGGCACCAGCGACTTCTGGTTCCAGTCCATGCAGAACTGGCAGAGCGAGTTCCTCGCCGTGGGCGTGCTGATCCTGCTGAGCGTCTTCCTGCGCCAGCACGCCAGCCCCGAGTCGAAGCCGGTCACCGCCGCGCACGCCGAGACGGGCGCCTGACCCGGCCACCGCAGGTTCGCCAGCCGCACGGTGGCCACCGCCGCCAGCCGTCAGGCGGCCACCGGCAGTTGCTTGGCCAAGCACACGCGGTACGGGTTGTGGACGTACTCCCCGTACCCCGGGATGGGCTGGTAGCCGCAGGACCGGTAGAGGCCGATGGCGGCCGGGAGGTAGGTGCCGGCCTGCAGGCACAGCGTGGTGTGTCCCTGCCGGAAGGCCAGCTCCTCCAGGGCGGCCAGCAACTGCCGCCCGATGCCCCGCCCCCGGTACGCCGGCCGGACGTACATCCGCTTCAGCTCGCCGGTCTCGGCATCCAGCGACCGGATCCCGCCGCAGGCGACTGCCCGCCCGCCGACCACCACCGCCAGGTGACGAATGTCGTCGTGAGTGACCGTCACCCGGCCGGCCGGCACCCCGTCGACGTCCCGCAGTTCACGCTGCTGGGCGGCGACCAAGGCGGCAAGCTCGGGATCGTTGGCGGGACGGGCTTCGATCAGCATTCCGTCACGGTAGGTCGGCCGGCTTTCGCGGAGGTTTCCGGCCAACGACCCGATCACGGACGGAAAGGGACTACTCCCAGTCCTCGTCGTCGTCCGCGTCCTGCGCCGCCGCCTCGATCTCGTCGGCCGGGCGCTGCCGGCGGGCCTTGCGAGCCTCCAGCCGCTCGGCCGCCGACGCGCGGGTCGACTTCTCCTCCAGCCGGATGTCGGTGCCCCGGTTGCCCGGGACGAAGTCGACGCCGGCGTAGAGGGTCGGCTGCCAGTCGAACTCCCGGTCGCCGATGCGGACCAGGTCGCCCGGGTTGGCGCCGGCCTTGGCCAGCTTCTCCTCGACGCCCAGCCGGGCCAGCCGGTCGGCCAGGTAGCCCACCGCCTCGTCATTGTCGAAGTTGGTCTGCCGGACCCACCGCTCGGGGCGGGTGCCGCGGACGGTGAACGAGCCGTCCTCCTCCGCCTCGATGGTGAAGCCGGCGTCGTCGACCGCCTTGGGGCGGATCACGATCCGGGTGGGCTCGGCCGGCGGCGCCGCGCTGCGGGCCTGCTCAACCACTTCGGCCACCGCGTACGTCAGCTCCTTGAGCCCCTCGCGGGTGGCCGAGGAGACCTCGAAGACCGGCAGGCCGCGCGCCTCCAGGTCGGGCCGGACGATCTCGGCGAGGTCCCGGCCGTCCGGTACGTCGATCTTGTTGAGCGCGACGAGGCGGGGCCGGTCGGCGAGGCCGCCGTACTCGGCCAGCTCGGCCTCGATGGCGTCGATGTCCGCGAGGGGATCCCGGCCCGGCTCCAGCGTCGCGGTGTCGATCACGTGCACCAGCACGGCGCAGCGCTCGACGTGGCGGAGGAACTCCAGGCCCAGCCCCTTGCCGGTGGCCGCGCCGGGGATCAGGCCGGGCACGTCGGCGACGGTGAAGGTGTGGTTGTCCACCCGGACCACGCCCAGGTTCGGCACCAGGGTGGTGAACGGATAGTCGGCGATCTTCGGCTTGGCGGCGGAGATCACCGAGATCAGCGACGACTTGCCGGCCGACGGAAAGCCGACCAGGCCGACGTCGGCCACGCTCTTCAACTCCAGCACCACGTCCAGCCGGTCGCCGGGCTCGCCCAGCTCGGCGAAGCCGGGTGCCTTGCGCCGGGCGTTGGCCAGCGAGGCGTTGCCCCGGCCGCCCCGGCCACCCCGGGCCGCCTCGAAGGTGGTCCCCGCGCCGACCAGATCGGCCAGCACCTCACCGTCGGGGGTCTGCACGACGGTGCCGTTCGGCACCTTGATGATCAGGTCCTGGCCGTTGGCGCCGTCCCGGTTCGAGCCGGCGCCGCCCCTGCCGTTCTCGGCCTTCACGTGCGGCCGGAAGTGGAAGTCGAGCAGCGTGTGCACCTGCGGGTCGACGACCAGCGAGATGCTGCCGCCGTGGCCGCCGTTGCCGCCGTCCGGGCCACCGAAGGGCTTGAACTTCTCCCGGTGGATCGAGACACAGCCGTGCCCGCCGTCGCCGGCCTGCAGGTGCAGGACGACCCGGTCAACGAACATCGCCACGATCTCAATCCTTCCAGCGGGGCCACCCCGCGTGAGAAAAGCGAAGCGGGCCGGGACCCGAGGTCCACGGCCCGCGACGCCTGCGAACTACTGCTGCGGCACGATGCTGACGGTCTTGCGACCGCGCTTGGTGCCGAACTGGACCGCACCGGCGGCCAGCGCGAAGAGCGTGTCGTCGCCGCCGCGCCCGACCAGGTCACCGGGGTGGAACTTGGTGCCACGCTGACGGATGATGATCTCGCCGGCGTTGACGACCTGACCACCGAAGCGCTTCACGCCGAGCCGCTGGGCCGCGGAGTCACGACCGTTACGCGAGCTGGACGCACCCTTTTTGTGAGCCATTGGAGGACGACCTACTTCCCGCTGGAGATGCCGGTCACCTTGACCTGGGTCAGCGGCTGGCGGTGACCCTGGCGCTTGTGGTAGCCGGTCTTGTTCTTGAACTTGTGGATCCGGATCTTCGGGCCCTTGGTGTGCGCGGCGATCTCGCCGGACACCGCAACCTTGGCAAGCTGCGCCGCGTCGGTCACCAGGTCGTCACCGTCGACGAGGAGCACCGCGGTGAGCTTCACCGCGTCGCCGGGGACACCGGCGAGCTTCTCGACCTCGATCACGTCGCCCTCGGCGACCTTGTACTGCTTGCCGCCGGTCTTGACGATCGCGTACATCGGAGGCGGACTCCCTGTCGTTGAGGCTGCTGGCGGTCGTTCCCACGGCGACTCGCCGGGTAGCTGTGACACCGGCGGCGCGGGCACGCGGGAACTCGGCACACCAAAGTGCGCCGCAGGCCAGCGTACGCCATACCAGGCCCGGCACCCAAACCGGGCCGCCCGTCAGCCCGCACACAGCTGATCGCGGCGCTGCCGGAGCCGGTCGAACGCCGTCTCGGCGCCGTCCCGACCGGGGCGACGGAACGGCAGGGCCCCACTCCCGGACTCTGTTGCCGGGAAAGGGGCCCTGCCGTACGCCGCGCTGGTCAGCGCCTCACGGGCGGGTACGCCGCCGGGCACCGCCCCGCCGGGAGCGCCGCCGGCCGAGGCCGGTCTCGGCGCCCTCCTCGTCGGTCTCGCCCTCGCCGAGCGCGTCCGGGTCGTCCGGCGCGGCCAGCCGGGCCGAGTCGCCCTCCTGGCTGTCCGCCACGGCCGGGGCGGCCGGCATCTCGGTCTCGTACCGGGACAGGTCGTAGCCCATCGTGTCGTGGTAGTCGGCGTCCGCCTGGGCGTCGGTCACCTCGGCGACGGTCTTCTCCGGCGCGGCCTTGCGGCCCCGGCGCCGGGAGGGCCCGCCCTTCTCCTCGGTGGCCGGGGTGGTGACGGCCGAGGCCACCGCCTTGACCTTCTCCCCCGCACCGCCGCCGCGCGGCTTCTCCGGCACCGGCTCGGTGTGGATGATCACGCCGCGGCCCTTGCAGCACTCGCAGGTCTCGCTGAACGCCTCGAGCAGGCCGGCGCCGATCCGCTTCCGGGTCATTTGCACCAGGCCCAGCGAGGTGATCTCGGTGACCTGGTGCTTGGTCCGGTCCCGGCCGAGGCACTCGGTGAGCCGGCGCAGCACCAGCTCCCGGTTCGACTCCAGCACCATGTCGATGAAGTCGATGACCACGATGCCGCCGAGGTCGCGCAGCCGCAGCTGGCGCACGATCTCCTCGGCCGCCTCCAGGTTGTTGCGGGTGACCGTCTCCTCCAGGTTGCCGCCGGAGCCGGTGTACTTGCCGGTGTTGACGTCGATGACGGTCATCGCCTCGGTCCGGTCGATCACCAGCGACCCGCCCGAGGGGAGGAAGACCTTGCGGTCCAGCCCCTTGAGGATCTGCTCGTCGATCCGGTACTCGGCGAAGACGTCGGTGGTGCCGGCGTGCCGGCGCAGCCGGGCGACCAGGTCCGGCGAGACGTGCGACAGGTACGACTCGACCATGCCGTACGCCTGCTCACCCTCGATGACCAGATCGCGGAAGTCCTCGTTGAACAGGTCCCGGACCACCCGGATGACCAGGTCCGGCTCCTCGTAGAGCAGCACCGGGGCACCGCCCTCGGCCGACTTGGCCTGGATGTCCTCCCACTGCGCCTGGAGCCGCTTGACGTCCCGGGCCAGCTCGTCCTCGCTGGCGCCCTCGGCGGCGGTCCGCACGATCACCCCGGCACCGTCCGGCACCAGCTTCTTGAGGATGTCCCGCAGCCGCTTGCGCTCGGTGTCCGGCAGCTTCCGGCTGATGCCGGAGGCGTTGCCGTTGGGCACGTACACGAGGTGCCGGCCGGAGAGCGCGATGTGGCTGGTCAGCCGCGCGCCCTTGTGCCCGATCGGGTCCTTGGTGACCTGCACCAGCACCGAGTCGCCGGACTTGAGCGCCTGCTCGATCGAGCGGGCCCGGCCCTCCAGGCCCGTGGTGTCCCAGTTGACCTCGCCGGCGTACAGCACGGCGTTGCGGCCGCGGCCGATGTCGACGAACGCCGCCTCCATGCTGGGCAGGACGTTCTGCACCTTGCCCAGGTAGACGTTGCCGGCCATGGTGCCGGCGGAGTTCCGGGTGACGTAGTGCTCGACCAGCACGCCGTCCTCGAGGACGGCGATCTGGGTCCGGTCGCCGCGCTGGCGGACCGCCATCACCCGGTCGACCGCCTCCCGGCGGGCCAGGAACTCCGACTCGCTGAGGATCGGCGGCCGGGTACGCCGCTGCTCCCGGCCGTCCCGGCGGCGCTGCCGCTTGGCCTCCAGCCGGGTCGAGCCGGAGACGCCCTGCACCTCGTCCACGGGGCGACGCGGCTCGCGGATCTTGACGACCGTGGGGACGCCGTCCTCGGCGGCGACCTCGACGTCGCCCGCGCCACGGCGGCGACGGCGACGCCGGCGCCGGGTCATCCCGTCGCCCTCGGTCTCATCCTCCTCGGCCTCGTCCGCCTCGGCCTCGGCGCTCTCGGCCTGGACGGCCTCCTCGGCCTCTTCCTCCTCGAGGTCCTCCACGCCGCCCTTGCCCCGGCCCCGGCCGCGGCGGCCCCGACGGCGGCGGCGACGGCCCGCGGCCGTCTCCTCCTCGTCCTCCTCCGCCTCGGCGGCCTCCTCGGCCTCGACGGTCGGCTCCTCCTCGGCCTCGACCTCGACCTCGACCGGCTCCGCCTCGCGGCGGCCGCGCCGGCGCCGCCGGCCGGTCTCCACCGGCTCCTCCGCCGGCTCCTCAACGGCCGGGGCGGTGGTCCGGACGATCGGCGCCTCCTCGGGCTGCGGCGCCATGAACAGGACGGTCGGCGCGGACAGCGCGGCCCGGCGGCGACGCGTGGTCGGCGCCGGCTCCTCCGCGGCCGGCTGCCCGGCCCCCGGCACGGCGGCGCCCGGCGCGATCTCACCGGTCCGGTCCTCCGGCCCACCGGCGCGGGCCAGCGTCGCCTCGGCGGCCGGCGGCACCTCGGCCACGCCCTCCGCGGTCGGGGTGGGCGCGCCGGCCAACTCGCGGGCCGGCGCCGGCTCGCCCTCGACCTCCTCGTCCTCCTCGACCGGCGTGGCGACGGCCGAGGGCTCGGCGGGCTCGCCACCCTCCTCGTCCCGCTGCGGCTCGGGTTCGGCGGCCGCGGCGGCCTCGGCCGGCGCCTCGGTGGGCGACTCCTCGAGGGTCTCAGCGGGCGGCGGGGTGGCCTTCCGTCGACGGCTGCGGGTCACCTTGACCGGCGGGACGACCTCGTCGGAGGTCGCCTCCACGCCGGTGGCGACCATCGGCTCCTCGACCGCCTTCGCGCTGGTCGCCTTGCGGCGCCGCCGGGTGGTCTTGGGCGCGGCGTCCAGTTCGCCGGCGACCGGGGCGAAGACCTCGGCCTGCGGGGCCTCCCCGCTGGTGGTGCCGGCGCCGGTCGGGGCCTCGGCCGGCGCGTCGATCTGCTCCGGCTGGTTGAGCGGGGCGGCCTTGCGCCGGCTGGTCCGCTTGCGCGCCGGCTTGGCCTCGGGAGTGCTGTCGGTGCTGTTGGCGGTTGCCTCGGCCGGTTCCGAACCGGTCCGCTCGCCGCCCTCGGGCTCGTTCTCGAGCATGGACGTTCTCCAGTTCTGGCTACCCCGGGCGCGGGTGAGCGCTGCCACGCAGGGTCGCCGCAAAAGGTGTTTCCGCCGGGCGCAGGTGCGCGACCGCCGAAGTCTGCCTGCCAGAGCGCCGACCGTCGGTCAGCGCTCTCCGATGGCTGCCCCGTCGCGATCCGCATCCAACGGATCGACGATCTCGCCCTGCGCGGTCAGCGTGCCCTGTGCCAGCCGAATCACCCTCGGTGAGACCGGCGGCTCCAGGTCGGCCACCACGCGGAGGCCGGAAAGGACGTCATCGGGCCGTACGGACGGGGTGACCTGCCGTACGACCACTTCGAGTATCGCACACGGTACGGCCGTCGCCCCGGAAGGCGTCTCGGACGAGGCCAGCACATCGATGCCGATGACGGCGGCCCGCGCGTCGAAGGTCCGCCGACCCTGCTTGGTCATCCGCTCGACCTGGATCTCCTCGGCGGCGGTGAAGAGTGCCGCCGCCCGCTCCAGCTCGGCCGGGTCGACCTCGGGCAGCTCGATCCGCCAGCGCGACGCCTCGATCCGGTCGGGCAGGCTACCGCCGGTGGCCGCCACCGCGTCGAGCACGTCGAGCCCGGGCGAGAGCGCGGCGTCCAGGGCGATCCGCAGCTGCTCCGGGTCGACCGGCTCGCGCAGGCCGATCTCCAGGTACTCGGCCTCGCTGGCGACGCCGGTCGGCGCGGCCGAGGCGTACGAGATCTTCGGGTGCGGGGTGAAGCCCTGGGAGAAGGCGATCGGTACGCCGGCCCGGCGCAGCGCGCGCTCGAAGGCTCGGGCGAAGTCCCGGTGCGAGGTGAACCGCAGCGGCCCGCGCTTGGCGTACCGGATCCGGACCCGCTGGACGACCGGCGCCTGGCCGCCCTCGGGTTGAGGCTTTCTGGCGATCGTGAACTCCTCGGGTGCTGCCTGCGTGTCCGTCCCATCCTGGCGCAGCCCCCCGGGCGGCACGCAGCCGGGGCGGCCGGAGGAGTCCGGAAAGCCGGTGCGAACCGGGCAGCCGGGTCCCTACCGCCCACCCCGGACACGCCGGTGGCCGGCCGGTGACGCGCAGGTCACCCGGCCGGCCACGACGGTGAACGGTGCGCCGATCAGGAGCGGTTGCCGCCCCCGGGCGGCGGGTACGTCCCGGGCGGCCCCGGTGGCGGGATGCTGCCGGGGGGCGGGGCGTAGCCGCCCGGGGCGGGCGCGCCACCCGGCTGTGGGTAGCCGGGGGCGGCCGTGGCGCCCGGCGGGTGGTAGCCGGCCGGAACCGGCGGGGCGCCGGGCGGGCCGTAGCCACCGGGCGGGATCCCGTCGTGCAGTTCGTCCGCCGCGCCGGCCGCGCGGGCCGCGTCGCGCCGGTACCGGCGCCGGTTCCAGATCAGGAAGATCGACAGCGCCAGCAGGACCACCAGCACCACGGCGATGCCGATGCCGATCACCATCACCTGCTGGTCGGTGGGGCCACCCCGGTCGCCGTACTTGGTCACGTCGAAGTTGTCGTCCTCGGCCGCCTGGCCGGGGGCCTGGCTGGCCGGGGCGGCCGCCTCGAGCAGCGGGTTCGCGGAGACGGTCGGCACGTTCGCGGTCAGCGCGGCGACCGGGTCGATCCGCCCGAAGCCGTACTCCGGGTCGCGACCGGGCGGGCCAGCGTCCCGGGCGGTTGCGATGATCCGGTTGATCACGTTGGGGGCGTCGAGGTTCGGGTACTTCGACCGGATCAGCGCCGCGATGCCGGAGACGATCGCGCTGGCGTCCGAGGTGCCGTCACCCCAGCCGTAGCCGTGCTCGGGACCGATGTTGTAGATGCCGTCGCCGGGCGCGGCGATCACCGCCTCCGGCCCCCGGACCGAGCCGTCCCAGAAGGCGCCACCCCGGGTCGTGCCGGTCACCGCGATCACACCGGGGACGTTGGCGGGCTGGTCGACGGCGACGCTCCCCTTGGCCGTGTTGCCCGCGGCGGCCACCACGACCACGTCCCGGTCCAGCGCGTACTTGATCGCGCTCTCCACTTCCGGGTCGGCGTAGCCCGGCCCACCGTAGGAGAGGTTGACCACCTTGGCGCCGCCGTCGACGGCCATCCGGATGCCACGGGCCGACGCCCCGCTGGGGTTGGCGCCCTTGCCCGCCTTGAGCTTGATGGGCAGGATCTTCGCGCCCGGGGCGACGCCGTCCACGCCGTCGCGGCTGGCGTTCGTGGCCGCGATGATGCCGGCCATGTGGGTGCCGTGACCCTGCTCGTCGGCGCGCCCGTCGCCGGAGGCGCCGTAGCTGCGGCCACCGGGCAGCACCTGACCCCGGATGTCCGGGTGGGTGGCGTCCACGCCGCTGTCCACCACCCCGACGATCACGCCCCGCCCGGTGGCGAGCTTGTGCACCTGCTCGATCCGCAGCTCGTCCAGGTACCACTGCTCGGCCCGGCGCGGCGCGGCGGCCGCCGGTTGGGCGGCCCCCAGCACCATCAGCCCGGCCAGCAGGCCGGCCACGGCCGGCCGGAGCGCGCCGACGTGCAACCTCATCCGTCCGTCCTCATCGCAGGATGCCCGGGGACCCGGCGTCGCCGGTGCCCCACGGATCGTCGTCCTCAGTCAACCACGACGAGTGCTCCGCAGCCCCGCTACCATGCCCGCCGGCACCATGGCCGCCCATGCCACCGCCCATCATGCCGCCGCCCATCATCCCCGCGCCCCGCGGGCCACCCGCGCCGCCGGCGCCGGCCGCGTTGCGCAGCGCGCTGGCCGCGCTGGTCATCGGCGGCACCTTGCCGTTGCCGCCGCCGACCATGCCCGGGATGCCGCCCATGCCGATCCCGCCGGCCGCGCCGACGCCGCCACCACCGAACCCGCCGGCCGAGCCCACGCCCGGTCCGCCCCCGCTGAAGCCGCTGCCACCGCCGAGCGCCGGGCTGCCCAGGCCGCTCGGGCCGCCGTACCCGCTGCCGGCGGTGGTGGTCGGGCCACCGGCGCCGGCCAGGCCGCTGCCGTAGTCGGGGCTGCCGGTGCCCGGGTAGCCGGAGCCGGTCGACGGCGGCGTCAGGGAGCCGGCGCCTCCGCCGCCATGGCCGCCCCCGAAGCCGCCACCGGTGGGCGCGATGGACGACGGGCCGCCACCGTACGAACCGCCGCCACCGCCGCCGATGCCCGTGCTGCCGATGGAGGGGCCGCCGCCACCGATGCCGCCGCCACCTCCACCGGGGTATCCGGACGGGGGCTTCCGGTCGTCGGGCGTGTAGCCGTCCGAGGCAGCCTCGTCGGGCGCCGACACGACCAGCCTGGGCCGCTCGGTCTCCACGGCGGTGGGCAGCGGCGACATCGCGGTGGTGGCCGCCTGCTGGTTGTCCCGGTACCAGTTGTCCAGGTGGGACTTGGTGTCCCACCAGCCGCCCCGCTTGTGGTCCTCGGCGTTGCCGTCGACCTTCATGGTCGCCTCAAGGTCGTCGGCCTTGTCGCGGAACGCGCCGTCGGCGTACGAGGCGGGGTTGTTCTGGTAGTCCTTGCGCAGTGCGGCGAGGAAGCCGGACGAGCTCTCGCCGTCCCGGGCGTCGTCGAGCTCGGTGCCGTTCGGCAGGCTCCACTCGTTCCAGCCGAAGTCGTCCATCAGCGGGATCGGGATGCTGGCCACCGCCTTGCGGATGTCGCCCTCGATCCGCGACAGCGCGCCGCTGACGTTGCTCGCGTCGGTGATCAGCTTCTCGATGTCCTTGCCGATGTCACCGAGGTGCTCCCGGTAGGCGTCGCCACCGCTGCCCTTCCAGCCGGCCAGCAGGCCGGGCAGACCGCCGCTGTGCGGGCGCTCCTGGCCGGCCGCGACCGGGCCGACGAACGACCGCCCGACCAGCGAGTCCCGCAGGTAGCCCAGCGCCGTGGAGAGGTTGTTCCACCCCACGCTCACCGAGCCGACCGTCTCCGGGTCCGCCGACAGCGTCACCTCGCGGACGCAGCTCTCCCAGGTTCCTCCTGCCATGACCGTTCCCCTCAGGCCGTGTACGGGTAGGTGGTGGGCGTGCCGCCGGGCGCGGGCGGCGGGGTGGCGGACTCCAGCATCCGCTCGATCTCCTTGCCGTTGGCCGCGTTGCGCGCCTCGGCGTCCCGGAACGCCTTGGCGATGTCCTCGGTGCCCTTCTTGAGCCCGGCGAGCTTGTTGGAGATCGCCTTGAGGTGGAGTTCCATGTTGGCCGTCGACCTGGTCAGGGCCTGCCACTGCATGCGGGCGTCCTCGTACGCGCCGAAGGGGGTGCCGTTCGGGACGGTCTGGGCGTTGTTGCTGTCGCCCTTCATCCGCTCCTTGATGCGCTCCATCTCGTAGCCGATGGTGTCGTCGACGTACTGCTTCAAGCGCTCGACGTACTCCGCCGCGGCGTCCAGGTCCTCGACACTGACGTGGAGGTCGCCGGTGGCCGGCGGCCTGATGTCACCCATGTTGCTGTCCTCCCCGTTGCCGACCCGCCGATCGGTCCATGTCGGACGCAGCGTATCGAGTCGCCGCCAATCCAGGCACCCCCACCCCGGGGTCACGGCACCAGATGGGATCACCGGCGACGGTCCTGCTGACCGGCGCCGGGAACGGCGGAGCGCCGGGACCTCGGTGAGGTCCCGGCGCTCCGGACTCGGCGGCGCTACTGCGGGGCGCCGGTGGGCAGGTTCAGGCCGTTGACCGGGGTCAGCGGCAGCAGCTTACGGCCGGTCGGGCCGATCTGGATCTCGGTGTCCATGGCCGGACAGACCCCGCAGTCGAAGCACGGGGTCCACCGGCAGTCGTCCTGCTCGTACTCGGACAGGGCGTCCTGCCAGTCCTGCCAGAGCCAGTCCTTGTCCAGGCCCGAGTCCAGGTGGTCCCAGGGCAGGACCTCCAGTTCGTCGCGCTCCCGGGTGGTGTACCAGTCGAGGTCCACCCCGAAGGCCGGCAGCACCGCGGCGGCGGCGTCCACCCAGCGTTGGTAGGAGAAGTGCTCGCTCCAGCCGTCGAACCGGCCGCCATCCTCCCAGACCTTGCGGATCACCGCGCCGACCCGGCGGTCACCTCGGGACAGCAGGCCCTCGATCAGCGACGGCTCGCCGTCGTGGTAGCGGAAGCCGATCGCCCGGCCCAGCGAACGGTCGGCGTTGATCGCCTGCTTGAGCAGCTTGAGCCGGGCGTCGATGACCTCCGGCCGCTCCATCGCCGCCCACTGGAACGGGGTGTGCGGCTTCGGCACGAACCCGCCGATGGAGACCGTGCACCGGATGTCCTTGGACCCGGTCGCCGCCCGGCCGGCCTTGATGACCTCGTGGGCCATCCGGGCGATCTGGAGCACGTCCTCGTCGGTCTCCGTCGGCAGGCCGCACATGAAGTAGAGCTTCACCTGCCGCCAGCCGTTGGTGTACGCGGTGACCACGGTGCGGATGAGGTCGTCCTCCGACACCATCTTGTTGATCACCTTGCGGATCCGCTCCGACCCGCCCTCGGGGGCGAAGGTCAGCCCGGTACGCCGGCCGTTGCGGGACAGCTCCTGCGCCAGGTCGATGTTGAACGCGTCCACCCGCGTCGACGGCAGCGACAGCGAGACGTTGGTGCCCTCGTACTGCTGGGCGAGGCCGGAGCACATGTCGCCGATCTCGGAGTGGTCGGCCGACGACAGCGACAGCAGGCCCACCTCGTGGAAGCCGGAGAACTCCAGCCCCTGCTGCACCATCTGGCCGACCGTGGTGATCGAGCGCTCCCGCACCGGGCGGGTGATCATGCCGGCCTGGCAGAACCGGCAGCCGCGGGTGCAACCCCGGAAGATCTCCACCGCGTACCGCTCGTGGACCGTCTCGGCGAGCGGGACCAGCGGCTTCTTCGGGTACGGCCAGGCGTCCAGGTCCATGGTCGTGCGCTTGTGCACCCGGAACGGCACGTCGGGGCGGTTCGGCACGACCCGCTGGATCCGGCCGTCCGGCAGGTAGTCCACGTCGTAGAAACGCGGCACGTAGACGCTCTCGGTGCGGGCCAGCCGCAGCAGCAGCTCGTCCCGCCCACCCGGGCAGCCCTCGGCCTTCCACTCCCGGACGATGCCGGTGATCTCCAGCACCGCCTCCTCACCGTCGCCGAGCACCGCGGCGTCGACGAAGTCGGCGATCGGCTCCGGGTTGAACGCGGCGTGCCCGCCGGCCACGATCACCGGGTCGGCGTCGGTGCGGTCGGCGGCGAGCAGCGGGATGCCGGCCAGGTCGATCGCGTTGAGCAGGTTGGTGTAGCCCAGCTCGGTGGCGAAGGAGACGCCGAACACGTCGAAGTCGCGCACCGAGCGGTGCGCGTCGACGGTGAACTGCGGCACGCCGTGGGCGCGCATCAGCTTCTCCAGGTCCGGCCAGACCGCGTACGTCCGCTCGGCGAGCACGTCGGGCAGCTCGTTGAGCACCTCGTAGAGGATCTGCACGCCCTGGTTGGGCAGGCCCACCTCGTACGCGTCCGGATACATCAGCGCCCACCGGACGACCGCGGCGTCCCAGTCCTTGACCACCGCACCCAGTTCGCCACCGACGTACTGGATGGGCTTGGTCACCTGCGGCAGCAGCGGCTCCAGCCGGGGCCAAACGGAATGAGCCGCGACGGGACGCGGCGTCGTGGACGGGGCACTCATGATGCCCAAGGGTACGCGGTGCGCCACCGGCCACCACGGCGCACCGCAGCAGCCCACCGCCCGGCCCTTCTGGATCTTGGACACGTCCCGTCCGCGGGCGCACGGCAGCCGTCCGAGATCGGCGACGGGACGGGCTGACGAGCGGATTCGTCGGCGGTGGCACGCCGGTACTAGCCTCGCAACCGGCGCGAGAGGAGACAGCCGCGATGCCGGAGCCGCAGCCGGGCACCGACCGGCCGGCCGACGGGAGCACCCCGGCCACGGACGGGGATCCGGGCACCGACGGGCCGACCCGCGCCCCCGTACCGGCGGCCACCCCGGCCACCGATCCGGTCGCGCCGCCGGCGCCGGCACCGGACGGCGGCACGCCCGCCGACGAGCCACCCCCGGCCACCGACGAACCGGCCCCGACCGACCCGGCCACGACCACCGGCAAACCGGCACCGACCGGCCCGGCCGGCGACCCTGCCGAGCCGGGACCCGGCGAGCCGCCCGCGGCCCCCCGCGAACCGGCACCGACCGCCACCCCGGCGGCCACCGACGAACCGGCCCCGACCGGCCTGGTCGGCGACCGGTCCGAGCCGGGGCCAGGAGTGCCGCCGGCAGCCTCCGACGAACCGGCGTCGCCCGACCCGCACGAGCCCGCCTCGAGCGACCTGGACACCGACGACCGGGCCGCCGGGGCGCCGACGCCGCCAACGAGCAGCGACGACGCGTCGGCGGGCACCGAGGTGCCGGCGCCGCCGGCCGACCCGCCGGTCTCCCCGGCGCGTGGCTCGGCCGCCGTACCGCCCCGCCCGGCCGCTGCGAACCGCCCGGCCGGCTCGGCCGCGGTCCCCGGCCGCCTCGACCCCACGCGGGAGGCGGACCGCCCCGACCCGGCGCGGGAGGCGGACCGACCGGACCCGACCCGGGTGGAGACCCGCGCCGCGCCCGCGCCCCGGTGGAGCGGGTCCGCGCCGGTGCCGGCCCCACCGCCACGCAAGCGGTCCTGGGGCGAGTCCGCCGAGCCCACCCCGCCGCCGCCGGTGGACTCGCCCGAACATCTGGTCCCGGTCGACCCCTGGGAGGGTGTCGACACCACCGGCTGGGACCTGCACTCGGCCGACTTCCCGGCGCTGCCGCCGACCCTGTCCTACCCGCCGCCGGCCCACACCCTGCCCTATCCGGCCGCACCGCCGGCCAGTCCGGCGCCGCCGGTCGCCCACCCGCACGCCCCGTACCCACCGGTCGCGCACCCGCACGCCCCGTACCCGCAGGCACGCCCGCCGGTCACCCCGCCGCCGCCTGTCGCCGCCCGCCCGGTGTCGCCGTCGCCGGCCCCGGTGTCGCCGCCCCGGCCCGCGCCACCCGCGCCGCCGCCGCAGCAGCGCCGCCGCCCGGCCGCACCGCCGCCCGGATTCCAACCACCCAAGGGGTACGTGGCCGTCCCGGTCCGCCGCCGGCGCCGCTGGCCCTGGGTGCTGCTGCTGACCGTCGCCTGCTGCTGCGGCCTGCCCCTCTGGTGGGCCCAGCCGCTCCGCGCCCAGTACCCGGCCAGCGCGGCCCTGCCGGACCAGATCAGGGACCTGCGGCTGCGGCAGGACCAGCGCAGCCAGGCCGACGCGGCCGAGCTGGAGACCCAGGTACGCCAGGCGCACCTGCTCGCCGAGGACACCTTCGCCGGGATCTACACCAACAAGGACGGCAAGCGGGTGACCCTCTTCGGCGGCACCGGGTTCCGGCTGAGCCCCGAGGCGGACGCCGACGCCGAGATCGACCGCCTCCGGGACCGGTACGCGCTGGGCGACGCCGTAGCGGTGGAGACCGGTGTCCGGGGCCGGTACGAGCGCTGCGCGGTCGGCCGGTCGGACGGCGACGCGGTGGTGGTGTGCACCTCGGTCGACCACGGCAGCCTGACCACCGGCGTCTTCACCCGGCTCTCGGTGGACGACAGCGGCCGCCTGCTGAACGACCTACGACAGCAGGTGGTGACCCCGAAGCAGTCGTGAATCTCACGCTGCGCAAGGTATCGATCACATAAAGCCCCTCGCGTCGCGCCGCCCATAACGGGTGATTGACTCACAATCGCGACATGCCGCGCCGTTGGCTCTTCGCCGATCAGCTGGGGCCGCACTTCCTCGACGACCGCAAGCAACCGGTCCTGCTGATCGAGTCGAAGGCGGTCTTCCGACGTCGCGTATACCACCGGCAGAAGGCCCATCTGATCCTCTCCGCGCTGCGGCACCGGGCCGCCGAACTGGGTGACCAGGCGATCTTCCTGCGGGCCGAGACATACGGGCAGGCGCTCAGCAAGGTCCGCGAGCCGCTGGAGGTGTGCCACCCGACCTCCCGTCGGGCGCTGGAGTTCGTCCGCAGCCTGGACCGGGTCACGGTGCTGCCGGCCCGGGGGTACGCGACCAGCCTGGCGGACTTCGCCGACTGGGCCGACGGCCGCCGGGGCGCGCTGCGGATGGAGGCGTTCTACCGCTTCGCCCGCGAGCGGCACGGGGTGCTCATGGCCGGCAGCGACCCGGTGGGCGGCCGGTGGAGCCTGGACCCGGAGCACCGCGAGCCGCCGCCGAAGGACGGCGCGCCGGGCGTGCCGGCCCCGCCGAGGCCGAGGGAGGACGACATCGACGCGGAGGTCCGGGCCGACCTGGACCGCTGGGAGCGGGAGGGCATCCGGTTCGTCGGCCGGGACGGTCCCCGCCACTTCCCGGCCACCGCAAAGGAGGCGAAGGCCCGGCTGCGGCACTTCCTCCGGCATCGGCTCGCCGCGTTCGGCCGGTACGAGGACGCGATGCTCGCCGGCGACCCCTGGCTGGCACACAGCGTGCTGTCCGCCGCGTTCAACCTCGGCCTGCTGGACCCGATGGAGGCGGTCCGGGGTGCCGAGCAGGCGTACCGCACGGAGGGCGCGCCGCTGGCCGGCGTGGAGGGCTTCGTCCGGCAGATCATGGGCTGGCGGGACTACGTCTGGCACATGTACTGGTATTTCGAGCCGGCCCGGCGCAACCGCAACGAGCTGGCCACGCGGCGGTCGCTGCCGGCCTGGTGGAACGAGCTGGACGCCGACGTGGTCGATGCGAACTGCCTGTCCAACGTGCTCACCGGCGTCCGCGACCGCGGCTGGGCGGATCACCTCCCCCGGCTGATGGTACTCGGCAACTACGCCCTGCAGCGCGGCTGGCGCCCGGCGGAGCTGGCCGAGTGGTTCCACACCCGGTTCGTGGACGGCTACGAGTGGGTGATGACCGGCAACGTGATCGGCCTGAGCCAGTACGCCGACCTGGGCCGGATGACCACCAAGCCGTACGTCGCCGGGGGCGCGTACCTCAACCGGATGAGCGACTACTGCGGCGGCTGCCGCTACGACCCGAGAGAGCGGCTCGGCGAGAACGCGTGCCCGTTCACCGCCGGCTACTGGGCGTTCCTGTCCACCAACCGCCCGCGGATCCCGGCCAACGCCCGGCTGGCCCGGACCATCAAGCAGTTGGAAGGCCTCAGCGACCTGCCCGCGGTGGTCGTTCAGGAGAAGCGCCGCGGCAACGATCCGCCGTGACGGCTCAGGCGGTCGGCGGCTCGCCGCTGACCGCCGGCTGGGCGCGGGGCGGGGCGTAGCGGGGCACGTACTCCTGGCCGGTGAGCTTCTGGATCTCGCTCATCAGCTCGTCGGTGATCGCGCGCAGCGAGGTCCGGTCGTCCGACCGGCCGGTGACGTCCAGCGGCTTGCCGAACCGGATGGCGATCTCGGCCCGGCCGGGCCGGGGCACCCGCGTGCCGATGGGCTGCGCCTTGTCGGTGCCGGTCACGCCGACCGGGATGATCGGCACGCCGGCCGCCACCGCCAGCCGGGCGGCGCCGGTGCGGCCCCGGTAGAGCCGCCCGTCCGGAGAGCGGGTCCCCTCCGGGTAGACGGCGACCAGGTCACCGGCCTTGAGCACCGGGATGGCGGCGTCGAACGCCGACAGCGCCGCTCGGCCGCCGGCCCGCTCCACCGGGATGGCGCCCAGCCCGGTGAGCACGAACTTGGAGAACGCACCCTTCACGCCGGTGCCCTTGAAGTACTCCGACTTCGCCCAGAAGGCCAGGTGCCGCGGCACCACCGTGCCGAGGAGCAGCTCGTCGGCGACCGACAGGTGGTTGCCCGCGAAGATGGCGCCACCGGTCGCCGGGATGTGCTCCAGCCCTTCGACGGTTGGACGGAAGGCCAACCGGATCGTGGGCGCCACGGCGAGCTTGCCGATGGTGTAGAGCAGGGGCACGGGTCCTCCGGCGGTCGTACGGGACAGGCGGTGTCACGGTAGCGGACGGCCCCATGCCGGCCCTCTCGGGTGGCCGGCCGCCCGGGTGGTGGCCCGCCGGATCTCAGCCCGCCGGACCACCACCCTCAGCAGGTCATACCCGCCGCACGGCGACCGTCACCCGCTCACCCTCGCCGACCTCGCCGGCGAAGCCCTCGATCCCCTCGGCGAAGTCGACCGTGTCGGCCAGCACCTCCCGGGCCACGAAGTCGGTGAACGCGGACACCGCCGCGCGCACCTCCTCGGACGCCGACAGCGCCACCACGATCCGGTCCGAGACGTCCAGGTCGGCGTCCCGGCGAGCCTGCTGGACGACCCGGACCACGTCCCGGGCCAGCCCCTCGGCGGCCAACTCCGGGGTGACCTCGGTGTCCAGCACGACCACGCCCTCGCCGCCGGGCAGCGGCGCGGAGTGCTCGGCGTCGGCGGCGACCAGGCGCAGCTCGTACTCGCCCTCGGCGAGGGTTACCCCGGCGGCGACCGGGGCGCCGTCGACCAGTTCCCACTCCCCCGCCTTGACCGCCTTGATCACCTGCTGGACCGCCTTGCCGACCCGCGGGCCGAGCGCCCGGGGCACCACCGTCAGCACCTGCTGGCAGTACGCGGACACCTCGTCGGTGAACTGCACCTGCTTGACGTTCACCTCGTCGGCGACCAGGTCGGCGAAGGGGCGCAACTGGTCCGCCCGCGACGAGGCCACGGTCAGCTTCGACAGCGGCAGCCGCACCCGCAGCCCCTTGGCCTTGCGCAGCGACAGCGTCGCCGAGGCGACCGCCCGGGTGGCGTCCATCGCGGTCACCAGCTCGTGGTCGGCCGGGAACTCGGCCGCCGCCGGCCAGTCGGTCAGGTGCACCGACCGCTCGCCGGTGAGGCCGCGCCAGATCTCCTCCGCGGTCAGCGGCGCCAGCGGCGCCACCACCCGGCAGAGCGTCTCCAGCACCGTCCACAGCGTGTCGAACGCCTCCGCGTCACCCGACCAGAACCGGTCCCGAGAGCGACGCACGTACCAGTTGGTCAGCGCGTCCAGGTAGGACCGGACGGTGGCGCAGGCGCCGGAGATGTCGTACGTGTCCATCTGCGTCTGGACCGTCGACACCAGCTCGTTCGTCTTCGCCAGCACGTACCGGTCGAGCAGGTGGGTGGAATCCACCCGCCGCTTCGCCTGGTAGCCCTCCGCGTTCGCGTAGAGCGAGAAGAAGTACCAGACGTTCCACAACGGCAGCAGCACCTGGCGTACCGCGTCCCGGATGCCCGCCTCGGTGACCGACATGTCGCCGCCGCGCAGCACCGGCGAGGACATCAGCATCCAGCGCATCGCGTCCGACCCGTACGAGTCGAAGACGTGGTACACGTCCGGGTAGTTGCGCAGGCTCTTGGACATCTTGCGCCCGTCCGAGCCGAGCAGGATGCCGTGGCTGAGGCAGTTGCGGAACGCCGGCCGGTCGAACAGCGCGGTGGCCAGCACGTGCATGGTGTAGAACCAGCCGCGGGTCTGCCCGATGTATTCCACGATGAAGTCGCCCGGGTAGTGGTGCTCGAACCACTCGCGGTTCTCGAACGGGTAGTGCACCTGGGCGAACGGCATCGAGCCGGACTCGAACCAGCAGTCCAGCACCTCCGGCACCCGGCGCATCATCGACGCACCCGTAGGGTCGTCCGGGTTGGGGCGGACCAGGTCGTCCACCGCCGGCCGGTGCAGGTCGGTCAGGCGTACGCCGAAGTCCCGCTCGAGGTCGGCCAGCGAGCCGTACACGTCCACCCGCGGGTAGTTCGGGTCGTCGGACTTCCACACCGGGATCGGCGAGCCCCAGAACCGGTTCCGGCTGATCGACCAGTCGCGGGCGTTGGCCAGCCACTTGCCGAACGAGCCGTCCTTGATGTGCCCCGGCGTCCAGTTGATCTGCTGGTTGAGCTCGACCATCCGGTCCTTGAACTGGGTCACCGCCACGAACCAGGACGACACCGCCTTGTAGACCAGCGGGGTGTCGCAGCGCCAGCAGTGCGGGTACGAGTGGGTGTACGTGTCCTGCCGGAGCAGCACCCCCCGTTCCTTCAGCTCCCGGATCACCGACTTGTTCACGTCGAAGACCTGCTCGCCCTGGTACGGCGGGACCAGCGCGGTGAACCGGGTGTGGTCGTCCACGGTGACGATGGTCGGGATGCCGGCCGCATTGCAGACGTTCTGGTCGTCCTCACCGAAGGCCGGGGCCAGGTGGACGATACCGGTACCGTCCTCGGTCGTGACGAACTCCGCGCCGAGCACCTGGTACGCGTTCGGCCCGGCCTGCTCGACCAGGAAGTCGTAGAGCGGCACGTAGCGGCGCCCGACCAGATCGCGGCCGGACACCGTGCCGACCTGCGCGTACCCCTCCAGCTCCTTGGCGTACGCGCCGAGCCGGGCGGCGCCGACGAGGTACCGGGCGCCGTCGCGCTCCAGCACCGCGTACTCGATGTCGGGGCCGACGGCGAGCGCCAGGTTCGACGGGAGGGTCCACGGCGTGGTGGTCCAGACGCCCACCCGGACCGGGCCGCGCAGCAGCTCCGGCGCGCCCTCGTCCGGGGTCAGCTCGAACCACACCGACACGGTCGGGTCGTGCCGGTCCTTGTAGACGTCGTCCATCCGGGTCTCGGTGTTCGACAGCGGCGTCTCGCACCGCCAGCAGTACGCCAGCACCCGGAAGCCCTCGTAGACCAGACCCTTGTCGTGCAGGGTCTTGAAGGCCCACATGACGCTCTCCATGTAGTCCAGGTCGAGCGTCTTGTAGTCGTTGGCGAAGTCCACCCAGCGGGCCTGCCGGGTGACGTACCGCTCCCAGTCCTGGGTGAACTCCAGCACCGAGGTGCGGCACGCCTCGTTGAACCGGGCCACGCCCAGGTCGAGGATCTCGGCCTTGCTGGTGATGCCGAGCTGCTTCTCGGCCACCACCTCGGCCGGGAGGCCGTGGCAGTCCCAGCCGAAGCGCCGCTCCACCCGGCGGCCGCGCATGGTCTGGTAGCGCGGCACCACGTCCTTGACGTAGCCGGTGAAGAGGTGGCCGTAGTGCGGCAGGCCGTTGGCGAACGGCGGGCCGTCGTAGAAGACGTACTCGTTGTCGGCGGCTCCGCCGCCGCCAGCGGAGCCCGCCGCCGTTTCCGATTGCCGGCCGGAGGCCGGCCTTGCCTCGACGGAGGCCTCGAAGGTCTTGTCGGCCGTCCAGTGCTCCAGGACCCGGCGCTCCACCGCGGGCAGGTCCGGGCTCGCCGGGACACCGGCGGCGGTCGGGTCGTGCAACGGATAGGCCATCGGGGGTCGCTCTCCTCAGCAGCTCACTCGTCGTGTGGTCTGCGAGGACGAACCCTTCCGGTACGCCGTCACCGGCGTGCCGGGCAAGGCCCGCGGTACCACCCCGCTTGGCGGTCAAGGTGCGACCGCCCGCTCGTTGGCCGGCTGTGACGGGCCGGTCCCGTCCGGTTCTACTGGGCCGGTCACCCGGCCGTTCTTCCGGAGGCTCGCCGGTGATGGCCGGGTCGTCGCCTGTGTCCCGACAAGCGTACTCGACCCCACGGCCGCTCCGCCCCCGAGTATCACCCCACCCCCCTTGATCATGAGGTTGGCGGCGGATCCCGAGACCGTCACCGCCGGAGGCCAGCCGGGATGCCGGCGAGGTGGAGCGGGAGGCCGCCGAGGCCGCCAACCTCATGATCGACGAGGGTCAGCGGGCCCGGCGCAGCTCGCATGAGCAGCGTCACAGGGCCGCATCGTCACGCCGGCCGGGGCCGGATCCGTCGGGTAGGCGTACCGACGACACGAGGAGGCCGGGATGAGTCGGATCAACATGGCAGCGGTGGCGCCGGGGGCGTACCAGGCGGTGCTCGGACTGGAGAAGTACGTCCGGGAGAACCTGGACCACACCGTGCTGGAGCTGGTGAAGCTGCGGGCGTCGATGCTCAACGGCTGCGCGTACTGCGTCGACATGCACAGCCGGGACGCGCTCGCCGCCGGCGAGTCCAGCCGGCGGCTG
This sequence comes from Micromonospora sp. NPDC047740, assembly GCF_043204735.1. NCBI lineage: Bacteria > Bacillati > Actinomycetota > Actinomycetes > Micromonosporales > Micromonosporaceae > Micromonospora > Micromonospora sp. NPDC047740. Next base: position 98,580 of record NZ_JBIDCT010000025.1, read on the forward strand.
TTCGCGGTCGCCGCGTGGCGGGACGCGCCGTTCTTCGACGAGCGGGAGCGGACCGCGCTGGCGCTGACCGACGCGGTCACCCGGCTCGGCGAGCACGGCGTGCCGGACGACGTGTGGGACGCCGCCGCGAAGGTCTGGTCGGAGAAGGAACTGGCCGACCTGCTCGTCGCGATCGCCACAATCAACGTGTGGAACCGAATCTCGGTGAGCACCCGGAACGAACCCCCGCTCGAGGTGTGACCACGACCGGGGCGGCGGAGGCGGCCGGTGCGCTCACCGCGCACCGGCCGATGCTGCTCGGGTTGGCGTACCGGCTGCTCGGCAGCCTGCACGACGCCGAGGACGTGCTCCAGGAGACGTACCTGCGCTGGCTGGACGTCGACCGGGAGTCGGTCGCCGAGCCGCGCCGCTACCTGTCCCGGGTGGTGACCCGGCTGGCGCTGGACCGGCTACGCGCCCGGCAGGCGGCCCGGGAGACGTACGTCGGTCCGTGGCTGCCCGAGCCGGTGCCGACCGCACCGTCGCCGTTCGGGCCGCTGGACACCGTCGAACTGCGGGACACCCTCTCCACCGCGCTGCTGCACCTGCTGGAGCGGCTCACCCCGCCGGAGCGGGCGGTGTACGTGCTGCACACCGCGTTCGCCCTGCCGTACGCCGAGATCGCCGACCTGCTCGGCCGGTCGGCGGCGGACTGCCGGCAACTGCACCACCGGGCCGTGGCGCGGATCGCCGACGACCGGCGCCGGTTCACCGCGGGCCCGGCCGAGCAGCGGCGGCTGCTGGAGGCGTTCCTCGCCGCGGCGCGCGACGGCCACCTGGCCCGGCTGACCGACCTCGTCGCCGCCGACGCCACCGCCTGGTCCGACGGTGGCGGCCGGGTCCGCGCGGCGCGCAACCCGGTCCACGGCGCAAACCGGATCGCCCGCTTCTTCGCCGGCATCTACGCCCACGATCGCCGCCCCGGCATCCGGACGACGCCGGCCGAGCTGAACGGCGCGCCGGCGCTGCTGCTGCGCTGGCCGGCCGGGACCCGCTACACCCTCGCGGTGGCCGCCGCCGACGGCCGGATCACCGGCGTCTACCTGGTCGGCAACCCCGACAAGCTGACCCGCGTCCCCGGCTGAACACGCGCGACGGCCCCCGTCCCAGCGGGGGACGAGGGCCGTCGGCGAGGACGTCAGCCCAGCTCGGGGAACCAGAGGGCGATCTCCCGCTTGGCACTGTCGACCGAGTCGGAGGCGTGCACCAGGTTCTCCCGGTTGGAGAGGGAGAAGTCGCCGCGGATGGTGCCGGCGGCGGCCTTGCGGCCGTCCGTACTACCGATCATCCCGCGCACCACATCGATCACCTGGTCACCGGAGAGCACCAGGGCCACCAGCGGACCACCGGTCATGAACGTCTTCAGCGGCGGGTAGAACGGCTTGTCCACGTGCTCGGCGTAGTGCTGGTCGGCGAAGTCGCCGTCCATCGTCCGGGAGACCAACGCGTCGATCCGCAGGCCCTTGCGCTCGAAACGGCCGAGGATCTCGCCCACCAGGCCGCGGCGCACCGCGTCCGGCTTGATCAGTACGAGCGTGCGCTCGTCCGGGCTGCTGCTGGACACGCTGGGTTCCTCCTGTGCGCGGAAGCGGGTCGGGCTGGGTACGGTCAGCGTAGCGACCCGGTCCCGGCGCCGACGCGGCGGCCGCTCTTTCCCCCGGTCGCCGACACGGCCTAGCCTGGCCCTAGACCCCGGGAGGTCCACTGTGGCGAATGGCGGGAACCGACCCATCGCGCCGGTGCGCAAGCTGATCGGCGCGGTGCTGGGCACCGTGGCGACCTTCATCGTGCTGTTCGGGCTGGGCATGACGAGCTGGGCGATCGTGGCGCTCGGCATCGCGCTGCTCGTGCTGGCGATCGCCCTGGCCACCGTACGTGGTGGCGGGCGCACCTGGGTGGTCGGCCTGGGCCACGTGCACAGCGCCTCCGAGCCGCCCACCCAGTACGCGTTCGGCCGCTGCGAGCTCCAGCTGGTGATCGACGCGCCCGGGCTGCCGCCCCGGTCCAAGAAGATCATCGAGCCGCGGGTCCCGGTCGCCAAGTGGCCCTCCCTGGGCCAGGCCCTGCCGGTCCGGGTCGCCCTCGACGACCAGCGACACGTCCGCGTGCTGTGGGACGAGGTGCCCACCCACGCCGAGACGGCCGCCGCGGTCGCCGACCTCCCGCCCGAGTACGCCGGTCCCGACCCGGTCGACGAGGTGCTGATCGCGCAGGAGGCCCCGCCGTGGGCGGACCGCCCGGAGGAGGACTTCCGGGACGACTTCCCGCCCGCGCCGGACCCGGTCGACGACGTCACGGCGCCGGAGCCGCGCGAGCCGGTGGTGGTGCACCAGCGCCCGGGCGGCCCGGTGGTGCTGGAGGGCCAGCTGGTCGAGCCGGCGGCCGGCCCGCTGCCCCGCCGGGCCACCCCGGCCCCGCGCACGCCCGCCGATGAGCGGTTCGACACCGGGCCGGTCGACCCGATCGACGTCCCGCTGGACGAACCGGCCGCCGAGGCGCCGCCCACCCCGGAGGAGCTGGACGAGGCCATCTTCGGCCCGGCCGGGGACGAGCCGGCGGAGCTGGCCACCCCGATCAGCGGGGTCGGGATCACCCTGCTCGTCACCGACCTGGACCGGTCGCTGGACTTCTACCGACGCCTCGGCTTCGAGGAGTTCGACCGCGGCACCGGCAACGCCATCCTCTCCTCCGGGGCGACCCGCCTGGTGCTGCGCCAGGTGAGCGGGGCCGCGCCGATCAGCCGCCGGCTGGTCCACGTCAATCTGGAGGTCGACGACATCCAGGCCGCGTACGAGCGGCTGCGCGGGTCCGGCGTGCGCTTCACGTACGCCCCGCGGGTGGTCAACCGGGGCACGAAGCTGGAGGTGTGGGCGGCGGCCTTCCGTGACCCGGACGGCCACGGCGTCGCCCTCACCCAGTGGCGCACCCTCGCCGACGCCTGAGCCGCGCCGAACGGGGCCCGGCCGGGGCGCTCAGCCGAGGACGACCCGCCGCACGTGCAGGGCGTACGCCCAGACCAGGGCGAAGATGACCCCCAGCACGAGCAGCGACCAGTGCAGCAGCCCGGACAGCATCAGCAACCCCTGGAGCACGGTCCCGGCGGGCCAGGCCCACGACCGTTTCATCTGTCCGGCCAGCACCACGCAGGCCACCGCCAGCGCCACGATCACCCCGACCGCGGTGCCGCTGAGGTGCCCGCCGACCACCCGGATCGGCTGGATGGCCAGCAGCAGCACCAACGCCTCCAGCGCCAGCGTCCCCGCGCCGAGCCCGCGGACAGCCTTGTCCGGGTTCCGCAACCCGGACCGCCGCTCCCCCGGGCCCGGCTCGCCGTCGCCCGGACCACCGGGCGAGGACGTGGCAGGCGTGGCCGGGTGGTCCTCGGCGCCGGGGCGCTCCTCCACCGGGCCGGTCATCGCTTGAGCAGCCGGCGGGCGTCGGCCACGGTCACCACCGATCCCGTGATCAGCACGCCGACCCCGGCCAGCTCGCCCGGTACGTCGGACTCGGCCTCGGCGACGGCCGCCTCGATGGCGTCCGGCATCTCCTCGGCGACCTGCACCCGGTCCGGTCCGAAGACCTCCCGGGCCAGCGCGGCCAACGCATCGGCGGGCATGGCCCGGGGCGAGCTGTTGCGGGTGACCACGATCGAGTCGAGCACCGGCTCCAGCAGTTCCAGCAGGCTGGCCGCGTCCTTGTCGCCGAGCACGGCGAGCACGCCGACCAGCTTGCTGAACGCGAACTCCTCCTGCAGGGCGGTGACCGTGGCGGCCATCCCGTGCGGGTTGTGCGCGCCGTCGAGCAGGATCGTCGGGGCGGTACGCACCTTCTCCAACCGTCCCGGCGAGGTGGCCGAGGCGAAGCCCTCCCGGACGGCCTCGATGTCGAGCTGCCGCTTGGCGCCCGCGCCGAGGAACGCCTCGACCGCGGCGAGCGCCACGGCCGCGTTCTGTGCCTGGTGCGCGCCGTGCAGCGGGATGAAGATCTCCTCGTACACCCCGCCGAGGCCCTGGATGGTGAGCACCTGGCCGCCGACCGCCACCGCCCGGCGGAGCACGCCGAACTCGGCGCCCTCGCGGGCGACGGTCGCGCCGACCTCGGCGCAGCGCTCCAGGATCGGCCGGGCGGCCTCCTCCTCCTGCGCCGCCGCGATCACGGTGGCCCCCTTGTGGATGATGCCCGCCTTGTGCAGCGCGATGTCCTCGACGGTGTCGCCGAGCCACTCGGTGTGGTCCAGCCCGATCGGGGTGATCACCGCGACCCCGGCCTGGATCACGTTGGTCGCGTCCTCGGCGCCGCCGAGCCCCACCTCCACCACCGCGACGTCGACCGGCGCGTCGGCGAACGTGGCGAACGCCAGCGCCGTGGTCATGTCGAAGTAGGTCAGCGGCTCGGCGGAGCGCTGGTCGACCAGCTCGGCCAGCGGCGCCACCTCCCGGTACGTGGCGACGAACCGCTCCTCGCTGACCGGCTCCCCGTCCAGGCTGATCCGCTCCCGGACGGTCTCCAGGTGCGGGCTGGTGTAGCGGCCGGTGTGCAGCCCGAACGCCCGCAGCAGCGAGTCGATCATCCGGGCCGTCGAGGTCTTGCCGTTCGTGCCCGTCAGGTGGATCGACGGGTACGCCCGCTGCGGGCTGCCGAGCAGGTCGAGCAGGCTCTCGATCTTCTCCAGCTCGAAGTGCATGCGGGTGAAGCCGCGCTCGCCGAGCGCGGCTTCCACCGCGGCGAATTCGGTACGGTCGGTCACGAGGGAAGCGCCTCCAGCGCGGCGTCGATCCGGACCAGGTCCGCCTCGGCCACCGCGAGCCGCTCACGGATCTTGGCGACCACGGGCTCGGGCGCCTTGCCGACGAACGCCGGGTTGTCCAGCTTCGCCCGCGCCTGGGCGACCTCCTTCTCGGCGGCCGCCCGGTCCTTGGTGAGCCGCGCCCGCTCGGCGGCCACGTCGATCGAGCCCCGGGTGTCCAGCGCGACACTCACCTCGCCGGGCATGGCGAGGGTGGCGCTGGCCTGGAAATCGTCGCCGGGCGCGTCCAGCCGCACCAGCGACCGGATCAGCGGCTCGTGCGCGGCGAGGCCCGCCGGCCCGAGGCCGTCGAGCCGGGCCGCCACCCGCTGCGTCGAGCGCAGCCCCTGGTCGGAGCGGAACCGCCGGATCTCGGTCACCACCCGCTGCAGGGTGCCGACCTCGCTCTCCGCGGCGTCGTCGACTCCGGTACGGTCGGCCACCGGCCAGGTCGCGATGAGCACCGTCTCCCTGCCGGTCAGCGCGCTCCACAGCTCGTCGGTGACGAACGGGATCACCGGGTGCAGCAGGCGCAGCAGCTGGTCCAGCACGTGCCCGAGCACGCGGCGGGTCGCGTCGGCCGCCGCCCCGCCCTCGGCGAGCACCGGCTTGCTGAGCTCCACGTACCAGTCGCAGACGTCGTCCCAGGCGAAGTGATAGAGCAGGTCGCACACCTTGGCGAACTCGTACGCCTCGAACTGCTCGTCCACCTCGGCGGTCACGTGCGCCAGGCGGGACAGGATCCACCGGTCGACCGTCGACAGCTCGCTCGCCGCCGGCAGCGGCCCCTCGGTGTGTGCGCCGTTCAGCAGTGCGAACCGAGTGGCGTTCCAGAGCTTGTTGCAGAAGTTGCGGGAGCCCTGGCACCACTCCTCGCTGACCGGCACGTCCTGACCCGGATTGGCGCCCCGGGCCAGGGTGAACCGGGTGGCGTCGGCGCCGAACCGGTCGATCCAGTCCAGCGGGTCGACCACGTTCCCGAACGACTTGGACATCTTCTTGCCGTGCTCGTCGCGGACCATGCCGTGCAGCGCGACGACGTCGAAGGGCTGCACGCCGTCCATCGCGTACAGGCCGAACATCATCATCCGGGCGACCCAGAAGAAGAGGATGTCGTACCCGGTGACCAGCACGCTGGTCGGATAGAACTTCGCCAGGTCGGGGGTCTGCTCCGGCCAGCCGAGGGTGGAGAACGGCCACAGGCCGCTGGAGAACCAGGTGTCCAGGACGTCCTCGTCCTGCCGCCAGCCCTCGCCGGTCGGGGGCTCCTCGTCGGGGCCGACACAGACGATCTCGCCGTCCGGGCCGTACCAGACGGGGATGCGGTGGCCCCACCAGAGCTGCCGGGAGATGCACCAGTCGTGCATGTTGTCGACCCAGGCGAAGTAACGCTTGGCCAGCTCGGCCGGCTCGATCCGCACCCGGCCGTCGCGGACCGCGTCGCCGGCGGCCTTGGCCAGCGGGGCGGTGTTGACGAACCACTGCAGCGACAGCCGCGGCTCGACCGTGGTCTTGCACCGCGAGCAGTGCCCCACCGCGTGCAGGTACGGCCGCTTCTCGGCCACGATCAGCCCCTGCTCACGCAGCGCGGCGACGATTGCCGGGCGGGCCTCGTACCGGTCGAGCCCCTGGAACGGGCCCGGCGCGGTGATGATGCCCCGCTCGTCCATGATCGTCAGCGCCGGCAGGTCGTGCCGCTGCCCGATCTCGAAGTCGTTCGGGTCGTGCGCCGGGGTCACCTTGACCATGCCGGTGCCGAAGCTGGGGTCGACGTGCTCGTCGGCGACGATCGGGATCCGCCGGTCGGTGAGCGGCAGCGCCACCGTGGTGCCGATCAGGTGCCGGTAGCGCTCGTCCTCCGGGTGCACCGCGACCGCGGTGTCGCCGAGCATGGTCTCCGCCCGGGTGGTGGCCACCACGACCTCGTCGCTGTAGCGGATCGAGATCAGCTCACCCTCGTCGTCGGTGTGCTCCACCTCGATGTCGGACAGCGCGGTGAGGCAGCGCGGGCACCAGTTGATGATCCGGTTCGCCCGGTAGATCAGCCCGGCGTCGAAGAGCTTCTTGAACATGGTCTGCACGGCCCGGGACAGGCCCGCGTCCATGGTGAAGCGCTCGCGGTCCCAGTCGACCGCGTCGCCGAGCCGGCGCATCTGGCCCAGGATGGCGCCGCCGGACTCCGCCTTCCACTGCCAGACCCGCTCGACGAACTTCTCCCGGCCCAGGTCGTGGCGGGACAGGCCCTGCGTGGCGAGCTGCCGCTCGACCAGGTTCTGGGTGGCGATGCCGGCGTGGTCCATGCCGGGCAGCCAGAGCGCCTCGAAGCCCTGCATCTTCTTGCGGCGGGTGAGGGCGTCCATCAGCGTGTGCTCGAACGCGTGGCCCATGTGCAGCGAGCCGGTGACGTTCGGCGGCGGGATGACGATGGTGAAGGGAGGCTTGTCGCTCTCCGCCGACGCCCGGAAGTGGCCGGCGGCTACCCACTGCTCGTACCGTCGCTGCTCTACCTCGCCGGGCTGGTACTGGCCGGCAAGGGTGGGGGCGTCGGGGCGTCGGGCATCCAGTCTCTCGGTCACCCTGAAAGTCTACGGAGCGCTTCTGGAGACCTGACGTGCGCCACCTCTTGTTCGCGTACGGTGGCGGACATGTCCGACGCACATCTCACCGAGCGCCCGGTGGACGACGGGTCCGAGCCGGTCGACCTGACCGACGAGCCGATCCAGCTGAGCCGCCGGGATCCGGCGATGGAGCCCGAACGGCATCCCGCCTCGCGTCGGCGCCGGATCGTGCTGGGCGCGGCGCTGGCCGTCGGGTTGGCCGGCCTGGGGGCGCTCGGCGTCGGCGGCTGGCGGGTGCTGGCCCAGAAGGACACCACGCTGGATACGCCGGCGAAGGTCGCCGGGCTGACCCGAGACGACAGCGAGGGCGCCCGCACCACCGCGGACTACCTCCGCAACGGCTTCGCCGCCGACATCGACCTGGACCGGAGCTTCGGCACCGTCTACAGCGACCCGGCCGACGCCAAGCGGGCGGTGCTCATGTTCGGCGGCACCACGTTGCTCTGGCAGCCGGAGCGGGACCTGGACACCCTCTTCGGGCTGATGGCCGACGAGACCGGCAAGGTGAGCGGGCTGCACGAGGTGGACGCCGGCCGCCTGGGCGGGGTGATGAAGTGCGGTTCGACCAGCGGCGACGGCGGCGACTTCGCGGTCTGCGGCTGGGCCGACCACGGCAGCGTGGTGATGGCGATGTTCGCGGGCCGTCCGGTCGACGATTCGGCCGTGCTGTTCCGGCAGCTGCGCGAGGGTATTCAGAGCCGCTGACCAGAGGCTGCGGGACACCGTTCACGGCGGGTCCGGCGGCCGGCGATTCCCGCGCCGGAAACGCAGTCAGGGTCACCCGAAAATCGGGTGACCCTGACTGGAAAGATTGTCCGGCGGTGTCCTACTCTCCCACACCCTCCCGAGTGCAGTACCATCGGCGCTGGAGGGCTTAGCTTCCGGGTTCGGAATGTTACCGGGCGT
>NZ_JBIDCT010000026.1:0-105336 GCF_043204735.1 Micromonospora sp. NPDC047740
AGCCAGCGGAGCTCCAGGTGTTCAGGGCGTCTTAGAGTGACCCCCCTCTATACCGGAGCTCCGCTGCTTCGTCTCCGTGACACGCTTGACAACCCGTCATGCCGCCTAACTGAACGGCGTTGGACCTAGGTCACTGCGGCTTGCCCCCTCACGCAATGGTCCTCATCGCCGATAGACGTCGGCCTGCACATGCGTCCCGCACCACGGAGGCAGCTCGACGGACCACACGCGCCACCCGCCGTCGTAGCGCACAGTCGGGAAGGTCTACACCGCGCCTGACGGCACCCAGCACCGGCCGTCCATGTGGCTGTCGCTCGCCCTCGACTCCTACGGCCGGGTGCTGCCCGACGGGACACCGGTCGACCGCGACTCATACGACTACCGTCGCGCGGCCTGGGATGCGGTGCACTTCGCTGGCTGCTCGATCGGTTCTGGCAGAAACCTACGGCGGCGCGTCGGCTGGTACGTCCAGTACGCCGGCTGTGTCGAGCCCCAACGCGCCTCGCCCCCACACGCCCACTTCGCCCTCCGAGGCGCCATCCCCCGGGCCGTGCTGCGGATGCCCACCCCTGTCGCGCGCAAAGAGTTGGACATCGGCGAAGGCGTCCCGGTCCTGGTGGTCTTCCGCGCCGACGGGTCCCGCGAGCTGCACCCCGCCGACCGCATCCGGATCGACCGCTGACCTACGCATTACGAGATCAAGATGAGCAACCCGGCGAGCTGCACGTATGGGCTTCTAGCAGCGGAAAGGGTTCTCGACATCTCACACCGCTCCCCTGCCCTTTCGCCATCCTCTTGCGGACTGGATGCGGACCGCCCCTCCTGAACGTCTGTGGCCGATTGCGCGGCTACGGGACAGGCGACCTGGGCCTACGATCCTGCGCATGAACGCGTCGCGAGTCCGCCTGCTTACCTGCATGGTCATCCCGCTCCTGACGGCCTGCGGCCCCGAGCCCTCCGAGGCCATGCCGATGACTTACACCTGCTGTGAGGCCCTGGACGTCGACAAGCCGTACCAGCCTGGCCAGACCTTGACCGTGGATTGGACTGTCGAGTCCCCGGAGGAACCGGGCGGAACCCCACCGCAGGTCGAGTTGGCCGCACTCCTGACGGGTCCGTTCGCCACCGTAGGTGACCTCAAAGCCGCGACAGAAGGCACCAGCACCCCAACCGTTCCGGGGCTAGTCACCTTCGCGGCCGCACCGGTCCGACCATCCGGTATGCCCGACGAACGACCCGTCAGCACCATCGTGATCGGTCCCGACGCCAAGCCGGGCTACTACAACCTGGTCACCTCCGTGGTCGACGACGGCAACACAGTGAGCGGGGCCAGCATCATCCAGGTAGCGCCCAAGCCTTGAGCGTCAGGGCTTGCGTCCACCGCGTGCGTCAGGTGACCTGACCGGCCTGGGGATTAGAAGAAGATCGCGGATGGCCGGTCGGGCAGCGGCTCCCCTGGTCAGCCCGTCCGTGGTTGTCGGGCAGCGTCGGTGCCTGCGGAACTTCTTGGCTGTATGGATGGCTGTACAGTCGCTGGCCGTGAGCGGAGACGTGGTTTGCTTCTTGGTACCGCCGAGTCGGACGGTTCACCCTCACTGGAGCGGATCGCGCCAGAGGTCGCACGGGTGCTCGACCTCAAAGACTTGAGAACCGGCGACCATCGGTATGTCATTGGCGACGGGGAGGATTTTAAGGTTTGGCTCAGCTTCCACCCCGAAGACGAGGAGCCGCACCTCAGTCACCCCATTTGGGTAGACGTGGCGACAGAGAAGGGCGCCGAGTACGAGGTCGGCAGGAGGTTGTTCCAGAGGCTGGCAGACAGCGGACGCTTCCGTGTGGTGCTGTTCCTGGACTGGGACTGCGACCGGTCGACGCACTTTTCGTGCCAGGACTGGTGACTTGGCGGTACTGCTACTGCTAGGGGCGAGTGCGGCGGATCTCCTCGTCCGGCAGTCGTAGACCGTCCAGCCGCCCAGGAAGGGGACAAGGTGGAGCGCCCTAGCAGACGAGTCTCAATGGGGTTGTCAAGCGCCGATGTGGGCGCGGGCGGCTTAGGTAGTGTGGACACAGACGCAAGTTGCTCGGCAGTGACCTGGCTCGACCTGCGTCGCCACGCTGGCTGTCACGTCCAGGAGCTGACCGCCGTTGACCGTCGTAGCCCATCCCAACGGGCACGCAACGGGCACGGCGACCGTGGGATTACGAGATCAAAATGCCTAACCCGCCGACCTGGTCGCATGGGTCGCTAGCAGCGGAAACAACTCCCGCCATCTCACACCACTCCCCCGCCATCCGCCGAACTCTTGCGGATGGCCCCTGCGTCAGCACGTACTGGCTCAACTGACTGGGATGTGGAGGCCAAATGGGAACATTGCTTGACCTGGCCCGGACGCTGGCATCGGATCAGTTCGGCGAGCAGGGCCTGGCCGAGGTCAGAAACATCGAGCAGGAGTTCGTCGAGGTGGTCACATTCGCACCGGCGGATGAAATCGTCGCCGTGCTCCATACCGTGATCGACGAGAATTGGATAGGCCTACCGGTGTGGGCGCGCAATCTCGCGTACCGGATGGCCTGTCTACAGAGGCCGGACGACGTGGCTCTGCTGAGAGAAGCGGCGACGGATCTGCGAAATTTCGGTCCCGACTGGAATGAAATCGCCGCAGCGTTGAAGGAAAGAGCGGAGTCGCTGGAGAAGAATCAGGATTGAGAATGGCGACGCGCCCCGGTGCTCATGCTGGAGCGCGATCCGGATCGGCCGCCTACGCCTACCGCCCGCACACTCACTGGAAATCCTCTCCGGTTGCCGTGGGATCGGCGCCGCCCAACGCCGCCCGTAACCTCTTGCGCGCCCGATGGAGCCGAGACCGGACGGTGCCAGCGGGAATCTCCAGCGCACGGGCCTCCTCGCAGGTCAGGTCCGCCCAGGCGATCAGGAGCACCACCTCCCGGTCTGCTGGCGCTATCTCCCCCAGCGCCGCCCACTACGCGGCAGATCAGCTCGTCATCGTGTGGCCGTCAGTCCTGGATCGCCATGTCCACGATGAGGCCGCCAGCGAAGCGGTAGACGTGCGTCACCACTTGATCGGCGATCACAGCGCCTTGCCGGGTACGCACCACCTGATGCGCGGTGACGGTGACCCGACCGTCGTCCTCGGTATGGAATGCCGTGGGCACCACGACGGGGTCGATCGCTGCCCACTGGCGCCGCCAATAGGCGCGGACCTGATCGTGGCCTCGTACGCTGCCACCCTCCCATCCGTTCGGCCACGACACGTCAGGCGCGAGCGCTGCCAGCACCGCAGCAACGTCCCGTCGGTTGAAAGCCGCGTAGAGCGACCAGAGCTGCTCCTGTTGATCCGCTGGTTCTGGGGATCCCATGCTGCGAGTTTCACGGCACTGGTCGATCGCCACCAGGCTGATCTGCCGGCAGCAGAACACCCGCTCGTCGGCATGGGCATGCGTCGAACAAGCGGAATCCGCTGCAGGCAGCGTGACGGTGCGGCGAGAAGCTGGCGCGCGTGCTCTGTGCGGGGGCGCTCGTCTGGCTTGCCAGCCGACGCCTGGACCTCGGCTCGTCTCGACTGCATGAAACAGGGCCTACGAGGCTCCCTCGCTTCCCAGTTGGCACTAGCACCAATAGGTTTCCTGTGCCAACCTATTGGCATGACCACTGATGCGGTGCCGCCCGCCGGCGATCCCCGCCGGCTGCTGTCCGACGTGCGCGCCCTCGCCCGCCGGGTGCGTCTTGACCAGCGGGTGACCTGGGTCGCGCTGCTGGTGCTGGCCGTGGTGACGTTCGCGGCGATCCCGTTCGACTGGTACTCCCTCAACGTCGACTGCGGGTCCGCGAGCGCGTGGATCGAGGACGCGAACGGCGGCTCCATGTGTCACATCACGGGTCGGGGCGCGATGTTCTACTGGCCGCCGGCGCTGCTGCTGGCGTACACGGCGATCGCCGTGTACGCCGTGCGGGTCGCTCGGGCGAGGGGGGTGGGCGTCCGGGTGCTGCCGTACGCGATCACCGGCGCCGCCCTGACCGTCGTCCTGTTCATCGGCGCGTGGCTACTGGTGCGCATGTACTTCGCCAGCCATCCGGTGCCGACGCACCCGTTCCCGTACTGGGTGATGCTGCTGGACCGTGTGGTCGCACCATGGGGCGCAATGGGGGTCGCGCTGCTGGTGCTGGCCCGGCTGGAGCGCAACGTCGCGCTGCTCCTGTTCACCGTCGGGTACCTGGCGGTGGTCCTGGTGCCGATCAACTTCGGCTGGCATCCCTCCTGGGGATACCGGGGGATCCTAGGGGGGTTCCTGCCTCAGCAGATCATCAACGGCACCGTGCTGCTGCTGGGCGCAGTCGGCTTCGCGGTGGCCCGCCGGTGGCGCCGGTGACCGCCGAGAACGGGACCCCGGACCCGCACGAGCCGCCCGGCCACCCGGTCGCCGGGCTGGACGAGGTGGTGCACCAGCGGGTCCGGCTGGGGATCCTCGCCATCGCGCACGAGGCGCGCCGGGTCAAGTTCGGCTACCTACGCACCCAGCTGGACCTGACCGCCGGGAACCTCTCCAAGCACCTGAGCGTGCTGGAGACGGCCGGCCTCGTCGAAATCGAGAAGGGCTACGCCGGCCGGCGCGGCCGCACCTGGATCACGCTCACCGCCGCCGGCAGCACCGCGCTCGCCGAGGAGATCGAACGACTGAAACTGCTCATCACGCGGCTCGAGACCACCGACACCCCGGAGGACCGATGACCACCGCACTGACCCGTCGACACCTGCTCACCACCGCGCTTGCCACCGGGGTCGCCGTGCCGCTCGGCACCGGCCGCGGGTGGACGGCCCCGGCGCAGGCCGCGCCCGGCCCGGCACGGCTTACCCTGCCCCCACCCACGGGGCCGCACCGTGTCGGCACCGTGTCGCTGCACCTCGTCGACACATCCCGACCGGATCCCGTCGCCGGCCCAGGGCACCACCGCGAACTGATGGCCAACGTCTGGTACCCCGCCACCCGCGACGTTCGGCGTCATCCGGTGGCCCCATGGATGCCCGCCGCGACGATGCGCGCGCTGCTCGTGTCCGCCGGGTTCGACGCCGATGCCGCGGCGGCGCCCCTCACGGCCGGCCACGAGGGAGCTCCGGCACTCCGGATACCCGGCCGGCTGCCCGTAATCGTGTTCTCCCACGGCAACGACGGTCACCGTTCCGAGGCCACCATCGTGGTCCAGGAACTCGCCAGCCACGGCTACGTCGTGGTCACCGTGGACCACACGTACGACGCGTTCAGCGAATTCGCCGACGGCCGGCTCACCGTCCCCGTCGACGGCCTGTCGTTCACGCCATGGGACCACGCCCACGACATCCGGTTCGTCCTCGACCGCATCGAGGACCTCGCCGCCGGCCGCAACCCCGACGTCGAGCACCGTCCGCTGCCGGCCGACCTGGGCGCCGCGCTCGACCTGCGTCGCATCGGCATGTTCGGCTGGTCGAAGGGCGCGACCGCGACCGCCCTCGTCATGAACGAGGACCGGCGGGTGCGGGCCGGGCTCGGCTTCGACGGCCCCATGCAATCGGTGCCACCGATCACGGACCTCGACCGGCCGTTCATGCTGATGACCGCGGAGTTCACCCGGGCCGCCGAGCCGAGCGTCGCCCAGTTCTGGTCACACCTGCGCGGATGGCGGCTCAACGTACACGCCGACGGCGCGCTCCACGCGGCGTACTGCGACCACCAGTGGCTGGTCCCGCAACTGGCGACGATTATCGGGATCAGTGACGAGGACCTCGCCAGTTGGGTCGGCACCCTCGACCCGGCCCGGGCGGTGCGGATCCAGCAGGCGTACCCGCTCGCGTTCTTCGACCTGCACCTGCGCCACCAGCGGCAGCGCCTGCTCGAAGGCCCGAACCCGGCCTTCCCCGAGGTGCGGTTCATTCCCTGACCCACTCTGAGCTGATGGCAAGGCTGCTGCTGGTCACGCACATGCGAGTAGCGGACCCGTTCGAAGCCACGCCTCGCGCGCCCGCCAGATTGCATGGTGGGCGCGATGTACCTCGTGCGCTCAGCGCAACTGTCCGCATGCGGCTGGTGGCGTCCGAAGCCCGGGAGCGGTTCATCGCAGGGCGGGTGCCGCGCTTGGCCGCGGTCGGCGTCGGGTCACCACTCGTGGATGAGGGGCGTATCCGGTTCGTGCTGCCGCCAGGCTTTGGTGAGGCGGGTGAGGCGGGTGGGTGCGGCGATGCCGCGTACGGTTGCGATCTTGCCGCCTGTGATGTCGAACGTTACGGCGCCGATGACCTGGTCGCCGAGCGTGAAGAGGATGGCGGGGGCGCCGTTGACGAGTGCGTAGTGGATGGCGGGTGTGCCGCCGACGAGTCGCCGTTTCGCGGGTGTGGGTTTGAAGCCGGCCCGTGCGATGGCGGCGATGCGCTGGGGAGTGTGGTACTGCAGCAGCGTTTTCGCCAGGCCGGCGCCGTCGGAGATCGCGGTCGCGTCGTCGGTGAGCAGCGCGACCAGGCGTTCGGTGCGGCCCGAGGAGGCAGCGGCGAGGAATTCCTCGACGATCCTGCGGGCGGATGCCGGGTCGACTTCGCCGCCGCCGCGGCGGCGGGCGGCGGCGGTGCGGTGCCGGGCCCGGTGGAGGTGCTGCTGGCTTGCGGACTCGGTGATGTCGAGGATCTCGGCGATCTCGGCGTGGCTGTAGGTGAACGCTTCGCGCAGGACGTAGACGGCCCGCTCGAGAGGTGACAGGCGCTCCATGAGAGTCAGCACCGCCAGGGAGACCGATTCGCGCTGCTCGAAAGTGTCGGCCGGGCCGAGCATCGGGTCGCCGTCGAGGAGCGGTTCGGGCAGCCAGGCGCCGACGGTGCGTTCGCGGCGGGCTTGTGCCGAGCGGAGCCGGTCGAGGCACAGGTTGGTGACGACCTTGGTCAGCCAAGCTTCCGGCACCTTGATCCGCTGCCGGTCGACGGCCTGCCAGTGCAGGAACGCATCCTGCACGGCGTCTTCGGCGTCGGCGGCGGAGCCCAGCAGCCGGTACGCCAGCGAGGCCAGCCGGTTCCGGCTGGCCTCGAACCGACTGGTGTCGAAGCGATCAGTGGCGGTGCTGTCCACGCGGGTCACCCTAGGCGGCTACGCCGACCGCCTTCGTGGCGGACGCATTCGGCGCGGCGGCCAGGCGGTGCTTGCGCTTGGGCAGGCCGAAGGTCGGGTGCGAGGTGGCCCACAGCGAGATCTTGAGGATGCCCGACTTGATCCGCGCGGCCTTCCGGCCGCCCACGTACCTCGGCTTTGCTTGCGCTTCGTCGTCGACCAGCTGCAGGATCCCGTCCCGCCGGCCGAGACTGATGTGGTTGCCCGGGTAGACCAGCTTGGTGTTCGCGATCTTGCGTCCGGTCAGGCGTCCCACGATCGCCTCGATGGCCTGCTGGCCGGTGAAGCCGGCCGAAGCGCAGGACATCGGCAACGGCCGGCCGTTGTCACCGATGGCGTAGGCGCTGTCGCCGGCGGCGTAGACGTTCGGGTGCGAGACCGACCGCATGGTGCGATCGACGACGATCCGCCCGTTCTCGGTGACCTCCAGCCCGCTGACGGCGGCGATGGGGTTGACCGCGAACCCGGCCGTCCACACGGTGGCGTCGGACGCCAGGGCGGTGCCGTCGGCGCACAGCACCCGTGTCGCTTCGACGGCTTCGACCTTCGTGTGCTCTAGGACGGTGATGCCCAGCCGCGCGCAGGCCTGGCGCAGGTGGCTGCGGGCTCCGGCGGAGAGCCGGGCGCCCAACTCGCCGCAGGCGACCAGCGCCACCGACAGGCCGGGCCGGGCTTCGGCGATCTCGGTGGCGGTCTCGATGCCGGTCAACCCGTCGCCGACGACCAGCACCCTCCCGCCTTCGCCCCGCCTTCCCAGGCCGTCAAGGCGCTCGCGCAGGCGCAGCGCCGAGGGCCGGGCGGCGATGTCGAAGGCGTGCTCGGCCACGCCGGGAACGCCGCGGTCGTCGCCGTGGCTGCCGAGCGCGTAGAGAAGCGTGTCGTAGCCGAGCTCGCCGCCGCCGTCGGCGTCGGCCACAGCGACGACCTGGCGCTCGGGGTCGACGGCGGTGACACGGGCCAGGCGCAGCCGTATCCCCGTGCCCGCAAACACGTCGGCGAGTTTCGGAGCCTTGATCTCGTGGCCGGCCGCAAGCTCGTGCAGCCGCAGCCGCTGGACGAAGTCCGGCTCGGCGTTGACCACGGTGATCTCGGTGTCCGCCGGGGACAGCCGGCGGGCCAGGTTCCCGGCAACGTGGGCCCCGGCATAGCCGGCGCCGAGGACGACGATGCGGTGCTTCATGTGTTGCTCCTGTCTGTTCGCTTGCTCTCGGTGAGTTGAGCGGAACGGCGCCCCGATTGCTGACAGGAACGGCATGTGGCACGGGTCACAGAGCGGAAGGAACGCCGCTCAACGATGCTCGCGACGCCGAGACGGCGCAGATGCAGGGCCAAGCTGAACGAGGTGATCTGATGCCGATCACCGTCGACATCGACGTCATGCTCGCCAAGCAGAAGATGTCCGTGGCCGACCTCGCACCGCACGTTTACATTGCTCTCGGCACTGCTCCTGGCCGGCACTACGAGCTGCACAAGCCACGATGCCTCTCCCACGTCGCAGGCAAGCCCGGCGCAGCCCGCCAGCACCGTGTTGTCCCAGCCCACGGCCGAGGTCCCGCAGGCACTTTCGGTACCCCCCGTCACCTCAGAAGAGATCAGCCGCGCCGTCTACACCGCCAAGACCCAGACGATGGACAGCTCGGCACGCGGAATAGCCCGCGCAGGCCAGCAGTACGCGCTTGACGCCGCCTGCATATCTGCGACCCCGGGCCGCGTCATCAAGTACGAGCTGCTCAGCTCAAAGCCCAACTCGAACACGCCCGTGGCCAGCGGCGAACTGCCGTGCGACGGACACGGGATCAAGAACGTGACGCCGTTGCCCCCGACCGCCACACAGATCAACCTCGGACCTGATCTGACTGGCGTCACGTCCGCCTACGCGGTCATTACACCCTCAAGCTGATTTCCTCGTCAGGCAGGAGCAGATCGTCCACCCTCCATGTCGGGAGGTGGTCGCCAGTCTGTCCCCATCCCCCGGGTAGCTGCCAAGGACTGCCGCGCCCGGCCTCGCCCGCCGGCTACGCCCCGCCCGACCCCTGCTGGTAGCTGACCCAGGTCGATCCATGAGCTTGACCTGACCGCCGCGAGATGGGCGTTGTGGTCGAGCGAGTTGGCCTTGACTGAGGGCTCGCGACTCGTTCGGTGGGAAAGAACCAGCACGGCTCACTGGCCTGCCCTGACAGCAAGCGCGGCCTGCGGGAACAGTGCAGGTACGTCCCCTCTCGTCCGCCACAGTCCGCGCCCGTCGTCACTCATCTGGTCACCCCGGGCGAGGACTCGTCACCACCTGCGGAGATTGCAGATATCCCGAGCTGCCTGCCGAACGAGAGCTCCGACCTTCCGGGTGTCGACGTTGCCTCCCGCTGCGCTGGGATAGCGAGAGGTATCCCGCAGCAGGAGAACCGCACCAATCCAGCCCACCAGGATCCCCAGCGCCATGGCGACAACGAGCAGCATCACGAGCGGCACAAGAATGCTCTCTGCGACTCCGAGGCGGACCAGCAGCATCAACAAGGCCGTCACCGGGAAGAGCAAAGCAAGCCGCATCCCCCTGACGCACAGTCGATATCTGTAGGACTCCACGATCATGGACATATCGGGACTATCCAACTGTTTCTCCACTCCGACCTCCGGCGCTCGCCACACAATCGCACCCTGAGTCAACATCTGCGCCACCCCGTATGCCGGCCGACCCGCCCTCCTGGGGAGCGGGCCGCCCGGTCCGCCACGTCAAGACGGCCTTGACGCACGTACGGACGCTGCCGGAACAGACTGAGTCGGCTCTCGTGTCACGGACCGCGCCCCCGGCGGACACCGCCACCGTGGTGCAGTTGACCCAACCTCGCCCGGCACGGATCCGGCTCCCGGAGTCGGAGCTGGCCACCGGCGGCCACCCCTCCCCTCCCAGGTGAGCGGTTGACCTGACCCTGAGCGGCTGTGGAGCCGGCTCCTGGACGACCGGCATGCCGTCGCGCGGCCACCGCCCCCATGCTTGGGGCTTGCCGCGCGGACCCGGCGTGCCCTTCCCTGCGCCGCGCTGCTCAGGCGCGGCGCGGCCTGGTGCCGGCGAGGAACCTCCACCACTCTCCCCGCTATCCCACCTGCGGCGGCCCCGGGCTCCCCGCTGTTCCGCGCCAGCCGCCGGGCATCCGGCGTGACCGGCCGCAGAGCGGCAGCGTCCACGCTACGACAAACCCACCCGCAGCCGCCTAACGGGACTGACATCGCTTAGGAACTCAACGGCAAGCAGTTCACCGGCCGGTTCACCAAGCCGCGCCCAGGTGAGGTGTTGTTCGAGCGGATCTGCCGGGAGAAGGGCATCGTGGCCCGCAACACCAAACCCCGCACCCCGACCACCACCGGCAAGGTGGAACGGTTCCGCCAGAGCTTGCAAGGTGAATGCCTGGACGGGCGGATCTTCGACAGCGTCGACCAGGCCCAGGCCGCGGTGGACGTGTTCGTCGCCGCATACAACTACGACCGGCCCCACCAGGGCAGGGACGACGCCTTCCCTGCCGACCGCTTCCTCTAAGCAGCGCAGGACGGGACCGGCTCCCAGCGGGGGCCCTGCCGCTGCGCCTACCGACAGGACTGCTGCCGGCCTCGCCACCGGCCCCGAGGAAGCCACCCGCCGTCGAGGTCGACGCCGGATCGGTGACCGTGTTCGTGTCGCTCCAGCATCCGCCGCTCCATCGTTGAATCCGGGTCAACGGTCATAGTCCGATCATGGCTTGGTCGGCATGGCCGGTTCGCGAATCGTTAAGGGCGTGACCGGGGCTGACCGGACAGGCCGGGAGCGGCAGCGATGGGACAGCGCCGGGCCCGTAGCGAACAATGCATCTCAGACCAACCAAGGAGCTACCAATGCGCACCCTGATCGCCACCGCGTTCGTCTCGCTCGACGGCGTCATCGAGGCGCCCGGCGGAGAACCGGGCTACCGCAACTCGGGCTGGACCTTCAAAGACATCGAGTTCGACGAGGCCGCATACGAGATTAAGGGCCGTGAGCAGGACGAGGCCACTGCCATGCTGCTGGGCCGGGTCAGCTACCAGTCGTTCTCCCCGGTGTGGCCGGACATGACCGCGGAGTTCCCCGGCTACAACGCGATGCCGAAGTACGTCGTGTCGACCACGCTGCAGGAGAAGGACCTGGTGTCCAACTGGGGTGCGACCAACATCCTCCGATCACTGGACGACGTCGCCGCACTCAAGAAGACCGAGGGCGGACCGATCATCATCCACGGCAGCGCCACCCTGAACCGCAACCTGGCCGATGCCCGCCTGATCGACCGCTACCACCTGCTGGTCTTCCCAGTCCTGCTCGGCGCGGGCAAGCGGCTGTTCAGCGACACCGACAAGGACAAGCAGAACCTCAAGCTCATCGAGAGCGAGTCATACGCCAACGGAATCCAGAAGCTGGTCTACGACGTCATCCGCTGAGCAGCCCGTCGGGGTCGGCCCTGTTCAGCGGCCGACCCCGACGAACACCGTTACCCGCTGCCCGGACAGCTGTTCCGGCAGCTCCGGTTGGGTCTTCTGCAGCTTGCTACAGCCGACCACAACGCCGAACGATGGCGCGTCGCCGCCGACTTCGCCAGCGACCTCAACGCGAAGTTCGCCACGATCGTGCTGCCGGCGGGGATCAGCCGGACTGACATCGTCTCGGGCCTGAACCGGGACCGCTACCCAGTTCTTCTCGCCCGGCAGCATCCTCAGCCAGCGGTTCGACACCTCAGACCCGGTGGCCTGGGGTATGCGCCCGGACACGCCGGTGTGGTTCGGCGAGGGCGATCAGGCGTACAACGTCACCGGCGGCGAGGTGGTCTCCTCGTTCCCCAAGTCCGGTGAGCAGTTGCAGAGCGGCTGGCTCATCGGCGGGGAGCACCTCAACGGCAAGGCCAGCATCGTCAAGCACCAGGTGGGCGAGGGTCTGATCGTGACGTTCGGTAGCGAGCCGACGTTCCGTACGTGGTCTCGTGACCCGAGCAAGCTGCTGTTCAACGCGATCTACCACGGCTCGTCCACCACAGTGGACGCGGCGGCACTGCCGGGAGCGCTCCGCGGCTAGCCGTGGGGTCGAACCTAGGCTCCGGACGCCGAGGGGGTCGCGTCCCGGCGGACACGGCCCCCTCGCCGCCGAATGTCACTGCTGTCCGAATTCTTGGCGACTCGGGCCAATCTCCGACGCCGTGTACGCAGTTCAGAGTGGCATTCACCACTGCGTCCGACAGTATCGAGAAATGCCGGTGTAACGCCGACGAAAGCAGCGGCCCGCAAGATCCGAGGCACTTCCCCCGCCCCCGACCTTTACGGAGATTGCCTTGTCCCTCGACCAACGCCGGCTTCTGCCAGCCCGACGGATTGCCACCCTGACCGCCCCGGTCGTCACCGCCGCGCTGGCGGCAGCGGCCGTACTCGCGATCACATCGACCGGCGTCGACGAGCCGGACGGCCCGCCGTCCGGCGCCGCCACCGGCGGTGTCATCGCCGCCACAGAAATCCAGAGCGTCGCTTACCAGACAGCGGTCGCCCAGGCCAAGACGAAGAAGCCCAAGGTGACCGTGATCGGCACCGGCGGCACGATCGCCGGCGTCGCCACCTCCCGGAGCAGCTTCACCAACTACCGAGCCGGCCAGATTCCGATCGACCGGATGGTCGCCCAACTCCAACCCGAGATCGGCGAGGTCGCCGAGGTGTCCACCGTGCAGTTCGGCAACAAGGGTTCCGGCGGCTACACCATCGCCGAGTTCCACGCCCTCACCCTCGCCGTGGAGCAGGCGCTGCAAACCTCAGACGCGGTGGTGGTCACCAGCGGGACGGACACCATGGAGGAGTTCGCGTACTGGCTGGACCTGACCGTGCAGAGCCGTAAGCCGGTGGTGATGACGGGGGCGATGCGCCCGTGGGCGGCCGGCACGGTTGACGGGCCGCAGGTGATCGGCGCGGACGGCCCCGCGAACCTCTACAACTCGATCGTCCTGGCCGCCAGCCAGTCCACGTACTGCTACGGCACCGTGCTGATGCTCAACGACGAGTTCCACACGGCGCGGGACGTGACCAAGTCCAACACCACCCGGATGGACACCTTCCAGACCCGTGAGCTGGGCGTACTCGGCTGGATCGACGGCTCGGAGATCAAGGTCGGGCGGGCGCCGTCCCGGGTCGCCGACTGCGATCAGAAGAACCGCTGGCTGACCCCTTTCAGGCTGAGCGACGTCAAGGTGGAGTCGCTGCCCCGGGTCGAGGTGGTCTACAACTACCAGCAGGCCGGCGGTGAGGCGATCACCGCGTTCGCCGACGCAGGGGTCAAGGGCATCGTGACCGCGGGTACGGGAGCCGGTGGCATCTCCTCTGCCCAGTCCGCCGCCCGGTCCGGGGCGATCGCCAAGGGCGTCTTCTTCGTCAGCACCAGCCGGGTCGGCTCCGGCTCGATCAGTGGCGGCAGCAGCACCGCCCCGATCTTCGACGGCGACGACCTGCTGCCGCAGAAGGCCCGGCTGCTGTTGATGCTGAGCCTGGCGGCCGCCCCCGGGGACGCGGTGAAGGTCCGCCAACTGGTCGAATCGCTCGGCAACCCGGAATGGAACACCGCTCCCCCCGGCAATCCGCAGAACTGACGTTCGGAGGCCGGCACAGCGCGGTGCCGGCCCCCTGTCCCGCCCTGATCGCCAGCCGGGGGCGACACGGCTCAGCGACCGACGCCGGCCTTGATCAGGCGCGATACGGCGTGAAGTATGCCAACACCCATGCCATGGCCTTGAGCTGAGGTTCCGAAGATCACGACGTTGCGCGCGGTCACGCGTCGCACTCGACGTGAGCAGCGACCACCCGTCTGCCCGCGATGACCGTCGCCATGTTCGTACGGCCATCTGATCCCCAGCCTCGGCGATTCCGTCCAGGGCCGTCCGCATCCGACTCGGATCCCTGGTTCTTCGCCTGCCGCTGTCCTCGCCGGTCTGTGGACGTCCAGCACCGTTGCTGTCACAGCGCTACTGGTAGCCGTCCAAAAGCGAGCTGAGGTTGCCTCGGACCTCCACCACGCATGGCCTGCATGCGGAGGTGCCATTGACCAGCGAGGCAGCCGGAGTGAACTTTCCCTCGAGCCGCTCCATCTCGGCACCGGTCATCGGCGCCATGTCGGCGCCCTGCACCCCGTAACGGCGCCCCAGCCACCCCGACGGCCCGCGTCGGCAGCGGAAAGCCGAGGTAGTCGTACGGTGACAGCTCAAGGTACTCCACGCCACGATCATCCGGCATGCACAAACCGGGACCTACCTCCCGGCCGACCCGGGCATAGGAACAGCTCCACGTGACGGTGACTCCAAGCCTGGCGCGCCACCTCCGCGGCATGTCCGGACGCTCATCGGCCGGGGGCAACAAGGTCCTCGCCGCTGATCACGAGGCACCCGAACATGTCGCCGAGGACAGCTCGTTGGTGTTTCGTCAGCGGGTTGGCGAAGACCGCAACCCCGACCTCCGCGGCCCGGCACGCTTGCGCGATTTCACGCGCTTTGCCGGGGCTGATCAGCGTCCGTCGAGAGAACGGTGCGCTCATCTTGGCCGCACCGCCGTGCGAGACACCCCGCCGCTGGACGTGCCGGCTCACTACCCGCCCGCCATGTGCCTTCACCGAAGCCGCCAGCAGATCGAGCTTCGCGCCGAACTCCTTATCCTTCGCGGAGAACAGCCCTACGAGCACCACGTCGGCCCCCGCCAGCACCGAGGTCGATGGCCCAGGCGGATCTCGCTGCACGGGACCATGGTGCCAGACGCCTTACGGATATCCGCCTGTCCGCACGGCAGGTCGACGCCAACGGCGCGGCCGGCGGCATGAGAGTCGCGGACGCGGTCTTGGCTGACTGGCACCGGTCAGTGATCATGCTTCGGTGAGTCAGTACTTCCAGGTGGGCACCTGGTCCTGTGGAACCCGTCCAACCGCGTGGCGGAGCTCTTCGTCCGCACCAGTGAGGCAGTCGCCCCGCTGGCGGCCACGCCAACCGGAATCGGTGCGATGGACGCCGACGACTACGAAGTTGATCTGGACGTCTTTGTCGGCTTCGTTGACGCCCTGGTCGAGCAATACCTGTCCTCCAGCCACGCGATTCTGAGGTCTTTGCTGGAGGGCTTCCTCGCCACCGCGCTCGTTCTCGTCGACCGTGCTGGCCGCGCTGTGCCTGCCCTGCACGCACCTGCCACGCTGGACCCACGGGATATCTCGGTGGGCCCCGGCGGAATCGGCGCACTGGGCGACCCAGTCCGCCTGCGGGAACTTGCCGACGCGCTGGCCCCCGCCATGCCACGCTGACACGACACACCTGACTGCATGGCGCCTCAAACGCACGCTAATCGCTGTTCTGGACGGCGAGCAGCAAGCGTCGCCGTCACCGTGCGTGCCGTGCGGATCCCGGCTCCGGACGTCGGGGCGCCGACATGGTGGAAGATGGGTGCATGATCGGCGACCGGTGGGGCGTGACTAACAGTGAGATATTGCGCTCCTATCCGTGCGACGACTTCGTCTCCTCACCCGTGCTACAGGCGTGGCGGGGGGTGCGGGTTGAGGCGCCCGCCGCAGCGGTGTGGCCGTGGGTTGCCCAAGTGAGGATTGCGCCGTACTCCTATGACTGGATTGACAACCTCGGCCACCGCTCACCTCGACAGCTGGTGGGCCTACCCGAGCCTCGAGTCGGAGAAGCATTCACCACTGCTGGCGGACGGAAATGGGGCAGGATCGTCTCGGTCGACCCCGGCAAACAGCTGACGGGCACCATCATGGGTGCCTTCATGTCCTACGTCCTTGTGCCCGAGGAGCAGAACACGACACGCTTGCTGCTCAAGGTCGTCATGCAGACGGCCCGCTGGGCTGCCCTTGGGCTGTCCGTCGGTGACCTGGCGATGGCTCGACGGCAGTTGCTGAACCTGAAGCGACTTGCCGAGCGCCGCCAGCACCAGGGCACGGCCACCGGCTGAAGATCAGGCACGCGCTCATTGGCAGTTCCGGGCGCCTGCCGGCGTGCCGTCCACGCTCACGTTACGTGACGCTCGGAGCGCGGCATGAGCGTGTGTGCTGGAGCTCGTCAGCCGTCAGATCCGGCAAACGACGCCGGGCGTTTGAACAGCCGAAGCAGGCGGGCGGCGACTTCGCCGTCACCTCGGATGGTGACGTCGGCGGCATGCAGTGGCGCGCCACCGAAGGTGAGCGAGCGGAACACGGTGACGCTGGTTTCGATCACCAGCTCGGGATCGGCACCGTCAGCGCGCGCCACGTCGAGCCGTCCGTTGTCGACGGTGACGAGCAGGATGTCGCCGTCGAGACGGACCTGACATCGCACGCTAAAGTCGCGCGCCGCGGTCGGGTCGAAGGTGGTCTTCATCGCGAGGGCCAGCGCGTCAACGCTCAGCTCTGCTGACGAAGCCAGCGGGCTCCGACTGCCCCACCTGGCCAGCTGCAGCAGAGCGGGCTCGAGTTCCCGTCCCCATTCGGTCAGCTGGTAGGCCCAAGCGCTCGTCGGCGGGCCGAGACGCCGCCGGCGTATCACCTGCGCCTCCTCCAACTCGACAAGTCGGGAGGTGAGCATGCTCTGGCTAACGCCGGGCAGGCCGCGCCGCAAGTCGGTGAAGCGCTTTGGCCCGAGCAGCAACTCGCGGACGACCAACAACGCCCACCGGTCGCCGACCAGGTTGAGCGCACGGGCCAGACCGCAGGGATCGTCATATGCTCGCGCCACTCGCTCAGCGTATCGCTATCACACTGCGCGGTGCTAGATTCGCACCGTGGCGACATTCATTCTGATCCCTGGCGCCGGCGGCGCCGCCTGGTACTGGCACCGCGTGGTCCCCGGACTGCGTCAGCGGGGTCACGAAGCGATCGCCGTCGACCTGCCAGCCGGAGACGACAGCGCGGGACTGCAGGAGTACGCAGATACGGTGGTTAACGCGGCAGGTCAACGGAAAGACCTGGTGGTAGTGGCCCAGTCGATGGGCGGCCTGACCGCGCCGCTGGTCTGTAGTCGGCTGCCGGTCTCACGCCTGGTCCTGGTCAACGCGATGATCCCGGCGCCCGGTGAGACCGGCCAGGATTGGTGGACCAACACCGGCCAGGACCAGGCCCGCCGTGAGTGCGACCTGCGCGAGGGCCGTTCCCCGGACGGGCCCTTCGATCCGCTGGTGTACTTCTTCCACGACGTACCAGAGGACATCACCAAGGAGGCCATGGCCGGTGAGCCACCGCAGTCAGGAACGCCGTTCGCGCAGCCCTGGCCGCTGGACGTGTGGCCGGACGTACCAACCGAGGTCCTAAGCAGCCGCGAGGACCGACTGTTCCCGGTTGAGTTCCAGATCCGGACAGCCCAGCATCGCCTTGGCGTCACGCCCAAGACCCTGCCCGGCGGCCATCTGGTGGCCCTCAGCCAGCCCGAGGCATTGACCGCCGCATTGGAACGATGACGTCACAGCATCCGCTCATCGGCAGGTCCGGTCGTGCCGTCGGACCCGCCCGACTCGCGGCGTGCATCCTCAGTTACTGCATGATGGTGACCGGTGGGTGCTCCTGCGAGGCGGTGCACCGGTAGACCTGGAGTGTGTAGCCACGACCGATTTCCACCTGGGTCGGGGTGTGGTCGACCAACTCGTCCTCGTCAGTGATGGGACGCCAGCTGCGGCTGTCGCCGTCCCATTCGTCGCTGGGGATGGTGAGTAGGGGTTCCAGCGGAGCGCCGCAGCACCGGAGCTCATCAGGGCCCGCAGGGCTCCGAAAGGTAAAGAAGGCGGACCAGCCACCGACCTTCCAGCCGGGAGCGATGGACAGATCACTCCTGTAACCCGGTTGCTTCTCGTCCGGTGACTGGAGGAGTTCCCTATCTCGGGAAATGATGCGTTCCGCCAGTTCGTCATCCAGCTCGTGATAAGCCGGATACTCGATGACCTGCTCTGGATACAGAACGCAAGGTTCCGGCACGTAATAGTCCTGGCCGATGAAGGCCGGCTCGGGCGGGTGCTTCAGCAGGTTTCGCACGCTTGTGGACTGCCGCCACCGTAGGTGTACCGCCGACCGCGCATCCATGATTTCGTCGAACGGGCACCACAGCACCTGAAGCATGTCTGCGCCATCGGGACAGGGCAGATCAGGGACGTCCCGGGCGTAGAGCTGCGCCAGCGGGATGAGCGGCAGCGGCTCCCTCGGCAGCAGCGCCGAGTCGTAACCGGCATCTATGCGGTCTACGACCGTCTTCTCATCGGGAGTGAGCAGATTCGTTCCGGGCGGCCTGGGCCGTTGCCACGCCGCGGCGAGGATGCCTCGACGCGTGCGGACATCCTCCAGCGTCGTCAACTCGCACGGCTCGTGCTCGTCGACGCATGTCGGCCAGGCCTCGCCTACCGGCCACAGCAAAGGCCCGCCCACCGAGCTGTCATGCACGGTCGGGTTTCCCGGGCGGGGATGAAGGCGGGTGGCAGTCCTGGCCATCTCTGCCAGCCCCGGAAACAACGAGACCACATCCAACGGACGCGGTGGGGTCACGCATGTCATGATTCTCACTCCTGATCGCCGGTCTGCATCCAACCATGCCGCGCTGACAGGACGGAGCCGTCACTGAACTTGCTGGTCATCCCATCAGATCTTTGTGATTGCTGTTTAGCGCGACCACACATTCCACCTCCGTAAGAGCGAGATGCCCGGGTTCCCGCTACTGGCTGCTACGCCCCAAGGCATCGGGTGCCCATCACCCCCTCAGGCGCGGACACGGCATCCGCTCATCGGCAGTTCCGCACGGCGAGCAGCCACCGTCACCGCCACGCTGCGTGACGCCCGGTCGGCGGCCAGATCCGGACGTCTGCCCTCTTTGGCTGGAGCGAGCTTGTCCTATCCCTGTGCTCTAATCCCGTCATGCATGTCGTCGTCACAGGTGCACTCGTTGACAACGGCGCGGTCCTGCTAGTGCACCGCAGCCCGACCCGCCGGGCATACCCAGATCTCTGGGACCTGCCCGGGGGGCAAGTCGAAGCGGGTGAGTCGGAACTACAAGCCCTCGCGCGTGAGATGCACGAGGAGCTCGGTGTTCGCATCGTGGCGGAGTCCGCGTCACGGTTGGGCGTCTTGCATGCCGGCAGTGGTGAGGATGCCGTTCACGTGGGCGTCTGGCAAATTGGAGACTGGGTTGGCTCTCCCACCAACCGTGCACCTGACGAGCATGACGACATCGCATGGGTCGAGATCAGCGAGCTGGGCGGCCTTCCCCTCGTGCATGGCGACTTGGCGGCATTGGTTCGTTCTCTGCCTGAGCTTGGCCGGCTGCCTCGTCGCGACGAAGCACGGACAGTCGCATCGCCGAGCGGTCCGGAGGTCCATCGCTGCTCGTCACTACACTCGCGGGCATGAGCGCATCATCGGGGCAAATCAGCTTACGGTTGGCCATGAGTCTTGACGGCTACATCGCCGATGACCAGGGCGGCTACGACTGGATAGTTCCGGTGGCGAGCCCAACGCTCGATACCGACCATCAACTGCCGTTTGATGAGTTCCTTGACGGTGTCGACATCGTCGTAATGGGTCGCCGCTGCTATGACCAGGGACAGCACCAGGATTACGTGGCTCTCGGCAAGAAGGTCATCGTTGCGACCTTGACGCGATCGGTTCTCGAGAAGAAGGAGGAGGGAGTCGACTTTGTTGGTAATGGAGTGGTGGAGGTGGTCAGGGCAGCGCGAGACCAGGGGCATCACTGCTTCCTCTTCGGAGGCGGGTTGTTGGTTGAGTCATTCCTTGCAGCCGACGCAGTCGACATGCTGACCGTCGGGATCGTTCCGGTCTTGCTGGGCAGCGGACGGCAGCTCTTCCCCGGTGAACGTCCGACACTCGAACTGAGGCTCACGGACTACGCGGTTCAGGACGGCAAGGTTCGCCTGGTCTACAAGCGGCGCTGAGCGGCCATCTGCCAGCGCAACGCCCGGACGCGCTGTCATGGGCAGATCCGCGCACGCTCAGCGGCAGATGAGGATGTCGTCCGGGCCGCGTCCTGCTGCCCTTTGATCCGCGTATGCCGGTCGACGCGAGACGGCTGACAATTGTTCGGTCATGGCTGAGGATCAACTGAGCGCGGTTCGACGCAAACTTCCAGAAGGAACGCGGGTCCAGGAAACGGTCATCGGGTTTCCCGCGGGTGTCGGCCCGAGCGGGTAGGACGGGGCAGGACATGGACCAAGGCACCCGCGACGAGATGCTCGGCCGCCTGGTTGAGGCAGTCGGGTCCGTCACAGTCACACATCCGACGCGAGTTGCCATCGACGGACCGCCCGCCGCAGGCAAAACCACGCTCGCCGACGAGCTGGCCGTCGTCTTGCGCGCACAGGGCCGCGACGTCATCCGCGCGACGATCGACGATTTCCTCTTCCCCCGGGCACAGCGCTATCCGCGCGGCGAGTACTCGGCCGAAGGCTGCTACCTCGACACCCACGACTACGACGCCCTGAACCGGGTTCTGCTCGATCCGCTCGGCCCGGGCGGAGATCGACGCTTCCAACACGCGGTCTACGATCGCACAGCGGATGCCGCGCTGTCCCCGCCGTTCACGACTGCCCCCGCCGACGCCGTGCTGGTCTTCGACGGCGTCTTCCTCATGCGCCCGGAACTGATTGACCGGTGGGACCTGCGCATCTTCGTCTCGACCGCGCTCGAGAAGACCGTGGATCGTGCCGTGATCCGAGAGCGCCGGGTGTCATCTCGGGCCGAAGTCGAACGGCGCTGGCGCGAGCGTTACATCCCCTCCCAACAGTTCTACTTCGCTACGGTCCGCCCGACCGATCACGTCGACATCATCGTGCACAACGACGAGCCCCAGCAGCCGGTCTGGGAGACCCAAACACGCTGACCGCACTCAATTCGGCATGTCCGGACGTTCCTCCGGGCGCAAGCGGTCACGATCCGTAACGCTCGGATCGCGGCTACCCGGCGCACCAGGCGACTGCGCCGGAGTGCGGAGGCGACGTGGGGATGAGTCGGTGCTGGTCCTCCTGTCGGTTGTGCCGGACCCGCCGAACCGCCCATCGGCGGCTCGGCGGCTGGCGGGCGTTCTGGTATGTGCTGCCGGCTCGTGTCTTGTAGGAGCGGGCACCCTCCGGGTTCGCGGCTTGGTCGTCTTTCACGCTACGGGGGCTGGGTGGACGCTGGACCGGCTGCGGGCCGTGGCGGCCAGGAGGCCGATGCCCGCGGCGGCCAGCAGCGTGGCCGTTACGTGGCCCGACCCCGTCAGGGTCGATGATGGAGTCGGGGTGTTCACCTTCGTCGCCGGTATCGGGCCGGCCCTGATCTTCGTTCGGGCCCGGTCATGAGCGCCCGCGCGCGGACGGCCGCGTGATGTAGTCCGGGGCAAGGCCACCTTCCCTCTCGCCCCAGCTCAGGCCCACGGCGGCGGCTCATTGCAGGGCGTACGAGAAGTCGCTGTGGGTCCTGCGGTTCAGCGGAATGCCGATCTTGACGCAGGGAGCGATCTCCCCGCGGCTGATGCCCAGCCGCTTCGGCGATGAGCCGTTCGGGGCGAAGTGGCACGGGGTCGTCGAAGATGACCGAAACCTGGAGGGGCCAGGGGCTTTCGGGAGGGGACGGGGCGAGCAGTTCCCAGCATGAGCCCAGGGCGAATCGGTTGCGCCGGGCGGTCAGCGGGTCGGAAAGGACGCGGGCGATGAGGGTGGAGGAGTTGCCGGAGTAGCCCTCCCGAAGGATCGGATCCAGGTACCTGACCGGGACGCGATCGTGAACGGTGATCTTACTGGTGCGGTCGCAGGAAACGCAGGCGACCGGGCGCCAGATGTCGAGGAGTTTGCCGTTGGCATTGACGCGGAGCTTCCTGTCGCCGGTGGCGGCGAGGCCGGAATGGCGGTGGACGCAGCGGAACGCGAGCAGGGGAAGGCGCGTGGGCCGAAGGGCCCAGGACAGCATGAGGTGAGGACGCGTAGACATGATCTCTCTGAAGACCTGACGGTAGGCATGGGAAAAGAACCGACGGCAACGTCGGCGACCGATGCACGGGGAAGGTGTCGGGTCTAAAGAGCAGGCGGCGTCACGCGGGGTGAAGTCCTCTCGTGAGTGGATCGGAGAAGAAGATCCAGTTACAAGGTAGGGCGGGACAGGCTGGCAAGGCCACCCATTTTGTCCTGGCGCCGAACACCGAGGGGTGGGCTCGGCGAGCTGGGCGTCGACCACGCCCCGATCGCCTGAGCGTCGCCGCCTTGCAAAGATGCGACGATAAGTCTGATCAACAAAGCGTCCGCATCAGCCATCGCTCAGGGACCGCTCTGACGGGCGAAACCGGGGATCGGCGGGGTCGGCTGCGTCGCGGCGAGAGATTTCTCCGGGGCCGTGTCGATCCGCGGGCCACTCGTTCGACGTTAGGGTGCGAGGGCCGAGAGGCGGCCCCGCCGGACGAGGAGAACGCGATGCCGAAGTACCTGCTGATCATGCGGGGCACCGACGAGTCGAACGCGGCCATGATGAGCAACATCGACGAGATGATGGCCACGACCCGCCAGTTCATCGAGGAGATGATCAAGGCCGGCGTTCTCCTCGCGGCGGAAGGGCTGGACGATCCGGGCCAGGGCGTCGTGGTCGACTTCAGCGGCGAGGTCCCGGTGGTCACGGACGGGCCGTACGGCGAGACCAAGGAACTGTTCGGGGGCTTCTTCCTGCTCGACGTCGCCTCGAAACAGGAGGCGGTCGAGTGGGCCAAGCGGGTCCCGGCGGCCCGCGGGTCCAAGATCGAGGTCCGGCGGGTGCCGGGGAGCGACGAGGTCCCGCAGGTCCGCGAGTGATCGTCAAGGATGGGGCCAGGCGCGAGAGCAACGGCCAGATCTGATGGGTACGGCCGATGTCGAGGCCGTCTGGCGGATCGAGTCGGCGCGGATCGTCGCCGCGCTGACCCGGTTCACCGGCGATTTCGGGCTGGCTGAGGACGCGGCCCAGGAGGCGGTGGCCGAGGCGTTGGTGTCGTGGCCGCTCGCCTCTCCGGCGAATCCGGCCGGCTGGCTGATGGCCACGGCCCGGCGGCGGGCGATCGACGCTATCCGCCGCCGGGCCGCTCTGCAGGACCGATACGCCCTGGTGGCGGCCGACTTGGCGGTCAATTCAGCGGTTGACGAGGAAATCGATCCCGACAGGATCGATGACGACGTGCTTGCGTTGATGTTCATCAGCTGCCACCCGGTGCTCTCCCCCGAGGCCCGGGTGGCGCTGACACTGCGCGTGGTCGGCGGCCTGTCCAGCGAGGAGATCGCCCGCGCGTTCCTCGTATCCGTGCCGACCGTGCAGGCCCGGATCACCCGGGGCAAGAAGACGATCGCGGCGGCCGGGGTGCCGTTCGAACTGCCGCCGGCCGACGAGCGCCGGGAACGGCTGGGCGGCGTGCTCAGCGTCATCTACGTGATCTTCACCGAGGGGTCGACGGCCACGTCGGGCGACCGGCTGCTGCGCCCCGACGTCGCGTACGAGGCGATCCGGCTGGCCCGCACGCTGGCCGCGCTGCAACCGGCCGAGCCGGAGGTGCACGGCCTGCTCGCGTTGTGCGAGCTGACGGCCGCGCGTTTCCCGGCCCGGGCGGGCCTGGACGGCTCGCCGATCCTGCTCGAGGACCAGGACCGGCGGCGGTGGGACGTCTCGGCGATCTGCCGTGGGCTGGCCGCGCTGGCCAGGGCATCGCCTCGCGGCCTCGGCCCCTACGGCCTGCAGGCCGCGATCGCCGCCACCCACGCGTCGGCGCCCTCGGTCGAGGCAACCGACTGGGACCGGATCGTCGTGCTCTACGAGGCACTCGGCCGGGTCGCACCCTCGCCGGTGGTCGAGCTCAACCGGGCCGTCGCCGTTGCCATGGCCTCGGGCCCGGCGCAAGCCCTGGCCATCGTGGACGAGCTGATCGCCTCGGACCGGCTCCCCGGTTCGCATCTGGTTCCGACCGTACGCGGTGAGCTGCTGGCCCGGCTCGGACGGCGACGGGAAGCGCGCGCCGAGCTGGAGCTGGCGGCCCGGCTGTGCGCCAACCAGCGCGAACGCTCGGTGCTGCTGCGCAAGGCGGCCACGCTGGGCTGACTTCTCCGGCTCGGCCCCCGGCCGGCTGCACGTATCTCGCACCGTCGAAGAGGCCACTGTTGCGTCCGGTGTCCCTGCCCGGCCTCGGCGGAGACATGGCCGCTTGGTGGCCGGGCAGGGGGGCTCTGGTGCGGGTTCAGGCGAGCAGTGCCATAGGTCGTTCGAGCAGGTTGGTGAGGGTGGTGAGGAATTGGGCGGCGAGGGCGCCGTCGATGATTCGGTGGTCGGCGGAGAGTGTGTATCGGATGCGTCGGTGGATGGCTACGGTGTCGCCTGCCGCGACGGGTTCGGGGAGGGCGGCGCCGACGGCGAGGATGGCTCCTTCGGGTGGGTTGATGATCGCGGTGAATTGCTCGACTCCGTACATGCCGAGGTTGCTGATGGTGAAGGTGCCGTGTGCCATGTCCGGCCCGGTGAGCTTGCGGTCTCGCGCGGCGTGGGCGAGGCGTTGTGAGTCGGCGGCGATTTGGGAGAGAGTCTTCTGGTCGGCGTCGTGGATCACCGGTACGACGAGTCCTGTCGGTGACGAGACGGCGATGCCGATGTTGACGCGTTCGTGGATCAGGGTCTGGCCGCGGCCTTCGGGTGAGTATGAGGCGTTGAGTCCGGGGTGTTGCCTCAGTGCGAGGGCGCCGGCACGGACGATGAGGTCGTTGACGCTGACTGTGCCGCGTCCGAGGTCGTCGAGGTGGCTGTTGATGGTGGCCCGTAGTTGGAGGAGTTCTTCGACGTCTGCGACGGCGGTGACGTAGAAGTGTGGTGCGGAGTTGCTGCTTTCGGTCAGCCGTCGGCTGATGACCTGTCGTGTGGAGTCGAAGGGGATCGCCGTGCTGTGTCTGCTGTCGCCGGGTTCTGCGGGTTCTGCTGCTGTCGCTTGTGGTGAGTCGGCGGGGCGTTGTTCTCGTGCGGTGAGGGCTTCCTGGATGTCAGCGCGGACGATCCGCCCGCCGGGTCCGGATCCGGTGATCTCATCGAGGTCTATCGCATTCTCACGCGCGAGTCGGCGCACGAGCGGGGTCGCGAACAGCCGTTTGTGGGGAACGCGTGGCTGCGTCTCGGACTGCGGTGGGAGCACCTGCGCCCCTGGTGCTGCGGGCTGACGGGTTGTGTCGGCCGGCAGGTTCGGTGGTGCGGTGGGTGCCGGTGTGGTCTCGGTGGCGGGTTCTTCCGGTGGGCTCGGCGGCTGCCCGAGGCCGTCGTCGAGGCGACCGATCACGGTGCCGATGGCGGCGCGTTCTCCTGCGGGGACGAGGATGTCGTGCAGGGTGCCCGCCTCGTATGCCTCGTACTCCATGATGGCTTTGTCGGTCTCGATCTCGACGAGGATGTCGCCGACCTCGACCTTCTCGCCCGGCTTCTTGTGCCAGGTGGCGATGGCGCCTTCTTCCATGGTGTCGGACAGGCGGGGCATGAGGATGTCGATCACGGAACGGCTCCTTACTCGGCGCGTCGTGCCACGGCGACGAGGGTCTGGCGGATGGCGGTGGTGACGTCGTCCGCGGAGGGCAGGGCCGCGGTTTCGAGCGGCTTGGAGTAGGGCAGGGGCACTTCGGCCATGGCGACGCGGCGCACAGGGGCGTCGAGCCAGTCGAAGGCGCCGTCGGAGATGGTGGCGGCGATCTCGGCGCCGATGCCGTAGGTGAGCCAGTCGTCTTCGAGGACGACGGCGCAGTGGGTTCTGCGTACCGAGGCGATCACGGTGTCGCGGTCGAGCGGGCGGAGGCTGCGCAGGTCGACCACCTCGACGTCGATCCCGTCGGTTTCGGCGAGCTTCTCGGCGACTTCCAGGGCGACGGCGGCCATGCGTGAATAGGCGACGACCGTGATGTCAGAGCCGGGGCGGGTGACGGCGGCGCGGCCGATCTCGGCGGGGGTGTCGTCGTCGGGTACGTCGCCTTTGGTGTTGTACAGGGCGAGGTTCTCCAGGAACAGGACCGGGTCGTCGTCGCGGATCGCGGCCAGGAGCAGTGCCTTCGCGTCGGCGGGGGTGGAGGGGGCGACGACTTTCATGCCGGGCACGAACGCGTAGTACAGCTCGATGTTCTGGGAGTGGGTCGCGCCGAGCTGCTGCCCGCCGCCGCCGGGGGTGCGGATCACGAGCGGCACGCGGGCCTGGCCGCCGAACATGCCGTAGATCTTCGCGGCGTGGTTGACGATCTGGTCGAGGGCGAGCAGGGAGAAGTTGATCGTCATGATCTCCACGACGGGGCGCAGGCCGAGCATGGCGGCGCCGATCGCTGCGCCGGTGAACCCTTCCTCGGCGATCGGGGTGTCGCGCACGCGCTTCTCGCCGAACTCGGCGAGCATCCCTGCCGTGATCTTGTAGGAGCCCTCAAACACGCCGATCTCCTCGCCGATCAGCAGCACGTTCTCGTCGCGGCGCATCTCGTCGCGGAGAGTGTCGTGCACGGCCTGGCGGTAGGTCATGATGCTCATGCGGGTGCTCCGATCTGGGGCAAGGGCGCCGGTTCGAAGAGCGGTTCACCTGGCAGCCGGCGGGAGTCGTTCGGTACCGGTGTGGCGTAGGTGTAGTCGAAGAGGGTGTCGACCGAGGGGTGCGGGCTTTGCTCCGCGAATGTCACGGCTTCGACGACGGTGCGCATCGCCTCCTCGTCGATCGTCGCGATCGCCTCGTCATCGAGCAGACCCTGCTCGTGCAGGCGGACAGCGAACGCGGCGACCGGGTCGGCTGCCTGCAGCGCCTCCGCTTCCTCCTTGGTGCGGTACTTCGCCGGGTCGACCACCGAGTGACCCTTCAGGCGCGGGCTCATCGTTTCGAGCAGGAACGGTTTGCCCTCCCGGGCGCTGGTCAACGCCGTGAGCATGGCCTCGCGCACGGTGAGAGGGTCCGTGCCGTCGACACGGGCGGAGGCCATCCGGTAGGACGTGGCTCTCTTGTACAGCTCGGGCTCGCCCGAAGCCTTCTCCACCGTGGTGCCCATGCCGAGCCCGTTGTTGACGACGACGTACACGATCGGCAGGCCCCAGAGGGCGGCGATGTTGAGGGACTCGTGGAAGGCGCCGATGTTGGTGGTCCCGTCTCCCATGAGGCAGACCACCGCGTCCGCCCCGCCGCGGTAGTCGATCGCGAGAGCCGCGCCCGTGGCGAGGGGAATCTGGCCGCCGACGATGCCGTAACCGCCGAGCAGGCGCGCCTGCGCGTCGAACAGGTGCATCGACCCGCCCCACCCCTTCGAGACGCCGCCGCTGCGACCGTACAGCTCCGCCATCACCCGTCCCGGTGCGATACCGCGAGCGAGCGCGTAGCCGTGCTCGCGATAGTTCGTGAACAGGTAGTCCGTCGGCTCGAGCGCCGACATCAGACCGACGACCGTCGCCTCCTCACCGAGGTTGAGGTGGCAGTATCCGCCGATCTCGGCCTGCGTGTACGACCGCGCGGCGCGCTCCTCGAAACGGCGGATGAGCACCATCTGTCGATAGAACTCCTGCAACCGTTCAACGGCGGGAAACGAACCCTCCCGCGTCGGACGCGACCGCCTCTGCTGCTTGGGTGAGGCGGACTTCCGGGTGGGCATGTGGCATCTCCTCGCTTGGGGCTCTTCTGAAGCCGAGGTGACCGCCGGGGGGAAGAGGCCCCACGGACAGAATGAAACGGTCACGTGTCATTATAGGGTAGGTGGAGGCCACGGTCGCCCACCGCGACCACACGAGTGAGGGACGCAACATGGCACAAGGTGAGACGACACCACGCAAACGCGGCCGCCCCACCGCCCAGGAGCGCGAACGACGCCGCGACCAGATACTCGACGCCGCGGTCACCTTGTTCGTGTCCAAGGGCTACGGCCAGGCCTCGATCGATGAGCTAGCGGCGTCCGCCCGCGTGACCAAGAGAACGATCTACACCTACTTCGGCGACAAGGCGGAAGTGTTCACCGCAGCCATCGAGCGCTTCCGCACTGCCGCCCTCACCGATCTCACCGGCCGGGACGAGTCGCTCGCAGAGCTCGGCGCACGGCTCGTCTTCACCCTGCACTCCGATGAGGCGATCGGACTACACCGCTTGATGATCGCGGAGGCCGTTCAGTTTCCCGACTTGGCCGAACGCTTCTACACCAGCGGACCCCGCGGCTACATCCAACTCCTCGCCACCCGCGTCGCCGACGTTCCCCGACCACCGGACAGCTCACCAGAAGAGCAGGCAGAAGCGATCTTCGGCCTACTGCTCGGCGAGCACCACCGCCGTCGCCTGCTCGGGCTGACCCCACCGCCCACCCGCGCCCAGGCTCGCAGACACGCCGACACGGTGCTCCGCATCCTCGGAATCGCCGAGAACGCACGGCCCTAACTTGATGACGCGGTTGGTGCCTTCTGAGCCGGCGTTGGTGATGCCGGTATGCAGGAATGCGTGGATCTGTGGCCACCAGGTTTCGATCGTAGTGGCGAGCCGGTGGAGTTCGGCCAGGTCGGAGGCGGCGCAGCGGGCGTAGCAGCGGCGGCGGTTGCCCAGCAGCCACCAGGAATGGCGTTGGCGTACGAGTTCGGATGCTCAGATAGGTACGCGTTCAGCCGTACCTACCTGGGCACCCAAAGTCGTACGCCGACAAATGGCTGCCCCGGCGCCGTGCGGCGCGTCATGGATGTCGGCCCGAGGTGGCTGTTCTCGTTGTACCTCACCTATGTGATCACTGGAGATGGCGCCGGCGCGTCCTGTTCCTCGGGGGTGAGGGCCGCTGACCAAGGAACCTTGTCAACCTCTGTCCGTCTGGATAGATCTGTTCGCGTGGCTGATCAAGGGAACCTGGCACGTGCCGTGGTGGCGATCTCCTCGGTTGTGGTCGCCGCCTGTGCGGTGGTGGTGACGGTCAAGGTGCTGAGCGCCGACGAGGTCGTCACCATCAGACCAGAGCGGGTGCTGGACCAGGCGGCGGTGCAGCAGGCAGTGGCCGCCAACATCCAGGGCATTCGGGATGAGCCGGTAAAGGTGCTGTCGTGCCCTGGTTCCGTGGTGGTCAAGGCGGGAACCAGGTTTCACCTGCACATGCATGGTGGGCAACCACGTGGCGGACGCGGAGGTCGAAGTGGTCAACGACCAGGGCAAACTCCATGTGAAGTGGTGAAGCCCTGACCTGCCCCGATCTGAGCCATGGGGACGAGCATGGTCAACGATACGACCCGGCTGTTGGGCCTGGACGGCCTGGTGGTGGAGCGGGTCGAGCTGGACGCCGAGGGCGTCCCGGTGGTGGACCTGTCGACCGGCGATGAGCAGGCACGATGCTGCCCGGGGTGTGGGCAGCGGGCGGCTCGGGTGAAGCAGTGGGCCACGACCCGGCCGCGGGATCTGCCGGTGGGTGGCCGGCCGGTACGGCTGCGTTGGCGGAAACGCCGCTGGTACTGCCCGACGGCCGCTCGCCCACGCACGTCGTTCACCGAGCAGGTCGCCCAGGTACCCGCCCGTTCCCGGCTCACCACGCGGTTGCGTGAGGCGGCCGGGGCGGCGGTCGCCGACGCCGGCCGCACCCGCTCCGCCGCCCGCACGGCAAGCACGTCGACCGCCTGGTCGACACCCTCGACGCCCTGCCCCACGGCCATCGGCGCCCCGATCCTGACTGCCTGGAACGCGAAGAGGACCTTCTCGACCTGCCCGCCACCGCCCGCACCCAGCCCGACCGCGAACACGTCCACCGGCTGCTGCACCGCTCCTACGCCCGCTGCGCCGACTCCGACCTGCCCAAACTGGGCCGACAACCGCGGAAACCCTCCCGGCCGGCGCCTCGGGTCGTGCCAGGACCCGCGCTGCGGACGGCGGCGAGTGTGCCGAAGGCGATGCCCCAGGCCATGCTCAGCGCCGACCAGACCGGCCCGAACCCGCCGGGCGTGCCGGGCCAGACGAGGCAGACGAGACCGAGATACGCGGCCACAAGCCCGACCCCGGCCCCGACGAACCGCCGGCCCCGCACCCAGCACGCCGCCGTCCCGCTCAGCACCACGAGGACGAGGCCCACCGCGCCCTGCACGGCGTAGTGGTCGATCCCGATAGTGACGTCTTCGGGCAGCCCCGCCCGGTTCGCCGCGTACATCCTGTGGGCGTACGCCAGCCAGGGCAGCGCGGCGAGCCCGGCCAGGGCCACCAGCGGCCGGTCCACCCGGACACCGCCCGTCGTGAGCGACTCCCGCCCGGGCGCGAACGCCACGACGAGCGCCTCCCCGGCCACGGCCACGGCAACGAGCACCAAGGCCCATTCAAGGGAGGCGGCGGCGGAGACCGCGAGGGCCGCCGCGACGCACAGCAACTGCACGACGGCGGGTGCTGACCGCCGAGGCCGCGCGGCGATCCGGACGAAGGCCGCCGCGACGAACACGGTGAACAGCAGTCCCCAGCCGGCCTCCAGCGCCACCGCCCAGGCCGGGTCCCACGTCACCACCAGGTCGGGCAGGCCGAACCCGGGAAAGACCAGCCACGTCAGCGCGAAGACGACTGCCGCGATCCGGACACCGGCTGTCCGGACCGCCGCACCGGATACACGACTCACAGCTCACCCCACTCTCGACACCCGTGTCAGATTGGCGGAAAACCGGGGCCACAGGCCAAGTTTGCCGACAACCCGACGCGGGCGGCCTCGTCGTGTGCGACCAGAGCATCGAGAAACACGGTCATTGCAGTCGCGTCGCTTGCACGCCTACCCGGCTAGGGTCGGTATCAAAGCTGAGGCCGCTGCGGCGTGGCTCAGCTTGATACAGACCCTAGGGTTCCTGCATCCGGGATCTGAGCACGTCGAATTCGCACCCCGGCGCGTCCGGATCGAAGCCGTGCTCGATCAGCCAGCGCGACGCCACCAGACTGCGCAGTGACCACCAGGCGCGGATCACGTCCCGGTCCGCGCCGTCACCGTAGCCAGCAAGCAGGTCCTCCAAGCGTTCCTCGTGCCCGAGCGTCAGGGTGGCCAGGTCGAACATGGCGTCGCCGGGGGCGGCCTCGGACCAGTCGATGACGCCGGTGACCTCGTCGCCGTCGACGAACACGTGGGTGATCTGCAGGTCGCCGTGGATGAACACCGGTTTCCACGGCCGGAGCGCGGCCTCGGCGATCTCGCGGTTGCGCCGGATCACCTCGGCGGGCAGACCGGCGTTGGCGAGCAGCCACGCGCACTCGCTGTCGAGCTCCGCCGCCACGTCGTCGAGCCTGGGCCCCGGCCACGGCGGCAACGGCGCATCGTGCAGCCTCCGTATGGCGGCACCCGCCGCAGCCCATGCCGCCGCCGACGCGGCCGACGGTTCGCCGAGGAGGCCGAGCGCGCCCTGCCGGGCACGGCGGCGATCGCGAGCACCGGCGGCTCGCGCCAGAGGATCGCCGGGGTCGGAATCGGCGCCATGGCCATCGCCCGCACCTCGACGTCGGCGTGCGCCGGGTCGCCGTCGACCTTCAGGAACACGTCGCCGACGCGCAGCGTCGCACGCTGGCTGTGGGCGACGACGACCTCAACCGCTTCCATACCGGCCATCCTGGCGGGGATGGCCGTCGATGTCGCCGGATTTTGCGGGTGGCGGGACGCCACCGGTTCTGTTTGGCATGGCGGGTGCGGACGGGGTCTGGGGACATCGCCGCTTCGCGCCGTTCTGGACCGGGGACACGCTCAGCGCGCCGGGCAGCGCACTCGGTGGTGGCGGTGCCGATCCTGGCGTGTTCCGTGCTACACGCCTCGCCCGGCGAGCTGGGTGTGATCAAAGCCGCGCAGACGCTCCCCTTCCTCATTTTCGCCATTCCCATTGGTGAGTACGCCGACAAACTCCCCCGCCGCCGCACCCTGCTCGCCGCCGACGCCGCCAGATTCCCGCTGCGATTGCCCTCCTCGACGTCGCGCTGCCGGTACCCGCCCTGGCCGGTGCGTACCGCACCGACTGGGCGGCGAGGCCGGCACCGATGTCGTAGGTGAGCGTGCCACGTCCTCGGCGTCGCGGATCAGGTCCACCACCGACAGGTACGCCTCAGCTTCGCGCTGTGGCAGATGAGGGTGCCAGCCCGGTTGGACCTCGGTCCGACGAATTTGCCCAGCCGTTCGCGAGAAGGTCGTGCGCACGCCGCCGGACGGTCCCCCAGCAATCGTCCGAGCGGATCTCGTCCGGTGTCGATGGAGCCGCTTACCGTGGGGGTAGGTGACGATGCCGGAGGGTAATGTGGGAAAGCCTTACCAGCATGGAGAGATCGTCGAGCCGGCCCAAGCTGTCCCCACTGATTCGGTGGTGCTGGGCGAAGTCCCGTCGCCACGGCCGGCACCTGAGCCGGCACCAGCGGTCACACCAGCGGACGCGCCCGTGACGGTGGAGGCCTCTGGGGGTGGGGACGGCGGCTCGCGACGGCAGGAACGCTCGGAGCCGCGGACGGGCCGCGAGCGACACGGTGCGCTCAACCGTCTGATCATGGTTCGTACCTCGGCCTGGCGCATCCCCGAAGTGGAGCTGCTGCGGCGGGACCCCAACTGCTCCCCGGACAGTCTCACCACCGAACCAGGCGGCGTGGACTTCGCCGCGCACCGTCGCCTACTCGACGCCCTCCTCCGCACGGACGGGGTGCCGGACGGCGCGGCCTGGTTGGGACGGGTCCACGATGGAGACGATGCCGTCGACTACCAACGTGCCGACAGTGAAGCGGGCCGGTCACTGATGACCGAGCTGGTAGACGAGGTGCGGCAGGGGTGTCTGGCCGCATTGGACAAAAACCGAACGGCCCGTGACCAGCTAGCCGAGCTGCGGCATCAAGTATTTCTGGAGCCGCGACGGCTGCAGTCGCTGCGCGATCCGGCGGACCCGGACCGACCCCTGTATGCGGTCGTTGACATCTCCTTTTCCTACCTTGTCGAGCGGCCGCTGTGCCGAGCCAGCATCTCGGTATGGACGTCGCTGCCCCGTAGCCGTCGGCACGCCCCTGAGGAGCTGCTGGCGGTGAACGCCGCGCAGGACGTGCAGATCCCCGCCGAGCAGCTACCCGCCTACCGCGGCTATCTGCTGCGGGTCGGCGAGAGCCTGCAGCGGCTGCTCGCCGCGCAACTCCTGCCGGTCCAGTTCCGGATCTTCGATTGGCAGTACGACTTACCGACATTCTGGGTGGCCGTCCCGGCGTCTCTGCGCAGCGACGCCTACCGCTATCTGGAGCAGAGTGACCGGGTCGGTGATCGGCTCGCGCGCGAGCTGCTACTGACGGGCACCGCTCGGGACTCCGTGGTGAGCCGCGCCGTGATCAACGGCGACTTCATGGTGCTGCGCCGGTTCCGGCGGGAGGACGAGACCTACACTCCGCACTACCTGATCCTGCCGTCCCGCAACGGCTACCCGGCCCGTGACGCCGAAGGCCAGCGGGACTCGGACCGGCAGGCGGCCGCCATCCGACGTCAGGAGGAGAACGCGGCGGGGATCGTCATCGCCCTCAGTGAACTCGAGGCAAAAAGCGGCAGCGAGCTGTACACGGTGGGGCGCGACCTGGAAATCTGGAAAAACCATCTTCAGGTCTACACCGCGATGGCTGAACGCGGCGCGTTTCTGTGGGACGCGCTCTCGACCCACCTGCCGATGCGGCGCGGCCGAACACTCAACGAAGCACACCGCGCGGTGCAATTGCTGCACCAGATCCTGCTCCAAGGCGTAGCCGACCTCGGCCATCTGCGCGCACTGACGCGGGCCTCCAGTGCCGACATCGACGCGGCGGCCGAGCGGTTGCAGGACGACTTCGACGCGAAACTCACCGAGTTGCACGGGCGGAGTGTGCGCGGACTGCGCGGAGCGATCACCGAGACCGGACTGTTCGCCCGGGTACGCCAGCACGGCGCGGAAATCGTCGAGCAATCCTCCTGGGTCAAGTCTCGGTACGACGACCTCGTGGCCGCGATCACCTCCGCCTTCGACGAGCGGCGAGTCCGCGAGGCGGACGTGATCCAGAAAGGCGGCGTGGTGATCAGCCTCGCGGTGGGACTGGTCAGCCTGGTGACGGTACTGGACGCCACGACGGACATGAAAACCCCGCAGGGCGCCACGCCGACCCCCAGCGCGCCGGCGGATGCCAACTGGCTGCGCTGGCTGCATGACCAGGCACTGGGGCTGCTGGCCCGGCACGCCAACGAGGCAGCCCTATTCAGCCTTGCCTGCGGATTCGCCGTCCTAGGCGTAGCGCTGTACGTCTGGGTCAGGTTCAGGTCCTCGGGTCGGCTGAGCTCTCGACAGTTTCGCCAACTCTATGACGGGTCACGCCGCCGGCTTGTCATGCGCGACGGCCACGGGGTGTGGCACTTCCTGAGGGACGCCTCGACCGACAGTCTCGAGGATTTCCTCGGCAGCGTGCGGCGCCAGCCAGCCAAACCCGAGGACGCCCCGAAGAACCGGCAGCGCTGGGCCGAGCTCGACAACGCCCTGGCCGGGCGCTTCGCCGACCTGTGGGATCGGGCGGCTCCGATGAAGGTGCGGCGGCAGGACCGGGTCCGTTCCGACATAAAGGCACTGGCCCGGCGAATCGAGCACTGGGGAATCCACGGCCTGTTACTCACCGAGCGTCCCCGCCAACTACATGAGTACGTGCTGCCCCGGCTCATCTGCCTCTACCGGTTCTGCATCCCGTGGCCGGACTCGTTCATCGAGAAGGTGGGCCGACAGAACCGCCCGAAGAGCCTCGTGCCGGACAGCGAGTTCGTACGGGCGATGCAGTGGCTCGGCTTTCAGCGCGACCAGGCATTGGAGTTCGACGGGCACCTGCACACATGGCAGAAGCGCCAGATCAGCGAGACCCAGGACGCCGCCGAATCCGCCGGAAAAGCCGCCCCCGCTCAGTACGCTCGGCGACTTCTCGATCTTCTGAATGAGTTGGAACTCTCGGCGTACTGCACGGCGGAAAACGTCGAACGGCTGCTGGTCCGGTCGGAAGCAGCGGCGGCCGGCAAAGGTACCGCGCCGCCGGAGGCGCCTCCGCGGGTATGGACCCAGGTCGTAGTGCAGCCGGGCGATCTGCATCCGAACGGCGAGCCGACCGACCAGGCGCTCGAGCGCTACTGCGTACTGGCTTTTGCCGAGTGGCTCCAGGCCGAGGGGGTGCGGGTCGAGCCGCTCGCCAGCGGACGGGTGACCATAACGGGCAAGGACGGTGCCACCGTCGAGCCGGTGGTGCTGGGTCCACGTGCCAGCCGACTACTCCGACTCACCGCTGGCGACACCATCGAGGTGAGCTGCGCCGTACACCAGAACGAACTTCGCGGATTCCCCACTCGCCACCTGCTGCGGCCCGCCCCCGCGCCCCTGAACCAAACGAACGGCGACGCGCATGATTCGACCACTGCGCTCCACGGCAGCGCTCCGGATGAAATGAAGGGCGAGGGCGGCGAGGGCGGCGAGTCCGACGAACCGGTGACTGTCGACGGCATCGCGCTCCTGCGCGACACTGCCACCGGCCGCTTCACACGCGAGCCGGCACTCTGGCTGCGCCCATGATCGACCGCTTGGTACCAGACGTCTGTTTGTGCAGCTCAACTGACCTACTCGGCGCTCCGAGGCGGAGCCTCACTGGTGCGGTATCCCCAGCGTTCACCGGGATGCACCGTTGTGGATCCTCGCTGTGGGGCGAGCGACTGTCCGCCTCGGGTGGTGGGGCGGGCCCCCGCCGGCCAACTGATCCTCTCGCCGCCTGGCTGCGGGCACCTCGCGGCAGATTCGTGCGTTCCCCACCGTCACCTTGCCGACCTTTCGGGCCGTCTACTCAGGGCCCCGGCAAGTCGCCCGATGCCCGGCTTGATGCGGTTGGTGTAGCACGCCCCGGGCTAGGGGTAGCAGGACGGGGATGACAGTTGAGGTGGTCATCGAGGAGTCTTGTTGGTCGTCCGAAGTCAGTCATGCCTGCTCCGTAATCACCGCCGATCTGGGCCTTGTCGTGAGCACCGGCGGTCCGTGACCGGCTTGCGGCGCATCGGCATCGCCGCCGCCATCGCCCGGTTCGACACCGAGATCGAGGTTGTCGGCCCCGCCGAGCTTGTCGACGCCTTCGGCCACCTCGCCCGCCGCCTCGCCAGGACCGCCGCCGGCCCCACTGGCGGCGAGACCTCTTGATCGGGTGCTCGCTCATGCCGCCCGAGCCGAACGGAGCGTGATGTCCCGGGTGCCGCAGCGCCCGGCCGTTGCCGAAAACCGTGTTTGTCCGACGAGGAACTCGGACGAACTCGTCTTCATGCCTGATGAAGCAGAGCCGCC
Organism: Micromonospora sp. NPDC047740; assembly: GCF_043204735.1. Classification (NCBI taxonomy): domain Bacteria; kingdom Bacillati; phylum Actinomycetota; class Actinomycetes; order Micromonosporales; family Micromonosporaceae; genus Micromonospora; species Micromonospora sp. NPDC047740. The sequence continues at coordinate 36,383 of NZ_JBIDCT010000026.1, forward strand.
ATGGTTCGGTGGCAATGCTGCAACGTGCGGCGTGGTACCCGGCAGCTTCCGGCGACAGCCGTTGCGGCGGTCAGCTCTGCTGGTAGTTCACTGCGGCGAACCCGCACGGCTGGTGCAGGTGCAGGTAGTAGGCACCCTCGCCGAACTCGTCCAAGTCTGCGCCGCCGATCAAGCCCACGTAGTCCATCGGTTGTCCGCAGCCGGGGCAGTCGGCGTGCTCGGCGTCCTGGATCCAGTCGGGCCTGCCGCCCAGGGTCGAGCCTCCCCGATTCCAGGCGCTGGCCTGGTAGGGGCTGGGCAGAGCCGGTCCTGGGACCGGCAGCAGCGCCGGCGGGTCCTCCGGTTCGGCCGCATCCGGTAGGTAGCTGGGGCGGGTGTTACCGGCCCACCAGGCAGCGGCACCGGCAGGTGTGACCCGGCTGTACAGCGTCGTATAGCAGGCGCAGAAGTGGCAGGTCTCGATCACCAACCGGCCGGACCAGCCCGTGTGGGCCATGGCGGCACCGGTGGCGGGGTCTGCGGTGTCGAGGTCCGCGGCAGTCCAGAGCGGCGATGCGCACCACGGACAGTGGGAACGCTCTACGCGTCGCGATGTCTCACGCATGACCCACCGGTACGCGGTCTCACCGCACAGGTCACGTCGGTTGCCGTCCGGGCCGACCACCCAACCGCCCTCCTGCGCGTAGCGCAGCGGGCCGACGTGCAGCTTGTCCACGCCGGGCGGCGGCTGGGTCGACCAGCGACGCATGGCGCTCTCGGCGAGCGGGTGAGCACTGTGTGCCAGGACAAGGAGCAGGTGGTTGAGCCGGTCCGGCGTCCGCCCACCGTCGATCTGGTCGATGACCCGGCGGACCACGTCGGCACCTGCCGCCCGGTACAACTTCCCCGGCCACAACACGTCGAGATCCAGCAGGAGGCCGTGGTGCGGAGTCAACCGCCGCGGATCGGTGTCCGCGATCGCGCACAACTCCTCGATCGCATCGTCCTCTTCGGCGGCCGTCCTCCTGATCAAGTCCTCGATCACAAGGGGATGGTAGCCATGCCGGTCAGCCCGCCCCGTAATGGACCGACGTCCTCGGCATCGCAGCACGACGGCGCCGGTGTCCTCGTCTGCGGCCGACCGGGTGTTACCGAGTGTGACGGACGGAGCGGCGGCACTCGAACGCGCGGTCTTGCCGAAGACAGTCCCCAACGCCGTCACCCTGGTTGTCGCCTCGACGCGGCGTGCGTACGTGCGCCAGGTCGGATCCGCGTCCTATGTGGCGAAGCGCCGATATGCAGTGAAAGCCGACCAGGGCCGACCGCGATCGTGCGATCGCGAATGGGCCCCGTGCATATCATCGGTATTGGGGCGTGGAAACCCGGTCGTTTACGGCCGGGAGGAAACGCCGCCCCTCCCCTCAGTGATCGTCTTACATGGACGGTTGGTAGGGTGTGAGGCGTGGGTGAGGTGGTGAAGCGGGCGTACAAGTACCGCTTCTACCCGTCTCCCAAGCAGGCCGAACAGCTGAACCGCACCTTCGGGTGCGTGCGTGTGGTGTACAACCGGGCGTTGGAAGCCCGCACCCGGGCGTGGGCGGTGGACCGCCAGCGCACCACCTATGTGCAGTCGTCGGGGTGGCTGACCGAGTGGAAGCGCACGCAGGAGTTGGCGTTCCTGAACGAGGTGTCGTCGGTGCCGTTGCAGCAGACGTTGCGGCATCTGCAGGCGGGGTTCGTGGCGTTCTGGGACAAGCGGTCCCGGTATCCGAGGTTCAAGTCCAAGCGCAAGTCGCGGGCGTCGGCGGAGTTCACCCGTTCCGCGTTCCGGTGGCGGGACGGTCAGCTCACCCTGGCGAAGATGAACGCCCCGCTGAACATCGTGTGGTCCCGGCCGCTGCCCGAAGGGGCGGAACCGTCGACGGTCACGGTGTCCCGGGACGCTGCCGGGCGCTGGTTCGTGTCCATCTTGGTGGAGGACCCGACGGTGAAGCCGCTGCCGCCGGTCGCGGCGGAGGTTGGTGTGGACGCGGGTATCACCAGTCTGCTCACCCTGTCCCGCCCGATCAGCGGGGTGAGCGACGAGCAGGGCAAGGTGGCCAACCCGCGTTACGGGCAGGCCGACCGGCGCAAGCTGGCCAAGGCGCAGCGGAACCTGGCCCGCAAACAGGAGGGCTCCGCGAACCGGGCGAAGGCCCGGCTCAGAGTGGCCCGCATCCATGCCCGTATCGCCGACCGGCGTCGGGACCATCTGCACAAGCTGACCACTCGACTCGTCCGTGAGACTCAAACGGTCGCGATCGAAGATCTCAGCGTGCGTAACATGCTCCGCAACCGGCGCCTGGCCCGTGTCATCTCCGACGCAGGCTGGGGTCAGTTCCGGAGCATGCTGGAGTACAAGGCCGACTGGTACGGGCGTGAGGTAATCCCCGTCGACCGGTGGCTGCCCTCGTCCAAAACCTGCTCGGAGTGCGGGCGGATCAACACCACCCTCGAACTCAATGTCCGCGTCTGGACGTGCCCGGGTTGCGGGGTCGAGCATGATCGGGACATCAACGCTGCTCGCAACATCCTCGCCGCCGGGCTGGCGGAGAGGTGAAACGCCTGCGGAGCTGATGTAAGACCTCAAGGGAAGATCCTCCCGGAAAGGCAGTCGGCGATGAAACAGGAAACCTCACGGGCAACCGTGAGAATCCCGGCACCTTCAGGACCGGGAGGATGTCAAGGATGGTCACTGATGGTCGGCGAGCGGAGAAGGAGGCGGCATGCAGATACGGATCAGTATGGACGATGCCGCAGCTTCGGCTGAGCTCTTTGACTGGCTGCGCGTCGACGCCAGCCTGATCCGAGGCGCTGAGGTACGGCCCGGTCCGGCCGACCCGGGGAAACTCGGCGCACTGGAGATCATCGATGTGGTGCTCGGGCAGGCGACGGCGATCTCGAGTCTTGCGCTGGCCGTCGAGGCATGGCGTCGTTCCCGCTCACGTCCCGGGACCGTCACGATCACGCGGGCGGACGGTGCCACCCTGACCCTGCCGAGCGGCGACGCCGGGAACGCCGACGTGATCCGGCAGTTCCTGGCTGGGGAGAACGGCGGATCGGATCAGGCCACGCAGTGACCACGGCCGCCTACCTGCCCGATCCGGCGAGGTCGCGGGCCGTGCTGATCGGTGTCTCGGCGTACACCCGGATGCCGGCCATCCCTGCCGCCGCGGCCAACGTAGCCGCCCTGTCCGCCGTGCTCACCGACGCCGACCGGTGGGGGTTGCCCGCGGAGAACTGCCGCCTGGTCGTGGATCCGGTCACTGCTCAGGACATCCTCGATCCGATCCACGAAGCGGCCGCGGAGGCCACCGATGCGCTGGTGGTGTACTTCGCGGGCCACGGGTTGCTGGACAACGGCGAGCTGGAGCTCGCGCTGGTCGGCGGTGCTGCGAACGCGCTGCATCATGCGGTGCGCTTCGCCCAGGTACGCAGGGAGGTGGTTACGACCGCGCGGCGCTGCCGGGCGAAGGTGGTGATTCTGGACTGCTGTTTCAGCGGGCGGGCGATGTCGGGCTTTATGGCCGCACCGGGGCCGCTGGCCGATCACGCCGTCATCGACGGCACGTACCTGATGACTGCCACCGCTGAGACGACACTGGCCCTGGCCCCACCGGGAAACAGGTACACCGCCTTCACCGCGGCGCTGCTGAGCGCTCTGGAGAACGGCGTACCCGGCGGCCCCGATCCGCTCGACATGGACACCCTATTTCACCAGGTCGAATCCGAGCTGCGAAGCCGGGGCCAGCCGATTCCGCAGCGCCGCAGCCGCAACGGCGGCAACCGGATCGCACTGGTCCGCAACCCTGCCACGGGCGCCCTAGCCGAGACTCCGGCAAGGACGTACGAGCAGCCTCGACGGCGCCGGATTCTCCCGTGGTCGGTAGCCGCAGGTCTGGTGGTCGCCGCTGCCGGGCTCGCGAGCGCCTTCGCGCTCGACCTCGACCCGAGGAGACCGCAGGTGATCGGCTCCACCCCTCCCGGCGTCTCAGCGGGCCCTGCCACGAGCAGTCGCACCCCAGAGGCGCCGACGATGACGAGCACCACCCTTCCGCGTACGCAGAAGGTAACCGCAAGCTGGCGCCGCGACGTCCCGACGACCGACGGTTCCGTCGTGATCGGACTGACAGGGGTCAACCAGGATGGCATCTTCTTCTACGTGGTAACCCCCGAGATCAGCTGCAGCGTGAAAGGTTCCCAGATCGGGGAATCGATCGTGGTACCGCAACGCGACGGCGTTTGGATCCGTTTCGTGCTGCTGAAGCGGCTATACCCGAACGTAAATGCCAACAACGAAGATTTCGACACCCCGGTGGAGTTCGAGGTGCAGTGGGGCCGAGACAAAGCACCGCGCAGTAGCCGCCCTTGCCAGTAACGCCGGCGGCGTGGCACCTACTACCGTTCCCGGAGCGACGCCTGGTGGACGTACGGCTCGGAGAGGGTCGTTGTTTGTCAGGCCCGACTTGGCCCACGGTTGACTGATTCGGAGGTCTGTGTGGGGGGTGACCTGGGGTGTTGTGTCGGGAGGCACGCCCTACGACCGCGTGTCACTTGGGAGTTGTTGCTGGTCAACAGGTTGAGTCGGACGGCCCGGCGCTGGCCGTTTGGCCGCTGACCAGCAACAGTGACTTGCCCACCGTCGTGCGCGCGGCAAGTGCGCGGTGGGCGTCAGTGGCCTGGTCCAGCGGGTAGGTGGCGCCGATCGTCGGCCGCAGCCGTCCCTCCGCGGCCCGTTCCAGTGCAAGACCCAGCAGTTCGCGCACGGTCTCCTGGTTCGGTGGGCCGTCCAGTAGCGGAGCGAGCACCCGTATGCCGCGGCGCGCGGCCGACTCAGGGTCCGGTGCGGCGAAGCCGTCGGCCGTGCCGTAGGTGACGAACCGGCCGCCGTCGGCCACCGCTTCCAAGGCTGCCGTGCCGAGCGGGCCACCCGCCCCGTCGTAGACCAACGCGGCGCCGCCGCCAGTCACCTCCCGCACCCGGCGGATCCAGTCCGACCGCGTGTAATCGACGGCAACCTCCGCGCCCAGCTCGCCGGCCAGCGCCAGTTTGACGTCGCTGGATGCGGCGGCGACCACCCGGGCTCCGGCGTCGACGGCCAGCTGCACCAGCAGCGATCCGGCTCCGCCGGCAGCCGCTGAAACCAGCACCCATTCTCCCTTCTCCGGCGTGCCCAGCCGGTCCAGGCTGAGCGCGGTCACGCCGTCGTGCACCAGCGCGGCCGCCGCCTCGATGGCCAGCCCGTCGGGCACCGGCATGATCTCCTCGACATCCGCGACAACCCGGTCGGCGTAACCGGTGCTGGTCCGGACGACCACACGCCGACCGATCCATGCCGGGTCCACCCCTTCGCCGGTCTCCACCACCGCGCCCGCTCCTCCGCCACCTGGGACGTACGGCAACGTCCGCGGGAAGAAGTCCTGGCCCCAGCCGCTGCGCAGCAGGGTATCGAGAAGAATGACGTCCGCCGCAGCCATGCCGACGACGACCTGGCCGGGGCCGGGCACCGGGTCGGGCAGCTCCGCGGGGGACAGCACCTCCGGACCGCCGAACACGGCCACCTGGATTGCGCGCATCTGTTGCACCCTTCACGTGAGACGGCGTCCTGGCCAGTCTTCAAGCTGAAGGTTGGTTGAGGTCAAGGTGCACCCTGAGGGTAGGGAGACCAAGGTCACCACTGTTGATTCGCGATTTTCGATGATGATCAGGTGCACCATCTGCGCTGGTCGTGCGGCTCGTTGAACTTCGGTCGCCGTCCTGTGGATGCAATGGCCTATCCTGCGGTAATGGCCTCACGGACAAGGATCAGCGCCCCGTTCCACCCCCGTTAGGTGGCCGCGTTCGCGGCCTCGAAAGGGGGCAGCCATGTCTCGTACGGACAAAGACGGTCCGCATCATCCGCGGAGCGGCCTGCGGTGGCTGGCCGGTGGTGGCGGCCCGCCGCACTGGTTCATCAACGCCGTCTGGACCAGCCGGGAGCGTCAGGCCGCGAAGGTCGCTTGCCGTAACGCCGGGAAAGAACATCGCGGAAACGGGGTTGTCGAGACCATCCCGACCACCCAGCAGCACCGCCGCGGTGCCCAGTGGCTCTGGTGGTGACGTGTGCCGCTTGCCGCGCTCCGCGCCATCTCCAATCGCCCGTCGATCTTCGCCTGTGATCGCGCCGATCCAGGTCGACCCCTGGATCCGGCCGCCGACCAGAAGCCAGGGCGGTGACGAACGTGCGGTGGCGTTCGATGCGCGGTCGTGTCGATGAGCGGGCGCCTGGTCGGTACCGGTCGGATGACGTCCCCGCCCGGCTCGCCCGGACGACACGCACGTAAGGTCCGGGCATGATCGAATCCCAACGCGAAGCCGTGGCGCGCAACGACGGTGGCGAGCTCGACACCACCCTCGCCTTTTTGTCCTTCGCTCGATCATGCATGCTGAAGAAAGTCGCCGGGCTGAACGAGGAGCAGCTGCGACGCCGCTTGGTCGTCTCCGACACCACACTGCTGGGCCTGGTCCAGCACCTGACCGACGCCGAACGGTACTGGTTCGGCTACACGTTCGCCGGCGACCCGCGCTACGCCGACGTCGACTCCGACATGGTGGTCGAGCCGGACCGGTCCCCGGATCAGATCATCGTCGGCTACCGGACCGCGATCGCCGAGAGCGACGCCCACATCATCGCAGCCGCTGGCCCCGACGTCCTCACCGCGCAACCCGTCGGTGACACGCCTCGTACGCTTCGCTGGGTGCTCGCCCACATGACGAGCGAGACCATCCGGCATGCCGGTCACGCCGACATCCTGCGAGAGCTTATCGACGGTGCCACCGGCCGGTAGGAGATCGCGACTCGGAGCCGTACCCCATCCGGTGCTACGCAGCTTCCGGAAAGACATCGATCGAGGCGATGCGGTCTCTGAAACGGCGCCTGCCTGGCATCGTCTACCGGCGCATGATCAACGACGCCGTAGCCGCGGCGACGGGCCCGGGAGGACACCGGGGAACGACTACTGACTCCAGCGTGACCAACTCGCATCCCCAAGCCGGCTCTTCGGAGAAGTCACTTCCCGGACCCGCCGAGACCCAGCTTAGAACCCCGCTCCCGGCGATGTCTTTGCAGGGAGGGGAGCCTACTTAGCGGACGTCCGCGCACTACTCGTTGATGAGCTGCTCTCGAAGAATGTCTGCGTGCCCGCAGTGCTGGGCGAGCTCGCGCAGCACGTGGAGATACACCCACCGCAGCGGGAGCGGGCCCCGGCGGTGTCCGTGAAGGATGTCGTCCAGACCCAGGGATGACGTCGCATGGCGTGATGCTTCGCAGGCTTCGCGATGTGCGTGCTGGACGGTGGCGATCGTGTCGTCGTCATCGAGGATGAACGACTCCTCTGACGTCGCAGGGATGCCGATCTCAGCGCGCGACCGGCACGTGACGGCCTCGTCAAACCAGACCTTCTCGACGAAAGTCGCGTGCTTCACAAGACCCAGCAGCGTGGTCCGGGAGGCCACCAACGATCGGCGCGCCTGTTTCTCTGTCAGCCCGTCCAAGCAGCCATTGAGCGCGCCGCGGTGCTCGTCGAGGAACGCCTCGAACTGGGCACGGGCTGGCTGTGCGACGATCTGGTCGGCGAAGGTAGGCGGGTAGGAAGGCATGGGCAAAGCATTCCAGACCGCTGCACAGGAGCGACGGCGAGCGCTGTGCTCGGCCCGCTGCCATGTTGATCACGCGGCGCATGGTCGAACTTCGCACCTTGATGTCCATATGGTGGCCGCTGCCCCGCTGAGAGGTGCGGCCTCACTTTAGGGGTGTCGGTGGGAGGTGCGGTTTTCCGCACTCCGGGCGGTTGAGGTCGGCCTGCTGAGGTCGGTGGTTGACCTCATGGTCCGGGCCGTGGTGAGTTCATAGCGTCTTCGGCATGATCCGTTTGTGTCAGGTGTCGATGCACGTTGGCCTGTTGGCCCAGGAGTCTGATCCGTCCCAGGGCGGTCTGGTCGGGTTGGTGACCGATCTGATGGAGCGGCTCGGTGCCCCCGGGGCCGGCTTGGCGGTCGCGTTGGAGAATCTGTTCCCGCCGGTCCCGAGCGAGGTGATCCTGCCGCTGGCGGGGTTCACCGCCAGTCAGGGCAAGATGAACCTGTTCGCCGCGATCATTTGGACCACCGCTGGTTCGGTGGTGGGCGCCGTGTCGCTGTACTGCGTCGGCGTCGCGCTCGGGCGGGACCGGGTACGCGCAATCGCGGCGCGGCTGCCGCTGGTGAGGCTGAGCGACATTGACCGGACGGAGGCGTGGTTCGCCCGGCACGGGGTGAAGACGGTCTTCTTCGGTCGGATGATCCCGATTTTCCGCAGCCTTATCTCCATTCCGGCCGGTGTGGAGCGAATGCGGTTCGCCACGTTTCTGCTCTACACCACGCTGGGCAGTCTGATCTGGAACATCGTGTTCGTGATGGCTGGCTACCTGCTCGGGGAGAACTGGCATGCCGTCGAGTCGTATGTCGGGACGTTCCAGAACCTCGTCGTCGCGGTCTGCGCGCTCGCTGTGGGGTACTTCGTCGTTTCCCGCGTGATCAATGTGCGCCGGCGGGGGTCGGCGATGGAGAAGGACCTGGCACCGAACAAGCCCGAGCCGTACAGGTCGGGCACACGCGCCGAGCCGTACGGGCGCTCCGGGGCCGACAAGTCGGCCCCGGCCGTACGCGGCACCGTGTACGGAACCCCGCGCCGATCGGGGGAGAGCCGATGACGCCAGGCCTCGATAACCGCGCACCGGCGGGGCGCCGCCGTCGGCATGTAGTGCGCGCGCCGTTTACCATGCGGGCCGGCCGATGGAGCGCCAACCATCCCTGGCTCGCGATCACGGTCTGGCTGTGTTTCGTGGCGGCCAGCCTGGTCGGTGGCAGCCTGGTCGGCACGGTGAAGGCCACCACGCAGGACAGCCTGCACGGAGAACTGGCCCGCGCGGACCGCATCGAGCAGGCCGGCGCATTCCCGGAGGCCCCGGCGGCGGAGAGTGTCCTGATCACGGCGCGGACCGGCGATCTCGATCTCCAACAGGCTCGGGCTGTGGCGGCCGACCTGTTGGCGCGGATGCGCGCGCTGCCCGAGGTGGCGAAGGTCGCTGACCCGGTCACCTCGCCCAACCGCGACGCGGTGTTGGTCGAGGTCGAGATGACCGGCTTGGCGGACGACGCCGACGCGCGGGTCGGACCGCTGCTGGAGGCCACGACTCAGGTCCAGCAGCGGTACCCCGGCCTGCGGGTGGAGCAGGTGGGGTCGGCGTCCTTGGCGAAGGCGCTGACCGAGACGCTGGCGGCGGATTTCGTCAAGGCGGAGCTGATCAGCGTGCCGGTCGCGCTGGTGATCCTGCTGTTCAGCTTCGGCGCGTTGATCGCCGCCGGAGTGCCCGTCGTGCTGGCGTTGTCAGCCGTGGCCGGTGCCATGGGGCTGGCCCAGTTCGCCTCGCATATCTTCCCGGCCGGGGAACTGGTCAGCAGCATCATCCTGCTGATCGGCATGGCCGTCGGCGTCGACTACTCGCTGTTCTACCTACGCCGCGAGCGGGAGGAACGAGCCTGCGGGCGCGACCATCGCAGCGCGATCAAGATCGCAGCTGCCACCTCGGGGCACGCGGTACTGGTCTCCGGCGTCGCCGTCATGGTCGCCATGGCCAGCCTGTTCCTGGTCAGCGACAACACGTTCAGCTCGATGGCAACCGGCTCCATCCTGGTCGTCGGGGTGGCGGTGATCGGATCCCTCACCGTCCTACCCGCGATCCTGGTCACCCTCGGGCGTTGGGTGGACCGGCCACGAGTGCCCTTCCTCGGTCGACGAATCCAGCGGGCGGAGCATAGCCGCTTCTGGATGGCGGTCCTGCGACCAGCGCTACGCGCGCCGCTGGCGACGTTCGTACTCTCTGTCGGAGCACTGGTTATCGTCGCCGTCCCGGCACTGGAAATGAACCTCAAGCGGCCGACCGCCACCGACCTGCCCCGCTCGATCCCGATCCTGCGCACCTACGATCGTCTCGCCCAAGCGTTTCCGAGCAACAAGCTGGGAACCAGCCACCTCATCTCGATCCGCACTGATGTCGCCGACGGACCGGCGGTAGAGCGAGAACTCGCCAAGCTTTCCACGCGGATCAAGGGGGATAGCCGGTTCGCCCAAGATCGTCCCCCGACCGTGCGCAGGTCCGGCGACGGTACCGTCTTCCTGGCCACCGTCCACGTGGCGGGTGCCAGCGACAGCAGCGAGGCGACCCAGTCGCTGCGCCGGCTGCGCAGCGAACTGCTGCCGCAGACGGTCGGCACGGTCCCGGATACGCAGTGGGCGGTGGCCGGCCGTACCGCGAGCGATGTCGACTTCCGCGACCGAATGGCGGGGGCGCTGCCGCCGGTTGTCGCGTTCGTGTTCGGCATGACCTTCCTGGTCATGCTCGTCACGTTCCGGTCGCTGGTGGTGGCGTTGACCTCGATCCTGCTCAACACGATCTCCGTGGCCGCCTCGTACGGGCTGCTGGTACTGGTGTTTCAGCACAGCTGGGCGGAGGACCTGCTCGGGTTCACCTCCAACGGCGCGATCGTGTCGTGGCTGCCGCTGATGTTGTTCGTCATCCTCTTCGGGCTCTCGATGGACTACCACGTGTTCGTCGTGAGCCGCATCCGCGAGGCGGTTCAGCGCGGCGTACCGACCCGGCAGGCAATCGAGCAGGGCATCGTCTCGTCAGCGTCCACGGTCAGCAGCGCCGCGATCATCATGGTCGCCGTCTTCGGCATCTTCGCCACCCTGTCGATCGTCGAGTTCAAACAACTCGGCGTGGGGCTGGCCGCTGCGATCCTGATGGACGCCACCATCATCCGCGCGGTCGTCCTGCCGTCCCTCATGCGGCTGCTCGGCGAAGCGAACTGGTGGGCCCCGCGATTCCTCGCCGGCCGTCGTAAAACCGATGTCACACCGCGCGGCAGCGACGCCGACACGCAGGTCATCATGGCTGCCGGTGACCGGTAGCTAGGTTGGGTGGGCGGCGGGGCACGCGTGCTCGTGACCGGCCGCCATCGGTCCGAGACATCATGAGCTGTGGAGGGACGGCCAGGTGGCAGAACGCGCGACGCACGGCCGGCGGTCGTGGATGGGCGCCATGGTCCGGTGGAGCCGACCGGTGGCGGGCGTGGCGGTCGGCGTCCTCACCGCTGCGGCCGAGTTGCTGTTCCTGCTCCTCGCCGGGCTCGTCGTGATCGCGGTCTCGCCAGCGCCAGCTGCTCGCCGACGCATCGGCACCACCACCGTCCGGTACGCCCGGCGCTTCGGCGAGTGGGAGCGGCAACGCCTGGCCGTCACCGCCTCGGCACCAACCCCGCCACGGGTTCGGGCGAGCGGACCGCGTGTGCTCGGCTATCTCGCCGCCCGGCTCCTACCGGCGGTGCTCGGCGTGATCACCGCCGGCCTGCTCGTGGTCGGCGCGGTGCTTGCTGCCATCGTGGTGCGCTCCTTCGTGGCGGGCACCATGACCATGGCCGGCTTCCTGCTGCAGGGCCTCATCGGGGCAGCCCTGCTGGTCGTGAATCTGCAGGCGATAGCCAGCGTGGCCACGCTGGACCGGTGGCTGGCCCGCAGCCTGCTCGAATCCAACACGCGCCAGGCGTTGGAGCGGCGGATCAGCGAACTGGCCGTCAGCCGGGCCGGCGTCATCGCCGCGGTCGACGTGGAGCGCCAGCGCATCGAGCGCGACCTCCACGACGGGCTGCAGCAACACCTCGTCGCACTCGGCATGCTGCTCGGGCGGGCGCGACGCAGCCGCGACCCCGACAAGGCGCGCGAACTTCTCGTGCAGGCGCACGAGGACGTCCAGCGCGCCGTCGACGACCTGCGGGACGTTGCCTGGCGGGTTTACCCCTCCGCGCTCGACCACACCAGCCTGGACGAGGTGCTGAGCATGGTGGCGCAACGATCGGCGACGCCCGTCAAAATCAGCTACAACGTACCGGTCCGGCCCGCCCGACCGATCGAGACCGTGCTGTACTTCGTCGCCTGCGAAGCGATCACCAACGCCACCAAACACGCCCGAGCTACCCTGATCACCATCGAGATCGAGGCGCGGGGTACAAGAATCGAGATGCACGTGCGCGACGACGGCGTCGGCGGTGCCGACCCACACGGCAGCGGCCTACAGGGGCTCGCTCGCCGGGTCACCGCCCTCGACGGACAGTTCGACCTGCAGAGCCCAGCGGGCGGCCCCACGACAATCCGGGCGGAGCTGCCGTGCGTGTAGTGCTCGCCGAAGACTCCACCCTGCTGCGCGAAGGGCTGGCCCGCCTCCTCGCCGACGAGGGACACCAGGTGGTGGCCGCGGTCGCGGACGCCGACCAGCTCGTCACCGCCGTCGAACAGCACCACCCCGACGTCGTCATCACCGACGTCCGCATGCCGCCCACCAACACCGACGACGGACTGCGGGCCGCGCTGGAGATCCGCGGCCGCTGGCCCCACATCGCCATACTCGTTCTCTCCCAGTACGTCGAAAAACGCTACGCCGCCAAACTCCTCGCCGACCGGTCCGAAGGCGTCGGCTACGTCCTGAAGGACCGCGTCGCCCAGGTCGAAGACTTCCTCGACGCACTCGACCGCGTCGCCGCCGGTGCAACGGCGCTCGACCCCGAGGTCGTCCGGCAACTCGTGTCCGCCACCAGTCACACCGATCCGCTCAACCGCCTCACCCCTCGCGAGCGCGACGTGCTGCACCACATGGCCCAGGGACACACCAACGCCGCGATCGCCGAACGCCTACATGTGTCGCAGAGCGCGGTCGAGAAACACATCAACACCATCTTCGACAAGCTCGACCTGTCCCACGTGACCGGTTACAGCCGCCGGGTCTTGGCGATCCTGCACTACCTCGGCTCCTAGCCGCTCAGGATCGCCGGCCGATACCGAAAGGCCAGAAGTAGAGAGAGGTCGTGGCTTACCTGTAGCAGCGTAATGGCTTCCGAGCCGGCGTCGGCTTCTCGGCAGTTTCGAACGGCAGCCCAGCGGCATCGAGTCACGCTGCGTGACGTGCGGATCGCGGCATCCGCGGATAGGTCATTGCCATGACCATGCTCGCTGGGTGCGGCGCCATCGCTGGGGGGTGATGCCGTAGCGGTCGCGGAAGCGGCGGACGAGATAGGTGGCGTCGCGCAGGCCGGTTCGGGCGGCCACGGCGTCGAGCGACAGGTCAGTCTCGCGCAGCATTCGCCGGACCTCGGTCATGCGCCGTTCGGTGATCCATTCGAGCAGGGGGCGGCCGGTGCGCCGGCGGAGCACGGTCGTGAGGTGCCCCGGGGTGTAGCCGAGCGTGCGGGCGACATCGGCGGCGGAGACCGGTTCGCGGAACGTTGCCTCGATCTCGGCGAAGACCCGCTCGACGAGTGGGTCCGGCGTGGCTGGAGCGCTGGGTGCCAGTCGCGCGGCCGCGACCAGAAGCCGGGTGAGCAGTGCGGCGACGGCCTCGCGGGCGCCGAGACGGCCTGGGTCGGCGAGTTCCTCGGCCAGGTCCGCCAGCCACGCCGACCAGGTCGCCTGGTCGGGCTCTGCGATCCGACCGTGCCCCGCGCTGAAGGCGAACAGGGCGAGGAGGGGATGGTGTGCCCAGGCCAGTGGGGAGACCGAGGTCAGGGCGGGGACGGCGTCCGGTGTGAACGCGACCGACCACGCGCGGCCGCGGGCGAACTCGGCCGCGGCCGCGACGCCGATGACCTGCCCGGGCGATACAGCGTGGACCTCGCCAGCGCGCATCGGCCGTTCGGCGCCGTCGACGGTGAACGAGCCCATGCCCTTCTCGACATAGACCAGGACGAAGAAGTCGTGGGCGTGCCGGTGCTCCGGCGGGAGGCTGGGGTGGGCGGCTTCGGTGTCGAAGCGGGTCACTGAGACAGGAGGCAGGCCGGGGCGCTGCCGGTAGCGGTAGACCGGCGTCCCGTCGGGTCGTACCGTGCGCAGCCTCGACGGGACTCCCGGCGAGTCACTGACCGAAGAATGTCCCATGGTTCCCACGTTAAATCCTGCTTGGTAACCGCAGAATATCCAAGACTTGGAGGTGACGACACCGGGTCCGTCAGGGGCCAGCGAGGCAGACCCGCGACCGCGTGCACAGGAGGCATCCATGGCAGCTTCGACCCACGTCCGCATCCTCGACCAGCGAACTCCGCAGGAGCGGGACCGCCCGTTCCTGCCGGGCGCGGGAAAGACCTGGCTTCTCCCCTTCTACGACGCCTTCACCCGGGTGGCCGGCGTCCGCGCACTGCACGAACGTGCTGTCGAGCTCGCCGGCATCGAGCCCGGCCAGACGGTGGTCGACGTCGGCTGTGGCACGGGCAACCTGTCGTTCGCCGTGCTCGCGGCCCAGCCGAGCGCGCGGGTGACCGGCCTCGACCCCGACGCAGACGCCCTGCGCAGGGCAGCGCGCAAGGCGTGCCGCCGCAGCGTCGCTCTTACCCTCGTTCAGGGATATGCCGACCGGATCCCCGCCGAGGACGCCTCGCTCGACCATGTGGTCTCGTCGTTGGCCCTGCACCACGTCGATGACGACGGTCGGATCGGGTTCGCGCGCGACGCGCTGCGTGCTCTCCGGCCGGGAGGAAGGGTCACCGTCGTCGACTTCGGCGGCCCAGCATCCAACGTCGAGGACGCCGGGCACCCCACACACCGCCATGGCCACAGCCCTGTCCACGCCCTCTGGCACCTGACCCGGCTCATGCGTTCCCGGGTGGCGCACAGCCCGGTCGTGGCCCGTAACCACGGCGATGGCATCGTCACGCTCCTGGCCGACGCCGGGTTCGGCGACGCCCGGGAGGTCGCGCACGCCGACCACAGGTTCGGCCGGGTCACCTTCGTGCAGGCGACTCACCCCTTGAACTGAACCTGACGGGGTTGTCGACAGACCCCACCACGCCACGCAACGGCAACAGGCCCAACGCCGCAGGCCGGTGGCGCCACCAGCATCCGCTCATCTGCTACGTCCGGGCGCCGATCGCGCAGACGACTGTGACGCTGCGTAGGTCCGCTCTGCCACTATGAGCGTGCACCGGCTCTGCGCGTCGCTCCCTCATGCAGCCCATGAACTGGACCGACAGGTCCAACCTCGACCCGTACAGCAGGGACTGCAGGTCAAGCGCGCCACGGAGGCCAAGCGCCGCCGCGGCAGTATCTAAGGATCCCGCCGGTCAGCTTCCTGGCGGCGTTCTCGCACACGGTGGTTCACGCTACGAGCAGGCGGAGGCCGAGCTCTGCCGTGTCGAGGGCGACGATGTCGCGGTTGCGCTCGGCCCACCGGCCTGAGGAAAGATCTTCGCGGAGTGTGCTGACTGCGCGTTGCTCAGCCTGCGGTCCGACTCTGGTCCATACCGAAACCGCGCGGCGTACATGTTCGTCCAGGTACGCCTCAGGCCGGCGCCAGTATGCCTCGAAGAAGCCGTCAGCGCAGTCCCACGGGACGAGCACCGGCTCCGCGCGTCCTCCGATCGCGCGGGTCAGGTCGGCCAAGGACGGCCAGCCGACGAGGAGGTCTGCGAACTCAGGTAAGTAGTCGCGGGTGAGCCAGAACCGCTGACGCCAGCCGGTGTCAGCGGCGTCGTAGGTGAACACCACCACGCGGCGGGCCACACGCCGCATCTCACGCAGCCCGGCGACCGGGTCCGGCCAGTGATGGACGGTGCTGACCGCCATCGCGGCGTCAAAGGACTGGTCCTCGAACGGCAGACTCTCCGCCGCGGCGGCCACACACGGCGCCGCGCCCACGGGACGCTGCGCCCGCATGACCGCCGACGGCTCTACCGCCGTGACCTCGCGGTCGGGTGGTTCGTAGGAGCCGGTGCCAGCCCCGACGTTCAGCACCGTTCGTGCGTCCCCCAGCGCATCCCAGATGCGCGCGGCGATCCGTGGCTCGGTGCGCCGCGTCGCTGGGTAAGCGGATCCGATGGCGTCGTACAACTGCGCGCCGAACACTTTCAGTTGCTCCTCTGGCGTCGTCCTGATTCCCATTGCTCGTGCCTCCAGTTCCCTGTCTATGGCCGTCACCATGGCAGCAGCGCGGTCGCGCTGGTCCATCAGCAGGCCACGCAGCCGGCACAGGTGCGCGACTGCGTCGGTGGTCGGATCGTCAACCAGATCCGCGATCTCCCGCAATCCGAAGCCGAGCCGCCGGTAGGCGAGCACCTCCCGGAGTCGCTCTACATCGCCTGCGGAGTAGGCCCGGTGCCCAGCCGCAGTCCGCGTGGACGGCTCCAGGAGGCCGATCTCGTCATAGTGATGCAGTGTGCGGACGCTGACGCCAGCCAACTCCGCCACACGCCCCACGGTCAGGTGCTCCTCCACGCCACCGACTATGTGGCATGACGCCGCGTGAGGAGCAAGCGATTGCTGCTGTCTTGATCGAGTTTCCGCTCATGAATTGCCGCCGGCATGATCGGCGACAATGGCGGCATGTCTGTGCACGGCGCCTGGTGGGACGCGCTGAGCCCGCAGGTACGGGACCGGATCGACGAGTTCCTGTGTGCGCGTCGGCTGATCGCGGCTGTCGTCCTCCTGCGTCGGGAAGGCGGACTGGAGCCGCCGCCCGATCTGTGCCAGGCGCAGGATCTGCTGATCGAGCGCCGCGCTGAACTGGACCGGCGGGGCCTCGTCGAGGCGGAGCCAGTGCCACCGACGACGGCGAAGCTGATCGAAAAGGCGGCCGCCATCACCGCACCGGTCGTCGCCGTCGAAGCACTGTGGGACGGTGACACGCATGGCTGGTCCGTCGACCTGGTCGCGATCGTGCGGCGGCCGGGCCGGCACCACGACCGCTTCGACGAGGTGCCGCTGACGGTGCTGCGGCACAGCGGTGACATCCGCCTGTTCAACGACCAGGTGCCGCCCTGGCCGGAGGCGCGGCAGGCGACCGAGCAGGGGCAGGCCGTCGCCCAGCATGTCGGTGTCCCGTTCCACTTCGCTAGCCCGGAAGCGCCGGGCATCGATCTTGCACGCTGGTGGGACACGCAGCCCACCTAGCCGGTGAAGCACCCGTGGCCATCGGCAGGGTTCCGCCACACCGGCGCGACGGTGCGCGCACATCGGCACGATCGCGCACCGATTCCGCAGATCGGGTCGCCAGAGCAACGCACGGAGCGTGACGATCGCGGGCGCGCCGCAGCGCAATCAATGCGTCGGATCAGGAAGACGCTGCCGGGTCAGGCAGGCCCGCGACGAGGAGCGTCACGACTTCCTCCGCTGCGTTGGCCTCCGCCAGCGCCGATCGAGTCGCGACCGCACTTGAAGAGAGCCCTGGTTCGTTCAGTGGCGGAATCCTCGCGATGCTTTCGGCATCGCGGAGTTCCCTGGCTAGAAGATCATGGCGGCGGGATCGCGGCACCACCGATGGTTCGACCACATCGCGCGCCTGTCACGGAGCGCGGCGCCCGGTCGGCGGCCAGATGCGTGTGTGGGACTATTCGTAGCCGGTGCCGGCGGCAATGATCCCCGCGAACAAGGGCGACATGACGCCCGCAGGCGCTGAGCGGCGGGGTCCCGTGAGAAATTCTTTTGGCATAGCGTCGGATCCGGGGCGAGTCGTTCGTAGAACAGGTGAGGCGGCCGGAGAGGGCCGCCGGGACAAGGGAGTCGTGGGATGACCCGGTACTTGATCTCGTTCAATGACGGCGCGATGGACCACATCCCCGACGAGGAGTGGGCTGACGTGGGCAAGGCCTCGCACGCGGTGGTCCAGGAGGCCGTGAACGCCGACGTGTGGGTGTTCGGCGCCGGACTCGAACGCCAGAGGGCGAGCGTCGTGGCCACGGACGGGACGGTCACCGACGGCCCTTACCCAGAGACCAAGGAAGTCATTGGCGGGTTCTCGGTCGTCGACGTGGCCTCACGCGAGGAGGCGCTGGCCTGGGCTGCCAAGATTGCCGCCGGTTGCCGCTGTGCGCAAGAGGTCCGGGAACTCATGCCCGACCCCGAACAAGACGCGATGCTCCGCCAGTCTGAAAGGCGAGGGTGACATCCCGACAACTCGACAAGACCAGCGGGCAGATGGTGATCCGCGCGGCCCTGGACACGCTCGAAGCCGCAGCCGTCGTCACCCCCAGCACCTCCAAGACCAGTCGGAGGGACCGGTCGAAGACCAGCCCCACCCGGCACAAGCCACCACGCCCGCGCCCACGCGACGTAGGGCACCCTCCCCGCCCGGCCCCACAACCAAGCGGGCAAGCGTCCGGAGAGACATGCACCAACGAACCGGAGGCTGCCCCGCGCAGCCCACCGACAGCGTGACCACGACCAGCACACCCACCGCCACCGGCCACCAGCCACGAGGAGCCGCACTGGGCGCAGGATTCCACCTGAACGCCCACGCGAGCCCACCACGATGGGAAACGATCCCGGAAACCGCATCCGACACAGGATCGCAAAGCTGATCAGGGAAGCTGTGCGCCATGGAAGGAATGGCGTGGCTCTTGCTGTGCCCGTGCTCGTTCTTTGTGTTGCTGGTCTTCGCCGCGACCGTGATCCTGTGGTTTCAGACCAAGCCGGGCAGCCGGTAGCTGAGTCGGCCGACGGGAATCGCTGGCGCTCGAACCTGGGCGCCTCCAGCCCGACTCGGAGCCAGTTCTTCGGCAGGTTCAGATGTCGCCGGCACAGTCGCTCCGCAACCGTACGCTCGGATCGCGGCTACTTAGGGTGCACCAGATAGGAACGACCAGTCGTTCGCCAGCTGGTTGGCATGTCAGGGAATTACCGAGCTTCACGGGTCAGGGTCTGGTCAAGAAGGATTCTGCGGGTGGCATCAGGGCGGTAATAGCCATCCGATCACGGCGAGGAACCTCTCGACCAGACCTTGGGGATGCTGCATGCGTTGCTCTCCGGATCCTGATGTGCACCCGGACCACCTCCACGCCGCGTCGCGTCGATGATCGGAGACACTTTCACCGTGCGAAACGACCTCGACCAGATCGAAGCAGCGTTCGTCGGCACGCCACTGGCCGGCCTTCCGATCGGACACGGCCCGTCGGGTACCATCCTCGTCGCCGACATCGACCCCAATCGCCTGCACGAGGCCTGGCAGGCTGCCGACGCATTGGTGCCGGCCATTGGACGGCGGCCCGTCATGGTCACCGACGACTTCGACGACACGCGGAGGATCCGGCCCGAGCCCGAGCCAGGCCCGCCGGAGTCGGAGCTGCGCGCATTCGCCCAGGCCGCCGAGTCTTCCGAACCCTGGCTGACCTACCGCCACTACAGCGAGGACGACGAGGTCGACGAGGACGAGGTCGAGTACTACGCGCGTGGCATTGCCGGCGTCGACCTGGCGGCCTTGGTGTCAGATGTGGCGCTGCCGACTCCGCGCCCGGCGCTGGAGCGGGCGCTGTACGACCGGCTGCTCGCCGACGCTGACCTGCACGCCCGGGTGCTTAGCAGAGTGCGGTTCGTGACGCAGACCGATTACTGGTACACGCCCAACAGCGTCCTACTCATGTTGCTGCCCACCAGCGACGTCCGCAGCTCGGGGTACTGGGTGGACTTCTTCGGTGCGCCCACCCGGGAGTATCAGCGGAGGCTCGCCGAGGTGTTGGCGCAGTGGCGTCGCCGGTGGGACGCCCGCCTGGTCGCGTCGTGGGGCACCATGCTGCAGTTCCAGGTGGGTCGTCGCCCGGCACCGGGTGACGAGGCATGGACCGCGGCCGGCCAGCTCAAGGCGCTCGCTTCGAACCTCGACCTGAGCAGGTGGGAGGTCGCCGTTGCCTTGCCCGCCGGTGACGCGTGGTTCGTGCACAACCGGCCCTGAGAAACTCGACCAGACCGTGACCCGCCGAGCTCGGCCGTCGCCTGCGGACTGAGCCGCTCCTTGAGGTTGTGGCCCTAGCTCGACCGAGCGGCCCCTCATCGGCACGGGCGGTCGGCTGACTTGTCAGTCTCGCAGGTGCGGCCCCTGACGCCCGCTCGGCGGCAAGAGCAGATGTTCAACAGATGGAGCGAGCGAGGCAAGCCGGTGGCCGCGTGAGCGACCGGCGCGAAGAGGACGTTCAGTACCCACGTCTGACGAAGCATTCGATCGACGAGCTTCCACGGCGTCGCGCACAGCCTACGGATGGGGGGTGGTCACGCCGCGCGGGGTGGGGGTTGTCGGGCCGTACCATCTGCCCGTGTTCTCCCTCCGACGGCGCGTGGTCGCCGGGTTCTTCGCCGGGGCCTTCGTTGTGGTCGACGCGGTGGTGTGCGCCCTGTTGGTTACGGAGTCGTTGACGCGTGCGTTCATCGTCGTCGGCCTAGCATGCCTGTCGCTGTGGGTTCACATCGTCTTGCACGAGTGCGGGCATCTCATCATCGCGTTGCTGTTGCGTTTGCCGGTTGTCGCGGTTCGTATCGCGCCCTTTACTGGTTGGCGCAGTGCCGTGTTGGTGCGGCCGGTGCCGTCGGCGACTGCGTTGCCGCTGCGGATGGTGTTGTTGCACCTGGGTGGTCCGATGACGAATCTGGTCACCGCGGGGGTGCTCGGTGCCGCAGCGACGAGGACGGGCACCACGTCGGATACGGCGCTGATGCGTGTCGCGCTAGTCGCTGCGGCACTTGTTGCGGCCCTGCTCGGGGTGGTCAACCTCATCCCCGGGTTAGACCCCCACAGCGACGCCAGCAACATTCGTCGCTGGCTGTTGGCCCCGACGGCCGCCCGCGCCGCGCTATGGGCCGGCTACCTCGCGAAGGAGGTGAGCAGGACGGCGCGGACGATTGCAGGCGGGAAGGGTGACGACGATCGTCTCGCAGATCCTCCTCGCGACCAAGACCACCCGCGACGTGCCCCCGCTGCCTTCCGTCAGCGCCGGATCATGGGACCCGCGCAGCCGGCGGCAGATCTTGTCGCCGACGCCGCTCAGGAAGAAGCCAGAATGCTCAACCACAACTACATCGGCACAGAGCACATTCTGCTCGGCCTCATGCACGAGGGCGAGGGTGTGGCCGCCAAGGCGCTACAGGGCCTCGGCATCTCTCTCGAGTGTGTCCGCCAGCAGGTTGATGAGATCAGTGGCCAGGGCCAGCAGGCGCCGAGCGGGCCCATCCCCCTCACCCCACGCGCCAAGAAGGTCCTCGAGCTGTCGCTGCGTGAGGCGCAGCAGCTCGGCCACAACCACATCGGCACCGAGCACATCCTGTTGGGCCTGATCCGCGAGGGCGAAGGCGTCGCGACTCAGTTGCTGGTCAAACTCGGTGCCGACCTCGATCGGGCACGGCAGCAGATCGTCCAGCTCCTGTCTGCCCCGTGATCCTGTGGGATTCGAAGTTGAAGGCGCCGTCGACAGCCGAAGTAGCCGCGATTGTGTCCCTACCTCAACGTGGCCATGAGAGTGCCCGGTGCCGGGCCCTCGACGCAGCGGAGCGGAGCACCCGGATGCCGGGCGACGTCGAGGGAGGAAGGAAGGACTCAGCGGGCGGGTACCGGCTCGGACGACGGCCGCCACCCTCGCCTGATCAGCCCGTAGACCCGTCAGAGACCTCGCCGTTCACGACGCAGTCTTCCCGCAACGTCGCTCGGGGAAAAAGCGTTGATGAGCCTCGACCCGACCGGCGCCGGCCGTCGGCGGCGGACGATGCGCTGGAACGCTCCTCTGAACGCGTTTCAGATCGCCTTCGAAGGCCGGCTCGCCCCGGCCAACCGCTGACCACCTCAACAACCAAGATCAGCCGTTAACTTGACACTCTCGAAACCGGCCTACAGCTACCTTGCGAGAGCCCTGGGGTAGGGCCTGCACCACTGCTGGGGTAGAGCCTGCGCCACCGGCAATCTTCACGCTCACCGGCTGTCATCTGGACAGACCGCTTCATAGGGTCGCAGGAAAGTCATCGAACATGATTCCTGTCCGTTCCGGAGGTAGTCACGTGAATTTCTCCATCGAAGACCCGCCCGTCGGAAAGCGAGCGTCGTCCGGGACGCTCCCCCGGATCGTCGACGTCGACGCGTTGCGCGCCGTGGCGCTGCTCCTCATCCTGATCGTCAACATCGCCTTCTTCGCCTCCGGCTATTCCTTCCAGCTCGTTCCGGATCCCGCGCACGACTCGTGGGGTGACCAGGCGGTCCGATGGCTAGTCGAGCTGCTCCTCACGATGAAGGCGTACCTGCTCTTCTCCTTTCTGTTCGGCTACAGCTTCACGCTCCAGCTCGATTCCGCCGCGCGGCGCGGCATCGACCTCGCCCCACGGTTCCTGCGACGGCTGGCCGGGATCCTCGTGTTCGGCATCCTGCACGCGGTACTGCTGTTCCAGGGCGACATCCTGACCACGTACGCATTGCTCGGTCTGGTCCTGCTCGCCATGCGGGGAGTCAGCGTCAGGACCGCGGTGCGCGCCGCCGTACTGCTGACCGGCGGGATCGGCTTCGTCCTCGCGCTCGCCGCCACGGGCGGGACCCAGCTGGTCACTGATCCGGCGACCGCACTCGCGGCGGGGCAGCGGTCCACCGAGGCACTACAGGGCGGGATCGGCTCGGTGATCACCGAGCACGTACGCCAGCTGCCGACGATGTTCGGCACGCTCCTCGTGCAGGGGCCGCTCGCCCTCTCGGCCTTCCTCTTCGGTTACGCGGCCGGGCGGCGCCGGCTACTCACCGACGTCGTCGGGAACCGGCAGCTCCTGCGCCGGGTGCAGCAGCTGGGCTATCCGGTCGGCCTGGCCGGTGCGGTGATCTTCGCATCGGGCGGGGGTACCGCCAACCTGACCGGGCTGACGGCGGGCGTGCTCACCGCGCCGCTGCTCGCCGCTGCGTACGCCGCCACCCTGCTCCAGTTCTTCCAGACCGACCGGGGGCGGCGGGTCGTCGCCGTACTCGCGCCGGCCGGACGGATGTCCCTGTCGAACTACCTGGGTCAGTCGGTGCTCTGCGTGCTGGTCTTCACCGGTGTCGGACTGGGCCTCGCCGGTGCCGTCGCACCCCCGGTCGTCGTACTCATCGCGGTCGCGATCTACTGTGTGCAGCTCGCCGCCAGCGCGGCGTGGATGGCCCGGTTCCGGTACGGACCGTTGGAGTGGCTGTTGCGGGCCTGGACCGAGCAGCGGTGGCCACGGCTGCGGGCCTCGGACCCGGCATGACGGGTTCCGGTGGGGCGGATTGCCGCCGGGCCGCACCCAACCGGGCCAGTACCGCATCGGGAAGTCCGCAGCCCACTCGGCAATCTCGGTGGCCGTGCTCTGCCCGGCGGCCACGGCCGCGGCCGCGATCGCCAGCAGGCCCGGTAGCGGATGGATCCGTCCCTGTGGGTCTCGCGGCGCCCGCGCCAACGCCCGCAACAGGCCCGGCGCCTCCCGTTCCACCTGATCCGACACGCCACCCAAGCGTGCGGACAACTCATCGATCAACGGTGATGCTTCCACGAGCGCGGTCCTTCGCCCTGATCATTCAGCCTAGACACCTGGCCGCGCTCTTCCCCGTAACCCCCGGAACCGGCTCGGACGACGGCCGCCACTCTCGCCTGATCAGCCCGTAGACCCACGAGTCAGAGACCTCGCCGTTCACGACGCAGTCTTCGCGCAACGTCCCTTCACGCACGAACCCGAGCTTCTCCAGCACACGGGCAGATGCCACGTTGCGTGTATCGGTTTCAGCCTGAACGCGATTCAGGTCCAGCGTCTCGAATGCCCACCGCAGCAAAGCGCGCGCGGCCTCCGTCGCGTAGCCGTGGCCCCACGCTGCATCGTCGAAGCAGTAGCCCAGCGATGCGCTGCGGTAGTCCGGATTCCACCGGGTCAGACTGCACCAGCCGATGAACGCCCCGTCGGAGACACGATCCACGGCCAGCCGCGCCCCGGTGCCCCCCTCTGCCATCTGCCGGCAAGCCGTGATGAACCGCTCGGCGCGCACACGTTCGCTCCACGGTGGCGCGTCCCAGTAGCGCAGCACGTAGGCGCTGCTGTGCAGCGCGAAGAGGTCGTTCGCATCCGCGTCGTCGAAGGGACGCAGTCGAAGGCGAGGGGTGTGCAGCGTGGGAGTGGGCAGCGACACGGGCGTCATGGTTCCTCCTGTGATTGATGCCCGATCAACCAGACATCTGGTGCCGGCCACACGCAATGGGTTTTCTCGGCGGGGCGGGCGGAACGACGTGCTCGCTCTTCGGCAGTTCAGGGTGCCCGCTCGACCCAGTGGTCAGTTACGGACCGTGACCTCCTTTGATCGATCAGGACGCCGGAGCAGCTCCGGATGCCTGGTCTTGGAGCACGTCGGCTCAGTCCTACCGACAAGTCCCTCGCGAGTCTCGTCGCGGCGACATCCGACCGGCACAGGACCGACTTGGTACGGTCTGGCGGTGCAGTGGGCGGCCTTCTGGCGCATCGTCGAAGGTGCCCGGGCAGATGGGGGCAGTGACACCGAACGCGTCGCCCAGGTGCTCCTCCGTCGCCTTCGCGCCTTGGCGCCGAACGAGATTGAACAGTTTGAGGAGCTCTGGTTCCAGGCACAGGACGAGCTCTACCGCTGGCCAATCCATGACGCCGCGACACTGCTGCTGGGCCCCTTCGACGATGATGACTTCCTCGCCGTCCAGGACTGGATCGTGTCGCACGGGCGGCACACCATGCAGCGTGTCCTGGACGACCCTGACAGCCTTGTCGAGTTGGCGCCCGACCGGCACAACGCTCGGATCGACTGGTTCTGCGGCCTCCCGATCGAGGCGCACATCGCTGCAACCGGGGCGCCCTTCGCAATCGATGGGCCCTCCGGACCCGACGCGCCCGGCGGCACTCCGGCCGACCTCACCGACGAGAGCCGCACGAGGCAGCAGTTCCCCAGACTCACGGCCTACCTCGACAACAATCCGTGGATCGAGCGCCCGTGGGAACACGCAGCCAGCTGATCACCGCACTCCTCTGCGGCAGGTGCGGATGTCTGATTGTGATTGGTTGACCGGGTCGGGCGGGCTTCGCTCGAGGTGTTCTCAGCGGTGCGCGAAGGTCCGTAGGCGGGCCCTAAACTTGCGGGTCGTGACGACACCCCTCAGTCCGGTCGAGGTGGCCTTCGCGCTGTTGCGGGAGGGCCGGATGGGCGACGCGGAGAACCTCATGACGCGCGAGCTGCAGACCGCCACGGACAAACACGGTCACGGCAGCCCGGAATGGGCGTCGGCCCAGTGCGACCTCGGCAATGTGCTGCTCAACGCCGATCAACGCGACCGCGCGATCGAGTGCTACCGCCGCGCCGTTTCCGCGACGCCGCGGGATCACGAGTCCCGCAAGGACCAGTTGACCTACCGACTCAATCTGGGCCTGGCGCTGCGCATGGCCGGACGACTCGACGAGGCCGAGACGGAGTTACGCCAGGGTGTTCAGGAGCGGCTCGCCTTCTACGGTCGCGAGCATGCCGGGTACGCGTTCGGCCTCGAACCGCTGGCGGACCTGCTGCGGCAGCGCGGTGACGTGACGGTTGCCCGGCAGGTCGTCGAGGAGGCGGTGGCCAACCTGTGGCGCAACGGGCACGAGCGGGTGGCCTCCGCGTTGGCGCTGCGAGCAGCGATTGTGCACGCCGGTGGCACCCGCGAGCCGCTGTTCGTGGGCCTGCACCAACTGCCGGACGAGGTCGTCGAGCAGGTCGGGCGAGTCGTCACCCAGATGCTGGACCACGGCGATCCGGCATCCAAGCCCCTGCTCACCTCCCTGGTTACCGCATTGGAGGAGCGGCTCGGCATTGACCACCAGGCGACGCTGAACGCCTTGTCCGCGCTGGCGAACCTCGGCCGTGATCTCGGTGACCAGGCGGGGCGGGTTGATGCGATCGAGCGCGTGCTCGCTTCGTACGACCGCCAGGGCCGGCAGGAGGAGGCGCTGATGGCAGCGCTCGGCTTGGCGATGGCCCAGGACGAAGCCGGCGATGCCGAGGCGGCGCTGCGCACGTACGCGTCGGCGTACGCGAGGGCGGAGCGCATCGGTCGCCCGGAGCTGCGGAGTCAGGTGCTGCGCAACTGGGGTCTCGCGTTGAAGGAGGCCGGCCAGGTGGGCCCGGCGGAGCAACGGCTGACCGAGGCAGTGAACCAGGCGCGCCGGGGCGCAGACCATGACACGGTCGGGCGGGCCTGCATCGCCCTCGGTCTGTTCCTTCAGCATGAGGCACGGCTGTCGGAGGCCCGCACGGTCCTTGAGGAGGGCCTGACCGTCATGGATCCCGTACACCCGGACGCGATCATCGGCCGCAGCCACCTCGGTGCGGTCCTGGATGGCCGCACCTGCGGGTGCGGCGACATGGCGGGCACGATCGCCGACGCGTTCCGCGAGTTCGTCATCACCAGACTTCCCGCTGACCTGCTCGACCGCCTCGATGTGACGATCGTCGAGGGCGACTTCAAGATCGACGTCGGTCTGCGGCGAGAACCGACCGAGTCTGAGCTCGAGCGGCTCAACGACGTCTTCCAGACCGCTCACGCGGAATTCCGCCGCCGGATCAGCGAGCCCCGCTACGCCGGCTGACCGCCGACTTTGTCACTGGCCGTGACGCCCGATCGGCCAGATCCGTGCAACTTCTTGTGTGGTTGCTGCGTCAGCTGCGATTGCTGTCTTGCTCGGCGGTTTCGCTCGTCGTGGTGCCGTATGCGGGCTGCAGGCCGTTGGCGGCCGGTCAGGTCGGCGTGGATCGGAGGGCGTCCGCGACCGGGCGCCGGGTGGCGGCCAGGGCGGGGATGGCGGTGAGTGCGGCGACGGCGAGCAGGACCGTGAGTGCCACGGCGAGCATCCAGGAGGCGGGGGCGTACTGCTGGTCGCCTGGACTGGCGACCAGATACAGCCCGATGCCGGCCGGGAGCCCGAGGGCGACGCCGGGTATCGCGGGAAGAAGCTGCGCTACCGCCATGCCCGCGGTTACCTGTGCGGGTGTGGCGCCGAGCGTGCGGGCGACGGCCAGGGGGTGGCGGGCGTCGAGGACCGCGGTCCAGGTGCTCACGATGGCGTTGATGAGGGCGAGGACGCACAGCACCACGATGACGAGGAACATGGCCTCGAGGGTTCGCGTGCTCTGGGGGTTGGCCAGCTTGGATTCGCCGAGCTTGACCCGCGGGTCCTGCGCCAGGCCCATGAGCAAGGCGGCGAGCCCGGTCGTGGTGATCAGGGTGTTCACCATGACGAGGCGGGCGCGGCGGGGGCGGCGGGCGTTGATGCGTACCCCGATCAGCAGGGCGGTGGGCATTCGGCGGGACAGCCAGACGCGCCACCCGCGGCGGCGCGGTGGTGTGGCGGCGTCGGCCAGCGCGTGGACGGTGTCGGTGGTGGCGGCGCGTAGCACGGGTGCCAGCGTCGCCGCGGCGGCGATGGCGAGGGCGAGGACGGTGGCGGCGAGCACGGTGCGTAGCGCGGGCGGGTGGGTGCTGGTGGAGCCGAGGAGTCCGGCGCCGGGGTTGGTCAGTTCGGGTGCGGCGAGCCAGCCGGCGGTCAGGCCGGCGCCGGCGGCGGCGAGCCCGATGACGAGGTATTCGGCGAGGTGGACGGCGGCGATCATGGCTGGTCCGGCGCCGACGGCCTTGAGTAGTCCTACCCGGCGGCGTTCATCGACGACGCGGCCGGCGACGATGTTGGCGACGCTGGCCACCGCGAGGGCGGTGAGCAGCCAGCTGCCGACCAGCAGGGCCAGGCGTGCCTGTTTGACGAGCTTGCCGTCCGTGTCGGCGATCCCTGTCCAGCTGGTGTATTCGATCCCGCCTTCGCGCTTGTGGGTGAATGAGGTGCTGGCCCGCGGGTCCGCGTATCTCAGGTTCAGGGTGTATGACAGCGGCCGCGTGCCGGCCAGCGCGCCGATCTGGCTACTGTCGGCCCAGACCAGGCCGGCGCTTTCGGTCAGGGGGCTGCCCGCATCGATGCGCCAGTCGGCGCGCGGGTAGACGGCTCTGGCGGCGGTGACCGCGGTCCCGACCACCCGCAGGGGGTGGCCGTTGATGTCGACGGTGTCGCCGATGTGCACGCCGAGGGCGTTGGCGAAGGTGGGCTCGATGACCACGCCGCCGGGGCGTACCCAGGTGCCGGCGGTCACCGCGGGCCGGTCGAGCGCCGCTGGGGAGTTGTCCCGGCCCTGGACGACCGCGGGCACGGTCGTGCCGTGTGCGGTCAGCGTCAGATAGGCGATCGGGTACGGTCCGCTGTGTGCGGTGACACCGGGCGCGGTGGCCAGCGGTGCGAGGGCGGCCAGAGCCTCCGGGCCCGTCGCTCCCGGCATCGCCACCACGTCGGGGCCCGCGGTGGCGGCCCGGGTCCGCTCGTACGGCTGGGCGAGAGCATTGTCCAGGGCGAGGCCGAGGGTCAGCGTGCCGGTCGCGGCGCTGATGGCGAGCAGCAGCAGTACGGTCTCGGTGCGCCGCCGGCGCAGGTCCCGCAGCAGCAGCCGGCACACGAGTAGCAGACGCCCGGCCATGTCAGCGCCGCCCGCCGTAGACCGTGCCCGTGCCGGAGGTGGTGGTGCCGGTGAGGCGGTTGTCGTCGGCGAACGACCCGTCCCGCATGGAGATCACCCGGTCGGCGACTGCGGCGATGCGCGCGTCGTGGGTGACCACCACCAGAGTCTGGCCCGCGAGACGCAGCTCCTCGAACAGCCGCAGCACCTCCACGGTGGCGGCGCTGTCCAGGTTCCCGGTGGGCTCGTCGGCCAACACGACCAGCGGCTCGTTGCTCAACGCGCGGGCGATCGCGACCCGCTGCCGCTGCCCGCCGGACAATGCCGAGGGCAGGTGCCTGGCGCGGTCGGCGAGCCCGACCCGGTCCAACAGATGCAGGGCACGTTGCCGGGCCCGGCGGGGAGACTGCCCGGCCAGCAACGCGGCCAGCTCGACGTTCTCGACGGCGGTGAGCTCGTCCATGAGGTGGAACGACTGGAAGACGTAGCCGATGTGATGCCGCCGCAGCCGGGCCAAGCCGCGCTCGCTCATGGTGTCGATCCGGTGCTCGGCCAGCCAGATCTCGCCGTCTGTAGGGCGTTGCAGCCCGCCGAGCAGGTGCAACAGGGTCGACTTGCCGCAGCCGCTGGGACCCATGATCGCCAGAGTCTGCCCCGCGGGCACCTCCAGGTCGATCTCGTCGACCGCGCGCACCAGGGCGCTCCCCCAGCCGTACCGCCTGCTTACCCCTCGTGCCTTCAGCAGCGCCGATGTCATGCTGCACCACCGGGCATGGCCTCGCGGCCCTCGCTTCGCTCGGTGCGCTCGCTCACGGGTTCGCCGTCCCTGCGGTCCGGTCGCGTTCGGTCCACATGCGTTCGCACGCCTCCAGCCACTCCAGGTCGGCCCGCAGCCGCAGCACGACCCCTTCCAACAACAGCCCGACGACCGGATCCACCGACCGCTCCAACGCAGCCCGCTGGGCATCCCGCAGCCGACGCAGCACCTCACGCCGCTGCGCGTCGACCAGAGCCACCGGATCGGCCAGCCGGGCGGCAGCGGCGGCCACCAGCTTGAGGTGGAACTCGGTGAGGTCGGGCCTCGGCCAGCTCACCTCGGTCAGCCAGGCGGCGACCCGCTGCTGCCCGGCCGGGGTCAACGCGTAGACCCGGCGGTCGGGCCGGTCCGGCAATCCCTCGGCGTGCTGCGAGGTCACCAGCCCCGCCTTGGCCAGCCGGGCCAGCGTCACGTAGATCTGCCCGGCGTTCATCGCCTCGCCGAGCGGGCCGAGCGCGCCACGCAAACGGCTGCGCAGGTCGTACCCGTACGCCGGCTCCTTCGCCAGCATGGCCAGCACCACGTCCTGCACCCAACACACCCTCCGTAGATCGACAATAGATAACCGCTAGCCATAGCAATGTCAAGTCGAAGGGTGCAGCAGACAGAGTCTGCTGCCTACTGGGTGGCGTTCAGCGCGGATGAGGTAGAGCGAGGTCTGGGGTTGGCCGGCTCCATGCCCGCCCCGCGTCGTCCGCCCTGGCCAGGCCTACCGTCCATACGGGTCTGTCACGGCTCCTCAAGAGATGCTCAAGTCCGGTTCGCGTGACCGCTCAACGGCATTGAGCGCGCATACGCTCGCCTCCAGTCCAGCCGGCCCGCGTATCCGACCCAGCCGGCTCGTGCGTCTTGGACCCGGTGGAGGTTGCGGTCACGGATCAGTCCAGTCGGTGGGCGACGTCGAAGCCCGAAAGCCGTCTGGGCGCCGAGCGAGCATGAGTCGTTCTAGCCGGAAGGGACAACGCCAAGATGGCCCGTACAACTGGTGCGCCATCAGCGCCACGACGGTGCAGGGTGGAATCCATCCGGCGTCCACCACTTCAGCCAGGCGGATTGGGGGACGTGGTGGTGTCGAGATCTCCCGGCTCACCTGGTTCGACTGCCGCAGACGCCGTCCGAGTGACTCCCGTGCACCTGGCGCTGTCGGAAGGTGTTGCGGTGCTGGCGGGGCTCGTCGGTGAACTGCCAGTCGCCGCGGCGAACGCGCAATCGCTGAACGCGAAGCTCGATGCCGCGAGCGCGCAGTTATCCGAGACAACGTGATGCGGGACCGAATCAGCTTCGTGCGTTCATCAACCAGTTGACGGCGTTCGAGCGGGCCGGAAGCCTCTCCACCGAGCAGGCGCGGCCCGGTGTCGAATACGCAGAGCCGGTGATCCGCAGCGCTGAACAGCAGGCCGGCCAGTGACACCGAACCAAACGTTCATCAATGAAGGGAAGGACATGACTCACTCTCGAAGAGCCCTCGGCTGCGTCCTGCTGGCAGGTCTGCTGGTGGGCACAAGCCCCGGCTCGATGGCAATCGCCGATACGGGCAGCATGGATCGATCGCTAGGCATCCAATCCACCGTGTCCCTGCCGTCGCAGGCGCAGGGCAACCCGCCGCCGTGGTCGGGTAAGGCGTTCCGTCAGGGCGTCGTGGCGGTGGCCAACCCCTACGCCGCCGAAGCCGGCGCGCAGATCCTCGAAGACGGTGGCAACGCGGTGGACGCCGCGGTGGCGATCGCCTACGCGCTGAACGTGGTGGAGCCGCAATCGGCCGGCATCGGCGGCGGCGGCTTCATGATGATCCACCAGGCGGAGACCGGCGAGACGGTCGCCATCGACTCCCGCGAGCGCGCGCCGGCCGGTGCGACACCCGACATGTTCGTGGGCGTGCCGAACCCTTCGCTGCAGGGCGTGGCCGTCGGCGTGCCGGGAATGGTGCGCGGCACCGAAATGGCGCTGGAGCGCTACGGCAACCTGTCGCTCGCTCGCACCCTGCAGCCGGCCATCAAGCTCGCCGACGGCGGCTTCGCCGCCACCCCGCGCTATTCGGAAGCCAGCTGCAGCAGCCGCGCGCGAAACTCGCCGGAGACCGAAGCGTACTTCTGCCCAGGCGGCGCACCCCCGGCGGTCGGCTCGCTGGTGCAGAACAAGCCCCTTGCCGAAACCTTCCGCCTGATCGCCACCAACGGCGGCGACTGCTTCTACCTGTACATGCCGGAGAAGGGCTGCGACATCGCCAAGGGCATCGTCGAGGGCCAGAAGTTCAACCGGCCGCAAGCGCCCAACGGCAAGGGCGGCAGCATGACCTTCGCCGACCTGGAGAACTACCAGGCGACGCTGCGCACACCCGTGGAGAGCACGTATCGCGGCTACAAGATCCGGGCGATGTCGTCACCGTCGTCAGGCGGCTTGACCGTGACCCAGATGCTGAAGATGCTCGAGCGCCTTCCGATCGGGGATGAAAGCCAGGGCTTCGGCTTCGGCTCCACGAAGACCGTGAACGTGATGGCCGATGCGATGCGGCTCGCGTTCGCCGACCGGTCGGTATGGATGGGCGACAGCGACTTCGTGCCGGAGCCGAACCGGGGGCTGCTGCACCCGAACTACGTCGCGCTCCGCGGGGCCGCGATCGTGCCGGGCGCGCGGATCACGCCGAACCCGTCGCCGGGAGACCCGCGTCCGTTCGAGAACCCGGACGTAGAAGCCGGCACGTTGATCCCGACGGCCGAACCGGTCACCGGGCCCGGCGAGACGACCACGCACTTCTCAGTGATCGACAAGTGGGGCAACCTGGTGTCCTACACCAATACGATCGAGTCGGGGCACGGCATCGGCGTGTTCGCCGGCTACCGGGACACCGGTGCCTCGTTCCGCAACTTCGGATTCCTGCTCAACAACGAGCTGACCGACTTCAACCTGACACCGACAGTCAACCCCTACACTGGTGGGCCCGGGTTCAACGACGTGCAGCCGGGCAAGCGCCCACGCAGCAGCATGACGCCGACCCTGATCCTCACGCCCGACGGCAAGCCGCTGGTTGCCTTCGGCTCGCCCGGGGGCTCCACGATCATCAACTCGGTGTTCAACGTCGCGCTCAATCTCATCGACCACAAGATGACGATCCAGGAAGCAATCGATGCGCCTCGCGTGTCGGTGACCAGCGCGGCAAGTTCGGTCTCGCTCGAGAACGGATTCCCTCAGGACACCGTTGACGGTCTGCGCACACTCGGCTACACGGTCAGCACCGGCGCCGACATCGGTTCGGTGCAGGCAGTAGTAGTCGATCCGAAGACCGGCAAGCAGTACGGCGGCGCCGACTCCCGCCGCGAAGGCACAGTGATCGGCTTGCCAAGACCGCAGTCGTCCTGAACCAAGGCCCGGCGCGGAGCCCAAGTATGACGTGGTCTTCCAACAGATCACCTTCAGAAAGGGGCTCCGCGTCGGGCGGGGCGAAACCGCTCGAGGTCCTTGCAACAGGCCCCACGCCCCCCGGGACACGCACCAACGGACCGGAAGCTGCCCCGCGCAGCCCACCGACACCAGAGCGTGAACACGATCAGCACACCCACCACCGCCGGCCACCGCCGCGCCGACGAACCGTCGCCGCCGGCAGGCGCCACGAGGAGCCGCACTGGGCGCAGGATTCCACCTCCACGCCCACGCAACCCCACCACGGTGGAACACGATCCCGGAAACTCAATCCGACTCAGGATCGCTAAGCTGATCAGGGACGCTGGAGCCGGGAACAAAGAATTGTCGGAGCTGCCGTAGACGTAGCCGAGCAGGAAGCCCTGGTCCGAGCGCTCCAGTGGGATCGGATCATGAGGGCGTCGGCATCGCGTGCGGATGCCCTTTTGGGCTCGCCTGTGAGCGCTACATCGTCGGGCATGATGTCGTCGTGTCAGACGCGGGGACGGTCACAGCCACAGCGGAGCAACCGGTACGGCGATACGGCTGGATCGGCGTACTGGCGGCCTGGCTCGGGGTGGCGTTGGCCGAACTGGTAAACCTGCCGAACGCCTCACTGCTACTGTTCGTCATTCCCCCGTTCGAGCTCTTGGTATGGCTGACCGCCCTCGCGTTGACGGTGCGACTTACGTGCCGCGCGCCCGCTGGCGCTCCGGCGGCGCTCGCCACCGCGGTGCTGCTCGTCGTGATCTGCGCTTGGTTCACCAACTGGGGGCTGTTCCATCCCAGGTCGTACTGGGCGTCGCACCGGTGGGCGTTCAACGCGGTGGCCGACGGTGTCCGGGAGGGGCGGCTCGGAACCTCCGGCGAGTACTACGGCCAACTCCTGCCGCTGCACCTTCGGGACCTGGCCACCAACGGCCGGGCAGCGGTCGTCGGCCGTCAGGACGGCAAGCCGGTGGTGTTTCTGCCCCAGTGGCTCGGTATCCCCGACGACGCTGGCGGATACGTCTACCTCGACGCCCGGCCCCGACCGGACCTGGTCGTCGACCTCTTCGGCGAGCCCGCCCGGGTTACCGGCGGAAAGAACCTCGGCGACGGCTGGTGGTACGTCCTTCCGGGGGACTGACAACACAGCGCCGAGCGCACCGAACTCGGCATCACCCCGAAGAAGACCCGCCCCTATCGGCCCCAAACCAACGCCCCGCCCGCCTGGCTGCATCACTACAATCACCACCGGCCCCACACCGCAACATGCGGCAAACCGCCCATCACCAGGTTGACCAACGTCCCTGGGCAGATCGTGGTGGCGAGGCGGCGGAGCGGGTCAGCCGGTTGCGGAGTCGCCATTCGGGATCGGTGCCTCGGCCGCGACGTCCTCGTTGGGTGAGGGTGGTTCGGTCGCGGACCTCGGTAACGGCCCGGTTGGCCAGTTGCACGACGTGGAAGTGGTCGACCACCAGCACCGCGTGTGGCAGCGTCTGCCGGGATCGCTGACGACCGGCGTCCCGGAAAAGTTCTTTTAGAAACCCGGGAGGCGGTGTCGGATCGGGGCGGTGGTGTTCGTAGCAGGGGTGAGGCCGCCCACGAGGGGCGGCGCCAAGGTAAGGAACCGCGATCATGAAGCTGACGACCATGACCCAGGTCACCATCGATGGAGTGATGCAGGGAAACGGCGGCGCGTCGGATGAGGACCGCAGGAACGGATTCGAGCGCGGCGGATGGGCCCTGGGCAAGGGCGACAACGAGACCCACGCGTTCATCAACCAGACCTACCAGCGCGCCGACGCGTTCCTGCTCGGCCGGCGGACCTACGAGCTGTTCGCCAGCTCGTGGGGGTCCGGGACGGAACAGGATGTCCCTGGCTGGGAGCCCGTCATGCGGGCGCTGAACACCCGGCCCAAGTACGTGGCATCGAGCACACTCGCCGATCCGGCGTGGTCGGGCACCACCGTCCTGTCCGACGACCTGGCGACCGCCATCGCAGACCTGAAGGCCAAGCCGGGAGGTGAGCTGCAGGTGCACGGCAGTGGCACCCTGATCCGGTGGCTGCTGGAGAACAATCTGGTCGACGAGATGACTCTGATTGTCGTACCCGTGGTTCTCGGCCAAGGCGCGCGGTTGTTCCCGGACGCCGGCCCGGATCTTGCGCTCGACCTGGTCGAGTCACGCGTCGACTCAAAGGGCGTAACGATCCAGGTCTACCGGCCTGCCGGGCGCCCGTCGTACGCCACGGCTTGAAGTCCCTGACCGGTACACCACACTGCCTTCACACCACAGGAGATGATCTTCAGATGCAGTACCTGATTTCCGTGATCGACGACGGCACCGGCCCGGCCACCCCGAAGGAGGACGCTGCCATCGACGCGTTCAACGACCGGCTCCAGGCCGAGGGGCACTGGGTCTTCGCCGGCGGCCTCGCCTCGCCCAACACGGCCACCGTCATCGACAACCGCGACGGGCAGGCGCTGTTCACCGACGGGCCCTTCCTGGAGTCCAAGGAGTACCTCGCCGGCTTCTGGATCATCGAGGCACCCGACCTGGACATGGCGCTCAAGCTCGCCGCTGAGGGGTCGAATGCCTGCAACCGGAAGATCGAGGTGCGGCCGTTCCTGTCCGCGTGATCGACGTCCGCGAGGCGATCAGCCGGGCCCACCACGAGGAGTGGGCCCGGGTGGTCGCCGCCCTGACCAAGCGCTTCGGTGACCTCGACATCGCCGAGGAATCGGCCGCCGAGGCGTTCGCTACCGCCGTCGAGCGATGGCCGGCCGACGGCATACCCCCCAATCCCGGCGCCTGGCTGACCACCACCGCCAACCGCAAGGCCATCGACCGGATCCGGCGCGAGAACAAGCGCGACGACAAGCAGAAGGAGGCTCAATTGGTGTACAACGACGACCCGCCCGAGCCTCTCGGCGCCATCGACGACGACCGGCTCCGGCTGATCTTCACCTGCTGTCACCCGGCGCTGGCGATGGAAGCCCGCGTGGCGTTGACGCTGCGCATGGTCGGCGGTCTGACCGTGCCCGAGATCGCCCGCGCCTTCCTGGTGGCCGAGAGTGCCATGGGGCAGCGGATCACCCGCGCGAAGGCCAAGATCAAAGCGGCTCGCATCCCCTATCGTGTGCCGTCCGCCGAGGATCTCCCAGCCCGGGTCTCCGGCGTGCTCGCCGTCCTCTACCTCGTGTTCAACGAGGGCTACCTGGCCAGCGGCCCCGACACCGATCCCCTACGTCACGACCTGACCGCCGAGGCGATCCGGCTCACCCGCCTGATCCGTGTCCTCCTGCCGGACGACGGCGAGGTGGCCGGGCTGCTGGCGCTGATGCTCCTCATCGAGGCCCGCCGCCCCGCCCGGATCTCGGCCAGCGGCGAGCTGGTCGCCCTCGACGAGCAGGACCGCGGGGCCTGGGACAAGGCGCTGATCGCCGAGGGCCACCGGCTGGTCCGCGAGCGCCTCGCCGCTGCCGCCGCCGGGGTCGCTCCGGGCAGCTACCAGATCCTCGCCGCGATCAACGCCGTACACACCTCCGCCCGCGACATGCGCGACACCGACTGGTCGCAGGTCCTCGCCCTCTACGACCAGCTCGTCCGCCTCGACCCCTCCCCGATCATCACCCTCAACCGGGCCATCGCAGTCGCCGAGCTCGACGGCCCGCAGGTGGCACTGGCGGCCGTCGACCGGCTTGAGCACAAGCTGGCCGACTACCACGCCTACCACGCCACCCGCGCCGACCTGCTGCGCCGGCTGGGCCGCAGCCAGGAGTCACGCGCGGCCTACGACAAAGCCATCGACCTGGCCGGCAACACCGCCGAGACCGCCTACCTGACGCGCCGCCGCGACCAGTTGGGGTAGCCGGGATCCCGATCGAAAGCCCGCCCAGCGGCGGCCGAACCCGGGGTGCCCTGCCGACGCATTCCGCAACCTATCGCGCCAGCGACGGGCCTCTCGCTTCGTCCGAGCCTCGAACGCCAGGTCGCGACTACACATTTCGCGACGCCGAGCGCGCGGACGACCGCCCGGGTAACGGCCATCAGATCGGCCCAATACCCGCATCAGGTCGTTCAGCTTCTGACGGTCGGCACCGCACTGTCATCGGCAGTTCAGGTTGCCGGCATGGGTGTAGCCGGCGGCCACCGCTCGTTCCAGCGCGGTAGACAGATCCGGGGCGTGGTCGGCGAGCACGGTCAGCCCGTCGTGCAAGTAGCGGTACGCGGTGGGCACCCGTTGTCCCAGGCGAGTTGGGCCAGCCGGATCCCGTCGACGAACCACCGCAGCACCAGGACACCCTGCTTGAAGACGCCCGGAGCGCGGGTCCCCCTGCGGGTGCCGAGCCGTTCGCGGTGCTCGCGCAAGAGTTGGGCGAGAGTCTCGGCGGTCTCCCGGCCGACGGCGAGTGTTGCGGTGCAGGTGATATTGGTCGACGCGTGAAGCCCCTGGGCTCCGGAACGTGATCTTCGCAGACCTGTCGGACGGGCGGCCTGGCCAATACTCTGAGCCCCGTCCGCACTATCTGGGAGAGTCATGACAAGTAGGTTCACCGAGTTGACCGTTGACTGCCACGATCCGGAGAGACTCGCGGCCTTCTGGTGCGAGGTCCTGGACTTCAAGGTGATCGACCGGAGCGAGGGCAAGGTCGAGATCGGCTCGTGGGTGCCGACCGTCGAGGATGTTCGGGCCCGTCAGATGCCGCCCACCCTGCTGTTCGTCCAGGTACCTGAGGGCAAGACGGTGAAGAACCGGCTTCACCTCGACGTCAGCCCAATCGACGGCAGCACCGAGGACGAGGTGACCAGGTTACTCGGCCTCGGCGCCACCAGGACGGATGTGGGCCAGGGCTCAGACCGAAACTGGGTGGTCATGGCAGACCCCGAGGGCAACGAGTTCGACGTCCTACGCACCCTGGCACCGCAGACTTAGGCCACGAGCGGCACCCGCACCCCGTCACACACCGCAACCGTCACGTTGCCGAGAAGACCTCAGTGCGTCGTGATGGAGCCGTCGGCTTGACCTCAAGCAAGGTTGATGTTTGAGGATCGCGCCATGTGCGATGACAAGAAGTCAGCACCTAGGGTCGCGGTGATTGGCACGGGGGCCATCGGTAGTGCGCTTGTACATCGACTGCTGGGAGGCGGGTACGACGTTACGGTGTGGAACCGTACCGAAAGTCGTGCAACCGATCTGGTGGCCGCGGGAGCGCTACCAGCGCGGTCCGTCCGGGAGGCGGTGTCATCCAGCACCCTCGTCTTCCTGACCCTCAAGGACTACGCAGCGGTAGAGCAGTGCCTCACCCAGCTCGACATGGACCTGTCCGGGCAGACGATTGTCGGAATGTACACGGGTACCGCCAACGAAGCGCGGCTGGCCGCCCAACGGGTCGCCACCCTGGGCGCGCACTACATCGACGCGGGGATTCAGGCCTCGCCCGAGATGATCGGCACCGATGCCGCAACGATCTTGTATAGCGGCTCTCGGCACGCGTTCGAGCAACACAAGACCTCCCTCGGCCTGCTGAGCAGGCCCCGCTTTGTCGGAGAAACGCCGGAGGCAGCTGCGGTCTGGGACCTTGCTCTCTTCGGGGTGTGGTACGACGCCCAACTCGGTCTGCTACGTGCCCTTGATGCAGCGCATGAGGCCGGCATCGACGTGGTGGAGTTCTCCCACACGGCGGGTACCCAGCTCGGCCACGTGGTCACTGGAATGTCCGCCGCCGTCTGGGAAATGCAACAGGCCGCCTACCCCCCAGGCCCCGCAGACCTCACCGAGCACCTTACGGTCGTCCGCCACCTCATCGAACTGCGGTCCGGCCGACGTCTCGGCGATGGCGGACTACCAGAGGTAGCGGCGAGAATCGAAGCGCTCATCGCAGACGGCCGCGGAGACGAGGGCTTAACCGCAACGGTCGGATAGCGTTCGACCAGCCGACACCCGCTCATCGGCACCTCCGCGCGTCGCCACCCGTCGGCCGGCCACACACCACGTGCGCGATCTGCGGCGCGGGTTTCGAGGTGGCCGAGCGCGACCAGGACGAGCGCTCAGTGCGCGGCGAGTTGTTCCAGGGCTTGCCGTACCTCTGTGCCAACGCGGTCCAGGTTCCATCGGGCGATCTCGGGCAGCGGATGATCCTTCCGCAGCCGGCGGACCACCTCGAGTCCGACCAGGTAGCCGCAGCGCTTGGGCAGGTCGCCGGCCAGCGGCGAGTCCCGCATGAGGAAGTATGGCGCATGCCGCGCGGGGTCGATCCCGTCGAGGTCATTCCCGATCCGCTCCAAGATCTCCGACCACCGCCACCGGCACTCGTCAAGCCATGCCCGATAACCCGGACGGCCGAACCAGAGATACTCCTCGTCCGCGCGCCCGGGTGCCGTCTCCACCGAGACCTGAGTGGCCAGCCCCTCGGTGAGCAGACAGCTCGCCAGCCCGTGCGGCGGCCAATCGCGAATCCCGGCGAGCCGGTCGTGCACCACATGCGCCACCTCGTGAAGAACGAGCAGGCGGTCGTCGTCGGCCACGCCCAGCTGCTCTACCGCGAGGAACAAGGCGTACCGACCGTCGAGGGCGTCGGCCCAGCCATTGGCCCGCTGCAACCCCACCAGCACGATGCAGTCAACCGGGCCGCCCTCCCCCGTCCAACCAAGAAGTTCCGCGACCGCCGCGACCCCGATCGGCAGGAGCGCGCGCACCGCTGCGGAGCGGGCCATGAGGTCAGTGGTGTCCTCGTGCAGCCGGCCCAGAATGGCGGCGAGGTCGTCAGGACGTGACCACTCCCCCTCCCGGTCCAGCTCTCTGAAGATCCGCGGGTGACGGTCAAGGTAGCGAGACCGCCAAAGCCCCGGCCAACGCGTACGGTCCAACGTCCCGCAGTCATCGGCGTACGCCTGAAAATCCGGCACCAGATCTCGTATTCGCAGCAGCTCGGACGACATGCGCCGATACTGCCCGCTGCCCTTCCCAACCGCCGCCCCCGCCGAACGCGGCAAGGATAGGCGCGCGGGTAACGCCGCTACGCAGCGAGCGACCCGACGGTAGGTACGGCTGGGTGATGTGCGCGCCGAGGGACGCCGCGCCTTGTCGGCGGCAGATCAGTGCGGCCCCGTCGGATGCGCCCCTTGCTGCGGACAACCATGGCCGTGAGCGCGCTGATAGCGTTGCCTCTCCACGGGGGAGAAGCGTGACATCGACGAGTTTCCGCATCGACGGAGCCCTGCAGGTGCGGCGGCTGGGGTTCGGTGCCATGCATCTGCCGACCGAGGCAGGTGCTGCTCGCGAGTCGTCAATAGCGGTGGTCCGGCGTGCCGTCGAGCTGGGCGTCACGCTGATCGACACTGCCTACCTGTATGGCGGTGGAGCTAATGAGGAACTCCTCGCCGAGGCCCTGTACCCCTATCCGGATGGGCTGCTCATCACAACCAAGGTCGGCGTCGCACGATCAGGTCCTGCGAGCGAGTGGAAACTGGACGGGCGGCCAGATGTCCTACGCGCGCAAGTCGAGCAGGCGTTGCGCCGACTGCGCGTCGAACGGATCGAGCTGCTTCAGCTGCACCGCATCGACCCGGAGACGCCACTCGCTGAGCAGCTCGGCACCCTGAAGGACCTGAGGACTGAAGGCAAGATTGGTCGGATCGGATTGTCAGAGGTCACCGTCACCGAGCTCGACCAGGCACGTCAGATCATTGATGTGGCGAGCGTGCAGAACCGATACAACGTGCTCGACCGCGAGCATGAGGCCGTCCTCAAGGCCTGCGAGTGGGCCGGCATCGCGTTTATGCCGTGGCGGCCTGTCGCGGCAGGTGCATCAGGAACGACGGCGGCAATCGCCGCGGTGGCGTCCGAGCTCGGTGCCACCTCCACCCAGATCGCGCTCGCCTGGCTCCTCAGCCATTCGCCGGTGATGCTTCCGATTCCTGGTACCGCCCGAGTGAGGCATCTCGAGGAGAACCTCGCCGCCGAGGGGCTTCGCCTGACCCCCGCCCAACGCACCGTCTTGGACGGGCTACACCAGCCGGTATAGGGCTCGTCGCACTGGCCGTCTGCTACGGTCGCCGCCATGGCTGCCGTATGGCGGATCGCGAACTATCACCGGGCCGAGGCGCCGGTGACCGAGCCGGTCACCAAGTTCGGCGGTCAGCCCGTCTGGCTTGCCGGACCGCAGTGGCCGGTCAGCCAGGGCTGGGACACCCCGATGCGGTTTGTCTGCCAGATCGCATTGGAGCCCGAGCTCGCCGGAGCCGGCCCTGGGCGGCTGGCCTACGTGTTCCTCACCCATGGCGACCACGGCAGCGAGGTGGAGGACTTCGACCCGGACGTCATCTTCCCCGACGGCGGCGAGAACGCCGTCATCATCCAGCCCGGCGGCGTCTTCGACGGGCCGACCAGCCCACTGACCAACGGCCCAACCCTCTACCACGACGATGGATCGCCAGCGGAGTACACCGTCGAACTGATCCGCGGCGAGGACTCCGAGCACCTACCGTACGACGCCTATACGGCGCTGCCACCACACGAACGGGACCACTACTTCCAGGCACTGGACCAGGACAAGATCGGCGGGACGGCACTGCTGCTCAACGAGCACGACTGGCCCAAGAGCGGGCCGTGGCGGCCCCTGCTGCGCCTCGAGACGAACTGGAAGCCGTTCCACCTCAACCTCGGTGCCGCACCGGTGGCGTTCGCGTTCATCTCCACCGACGGCCGGCACGGGTGCTTCCTCGTCCAAGACTCGTAGCCAATCCTGCCCGCACGCCAGTCGCCAGCGGCGAGCACACGGCGCCCTGCCGGCGCACGTCTCGCGGCAGATCAGGATGTCTGCGGTGGTCGGCGGTGACGGCAAGGCCCAAAGTCGGGTCGGCACCTGCACTGCTGGCATGATCGTGGCCATGTGGTTGGAGACGCGGTGACGGCTACGTCAACTCCTGCAGTGGTGCCGGCACACGGCTCGCTGGCGATCTATCCCGGTACGTTCGATCCGTTCACCCCGGGGCACCGCGACCTCGTGGCCCGCGCCCGGGTGATGTTCGACCAGGTCATCGTGTTGCTGGCCGTGAACGCCGACAAGCAACCAACCGCCGAGGCCACTGTCAGGGCCGCACGCGTGCGCGACGCCATCCCGGCAGCCTGGGGCAACGTCGAGGTGGACACCTGGACCGGCCTGACCACCGCCTACTGCCTGCGCCGCGGCGCCACGGTCATCGTCCGCGGCCTACGTACAGCCGCGGACCTTCGCCACGAGTACCAGCTCGCCGCGATGAACGAGCAACTCGGCATTCAGACCGTCTGGTTGCCGACCCGTCCGCAGCTGGCCGCCACCTCGTCCACGGTCGCACGCGCATACCGCTCCGCACAGTCGGCCCGTCCGTCCCTGAACGCTGGAGAGTGACGCCCAGGGGTACCGGAACGGTGGCAACGCCTCGAGGTGGGATGCACTCTTCTCGACAGTTCAGGATGCCCGCTCGACTCAGTGGCCAGCTATCGACCGTGACCGCTCTTGATTGGTCAGCACACACGGACTGCGGCAGTTGCGGATGACCTGGCTGTGGGAGGTGTGGCAATCAGCCGTGGCTGTCTCCCCGTGATCGGCGGAAGTAGGAGACCGTGGTCACGACGAGCAGCACTGCGCCAACGAAGAAATAGGTGTTGATCCCAAGGCCGGCCCAGAGCTCAGCCGTGGAGATGTCTTCCGCCCCCACAAAGCCGCCTCGGCGGATGCCGGTTGCCATCAGCAGGTTTTCGACCATCCCGGGAACCCCTCGCACGACGAGTAGCGCGCTGCCAAACCACAGCGGCGTGAGGAGCACCCCCCGAGGGACACGTCGTCCCCATGGCCGGACGGTGGCTACAACAACAGCCGCCCCGACGGCCGACATGAGGATGAGAGCCATGTTGAAGATCACGTACGCCCTTCGGCCCCAAGGTCCGTCGCCGGTCGGATCGTCACCGGGGAGGAACATCGCTACCACGTGGGACACGACGAAGAGGATCAGCCACGCGAACGTGCCGTACGCCCAACGAGGGCTGCCGTGAACTCTCACATCACCAAGATCGTCGCCAAGGCGCCGTGACGCCTCCCATCCCGAGGGGATTCATCTCCCTCACTAGAGGGAGGCTCGAATTCTGGGGCACACCCAAAATGGCACGACCGCGACCAGCCCGAACCCCTCCCAGTCGCCAGGGATTACGCTGCGGCGCGGGCGATGACGCTCGTCGGTGCTTGAGGAAGGGCAGCATCTGGTTCGCTTCGTCGTTGACGGCTTGCTGTTCGGAGGCCGTGAGAGGCCGAAATGGGACGAGTCGTATGTCGTCTCCGGTGAACGACCAGGTTCCACGGGCGAAGCCGTCGATGAGGATGGTGGGGTGTACCAGGGCCCGGCCGGGCATGATCTGCTTGCGGTCTTCGTCGCTGATGATGCGGGTGCGGTCGGCGTGGCCCAGCAGGGCGTTGTCGTACGCGGGTAGCAGTCGCACGGGCGCTGGGATGTGCGGGTCAGGTAGGTGCGTGTCGGGCAGGTCGAGCAGGGTCTGGCCGTCGGGCCCGGTGTAGTGGCGTAGTTCGACGCCCATGTTCGCGACGACTTGGTTGAGCCGGGTTAGCCCGCTCCATGCCTGGACGTCGGCCACCGTGGCGGGTCCGAAGGCGGCGAGGTAGCGGCGGATCAGTTCGTGGATCGCCGTGGGTTCGATGGTGTCGGCCGCAAGGGCGGTGACGGTGATGGAAGATCGGTTGCCCCAGCTGCCCCAGGATGCGGTGGTGGGATCGTGGATGAGCGGGGTGCGTAGTTCGAATTCGCCGGCGAGGATCCGGCCGTCGCGGCCCGGGTGGCGGGCGGCGACGCGTCGAGCGAGTTCTTTACGGGCGAGCGGTCCGTCGGCCAGCAGCGCACGTCCGTCGGCCACCAGCGTCTCGGTGGGCAGTCGGTTACGGTTGCGCCGGAAGTACGGCGAGTTGGCGGTGCGGTCGAGGACGGGTTGCAGGAGTGGCCGCAGCCGACGGAAATCGCCGGCTGCGGCGATGTGCTGGGTGCTGCGCAGGAGGCTGGAGCGTACGACCTGCCCGTCGGCCAGCAGGGTGGTCAGGTCGGTGTGGGTGAACCCGCGGATCCGGCTCCGCAGCCCGAGGTAGGGCCAGTTCGGTTCCTGTGCCTGCAGGGCGACCAGACGCCGGATCACGCTAAGCGGCGCCTGGTCGGTGCGTTCCAGGAGGAATTGGCGCTGCAGCAGTGCCCGGTTGAGGGCGCGATGCGACAGCGGCGTCATGCCAGCCGCACCGAGACGTTGCCGCGGTAGTCGCCTCGCAACAGCGACAGGAAGGCGTCGGGTACGGCGTCGATGCCGGCCTGGACGATCGTCTGCGGGAAGACGAAGCTGTCCCGGTCGAGCCAGGCCCTGAAGTGGGTGTGCCATGCGGCGATCTGGTCGGGCGTGTGGTAGCAGGAGAATGGCAGCAGCTCGATCCCCTTGGCTGCGGCGGCAGTCTGGTCGGGTTCGGGGAATCGCTGGGCTGCCGCACTCAGTTGGGTGGACAGCGATCCGCACAACGCGAACCGCGCTCCCGGCGAGG
This sequence comes from Micromonospora sp. NPDC047740, assembly GCF_043204735.1. Classification (NCBI taxonomy): domain Bacteria; kingdom Bacillati; phylum Actinomycetota; class Actinomycetes; order Micromonosporales; family Micromonosporaceae; genus Micromonospora; species Micromonospora sp. NPDC047740. The sequence goes on from NZ_JBIDCT010000026.1 coordinate 80,506, forward strand.
CGGCCTCGAGCGCGGCCTTGTAGAGCGTGCCCCCGACGGTGTCGAAGAAGACCGTGATTCCCTCGGGTGCCAGTTCCTTCAGTGCTGCGACCGGGTCCTGGTGGTAGTCGAATGCGGCGTCGATACCGAGCTCGTGGACTAATCCGCCTTGGCTTGGCTGCCCGCGCTGCCGATGACCTTCGAGGCGCCCAGATTGCGGGCGATCTGGGCGGCCAGTGAGCCGACGCCGCCGGCCGCGCCGGACACGAACACGACATCGCCACGGCCGACCTTGGCCACGTCTGCCATGCCGTAGTACGCGGTCGGTCCCTGGCCGAGGTGGTAACTCGGATCCGGATAGGCGTCGTGGTCCAGCTTGACATACGAGGCGGCCGGCCCGGCGGAATGCGTACTCCAGCCGCTCATCGACTGGACCAGGTCGCCCTCCCGCAGATCCGGGCTGGCCGACCGTAGGACAGTGCCGATGGCCATGACTCCGATGCGCTGGCCCGGCTGCCAGGCCGGGATCGGCAGGTGGCAGTCGGAGCGCATGAGCTCGAGGTATGTGGCGGCCAGCCCGAGGTAGTCGGTGCGGACGAGGACCTCGCCGTCGATCTCGGTGTCGACAACGGTGAAGTGCGAGCCGGTGGCTCCGTACGCATTCGCGCCCTTAGGACGTACCCGTGTTGCATAAGTTTGGTGATCGCCGATGTAGGCCATAGATAGGCGTCACATAGGCTCCCAGAGGAGGCCCCTCATGCCTCGAACCACCCCCGTCCTGCTCGCCGGCGTCCTTGCCGCCGCGCTCGTCGCGCCGGTCGCGCCGGCGCAGGCGAGCAACCCGCTCGCCCCGATATCCAGTTCCCTGGCGCGGACGCTGACGACAGCCTCCGGCACGATTCCGGTGTTTGTGCACGGTACGAGCATCGGCGCGGCCCGGCAGGCGGCCGCCGACACCGGCCTCACACTCATCACCACCTGGAACAAGATCGGCGTCGCGGTTGCGCGCGGCACCGCCGAGCAGATCGCGGCCGTTCGCGGTCATGCCGGTGTCACGTACGTCGAAGGTGACCAGCCGCTGCGGCCATACCTGTCGACCTCGAACGTCGCCACCCGAGGCGAGCAGGCGCGCGCTGAGCTGCGCGACGGACAGGGACGGCCGGTCGGCGGCCGTGGCGTGTCGGCGGCGATCATCGACACGGGCGTGGACGGCACGCACCCGTTCTTCCGCAACGCGGACGGTTCCAGCGCAGTGAAGCTCAATCTGAAGAACATCTGCGGCCCGCTCACCGATCTGGGTCTGCCGCTCCCGCTGCCCAACGACTCGTGCTTCCTCGACCTGACCGCGGCCAACGACACCGACACGCTGTCGGCCGGCGGGCACGGCACGCACGTCGCGGGGATCGTCGCCGGGCGGAACACGACGCTCACCGACGGCACCCGGCTGCACGGCGCTGCCCCTGACGCCACGCTGATCAGCCTGTCGGTCGGCGCGGGGCTGAGCATCTTCGGTGCGGACAGCGCGCTGAACTGGGTGCTCGAGCATCACCTGAATCCGTGCGCGGGCTGCCCGCCGATCAAGGTGAGCAACAACTCGTACGGCCCCGGTGGCGGTGGGGCGTTCGATCCGAACTCGGCGACCACCAAGTTGCAACGGGCGTTGGCCGCCGAGGGTGTCGTCACCGTCTGGGCGGCCGGCAACGACGGCCCGGACAACAGTGCCACCAACCCTCCGGGGCAGGACCCCACTCCGGGAATCATCATGGTCGCCTCCTACGACGACCACGGCACCGGCACCCGCGACGGTAGCGTGTCGACGTTCTCCAGCCGCGGGGCGGCGGGGCACCCGGAGACCTACCCGGACGTCTCGGCACCCGGATCGAACATCACCTCGGCCTGCCGGCCGTACCTGGTGATCTGCTCGACCGGTCTGGACCCGCGCAACGGCCCCGGGCTCCTGGATCTCGGCACGTTCAACACGATCAGCGGTACCTCGATGGCAACCCCGCATGTCGTGGGCATCGTCACCCAGCTGTTCCAGGTCGCACCGGACGCGACCCCGGCCCAGGTCGAGGACGCGCTCAAGGCCACGGCGTACAAGTTCACGGACGGCGCGGCGTACCAGGCCGTCGGGCCTTACACCACCGCAGTCGACAAGGGAACCGGTCTCGTCGACGTGTACGCCGCGGCGGTACGGCTGGGCGCGACACCTGCCTGACGGCCGATCAGCTCAATGGCGCAGTAGCAGTTCAGCCGGCACCGTCACCGACAACAAACAGCGCCACGGAGGGCACGATCACCGGCTGGCAACATGCCGCGATGCCCGTGTTTGCTCTGGCACAGCTCACGATCCACGACCAGGACCGCTACGAAACGTACGCCGCGGCGTTCTCGAAGTAGTCCCGGGGACGACTCCTCGCCGCCGACGAGGCGCCGGAGCGCCCTGACAACAGGAAAAGGTCATCCCGATGGCGTTCGAGGACAGGCAACACTTCGAGCGCTGGGCCTGCTCCCCTGGAATAGCGGGGAGCCTTCCGGGGACCGGGCGTCCGCGACGGACAGCCCGGTCCTCCGGGTCAGGGCGGCGGGCTGACCTCTCACCGAACGACGCGTCAGCACCTGCCCACCATCGGCGGGGTGCACGCTTCATCGCCACCGTGGTCCTGGTATCAGGCGCGCCGAGGGGCGCTGCCTTGGTTCAGCCGCGTGGACCGCCTTCACCTCGCTTCGGCGAGGCCCATCCGTGACTGCAGGGCGGACGCGAGCCGGACGCTCACGCCGGGCCGTCGGCGTGGGCGAGGGCCGATGGGGTCAGCCGGCCGACGATGGCCGGGGCCTCGTGGACGAGGCCGTCGTTCTCCACCGCCTCGACCATGAAACGGGCGTAGTCCACGCGACGGGTCAGGTTGCTCGCGAGGACAGGGTCACCCACGTGCCGGCTCCACACCGGCAGGCCCTGGCTCTCGCCCTCCTCCAGGTCGCTGCCACGCACGACCGTCCAACTGGTGTCACTGGCGAAGATTCTGCGGCACGCCTCCACCTGGTCGTCCACGTCCACGACACGGGCAAGCTTCGCCAGCCGCCCGAACACGGCCGCGTACATCTTGAACTTCCGGGTGTACACGTCCTTCCCGTCGCGGGTGATGTGCCAGCCGCAGGAGAAGATCAAACGGGCGCCTGGAGGGCCGTGGTCGAGCACAGCCTGGGCCGTACCGGAGGCATACTGGTTCACCCCCCACGGCACCAGCACCGTGAGTACGGCGTCACATCCGTTCACCGCCCGTGCGATGACCGTATGGTCGTCGGTCGCTCCGGGGATCACCCTGATCCGTCCCTCGAACTCAGCGAGCTTGTTTACGCTCTGCTCCCGGCACACGCCCACGATCTCGTACCCGCGGTCCAACGCGTGCTGCAACATGTAGCGCCCGAGCTTCCCGGACGCGCCGACAATGCACACCCTCTTGCCGGTGCCCGGCTTCCTGACCCCGTCCAAACCGACCGATTCCACGACCCTCTCCTCAGCTCGCCACCGCCGCTATCCTTACGCCGTAAGGTACAACCTTGCGGTGTAAGGTTGTCAAGCCGTTCAATCCGCTTAGACAGGAGGACCTCGTGGCCACGGAGCCAGCCGACACGCCTCGCCGCCCCCCACTCAGCAAGGAGATGGTGCTTCGCGAAGCGGTCGCGCTGGCGGACGAGGCCGGCACCGGTGCGCCGAGCATGCGCAGGCTCGCCGAGCGGCTCGGCGTCGAGGCCATGTCGCTCTACCACCACTTCCGCAACAAGGACATGATCCTCGACGGCATGATCGACCTCGTCTTCGGCGAGATCGAGCTCCCGTCGGACGTCGACTGGCGAACCGCGATGCGACGGCGGGCAGTCTCGATGCGCGGCACACTGATCCGCCACCCGTGGGCGATAAGCCTGATGGACTCGCGGACAAACCCGGGCCACGCGACGCTGCGCCACCACAACGCGGTCATCGGCTGTCTACGGTCAGGAGGCTTCTCGATCGCTGGTGCGGCACACGCGTTCTCCGTGCTGGACAGCTACATCTACGGGTGCACGCTCCAGGAGCTCAGCCTGCCCTTCAAATCATCTGTCGACCTCGAGGACGTGGCGGGCTCGATCCTGAAACAGCTGCCCCGCGACGAGTACCCGCACCTCACCGAGATGATCCTCGACCGCGCCCTGAAACCTGGTTACGCGTACACCGAGGAGTTCGACATCGGACTCGACCTGATCCTCGACGGACTGCAGCGACAGCGCGAAAGCTGGCTGTAACCTGCCAGCAAACGAACCGGGGCGAGGCCGACCACGGCTCCCATGGACCCGGATGACGAGGACCACGACAACGACGGCCCGAAAGCCTGACAGATCGCCGACGGTGCGACGGTCGGCGGACGTCAGCGGCCGGGGGCCCGCTCCCCCGGCCGGACCAGACCCGTCTCGTACGCGAGCTGAACATCGTCAGACCCTGCCGCGCGGCCACACACACTCGGCGTTCAGGATGCCCGATCGACTCAGAGGCCAGCTACGGACCGTGACCGCTCTTGATCGGTCAGCACCATGGACTGCGGCAGATGTGCGCACTCGGCGCCAATAACCCCACTCCTCGAACGGGTTCTCAGACCGCTCGAACTTCGGCGAGCCGCCTGACCGCGTACTCGTCGTCCCAGCAGACGGCGGCTTCCCATGCGGCCGACGCTTGCCCGGCGATGTCGAGCGCGCCGTCGTCGAGCCCGGCGGCGTTGCCGGGCAACACGAGGTCGAGGTCGGGGACGTCAACGTGCGACTCGTCCCAGTCGATCAGCGCGACCTGACTCGCGGTCATGCGGACATTGCCAGGGTTGTTGGGGTTGCCGTGAACGACGCATGTCTGACGTCCGGTGAGCCGCGCCCACGCCGCTCGACATCGAGTAACGCTCTCAGGGGGCATCGCGCCGAGGTCGATCTTCGTCCCGGTCTCGGCGTGCAGAAGGTCGGTCGACGATCGCCAGCCTGGGCGCTGCGGCCAGCCCAGCGTCAGCCGATGCAGTTCGCGGAGCGTGCCGGCCACGCGACGCCAGTCGGCCTGCGTCTCGGGCGGTCCGCCATCCAGGTAGGTCATCACCACCAGACCGTCCGCGAACAGCCGGCCGTCCGTAGTCGGGATCGGGACCGGCACGGTCAGACCTTCACGGTCGAGGTGCAGGAGAAGCTCCGTCTCCCACGCAAGATCAGCGTCGCTCCTCGTGCCGAGACGACCGACCGCGAGGTGCCCGTTGACGCGCACGCTCCACACGTCGTTGGCGACTCCGCCAGCGAGCGGTTCAATGCGAGCGACGTCGTCACCCCATCGCCCGAGTGCCTCCCACCCCACTGGCCATATCTTACGGCGTTCCGAACATCACTGTTCTCGGCACGAGAGTGCGAGGTAAGGCGGCAGTCATCACGCTACGTAGCGCGCGCTCGCGGCAGAAGCGTGCACCCGCCCATAAGCGCGGGTCAAAAGACGGCCGGAAAGTTAGGAACGAGTGGTCTGCGATGCGGTTCGGCTGAAGCAGCGTTTACCGGGCGTTCGAGGGGCGCGACGCGGCGTCGTCAAGGTGGAGAGCCAGATCCGTCACTCATATCCCATGGCCGGGATGACCTTGCCGAGTGCCTCTTCGATGAGCTCGCGGGTTTCGTCGTCGAATTGGTCGTTACGGTTCGTCAGCTTGTGCGACTGAAACGTTGAAGGGGTGGCGAAGTCGTCGACGTCGAGCCGTTCGAACAGGGCGCGGCGCTGCCCGGGCCAGTCGGCTGCGAGATCTTCTGCTTTCACCTCAATGTATCGCCTGCCCGTCAGGTCGACCGTGTTCTTCCAGGTGAGCCATCGGTGGTAGACCGGCTTGAGGTAGGCGAGCGCGCCGTCGACGGTGGGCGGTGCCCATGGTTGGGCCAGGTGGGATGCGAGCACGGAGACCGGGTGACGCTTGATGTGCACGATGGTCGCTTCGGGGACCAGTTCCCAGAGGAACTCCATGCACAGCAGGTTGAACGGTGTCTTCTCGCACCAGGTCGGCTTGCCCGCGTCGGCGGCTGCCCCGCCGAACATGGTGTCGATCAGGCCCCGCAAGATTCCGAGCAGTTCGCCCCGGTCGCTGAAATACCTGGGAAGTACCCGCCGGCGGCTCAGCGGCTCGAACGGCCCGGCAGGCCGGTCGCCGTTCCCGAAGCCCTCCGCGGGCGCAGGTTCGTCGTATGTGTACGCGATCAACTGCGGCCACAGCTGTTGCACCGCGTCCCGGTAGCGCCGCTCGCCGACCAGCTCGGGAACGGTTTTGCCGCGATCGTCGCGCCGGCCGGGCACTCGTACGGTGAGGAAGTCGCTCAGCCGGTGCAGGGCGTCCTCACCGACGGTGGGGTCGTATCGATCGGTGAGCGCGTCGGCCAGGTCCCGCAGGCCACCCGGGTCGATGAGAAACCGGGTCTCCATGGAAATCCGATGGATCAGCGGATGTTCGCCGATGATGTCGGCGATCCGTGACGTTCCCGAACGACCCGTACCCGCAACGAAGATCGGTGAGGGGAAAGGCATGGCGAGCAGTCAAACTCTCAGCCCAGCGCCTGTGCAAGCCATTTATCCCCTTCACCCGCTGCTACGGGCCGGACCCCGCACCCGCCGCGCGGAGTGCGTGCCGGACGGCCGCCTCCAACAAGCGAGCAACGAATTATCGAAGCTTCCCAACGCGCCGCATCCCTCACACACTGACGCACTGATCTTGGTAGTTCAGGGTGCGGGCTCGACCCAGTGGCCAGCCACGGACCGTGACCGCCATTGATCGATCAGCACGCCGGAGCAGCTCCGGATGCCCGATCTTGGATCACGCCGGCTCAGTCCTGAGCGAGGCAGTGAACCAGGCGCGCCACGGCGCCGACCATGACATGGTCGGGCGGGCCTTGCATCGCCCTCGGTCTGTTCCTTCAGCACGAGGCTCGGAGGCCCGCACGGTCCTTGGGGAGGGCCTGACCGTTGGTCGGCCTCCTTTCGGTGGCCCACCCCCTGTGTGCTCGTTTCAGGCTGCTCCGTCAGGTTTGTGGATTTGCCGGTAGACGGGGTATGGCGTGCCATCCGCGTGGCGAGCCGTAGGAACATCGCGGTGTTGGGTGTTGCTACGTAACCGAGGAGTGATGAGGTCCTGGGCACGGGCCCAGGACCTCGTCACTCGTCTTTCAGGCGGCGTTGAAGGTGAACTGGCCGGCCGGGACGGAGAAGACGGTGTACCCGTCTTCGGCCCGCTGGTAGGTCGCCCTCCGTGGCGTACTGACCTTCTGGCCGTCGCCAGTGGGTACCCAAACCTCGGCGGTGGTGTTGGTCGGTACGGTGACCGTAAGGGAGAACTCGCTCGCGGACTTCTTCCAGGAGCTGTGTGCCATGCCCTTGGGGGTCTTGTAGCTGCCCTCGGCGAACGTCAGGTCGCCGACCACCTTGGGCTGGAAGACCAGCTTGTCGTACGCGATCGAGCCGCCGGCGGCGCGGATGCCCGCGATGCCGGACTGGAACCACTCCTCGATCTGGGCGAGGATCATGTGGTTCTTGGAGTCGCCGCGGGTCCAGCGCTCGCCCACTGTCGTCATGCCGCCCGGGTTCGCCGTCGTGGACTGCATGAAGTACCCGTAGCTGGGCTGGGTGTCCTCCTGGAGGACGTCCCAGAGCACGTCGTCGCGGTTACCGTCCAAGAGGGCCCGGACGGTCGGAGCGAGCCCGATGGTGCCGCCGCTGAAGTGCGGCCCGCCGCCGTTGGGCTGGAACGCGTAGGTGTTCTGCACCAGGTAGTCCAGCACACCTTGACGCTTGTCCTCGGGCACCAGTCCGGCGTCGAGGGCGAGCGCCTGCGCCGCCTGGGTGGCACCGGTGGTGCCGGCGTTGCCGTTGGCCGTGTAGTAGCCGAGCGACTCGTTGAAGAACGGTTGAACGCCTCCTTGATGTCCGAGGCCAGCTTCGTGTACTTCTGCGGGCCGACCGCCCCTGCCGGCGGGGAGTGGGTGATCGGCAAGGCGTGGCCGATCAGCTTGCCTCGAACCGTGTCCGTAGGGATTTGGGCTTGCTGATGTGCGTGAGGTCCCTTACCGTGCGTTCGGCACCTCCCGGTGCGCAGGCAACGGCTACTTCCGCTTATAACGGGGAGACGCGGGTTCGAATCCCGCCGCCGCCTTTGGCGGTGTCGACCAGTGGCCAAGGTCACCTTGGCCCGCAAGGGCCAGTCGCCGTCGCCGCTTTGGTCTCGGGAGGCGCGTTCACGCGGCATACCCGGTGCGATGGACACGGCTACTTCTCGGCAAGGGGCCTTCGAAGCCCTGCGGTTCGAACCCGCTGACGCCGTGTCCGACCCTGATCTCGGGTGTGCGGCGTGATAGTCGTCTTCGCCATGATCACGGGATGGCAAACTCTGTTGCCCGGCCACGGTTGCCGCAGCTAGCGTCGTGCACGCACTTCCCGGTGCGAAGGTGACGGTTACATCTTGGAGGGGTCCACGACCCCGGTGAAGAGCCCGTCCGTCACCGGCTTCTGATCTCGGGAGGCGCGACCACACCGCATACCCGGTGCGCAGGCAACGGTTACTTCAGGGATCCGCAGGTTGGGGGTTCGAGTCCCCCGAGGTCTTCGGGCTGATAGCTCAATCGGACAGAGCAGCGGACATAGTCCGTCGCCGACTTCTGATCTCGGGTATACGGTGTGGTGGCGTCTCCCCGTCTTCGACCGGCGTGGGGGGACGTGATGGCCAAGTTCAACTTCAAGCTGCGCCAGAACCGGCACGAGGCCGATTTCGAGGCCGACGCGATCGTGACCGCCGAGGGTGCGCCGGGTTTCACCCGCGATCCGCGTGCCGAGCTTTTCCTGCTGGCCGTGTCGAACATGGTCGGCGAGGACACTTTTTACGAGGGTGCCGCTGATCGGGATGCTCGGTTCCGCGAGTTGATCGCCGCCGTCGCGGTCGCCGACCCCGACTGGTTTGCCCGGTTCGTGCCGTGGCTGCGTACTGGCGCGATGCTGCGTTCGGCGACGGTCGTGGCGGCCTTGGAGGGTGCCCGTGCGCAGGTCGCGGCGGGCGTTCCGGGTTCGCGGGCGATCGTGGACGCTGCGTTGCAGCGTGCTGACGAGCCGGGTGAGGCGCTGGCGTACTGGCTGGGGCGGTATGGCCGGGCACTGCCGAAGCCGGTCAAGCGGGGCATCGCGGATGCCGTCGTGCGGCTGTATCACGAGCGCAGTCTGCTCAAGTACGACTCCGAGAGCAGTGCGGTGCGGTTCGGTGATGTCATCGACCTGACCCACCCGACGGCGAAGGACGAGCGGCAGGGTGACCTGTTCCGGCACGCACTGGACCGGCGCCACAAGCGCGACAACCCACTACCGGCGTCGCTGACGGTGCTGGCGGCCCGGGCGCAGCTGATGGCGTTGCCGGTCGAGCAGCGCCGGGCGGTCACCGACCCGGCGGTTCTCGGCACGGCCGGTATGACGTGGGAGGCCCTCGCCGGCTGGCGGCAGACCACCATGGACGCTGCGGCGTGGGAGGCGATCATCCCGACCATGGGCTACCTGGCGTTGCTGCGCAACCTGCGCAACTTCGACCAAGCCGGTGTCAGCGACGCTGTCGCCGAGACGGTGGCGGCGAAGTTGTCCGCCCCGGGCGAGGTCGCGCGCTCGCGCGTACTGCCGATGCGTTTCCTGTCGGCGTACAACGCGGCACCGAGCTTGCGGTGGGCGTACCCGTTGGAGAAGGCGTTGCAGCATGCGCTGGTGAACGTGCCCGCTCTGGACGCGCGGACTCTGATTTTGATCGACACGTCAGGGTCGATGAACAGCGCGTTCAGTAAGGACGGCACGCTGCGCTGCTGGGACGCGGCCACTGTGTTCGGCCTCGCGCTGGCCGCGCGGGCGCAGGACGCGACGGTGGTGTCGTTCTCCAATGCCACCAAGGTGTTCCCGGCCGTGGCAGGTGAGTCGGTGCTGGCGGCGGTGCGCCGGTTCAAGGACGGCGGCTACTTCTATGGCGGCGGGACCGAGACCGAGAAGGCCGTTCGGGCGCACTACGACCAGCACGATCGGGTGGTCATCCTCACCGACGAGCAGGCGCACTGGCACGGCTCGGCGGACGTGGCGGCGGCGGTGCCCGCACGGGTTCCGGTGTACACGTGGAACCTGGCCGGATACCGGGTCGGGCACACGCCGACGGTTGGGAACCGGCACACGTTCGGCGGTCTGTCCGACGCCGCGTTCGCGATGATCCCGCTCATCGAGGCCGGATCCCGCGACCAGTGGCCGTTCTGATGTCCGTTGCGGCGTCGGCCTCCTGAGGCCGACGCCGCAACGCAGGATCCGCTTCAGGCACGACGGCCATCGTCTGTGCGCCTTCACTCACACCGCCTATTGAGTGCCGGTAGGCACCTCGGGCCCGCCCGGAACCGCCTCGCGTACCTGCTCCCACTCCTGCACGCTGCGCTGACGCGGATCGCCCGGCCACGTCGCCAGTACTGCGGCGGTCAGGTCGGCACGCCACTTCACCGAGCGCAGGGCACGCCCGGCCTGCTCCTGGGCCATGCGCACGATCCGGTCATTGACCCTCACACCCACCGGCGTGGCGGCCGTCCAGCCCAAGCGCCGCAGCGCCATCCACGCGTTCGACGGAAGCTTCCGGCCGCCGGCGTCCACACCGGAGGCGAGCACCTCCACATCGCCCGCGTTCCAACGCTGCGCCAACAACGCGGAGACCATCCCCGCCACCAGATCGGCACACCAGCCGACACGTTGCGCAAGCACCGCCTGCGACAGGACCTCACCGGTCCCCTCGTCCACCCCTGATCGGAGTACGGCGCGGGCGCAAGCGGTACGGGAAGTCTCGCCCTCAGCCAGCGGCAGCTTTCCGGTCACCGGCTCATCGCCGCGACATCGATCCAGGAGAACTCGTGATCACGACCGGCCCATGTCACCGGAATCTCCCCCGAACCAGCCCAAAGACGAAGCACCATGATCCACACGGCCAATTTAGGATCACCGACGATTCCCAATCAAGTTGGTCAGCCTGTGGCCCAACCTCGGGCCAAACTCACGCAGGGACCCGCGGCCCGACCTTGGCCGGCCGCCCGCCACCCGCTGCGCCGATGTCCGGCCGCCGTGGCGACGGCCGCGCCAGCCAAAGTGGCTGGTCAAAACCCATGTCTGCAAAATGTGGAGCGGACAACACAACATTACGCCTGCTCAAATGACACAAACGCCGAGAATCTGGCGACAAGGGTCCTAGCTACCCTATTTGTCAGCACCGGGCACGCGACTCATTCGGCCGACGCCGGTGCGGGGCGCGGCTGGTCCGATGCCACCTCCGCCGTAGTGCGCCACCAGTGGCGTGACGCCAGCGCCGCCAGCACCGCGCCGGCGGCGTTGACCAGTACGTCATCCACGGAGGAAACCCGGTCCAACCGCAGGACGTACTGCGCGGTCTCGACCAGGGCCGAGCAGCCTGCCCCGAGCGCCAGGATCCGCGGCACGGACGCCAGCGCCGCGAACCGTATCGGGGCGAAGAACCCCAGCGCCGCGAAGATCAGCAGGTTGCCGCCGATCCCGATCGGCCCCATCGTGACCAGGTCCCGCAGCGGGACCAGGCTCACCCGGCCCGGGACGATGCCGGCGCCCGGGCCCGGCATCATGGTCAGCCACACCAGCGGCACCGTCCCGTAGACCATGCCCACCTCGGCCAGCGACATCCGCCACGCCGACGGGACGCCGGCAGCACGCCGACTGAGCGCCAGAGCCCACGCCAACAGAGCGGCCAACGGCAGGCCGACCAGCGTCATGAGCAGAACCCCGTTGAACGTATCGAAGCAGCCGTGCCACCGCCCGGCCATGCACCTCGGAGCGGACATCATGAGCGGCCGCCGCACGACGAACGCCGCGCCCGCCAGGCCGAGGATCGCCAGGCTGACGAGCACGATCCTGCCCGTACGGCGCGGCGGCGCTGACACGGATGCACTCTGATTCATGCACCCATTAGAAACGGAGGGCCGTTGCAGTGGCGTATGCACTTTTGGATACGTCCGCGATACACGCAATCCCCGGCGTCGTCGCCCGGCACCTCGGCCCGACCAAGGCCTGCAGCCGGCTGTCGACGTCAACGGGCAACCGGTCCACGAACCGGGCGGCCAGCGCTTGCTCGGCCTGGCGCAGTGCGGAGCGCACGATCGGTCGATCTGCCCGGCCACCGGCGGCTCGGTTCGCTCCGTCCGGCAGCGCACCGGCAGCTCCGCTGCGCGAAGCCCTGCACAACTACGCCCATGCCCTTCTCCGATGGGCTCGCGTCGACGAATTTAGCCATTTTCCACCAAATGCGATGCGCCAGACGCGGATCACGTGTCAGTGCCGCACAGGGCCCGTGCCCCGAGAAGGAGCGATCCGGGCAGCGCTGCAACGCCGATCCCAGGGTCTTGACGGAGGCCGGAGGTCTGCCCAATGCACCACCGTACCCGCCCCTGCGTAGTCGTCGCCGATCACTCGACCGACGCCGACGTCATCAATCGCGCCGCCGAGCTGGCCGCCCACAGCTTCGCCGTCGCTGCCCCCGACTTCAGCCCCGCAGTGTGGCGGAGGTATGAGCGGATCGAGCGGCGGTCGCGGCCAACGGCGGGTGGCTTATTCCGCCGGGCTCCGTGCCTTACCCGATCATGCCGGCGTCACCACGACGGCATACAAAGCCATGCGTCGATGCGGTATGGCCCCGTGATTGGTGCCAGCGGGCCCCAGGAGGACAGCCGGCACCATCCAGGCCGGGAGCAGCGAACCCTGACCACTTCGATTTTCGGCTTGTCTGCGAGGTCGTGGTCACCCGGCGGCGAGGATGGTGGCCTTCTCGATTCCGGCTCGGCCCCGGGCCTGCTCATCTGCCTCGTCGATCCGGTCAGCGATGGCCAGGGCTGCCCGGTGGTGGCGCAGGGCCGTCTCGTGGTCGCCAGCGAGAAAGTACGCCTCGCCGAGGGTGTTCAGCACGTTCGACTGGATGTCGGGGCTGAGTCCGCGGGCGAGATCGAGCGCGGCCAGACCAGCCCGGATGGCTGCCTTGTGCCGGCCCAGTCGGGCGTAGCTGAAGGCAAGGTTGGCCAGGGCGTTTGCCTGGCCCGGGCGACTCCCCGTGCGATGTTGCAAGGCGAGCGCCCGTTGGGCGTACCGGACCGCCTCGGGGTGCCGGCCCAGCCGGGCATGGAGCAGGCCGACGTTGTTCTCCAGGCTCGCCACGCCGGGGCCGCCGAGCTTCCGCTGCAGCGCCAGGGCCCGTTTGGCCTGGTCGAGCGCCTCCCGGTCCCGGCCGAGCAGGTGCAGGTCGATGCTGAGGTTGCTCAGTACGGCGGCTTCCCACTGTCTGTCGCCGGTGGATCGGAAGAGCGTGATGGCCCGGTGGTATTCAGCAATCGCCTCGTGGTGTCGGCCGAGCCGGCGGTACACCAGGGCGAGGTTGTTGCGGGTGATCCCTTCGCCGTCGGGCTGTCCGAGCGTGTGATGCAGGGGCAGTGCCTGTCGGAGTTGCGTCAGCGCGGGATCTGTCCGGCCTGCGGTGTTGTATGCCTGGCCCAGTTCGGTCAGGGTGTGCGCTTCGGCGCCGGGGTCGTCGAGCTGGCGGGCTGCGGTCTCGGCACGCAGCAGGATCTCGATCGAGTCATCGGTGTGGCCGCGCCGAATCTGGTAGGGCTGCAGCAGATGGGCGAGCAGCAATACTTGCCGCTGACAGGGGCCGCTGCTAGCGGTCCGGGCGGCGGCGATCAGGTTCGCGTACTCCGCGTCGAGCCAGGTGAGTGCGTGCTGCTCGTCGGCGAACTCGACCGGAGGAGCCTCCGGTGCCGGAGGCTGCCCGACCGGTGGGAGCGGGAACCTGCGGATCAGCCGGGTCGCGGCGTCGGTCGTCGCCACGTACCAGTCGAGCAGCCGTCTTTTGGCGGCCGCGATGCTGTCTTCGGTGTCCTCGGTGAGGCACCGCCGCGCGGCGTATTCGCGCAGCAGGTCGTGCATCTGATACCGGTCCGCTTCCGCCTGCTGCACGAGGTGTTCGTCGAGCAACGATTCGAGCGCGAGCTGCGCGGCCGCCGGTTCGCAGCCGACCAGTGCCGCCATCGACGCCGCGGTCACGTCGTTGCCGGGGTGGACGCCGAGCAGCCGGAACAGCCTTCGGCGGTCCGGAGCCAGCGCCCGATACGACAGGGCCAAGACGCCCTGAACCGCTCGCCCGCCGACGGACAGTTCGTCCAGCCTGCGGTTCTCGTCGGTCAGCCGGGACAGCAGATGGCTGATGGGCCAGGCCGGTCGCGCTCGCAGCCGCCGCGCGGCGACTGCGACGGCCAACGGCAGATGACCGCAGCGCGCCAGCAGCGCGTCGGCCGCGGACGGCTCGGCGGTCACCCGGTCGCGGCCGACGATCATCGTGAGCAGGTCCAACGATTCCTCCCGGTGCAGCACGTCCAACCGGACGGTGTGAGCACCGTCCACGGCGAGGCTGCGTCGGCTCGTCACGATCACCAGGCAGCCCGGGTTGGCCGGCAGTAACGGGTTAACCTGTGACTCTTCGGCTGCGTTGTCCACGACGAGAAGCACTCGCTGCTCGGACAATCGGTCCCGGAACACCGCCGCGCGGGCCTCGATCTTCTCGGGAATTCCGGACGGTGGGACGCCCAGCAGCCGGAGCAGGGACTCCAGCACCTCACCGGGGTCGGCCGGCGCCGAATCCTCGGTGAATCCGTGCAGGTCGACATAGAACTGCCCGTCCGGGTAAATCGCGGAGAGCCGGTGGGCGGCATGTACCGCCAGGCGGGTTTTGCCCACACCGGCCATGCCCTCGACCGTGACGATGGGCACGGCTGTGTCCGGTGGGCTGGTCGCCGCGCCCATCAGCGCCGCCAGTTCGCGTCGCCTGCCGACGAATTCCGCGATGTCGGGTGGCAGGTGCCGGTACGCGCTCTCCAGCGCCTGGCCGGCGTTGTGCGGGGTGGGCGGCTGCGGATCCCCGGTCAGAATCCGCCGGTGCAGCTCTTGCGACTGCGTTGACGGTTCGATGCCCAGCTCCGCGACGGTCCGGCGCTGCAACTCGCGATAGACCGCCAGTGCGTCGGAGCGCCGTCCCAGCCGGCTGTGCACCGTCATCAGGTGCCGGGAGAAGCGCTCGTCCAGGGGGCGCTCAGCGATCAGCCGGACCAGTTCGGGGGTCAGGCCGTCGAGTTGCCCGTCGGTGATTCGCGCATCGGCGTACTCTGCAGCGGCATCGACCCGGGCCTCGTCCATGGCGGCCGCGCTGTGCTCGATCACCCGGCCTGTCAGGCCGCTGAAGGCCGGTCCACGCCAGAGCGCGAGCGCGGTGCGCAGCAGTCGTACCGCGGTCGCGTTGTCACCGGCGGTCCGTGCCTTGCCTGCCGCCCTTGCCCCGGCCTGGAACTGCTCAAGGTCGTACCGGTCGGCAGCCACCTCGAGCAGGTAGGCGGAGGATCGGGTAACGATGGGGGCGGCGGCGCGGCTGCCGCCGGGCGCCAACCGACGCCGCAGGTCGGAGACAAGCCCCTGCAGCTGCACCCGGTACGACCGCGGCGGCGCGTCCCGCCACAGCTCGTCGACGAGGACGTCCATGGAGACGGGCTGGTTGGCGTGGGACAGGAGAAGGGCGAGTACCAGGGTGCGCTGCGGCCCGCCCAGGTCCACCGGTTGGCCGCGCCACTCGACGGTCAGCGGGCCGAGTGCGCGAAAGTAGAGATCCTCATCAGCTTCCAAGGTCAACTGCCACCTCGGTATCGCGGTCACTTCGTATGGGTTTGTCACCCGGGCGCTTTCAGCCCTCGCGTCGCACCGCAGCCTAGTCACGGTGAGTACTCGCAAAACCTACCAGCGGTTCCGCAACCCGACTTGGCATCAAAACCGGCATACTTCCATATGTCGGTGCTCCGAATTGCAGGATGGATGTCAACTTTTTCTGCTGGCTCAGCATGCCGCAGAGTCAGCGAGGCCGACGGCCGATCCTGCCCCGGCAACGTTGCCCTGGTAGCCCGCCGCTTGAAGGGTGAACAACTCGGCATACCGGCCACCGGCGACCATGAGTTCGTCGTGGTTGCCGCTCTCGGCCAGGGCGCCGTCGTGTAGGACGAAGATCCGGTCGGCGTGGCGGACGTTGGCCAGCCGGTGGGTGATGAGGATGGTGGTGGCCCGCCCCTGCCGGTCCCGGATCGCCTGGAACAGCGCGTCCTCAGCCCGCGGATCGAGGGCGGAGGACGGCTCGTCCATGATCAGCAGGTCGGCGTCGCGGAGGAAGCCGCGGGCGGCGGTGATGCGCTGCCACTGCCCGCCGGAGAGGTCCTGGCCGTGGGCGAAGGTGCGGTCGAGCAACGTCTCGTACCCGTACGGAAGATTCTCGATCATCTCGTGCGCGACGGCCCGGGCGGCGGCGGCCTGTATCCGGTCCAGGCTCGCTTCGCTGTGGACGTCCCCGATGGCGATGTTGGTCGCCGCAGTGAACGGCCACTTGTGGTACTCCTGAGTGACCACGGCGATCCGGGCCCGCAACCCGTCGGTGCTCCAGTCGGCCAGCGGCCGGCCATTCCAACGGATGACACCCGAGGTGGGCGCCCGCAGGTTGGCGATCAACGCGGCGAGGCTGCTCTTGCCGGAGCCGTTCTCCCCCACGAAGGCCACGGTCTGACCCCTCTCGATGGTCAGCGTCACGCCGTCCACGGCAGCGGTATCCCGGTCGGGGTAGCGCAGGCTGACCTGATGGACGGTCAGCTCACGCAGCGGCTCCAGCGCTTCCCCGCCCGACTGATCGGGCAGGTAGGCGGCGGCTCGGGTCATGAACCCCGTGTAGTCGCCGAAGTGCAGGCCCTCGGTGTAGACCTTGTCGACCTGAGTGGTGGCGACGGCCAACGAGCGTTGCGCGGCCTGCAGGGCGATCACGCAGGTCGCCGCAGCGGCCAGTGGGATCTGCCCGTCCACAAGCAGCAGCCCGAGCAGCACGTACACCGCCCCGGTCGCCAGTCCGCCGATCATGGACCCGAGCGTGGTGGTGGTGGTGACCCGACGAGCGAGCGCGAGTTGGATGCCGGTCTCCACCGCCATGACCCGGTCGTACTGATCGAGCAGGAACCGGCGCAGCCCGTACGAGCGGAGCTCCGGGGCCGACACTCGCTCGGCCATGAGCCGGTGCAGCAGCCAGATACGGCGTCGGCGTACCGAGCCCGCCGTGTAGGTCCGATACTGCAGGTGTCCCGCCCGCAGCGAGGCCCACGCCCTCGGCAGCGTGGCGACCAGCAGCGCCACCAACAGCAGCGGGTGGATGACCACCACGGCGACCGCGACGGCGACCAGACCGGCCAGGCCGGCGAGGAAGTTCATCGACGCCTGCACCAGCGAGATCGCCGAGTCGGTCCCCCGCGAGGCCCGTTCCATGTCGTCGGCGAAGGCGTCCGCGTCGAACGCCTCCAGCCGCACGGCCGTACTCGTCTCGAACAGGCCGCGCTCGACCTCCCGGCTCACCCGCGGGGTGAGTCCGTTCTGTGCGTACCCGCTGGCGATACCCATGCCGGCGCGCAGCGCCGTCGCCCCCGCCAGCGCGGCGAGGGCGGGCAGTGCCGATTCGACCTTGTCCGCGGTCGGCCCCCCGGCGAACAGCTCGACCAGCACCTGCTGGGTGGCCAGCAGCCCGAAGGCGGCCAGCACCCCGGCACCGACCGTCGTGGCGGCCACCACGCCAGTGCGGATGCGGTCAGCGCGCCAACTGACCCGCAACGCCACCCAGACCAGTCGGGGCAACTCGGCGAAGACGGCGAACAGTCCGGCCTCGGCCCGCGCCCGCAGGCCCGTCTCCCACCACATCTCCCGCAGCTCGGGCAGTACCGGCTCCGCCGAGGGCAGCGGGGCGGCAGAACGGGGGGCGGTGCGCTGGTCACCCGGGATGGCGGTTTCGGTCATGGGCATGCCTCCTCACGCTCCGCCGACCGGGTCGCGACGGCCCCCAGTGAGCGACGGCACCACTGCGAGCGTCGAGCGTAGAACATCGATCCGTTCCTGGCGGACGTCGTGAGCGCCGACGCGGGGCGGTTGCGGGGTCGCTCGATCGCCGCACCAGTCAGCGGAGCTCCGCAGCACCGATCACCGCCCGCAGCCGCGCCCTGATTCTTAGTGATTAGTTAGCGGCCGACGCTAGCGTCCGCGCCAGTCCAGGGCGGACCGGCGACCACGCCGTCGCGCTCAGCTACCTCGACGGAGGCGAACATGACCCAGAGACTGCAGGCGGCCCTGCTCGAACTCGCGCCACGCAACGGCGGACCGGCGGCCGTGGAACCGCGGGTCCACTTCGAAGACGTGCAGCAGTCGCTGCACTCCGCCAACCGCTGCCCGTACACCTGCGGTCCGTGCACCGACCGGATCAGCGACCGCTGCATCGCCACCGGCCGCACCGTCTGACCCATCCCTGACGATCTCCGCTGCCGAGGAGGTAGGTGTCCGTGTCCGACTGGGAATCTGGACCGTTCGTCAAACGGCTCGTCGATGAACGGTACGGCGGCCGGTACACGGTGCGCCTCAGGCCGCAGTGGACCTACGTGGACCGCGACGACGTACAGCTTCCGGACCATGGCTGGAAGCTGCACGTCTCGTCACGGGCGGAAGACTTCGCGGCCACGGCGGCCCGGACGGTCCCGTTCCTGCTCGAGGTGGGGTGCAGCTTCAAGCTCGCCAGCACAAGCGGCGTGCTCACCGCGATGAACTACGGCATCGAGACGCCCGCCGGGGTGGGCAAGGCGATCACCGTCTACCCCCAGCAGGACCACGTACGCGACCTCGGCCTCGCGCTCGTCGACCTGCTGCGCGGGCATCCCGGACCGCGGGTGCTCAGCGACCGCCGGATCGACGGCGACGCGCCGGTCTACTACCGCTACGGCCCGTTCGTTGCTCGCTGGTTCCGGGGCCAGCGCGGTCTCATGTCGATCCAGATCCCCGGCCCGCACGGGGAGAGCTTCGACGCGGTCGCCGACCTGGACTACCGCCAGCCGGACTGGGTGACCGATCCGTTCCGGCCCGAGAGCGACGACGAAACACCAGAGCTGCTCGGTGGGCGGTACCGGCCCGAGGACGGGGTGCAGCGCACCGCGCAGGGCAGCGTCTTCCGCGCCCGCGACACCACCACCGACCGGGTGGTCATCGTCAAGCAGGCCAGGGCGCACGTCGGCGACTCGGGCAACGGCCTCGACGCCCGCTCCCGCCTCCGCAACGAGCGACGGGTGCTCACCGCCTGCGAGGGCGTGCCCGGCGTGCCCGCCTTCATCGACCACTTCGCCCACGGCGACGACGAGTTCCTGGTCACCACCGACGTCGGCGACCAGGATCTGGCGTACCGGGTCGGTAACCAGGGCGCCATGCTCCGCGCCGGCACACCCGTGTCGCCGGGGTTCACCCAGCTGGTGGCCCAACTCGCCCGTACGCTGCTGGCGCTGCACACCCGCGGCGTGGTCATGCGCGACATCACCCCGCGCAACGTCGTCCTCGGCGCCGACCGGGCACACCTCGTCGACTTCGGCATCTCCGCCCTCGACGGCCTGCACGTGCCCGGCGGCACGCACGGCTACGCCTCCTGGGACCAGATGCGCAACGGCCCGGCCACCCCGTCGAACGACCACTACTCGCTGGGGATGACCCTCGCCTTCGCAGCCACCAGCCTGTCCCCCGTGGTGGACGAGACGGAGGCCGACGTGCCCGCACAGCGGGCACTGCAGTCGCTGACCAGCATCCTCGGTCCCAGACACGCGCCCTTCACCGACCTGGTGGCCGAGCTGCTGCAGGGCACGCCGGAACAGGCCACGGCGGCGCTGCGGACGCTGGCCAACGAAGACTGGGCGGCCCGCACCCGCGCAACGCCCCGCCGCCAGAGCATGCCGACCGCCGATCCCATCGTCCTCGAACAGCAGGTGCTCGATCAGCTGCTGTGGGAGGTCGAGCACCGACAGCTGCGGCAGCCGGCGTCCGCATTCGCCAACGTGGACGGCAGCATCTACACCGGCAGCGCCGGAGTCGGCCTGGAACTGCTGCACCACCGCCACCAGCCCGGTGTACCGGAGCTGCTGCACCAGCTGGCCGAGCACACCGTCCGAGCCAACACACGGATCGACGTGCCGCCCGGCCTGTTCCTCGGCTCCACCGGCAGCCACCTGTTCCTGGCACAGCTCAGGCAGGCCGGTTTCGACGTGGCGCTCCCCGCGATCCCCGCCGTTCCGTACAACGTCGACGACGAGCACGACGACATCATGACGGGCACCGCCGGCGTCGGACTCGGCCATCTGTACCTCGCCGATGTCCTCGGCGACCCGGCGCACCTCGACGCCGCCCGCGCCTGCGTGGACAACCTGCTGGCCAAGACCGAGATGACCCTGTCGGTGGCCCTCGACGCCGGGCTGCCCGAAGAGATCGACACCGACCCGTCAGCCAGCTACTCCCACGGCCGCGCCGGCGTCATCGACCTGCTCATCGCCTACACCGCCCGCACCGCCGACCCAGACGTACGGGCGGCCGCCCACGAACGGTCCCAAGAGCTACGAAACCGCGCCGAGGTGCTGATCGGGCGGGCCCGCGACCCCCGGGCGATCCCACTGTCTGTGTCCTGGTGCCAGGGACTCGCCGGCATCGGTCGCACCCTGCTGCACGCCGCCGAACTCTTCGACGCCTCCGAGTTCACCACGACCGCCGTGTCAGCGGCTGACGCCTGCACCGCCTGGATCCCCCGCCTTGGCGGCCTGAGCCAGTGCTGCGGCTTGACCGGGGTCGGCGGATTCCTCATTGACTGTGCCCGCCACACCGGCGACGACCAACACCAGCGGGCCGCCCACGCGGTCGTCCCGCAACTCCTCGCCCGCAGCCACGGCCCGGACGGCTCGCCCTTGTTCGTCAACTCGAACCGGCAGGACGCGCCCTGGTCGTGGGCGACCGGGAACGCGGGCATCCTCGCCTTCCTCCGTCGACTCAACCGGCCGGACACGCCGGAGGTCGTGCCCTACAGCCACCTTCCGCTACGCACGGCGGGCCACCCGGCGAACCGCCCGGCTCTCGTCCGCAGTTGATCCCGACGACCAGTCACCGCACCGATGACCCGACCGGGCGCCCGCAGGCGCCGGTACCCGCTCGCCCTCCCGTGTACGTGATGAACCGCCAGATATCTGTACCGCCTCAGTGTGTACGCGCTGTGTTTTCCACGCCCGGCAGAAGGAAGGTGTCATTGGATGCGTGAACGGTCAAGCAACGGTAGGTCAAGCGCACAGAAATGGGTGCGCTCCCAGCCGCGCAGCGGCGAGCCGCCGGCCATGATTATCGTCTGTTTTCCACCGGCCGGGGGTGGCGGTGGATCCTTCGCGAAACTTCGCGAAGTCGCCGCGGCGAATGCCGAATGCGTGACCGTGGAATTACCCGGACGCATGTCCCGGCTCGCCGAACCACCGGTGCAAAGCATGAGCGCGCTGGCCGACCATGTGGCGCAGTCGGTCCTCGAGGCGGTCGAACCACGAGGCATTCCCTATTCCTTTCTCGGCCTCTGCCTCGGCGCGGTCATGGCCTACGAAACGGCCGTGCGCGTCGAGGCGGCCGGCGGGAACGGCCTGCGCAGCATCGTTGCCGCCGGCAGCAACGCCCCGCAGAAGGGCCCACCCTCGGTGGACGACCCCATTGACTTCCTGCGCCGGATGGGCAGCCCGGAGGACGTCTTCGCGAATCCTGCCCTGCTCGAGATGACCCTGGAGATCCTGCGCTCGGATCTGCATCTGTTCCACTCCTACACCTGCTCCGGCCTGCGGCTGAAGACCCCGGTCAGCATCCTGTACGGCCGGGACGACACGCTGGTGGACAGGACCGCGATCGCACCGTGGAAAGACCTCGCCACCAGCATCTCCGTTGACGAACTCCCGGGGGGTCACTTCTTCCTCGACCAAAACTACGATCGCCTGCTCAGCAGGCTGCACGGCGATTTGCTCGACACACCCCTGTAGAGCAAGGATTTTGAATGTCTTCTCGCTACACCCCGGCCGGTTTCACTTATCCCTCACCCACGGAAGCGAAGATACCCAAACTGAGGATTCTCGGCTCGCTCAGCCTGACCGCCAAGAACGGGAAGTCGTGCAGCCCCCGCGCCCTGAAGCTTCGCATTCTGCTGGCGAACCTGCTGTGCGGCCACAATCGCGCCATCCCGATCGAGCACCTCATTCGTGAGCTGTGGAACGAATCGCCGCCGAAGACCGCGAAGACGGCACTCCAGGTGTACGTCTCGAACATCCGGAAAGTCCTCGACACCACGGATCTGGCACCGGGCTATGCGCGAATCGTCACCCAGCCACCCGGTTACATGCTCGAGGTGGACGAGAACGTGCTGGATCTCGCACTCTTCGAGCAATACTGGCAAGAGGCCCGGAACGCACAGGACACCGGCCGGACGAAGATGGCCTCGCAACTCCTGTCCGATGCGCTCGCGCTCTGGCGCGGGCCGGCCCTGTCGGACGTCTGCACCACCCCGGACCTGCAAGCGGAGGCACGCCGGCTGAATGAGATGCGCCAGGCCGCGCGGGAACGGAAGATCCTGCTGGACCTGGAACTGGGCCGGAACACCGAGGTGATCAGCGAACTGTACGCGCTGACCTCGCGCCATCCGTTTCACGAAAATCTGTGTGCCTACCTGATGATCGCCCTGCAGCGGCAGGGCCGGCCGGCCGACGCCCTCGACGTGTACGGCGAACTCGCCCGAGCCCTGCGCAATGAACTCGGCCTCGATCCCGGCACCCAGTTGCAGCGACTTCACCAGCTGATTCTGCTGCGTGAACCGATTCCGATCGACTCGACCTTCGAACTGCTCCAGCTTGATAAAACGGCCTGAACCGGAGACCACGCCAGCGCCATTACCGGCCCCGCTTAAGCACGCTTTAAGATGACCTTTAAAGCCGCCTGCTAGATTAGCGCTTATTCCATATCGCATGCGCAGAGGGGCGAATATGGTAGGCGGCCCTGGAATGACGTTGGCGCACGTCTTGAACGACAAGGCCGAGCGCCATCCGGAGCGCGAGGCCATCGCATTCATTCCGGATATCAACGAGGAAAAAATAGCGGACCGGCTCACCTTCGGGCAGCTGGCCGAGAGATCGCGCCGGCTGGCGGCACGGCTGGCCGCCGCGGGGTTCGAGCCGGGCGCGCGGGCGCTACTGCTCTTCCCCAGCGGCCTGGACTTCGCCGTCGCGTTCTTCGCATGCTCGTACGCGCGCCTCATCGCGGTGCCCGCACCGTTGCCGGAACGGTCGCCTACGAGCATTCAACGGCTGGCGGGGATGGTCGCCGACGCGGAGCCGGCGCTCATCCTCACCGTCGAGGAGTCGCGGGAAACCGTCCGCGAGTGGGCAACGGGCAACGGCTACCGCGCGCTGCCCTGCATCACCGTGGCGGACACCGCGGACCCGTCGCCGGGCGACGTGCCGCTGGAGCTGCCGACCCCGGACGACCTCGCCCTGCTGCAATACACCTCCGGCTCCACCAGCGACCCGAAGGGTGTCATGGTCAGCCAGGGCAACCTGCTGAGCAACCTCGATCTCATCGACTCGTTCGTGGGCCGGAAGCCGGCGATAAGGGTGTGCGGCTGGCTGCCGCACATCCACGACATGGGCCTGATCGGGCAGCTGCTGTACCCGGTGTACGCCGGCGGGTGGCTCCTCCAGCTGCCCCCGCTGGAGTTCCTGAAGCGACCGTCCAGGTGGCTGGCGCTCATCGCCCGCCACCGGATCCAGTGCGTCGCGGCCCCCAACTTCGCATACGACCTGTGCGCCCGGGTGACCAGCGAAGATCAGGCGGCGGAGCTGGACCTCAGCCACTGGGAGACCGCGCTCAACGGCGCCGAGCCGATCAACGACCGGACGCTGGAGCGATTCGCCAAGCGGTTCGCGCCCGCCGGCTTTCGCATGGAGTCGTTCCTGCCCTGCTATGGCCTGGCCGAGGCCACCCTGATCGTGACCGGCAGGCCGGCCGGTCAGCCGGTCGGGAAGGCGACAGTCGATCCCGACCAGCTGGCGCACGGCCGATTGGCCCCGATGACCGGACCAGGCGGCAAGATCCTCATCAGCAGCGGGACGATTCTGCACGACAACGTGCTGATCGTGGACCCGGAGAGCCGGATGCCGCTGGCGGACGGCCGGGTCGGTGAGATCTGGGTGACCGGCGCCAGCGTGAGCCGGGGTTACTGGCGCAAGGACGAGGTCACTGAGGAGATCTTCGGCGCGACGACCACCGACGGGCGAGGGCCCTATCTGCGTACGGGTGATCTCGGCGTGCGCGACGGCGCGGAGCTCTACGTCACCGGGCGGATCAAGGACCTGATCATCTACAACGGCCGCAACCTGCACCCCCACGACCTTGAATGTGCGCTGCAGGAGCTGGCGGGAGATCTGCCCGTCGGCTCCTCCGCGGTCTTCGCGATCGAGGACCACCAGGTGGTGGCCGTGCAGGAGATTCGCGGACGCCAGCACGACAACCTCGCCCAGGCGGCGGCGCGGCTCGGGCTCGGACTGGCGCAGCAGTTCGGGATCGGCCGAGCCAGCGTGGTGTTCGTCCGGCCGGGCGCCGTACGCAAGACGACGAGTGGAAAGACGCGGAGATCCGCGATGCGCCAGCTCTTTCTAGAGTCGGGGCTGGACCCGATCTACGTGAGCCTGGCTCCAGGTATGAGCGAGCGTCTGGGGAAAACGCCGTCATGACTTATCCAGCTTCGTACGCGCAGCGCCGGTTGTGGTTCCTGGCTCAGCTCGAGGGGCCCAGTGCCACCTACAACCTGCCGAACGCGCTGCGGTTCGACGGGCCGGTCGACC
>NZ_JBIDCT010000027.1:0-81153 GCF_043204735.1 Micromonospora sp. NPDC047740
CGGACATCGGCGCCCGGCATGCGGCTGAGCACCTCGTACGGACCGACCGCGTCGAGGGCGGTGGTGCCGGGGTACAGCAGGATCGCGATCTGCATGTAGGCACGCTCCCTACGGGTCGACCCTCAGCCGACGCGTTCGTAGACGAGAAGGTGAACGCCGTCGCCGAAGGTTCGTTCCGAGGCGAGCCGCAGGCGCTTCGTCTCGCTCGTACCGCCGAACAGGCGCTTGCCCGCGCCGACGATGATCGGATACACGAGAAGGTGCAGGGCATCGACCAGGTCGTGCTCGATGAGCGCCTGAGCGAGCTGCGGGCTGCCGTGCACGAGGATGTCCCCGTCATACTGTCCCTTGAGCCAGTTGACCTCTTCGACCAGTTCGCCTTTGAGAACCGTCGTGTTCTTCCACTTCGGGTCATTCAGCGTGGCAGAGACGACGAACTTCGGCATCCCGTTGAATCTGTCGGCGAACTCGCCCTCGTATTGCGGCCAGGATGCCGCGAACAGCTCGTATGTGACGCGTCCGAGCAGCTGGGCGTCTGCGGCCATGGTCTCGTCCACCTTGAACTGTTCGCCCTCTTGGCCGCGGGAGAAGTGATCGGTCCAGCCCGTGCGTGCGAAATGCTCACTGCCGCTGGGTGCCTCCACGACGCCGTCGACGGAGATGTATTCGGTCACTACCAGCCTGCCCATTCGGTGTGGCCCCTTTCAATAGAACGCGTGGGTGGTGTTGAAAAGACGCCACGCGAAGCCGGGCGATCCGTCAGCGAAAGCGTTGAAGCGGTCGAGCCCATTGCCCGGCCAGCTCTGGCAGGGCGCGAGTTCGATGTAGCTCCACGAGGTGGAACCGTATTCGCCGCGCACCCTGCGGGGACAGGTGCGGCGGCCATCATGTCCGAGATTCTGGAAAACATGTCCTGCCGGACCGCTTCGTGCGCTTCTACGATGGCAGCGTGCACGAGCGGCGTGTGGTCGTCGTCGGCTATGACGGCATCGAGCTGGTGGACGTTGCGAGCGTCACCAGCTGTCTCGCCATGGCCAACCGGCTCGGCGCGACGCCCACGTACGCCGTGCGGTTTGCCACGCTGTCCGGGGGCGCGGTCCGCTGTGACTCGGGGCTGGAGCTGTCCAGCCAAGTGGCGCTGCAGGACGTGAGCCGCACGCACACCCTCATCGTCTCCGGCGGTCTGGGGCACGCCGCGGCCGCCGCGGACCGCAGCCTGCTTGCTCAGGTCCAGAGGCTGGCCCGGAGCTCAAGCCGCGTGGCGTCGGTGTGCACCGGTGCGAGCGTGCTCGCCGCGGCCGGGCTGCTGGACGGCCGGCGGGCAACCACCCACTGGCACCATACCGCCGAGTTGGCCGCCGCGTATCCGGCGGTGCGATTCGACCCTGCGCCGATTTTCGTGCGAGACGATCACGTGTGGACGTCCGGCGGCGTCACCGCGGCACTCGACCTTACCCTGGCGTTCGTGGAGGCCGACCACGGCGCCGAGTTGGCCCGATGGGTGGCCATGGGCATGGTCACCTACCTGCAGCGACCGGGTAACCAGGCGCAAATGAGCATGTTCGTCCGTGCCCGACGCCCCGAGCACGCCGTGGTGCGGCGCGTCCTCGACCACGTCACGGCCAATCCCGATACGGAGCTCTCCACCGCCCGGCTCGCCGCAGTGGCCGGTGTGAGCGAACGGCACCTCACCCGGCTGCTGGTCACCCACGCTGGGCAGACCCCGGCCCGGCTCGTCCGTCAAGTGAGGCTGGAAGCAGCGGCCACCGCCCTGGTCACCACCGATCAGGCCGTCTCGTCGATCGCCAAGGCGACCGGGTTTCGCTCCGGCGAAACCCTGCGCCAGGCGTTCAGCGCATGGTTCGGCATCTCGCCGACGCAGTACCGCACGGTCCACCGTAGGCGCACATAGGTTTCGAAACTGCCTCCGAGCGGCCCGGGGCGGCAGCAGCGGTCCGCAGTGACCGCTCCACCACCAAATCGGCTGACCAGGGCCCGCTATCCGTGGCCTTCATCGACTCGCAGTCTCGGCGTCCTCGTCGCCGCCTATCAGGACCCGGCAACCGCCGCCGGCATCCTGACTCGGTCCAGCTTCACTCGCCCTCGTCCGGTTCGTTCGGCTCGTGCCAGCGGGCCCGGTAGGCGGCCTCGTGCGCCTCGTGGGCCGTCCGTTCCTCGAAGATCAGTTGGCGCAGCGCCCGCCGGCCCTGGTCGAAGATCACCACCTCGGCGGCCACCAGGCCCACGCAGATCACGGTCAGCAGCGCGAGGGCCCCCAGCGCCGGCAGCCGCCCGGCCAGCGGGATGCAGACGGCGAGCAGCCCCACTGTGCCGACTCGGGTCCAGCTCAGCGTGTGCAAGGTCCGCGCCTGGAACAGCATGTTGCCGCAGAGGTAGAGGATCACCCCGCCGAAGAGGAGGGAGTCGCCAGGGCCGCGCGTCGGCTCCCAGTTGGGGATGTGCGGGTTGGTGATCTGACGTACGACCTCCTCGGCGCCGAGCGCGAAGAGGATGATCCCGGCGATCATCGGCAGGTAGCAGTACCAGTACGCGTCTCGGGCCATGGCGACCCGGGGTCCGTCCTGTGCCGTGTGCAGGGCGATCCGGGCGGCCGGTCCGATCATGTCGTAGTGCGCCCACCAGAGCGCGGTGGTGAAGAAGATGCCGCACACCGCCGCCGCCACGGCCGCTGGGGTGGGCGGCTGCCCGATCAGGTTGCTTCCGACGCCGACCGAGATGACCGACTCGCCCAGGGCGATGATCAGGATCAGGTCGTACCGTTCAGTCCAGTGCTCGGCCGAGGCGACGCCCCAGCCCCAGGTGCCAGCGCGGAAGCCGATGGAGTATTCGATCAGCACGACCAGGACCCACAGCCCGTCCCGGACGAGTGGCGCCGCAGCGGCGCCGTGCATGGCCGGCGGGATCAGCGCGGCGGCCAGCAGCAGCAGGGTGCTGCCCACCAGATCCGGGGCGAACCGTATCAACTGCCGGCGCTGGTTCGGGCTGTTCCGTACGACGTGCAGGTAGAGCAGCAGGTGCACCGCGCGGACCACGATGTAGCTGACCGCCGCGACGACCGGCCCGGCGGCGGTGCCTCGTACGTCGTGGAACGCCTGTGGCAGCGAGAGTGCGAAGGTGAACAGCGCTGCCATGCCGATCGTCATGAGTACCGGGACGAAGCCCTCGCCGAGGCGGACGCGGGTGGCGATCACACTGTGCACCACCCATGACCACCAGAGCACGGCGAGCACCAGCAGGGCGTGGAACAGCGAGCTGACGGTGATGTTCGCCGCGGTGGCGCGGGTGATGATGAAGAACGAGAAGACGAAGACCAGGTCGAAGAAGATCTCGAACCGGTCCACCCGGGCGCCGGGGGCCACCGGCACGGCCGGCCCGAGGCGCCCCCGCCACCCGAAGCCGCTCACCGATCGAGTCTGCCAGCGGACCGCCGGCGATGGGCCGGATTCCGGGCGCTCTGTCGTCTGCTGCGTCAGGATTGGGTGGCCGCGTTCCCGACCCTGCTGTTGGCCGCCGCCGTCTAGCCGCGTGAGGTTGGCGGTTACCCCGCCCACGACGAGCCCTCGCACGGCAGCAGCGTCCGGTAGGCGTCCTCGGCGACCGCACGGTCGCCGACGCGGTGACACTAATCCGGCACACCCGGTGTCTTGACCGGGATGTGCGCGGGCGTTGTGGTGTTGGTGTGCAGTTTCATGTCCTGGGCCAGCTCGAGGTAGTCCGGAACGGACAACGGGTGCCGGCCGGCGGACCCAAGCAGCAAGCGTTGCTGGTCCTGCTGCTGTTACGGCTGAACCGGTTCGTCGCCTCCGACTGGCTGGTCGACGCGTTGTGGGACGGCCGGCCGCCGGTCAGCGGTCAGATGACGCTGCGCACGTACGTCGCCGGGTTGCGCCGGGCCCTGGAGCCGGACCGTGCCCCTCGCGGGCAGGGGGTGGTCGTCGTCGGCCACACCAGGGGATACGAGCTGCGAGCCGCGCCCGACGCCGTCGACGCGGTCCGGTTCGAGCGTCTGGTGGATCGTGCGGCGGCACTGCTCGCGGCGGGTGACGCCGCAGGGTCCGAGCAGTGCTACCGCGCCGGGTTGGCGCTGTGGCGTGGCGAGCCGTTGGCCGCCGCGGCAGATCTGGACGCGGTACGCCCGGAGGCGGCGCGGCTGGCCGAGCTGCGTCTCGACGCGGAGGAGGGATGCCTCACCGCCGGCCTTGCCGCCAACCGGCACGAGGCGGTCCTGCCCGCGCTGCGCAGATTCGTGGGTGCCCATCCGCTGCGGGAGGCTGCCCGGGCCCGGCTCATGCTGGCCCTCTACCGATCCGGGCGGCAGACCGACGCACTCGCCGTCTACGAGGAGGGCCGGCGGCTGCTGGCCGACGAGTACGGGCTCGACCCGGGCGAGCAGCTACGCGAGGCGCACCGGCTGGTCCTGGGACATGCCGTGGCCGTAGCGGCGGCGGTCGTGCCCGACCCGCCAACGGTCGTGCGGAAACCCGCTGCTGCGACCGGGCCGGCACTCGTGGGTGGCGGGGCGGCAACGGTCGAGGCGCCGCAGGCTCTCGCGGGGCGTGACACGGAGCTGGCGCGGCTCGGCGAGGCGCTGGCCGCGGCGACCGGCGGCGACGGCCGAGTGGTAGCCGTCGTGGGCGAGGCGGGGATCGGCAAGACCAGCCTCGCTGCTGCGCTCAGCGCTCAGGCCGCGACGTCCGGCACTCCGGTGGTGTGGGGGCGGTGTCCGGATCTGGGGCAGACGCCTCCGTTCTGGCTGTGGACCCAGGTGATCCGGAGCCTACGGGCGATGCCGCAGGCGGGTGATGCCGCGTCGGCGCTGCCGCTGGACGGTTTCGCCGCCGGGCCGCTGACCGGGCCGGGCGACGCCGACGTGGAGCCGATGGCGCGGTTCCGGGTGTATGAGGCGGTGGCGGACCTGATCCGCGCCGTGGCCGGGCAGCGGGGGCTGCTCGTCGTGCTGGACGACCTGCACGCCGCGGACCCGGATTCGTTGCTGCTGCTGCGGTTTCTCTCCCCGCTTCTGACGGGCACCCGCGCCCTCGTCGTGGTCACGATGCGGCCGTACGACCGGAGTGCCGAGCTCCTGTCGACCGTTGCCGAACTGGCCCGTGGGCGGAACTTCATGCGGCTTCAGCTCACCGGCCTGGACGCGTCGTCGGTGGCGAGCCTGGTGGCGTCCGGTACCGGGGTGCGTCCGCGGAACGAAGCGGTGGCGAGCCTGGTGACCCGGACCGGCGGGAACCCGTTCTTCATCACCGAGCTGCTCCGGTCGGGAGC
Source organism: Micromonospora sp. NPDC047740 (assembly GCF_043204735.1). NCBI lineage: Bacteria > Bacillati > Actinomycetota > Actinomycetes > Micromonosporales > Micromonosporaceae > Micromonospora > Micromonospora sp. NPDC047740. The sequence continues at coordinate 5,299 of NZ_JBIDCT010000027.1, forward strand.
CGATCCGGTGACCGGAGAGCTGCCGCCAACCGTTCGGGACACCGTCCGGCTGCGGCTCGCCGAGCTGCCGCAGCCGGCGCGGGAGTGCCTGGACCTGCTCAGCGTCGCCGGGCACGATCTCGAACTGCTCGTGATGGCGGCGGTTCTCGGCGCGCCGGCGGGGGAGGTGGGCGAGCGCCTCGTTCCCGCGTACGCAGCCGCGCTCGTCGTCGAGGCGGGGCCGGGCCAGACGCGGTTCCGCCATCCGCTCTTCGCCGAGGTCGCCTACGCCGAGCTGCCCCCTCCCCGCCGGGCCGCGCTGCACGCCCGGCTCGCCGCCGCAGGCGAGCGGACCGGCGGCCTCACTCCCGCCGAGCTGGCCTACCACTACGGCCAGGCGATCGGACTCGGTCACCACGAAAACCAGCTGCGCTGGTCGCTGGTCGCCGCCGACGACGCGACCCGGCGCGTGGCGTACGAGGACGCCCTCGGGCACCTCGGCCGCGTCGCGCGGGGCCTCGCCCTGAACTCGGCGATCTCGCCGGACGCGGCGCGTACCGAGCTGGCGGTCCAGCTGCACCGGGCGTCCCTGCTCCAGATGACAGTGGGAGTCGGCAGCGACGCGGTCGACGAGGTCTGTTCCCGGGCGAGGCAACTGCTGGGGATGGTCGGACCGGAGGTGGACCTGCGACCGGCGCTGTGGGCGCTGGGCGAGCTCGCCGCCAACCGCGCCGACTTCGCGGTCTGCGGTGACCTCGCCCGGCGGCTTGTCACCGCCGAGGACGACGGCACCGGCCTGATCAGTGCGGCGGGCGAGTATCTGTTGGGCGTGGTCGGCTACTTCACCGGGCACCTGCCGGACGCGGAGCGGCATCTCACCGCCGCAGTCGACCGGCTGCGCGAGGTCGACCTGCGGCTGCTCGGCCGGCAGGTCGGCCGTCGGCCGGTCCTGGCCGTCCACAACTTTCGGGCGCTGGTCCGCTCGCTGCGCGGCGAGGGCGCACCGGCTCGGGAGGACATCCTCGCCGCCGAGGTTCTCGCCGACCAGATCGACGATCCGTACGGCCGCGCCAACGCCGCACTCTTCGACGGCTGGCGGGCGCTGCAGGAACGCGACGTCATCGCGGTACGACTCGCGGCGGAGCGGTGCCGGGAACTCGGAGCGGCGAACGGGCTGCCGCACGTGGTGACGACGGGCGAATTCCTCACGCAGTGGGCCGCCGCCTACGGCGGGGAACGGGGCCGGCTGGCGGCGGCGCGGGCCGCCGGCGAGGCGATCTACCATCCCGGGCTGCGCTCCACCCGCACCATCACGCTCTGTGCCGTCGCCGACGCGTATCTGGTGGCGGGAGAGCGAGCCACCGCCGCGGAGCTGGCCGAGCAGGCGTTATCCGTGGCGGAGCAGCTGGGAGAGCGGGTCTGCGAGGCCGATCTGCGCCGGATCCGCGGCGACGCCCGGCACGACGCCGGGGAGTTGCGTGCCGGGGCCCGGCTCGCCGTCGAGCAGGACGCGCGGCTGCTGCTGACCCGCTTTCCGGACGACATGCTGCCGGCACACTCGCACTGACCTGCACCGACGGGGACGGACCGCGCGGGTCGGTACCGACCCGCGCGCCCAACCTCCACCTGGCCTCCACACGGCCTCCACACGACCTCCGCACCCGGCTGGTGTCGTCTACGGGCAGGAGCGACGACGGCCGTCGCGGAGTTTTCCCGGAAGGACCACCCCATGTCCCCGACTGATGCGGTCCACACCGTCGACGTTGCGGTGATCGGCTGCGGACCCGTCGGTGCGCTGACCGCCAACCTGCTCGGCATCCACGGGGTCCGTACCCTGGTCGTCGAGCGGAGCCGGCTGCCGCACGGCCAACCGCGCGCGTTCTCGTGCGACGACGAGGCATTGCGCATCTACCAGCAGGCCGGCCTCCTCGAGCAGGTGGGCCGCGACATGTACCCGGTAGCGGATGCCGAGTATGTCAACCGCAAGGGAAAGACCTTCGCGAGCATCGCGCTGTCGGAGGTGGACTTCGGCCTCGGCCACCCGCCGTTGAGCTTCTTCGATCAGCCGTCGCTGGAACAGACGCTGCGCGCCGGCCTGGACCGTTTCGACCACGTCGACCTCCGCCTCGGCACCGAGCTGGTGGCGCTGCGGCAGGACACCGAGGACGTGGCGCTGACCCTGCGGGACATGGCCACCCGCCACACCTGGACGGTGCGAGCCCGCTACGTGCTCGGCTGCGACGGCGCCCGCAGCACCACCCGGGCCGCCGCCGGCATCGCCCTGACGGGGTCCAGCTACGCCGAGCCCTGGCTCGCCATTTCGGGGAAAGTGGCACCCGGCGGAATCCGCCTCGAGCGGACGACCTTCGTCTGTGACTGGTGGCGTCCAGCCTTCGTGTCACCGGGGGCGAAGGGAAGCTATCGCATGGAGTTCATGCTGCGCCCCGGTGAGACCGCCGACGAAGTATGCCAGCCGCAGAACGTGGACGCGCTGATGGAGCCGTACGTCGATCCGGCGCGCTTCACCACGACCCGCGCGGTGGTCTATACCTTCCACCACCTCGTCGCCCGGCAGTGGCGCGCCGGCCGGGTCTTCCTGCTCGGCGACGCCGCCCATCAGATGCCTCCGTTCATGGGACAAGGACTCTGTAGCGGACTGCGAGACGCGGCAAACCTTGCCTGGAAGCTCGCCCTGGTCCTCGCCGGTGACGCTGACCCAACGCTGCTGGAGACATACGAGGTCGAGCGGCGCCCACACGCCGCGGCGATGGCGCGGACGAGCGTACGCCTGGGGCGGGTCTTCCTGGCGCGGAGCCGGTCGGCGGCGTGGTTGCGTGACAAGTCCCTGCAGGCTGTCCAGACCGTCCCCCGGGTACGCAGGTTCGTCCGACACTTCGAGTTCAAGCCGGTGCCCGCTCACCCAAGTGGGCTGATGGCGGGCGATCGACGTACCGGCGGCGTGGGGACGATGTTTCCCCAGCCGCGGATTTGCACTGGGGCCTCACCCACGCCGCACCTCCTTGACGAAGCGCTCGGCGCCGGGTTCGCCGTGCTCGGACTCGCGAACAGTGCGGTGTTCAGGCCAGGGGAGTGGCAGGGGTTGTCGGTGCGTTTCGTCGTCGTGCATCCCGCAGGCACCGCGCCGGAAGATCTGCCACCAGTCCGCCAGTACGGCCGGGCATCACAAGTGGATCTCATCGATGTGGACGGAATCATCAGCGCCTGGCTGCGCCGGCATCGCGCTGGGGCGGTCGTGCTGCGGCCGGACCGGTTCGTCTTCGCAGTCGCAACGGCCAACCAGACCGGGCGAGTAGGCCGCATGCTGGCGGCGGCCCTCGGCGCGCCACAGCCCATCAGCGGGGCGGCCGCCCTCAACGTGGCCTAGCGAGGGATCGGCGGGCGTTGGCGGGCGCTCGGCTGACCAGAGCGTGTACATCGGCTGACGTACACGGCATTCAGCGTGCGGGCGGACGACTGGACGCCGCGACGCCCCGGAGCTGGGCAGTCATGGACGGCTCCAACGAGATGTCGACCACGGCGGGCGGCCACGAGTCGGCCGGATCCGCCGCCAGCCTACCGCCGAGTGGACGATCGGGCATGACGGAATCTCCTCGTGGCGCTGCTTCCGACGATGTCCGCCATGATGCGATCTGGCAGCCGCGTCGAGACCAGACGAGAAGCGAATGTTGACGTGCGTCCGCCGGCACACGGAGGGTGACGAGCATACGCCGTGGCGCGTACCGCGGCTCCGGGTCTGCTGCGTTCGCCGACGTAGGCCAGGTGTCGCCGTGGCGCGGATGAGGCACCAACGGGATGGCTCATAGCGTCGAGGCCATGAGATCAGCAGTTCGTATCGGCGCCACGCTAGCCGCGGTGGTCACCGCATTCACGGCCCAGACCGGCGCGGCCAGCGCCGAACCGTCGTCGGATCAGGCCGTCGTCGTCACCGACTCCGGCGCCCTACGGGGTACGGTCGCCACCGACCACCGGACGTTCTCCGGCATTCCCTACGCGGCACCTCCGGTCGGTGGCCGGCGCTGGCGCGCCCCGCTGCCGCCACACCCGTGGCAGACGGTGCGTGACGCGACCCGGCCCGCTAGTCCTTGTCTACAGATGGGCGGGCCGGCCGGATCCAGCGTGGTCGGCAGCGAGGACTGCCTGTACCTGAACATCACCACGCCGGCCGGTAGGAACACCCGGCACCTACCCGTCATGGTGTGGCTACCCGGTGGGGGCTTCGTGTCCGGGTCCGGCAGCGACTACGACCCGACCCGACTCGCGGTATCCGGGCGCGTGGTGGTGGTGACCGTCAACTATCGCCTCGGCGCGCTCGGCTTCCTCGACCACCCGGCGCTCGCCTCGACCGAACCGGCCGCCGGCAACTTCGGCATCGCCGACCAGCAGGCAGCACTGCGCTGGGTGGGACGCAACATCGCCCGGTTCGGCGGCGACGCTCACAACATCACCCTCGCCGGCCAGTCGGCCGGCGCATACAGCACCTGCACACAGCTGGCGTCACCGCCGGCAGCCGGCTTGTTCCAGAAGGCGATCGTGCAGAGCGGCCCGTGCGGCAATTCGATGGTGACGCGGCCGGTGGCCCAGACCCGAGGTGACCAGCTGGCCCGCGACCTCGGGTGTTCAGCGGCGAACGACGTACCGGCCTGCCTGCGCGGCGTTGCGGCCAGCCGGCTGGTCGGTATCGGCGGCGACCGGGTCTTCACCGCCACCGCCCGCATCGCCGATCTGCCCTGGCTGCCCGTGGCCGGCACCCCCATGCTGCCGTACCAGCCGCTGGAGGCGATGCGACGAGGCCTGGCCGCCCGCGTACCGCTGATTCAGGGCAGCACGCGGGACGAGATGCGTACCTTCGTCGGGGTCAACTACGACTTCCAAGGCCACCCGCTGACAGCCGACCAGTACCCGGGTGTCCTCGCCCAGGTGTTCGGTGCCGACGCAGCCGGAGTGCTGGCCCGGTACCCGGCCAGCGCCTACGCCAGCCCCGGCGTCGCGCTTGCCACCGTGCTCACCGACTGGGGACACAAGTTCGGCGGTTGTACGGTGCTGTCCGCCGACCAGGCGGCGTCGAGGCGGGCCCCGGTCTACGCCTACGAGTTCGCCGAGGACCCGGGCCAGATTGTTGGCGGCTTCGCGATGGGTGTCGGCCACGGGGCCGAACTGCCGTATCTGTTCGACGGGGCGTACAACGCTCCCGGCGGCTCCCCAGTCCTCAACCGGCAGCAACAGCGGCTGTCCCGCGAGATGATCGCGTACTGGTCCAACTTTGCCGCCACCGGCGATCCCAACAGAACGGGGCTACCCCACTGGTCCGCATACCGGGGCGACGGGCGCCTACTGTCGCTGGTCGCCGGCACCGCGGGCATCACCTCGACGCACTTCAGCCGGGCCCACCGATGCGGGTTCTGGAACGCGATTCACTGAGTGTCGCGCCGCGAATACCTTTCCACCCGTAAAGGTCCCGAAGCAAGCAGATCTCTGCGCCGTGGTGGACGATCTCCACATGGGTGTACAGGATGAGCCTGGCCATCGGCGCATCCGCGTAGGCCGGTGGTGAGATGGCGCCTTGCGGCCGGGCGAGGCCTGCCGTGCCGAGGCGGCGCACGTCCCGGATCCAGGCATCGTGCCCTTCATCGAGTTGACGCAGCGCCCCTTGTGCGGTGCCTGAGTAGCTGACCGCCGAGTGATCGGCCGACGGGCCGTCGAAGTGGGGTGCGGCCGGTGGCCCGAAGACGTCGGTGAGGTGGGCAAGCCTCCACGCGATCGTGGTGACCGGTTCGCGATCGTGCGGCGGCCTGGCGTAGTCCATGGTGAACTCGCCCCCGCCGATCGACATCGGCGCCGAGCTCTCGCCGCGGCGGCTGATCGTCCAGCAGCCAGGCACCGGCTGCCAGAAGTACTCATCGTCGGTCAGGCCGTTCAATCGCGGCCGAAGTCGATGCTGCCAGTGCCACTCAAGCTGATCGACCAACTCGAAGCCCCAGTCGACGTCCACGGCTCCGACACTAGCCCCAAAGCGTGGTGAGAAGGGTTATCAGCGGAGGTCGTCGAGGGTCCAGGCCTGCTGACGCGTCGCGGGCGCAGGACCTGGGATCCGAGTGCGCCGGCGGGCAGGCGACGGCGATAGCAAGCGGGGAGATGCGACCCGTCGACGGCGACGACGAGCATGAATCCAGATGTAGCGCCCAGTGTCGACCCGAGATGGCGAAACCAGTAGGAGGCGGGATGACGACGGACGAGCTCAACCGCGCGGTGACCGGCCCGGATGGCGCCGTGCGCGACGAATGGACCGCACTGGCGGCGGAGGTAATCGGGTGCCCGGTCGAGACGGTGCAGGACCGGGCGGACACCGCGTCCTTCATCGACCTGGGTGGTACCTCGTTGCGCGCGGCCGACTTCGCGGCCAGGGTTGAGCGTCGCCTCGGAATCTCGCCGCCGCTGCGCGCCCTGCGCGGGTCGGTGCCCCTCGCGCAGGCCATGGCTCAGGCGGGCGAATACCGGCCGGTGCCGGCCAGCGCGCCGACGACCTCGGCGTACCGGCCGTTGCTGCCCAGCCAGGATGGCATGCTGATGGCCGAGGGCCAGCACGGCGGTCGCGGTGTCCGGGTGCTGTTCACCGCCGAGAGCGCCACGCCGTTCGAACCTGACCGGCTGCGGGCGACGCTGGCCGAGCTGACCAAAAGCCACGAGGCGCTGCGTACCGCTTTCATCCGCACCGATACCGGCTATGCCAGGCGGGTACTGGCCACCTGGCAGCCACGGCTGATCGAACAGCGGCTGGCCCCGCCGCCTGGCGTGGATCCGGTGACGATCGTGCACGCCCAGCTCGCGGCCAGCCCCGACCTGCTCGCGCCGTTCACCGAGCCGCCTGTGCTGTTCGTGCACAGCCAGGTCGACGGCGGGCCGGACCTGCTGTCGATCCTGGTGCATCACGCGATCCTGGACGGATGGGCGCTGGCCCAGTTCTGGCGCGCGTTCGCCCGCGCGTACACCGCCGGCACCGCAGAGCCGGGCCCGTCGCCGGAGCTGATCGTGTCCCGGTACCAGGAGCTCACCGAGAGCGGCCGGCTCGCCGAGCTGACCCAGCTCGCGGTCGCCGACCTTGCCAACCTGCCCGGAACCGTCCTGCTGCCCGTCGACCGGGCCCGGCCGGAGACCCCGGACGTCCGCGGGGCACACCTGCCGTTCGGGCTCAGCGCCGAGCTGCGGGACCGGGTCATGAAGACGGCGCGGCAGCTCGGGGTGACCCACACCGTCGTACTCTTCACCGCTTGGGCGACGGCGGTGGGGCGGCGTGCCGGGCTCCGGGACCTCGCTGTCGGGGTCGGCATGTCCGGTCGGCAGGTCGCGGAGCTGCACGACGTCCTCGGGCTGTGCGTGCGCATCGTGCCGGTGCGGTGCCGGCTCGACGACACTCGTACCGTCGCCGAGCATCTGCGGGCCTGCGCCGCCGCCTGGGCGGCCGCCGCCGAGCGGGCCGAGCTGCCGCTGGAGCACATCATCCCGGCGCTCGGCCAGGACGAAGTCATCGATCGGATGCCGGTCATCCAGGCCGTGTTCGAGGCGCACGACGAGCTGCTGGGCGGGCGGGTGCGGGAGGGCGAGCTGGACCTGACCCTGCACGAGGGGTACGGCGGCGCCTCGCACATGGAGACCACAATGTTCCTGACCAGTTGGGGCGAGCGCCCGGTGCTGCAGCTGGAGTACCAGCCGGCGGTGTTCGGCCCCGGCGAGGCGGTCGATCTGGTCGAAGGGTTCACGGCGGCGCTGGAAGAGCTGGTCGCGGACGTGAACGCGCCGCTGTCGTCGGTACGGGCGATCTCGGCGGGGCAGCGGGAGCGGCTCGCCGCGCTGTCCGACGGGCCGGCCACCGACTGTGCGGCCGGGCTGTGGCAGTTGTTCGAGGAGACGGCCGCGCGGCACCCGGACGCGGTCGCGGTCGAGACGCTGACGTACGACGAGCTCCTTGCCGCCGCACGTACTCACGCGTCCGCACTGGCCGATGTCCGCCCGGGTGACCGGGTCGTCCTCGCCGTGCCGCGCGGGGTCGCCGAGGTCGTGGCCGTGCTCGCCGTTCTGCACCGGGGCGCGGCGTACGTGGGGATCGACGCCGACGCACCGCGGGAATGGCTCGCCGAGATCCTGCGGCAGGTCTCGCCACGTGCGGTCATCGGCTCGCCCGAGCTGGCCGAGTTGGCCTCCTGCCCGGCGATCCCACCATGGGCGCCGACCGACCCGCTGGTACCCGGACCCGAACCGGCACCGGCCGACCCGGCCCGGACCGCGTACCTCGCCTTCACGTCCGGCTCGACCGGTCGGCCCAAGGGGGTACCGGTGCCGCACCGCGCGGTCGTGCGCCTGGTCCGCGACGCCGGCTACGTCCGGCTCGGCCCGGACGAGCGGTACCTGCGCCTCGCGCCGCTGGCGTTCGACGCCTCCACGCTGGAGCTGTTCGCGCCCCTGCTGTCCGGCGCCAGCCTTCAGGTCTTCCCCGACGGGCCGGTCGCGCCGACCGAGCTGGCCCGGTTCCTCGTCGAACGTCGGGTGAGCGTGCTGTGGCTGACCGCCGGCCTGTTCCGGCTCGTGGTCGACCATCGGCCCGAGGCGTTCGCGCCCGTACGGCAGGTGCTCACCGGCGGCGACGTGGTCCCGCCGGAGCAGGTACGGCGGCTGCTCGAGCGGTACCCGGGGCTACGGGTCACCAACGGGTACGGACCGACCGAGTGCACCACGTTCACCACGGTCCACCACCTCGACTCGCCGGCCGAGGTGAGCGACCCGCTGCCGATCGGCCGGCCGGTCCCGGGTACCCGGGTGTTCGTGCTCGACGAGGACGGCCATCCGGTGCCGCCGGGCGCGGTCGGTGAGCTGTGCGTCGGCGGTGCCGGTCTCGCCGACGGTTACCTGGGCGCGCCCGAGGAGACCGCCCGAGCGTTCGGGGGGCGGGCGCCGGACACGGGCGAACGCTTGTACCGCACCGGGGACCTGGTGCGCTGGGACGGGCGCGGGCGCCTGGTCTTCATCGGCCGGCGCGACCACCAGATGAAGGTACGCGGGTTCCGGGTCGAGCCGGACGCGGTGGCGCGGCGGCTGCGCGAGCACCCGCAGGTACGGGACGCGGTCGTGGCCGGCGACGGTGATCCCGGCGCCGACCGGCGCCTGCTTGCCGGCGTCATCGTCGCCGACCCGGCCCCGTCCGTGGCGGAGCTGCGGGCCTGGATCGCAGACGCGCTGCCGTCCTGGGCGGTACCGGAGCTGTGGTCGTTCACCGATGCGTTCCCGTTGACCAGCAACGCGAAGGTGGACCTGCAGGCCCTGGCCAAGCACGCGGTCGCCTAGGGGTAGGACCAGCTGTCGTTCGCCGAGGGAGCAGCTGCTGATGGAGCCGGATGGATTGGTGGAGAGATGACAGGTAAGTCTGTTCCGCAGTTGTTCGCCGGTCAGGTCGACGAGATCGAAGCCGTCGTCAACGCGCATCCACAGGTACACCGTGCCGTGGTGATCGCCCGCGAGGACGGCCCCGGAGATCGTCGCCTGGTGACCTATGTCATCCCCGAAGACACTGTGCCGCACAGCGATTCCGGGCCCTCCGCGAATGCCAGCGCGGGTGACTTCGTGGCGCAGTGGCGCCGGGTGTACGACGACCTGTACTCCGAGGTGATTTCGGTCGATGAACCCGAGCTGGGTCGGCTCGGTTCGGATTTCAGCGGCTGGAACAGCAGCTACACCGGTGGGGCGATTCCGGTCGAGGAGATGATGCTGTGGCGGGCGGCCACGGTGGACCGGATCCGAGGCTTGAAACCCGCCAGGTTGCTCGAGATCGGGGTCGGTTCGGGGTTGCTGATGTCGCACCTGGCCGCGGACTGCGTGGAGTACCGGGCTACGGACTTCTCCCCGGTGACCATCGCGAAGCTGCGGGCCCGCCTGAAGGCCACAGGTGTGCCCTGGGCCGACCGGGTGCACCTGCGGGTGGCCGAAGCCATCGAGACCGACAGGCTGCCCGAAGGGTACTTCGACACGGTGGTCATCAACTCGGTGGCGATGCACTTTCCCGGGCACGGGTATCTGCGCCGGGTGATCGAGCAGGCGCTGCGGGTGCTCGCACCGGGTGGCTCGTTGTTCCTGGGCGACATCCGGAACCTGAGTCTGCTCGAGGAGTTCTTCACCGCGGTGCAACTCGCGCGGGACCCGTCCGCGGAGCCGGCGACGATCCACGAACGGGCCCGCCGGGCGGTGGCGGCGGAGGACGAGTTGCTGCTCGCTCCGGAGTACTTCGTGGCGACGGCCCGGGAGTTGGCCGATGTCGCGGGGGTCGATATCCAGCTCAAGCGTGGCGCCGCGGTCAACGAGTTGACCCGGTACCGCTACGACGTGGTGTTGCACAAGGGCCCGACTCGGGTGCACTCGCTCGCCGACGTACCTCGGGTCGCGTTCGCCGACCTGGCGTGCCGCGACATCGGAGACTTCGGCGACCACCTTGAACGGATCATGGGTGAGCAGCCCGGCGGGAGCCTGCGCGTCACGGGAATCCCGCACGGTGGGCTGGTCAATGAAATCGCTGCGGTACAACGCATCCGGCGCGGACAACCGGCCTCGACCGTGGCCGCGCCGGACGGTGGCGCGCAGGCGGAGGCGGGGTGGCTTCCGGAAGACCTGCACCTTCTCGCGGAGCGCCTGGGCTGGAAAGCCGCGGTGACCTGGTCGGTGCAGCCGGACTGCATGGACGCGGTCTTTCTCGGTCCCGGAGCCCTCGCCCAGGCGTCGCAAACGGGCGACCGCGCGGTGTTGACGGACCTGTACGAGGCGCGGGAGCCGCTGGAGCGGGCGGCCCGATACGCGAACTATCCGCACGCTTCGGTGTTGGCCGACGATGTGCGCCGGTTCGTCGCCGAGCGAGTACCCGGATCCATGGTTACCGTCGTCGTCGTCGATCAGTTTCCGTTGACGGTGGACGGCGAGCTCGACCGTGCGGCGCTGCCTGCGCCGGACTTCACGTCCGAGCACGGGTAGCCGTAAGAGGTCGGGAGCCTGCGCGACGACCGGGTGTTCCGCCCGGCGGCGGCCGCGCCGATCGACCTCCGAGGAGGACCGATGAGCACGGGCAGCCTGGCCCAGGCGGAGGCCGAGCACCGTGCCGCCCTGCTGTCGGTGCGGCACTATGAGATAACCGTCGACTTCACCGACCTGCCCACCGGGCCGGCGGTGCGGTGCGTGTCCACCGTGGCGTTCACCTGCGCCGAGCCGGGGGCGGAGACGTTCGTCGACTGCGCCGCCCGGGTGCTGGCCGGCACGCTGAACGGCGAACCACTGCCGCCGGCGGCCGACGGCCGGATCCCGCTGCCCGCCCTCGCCGCGGAGAACACCCTGCGCGTGGAGACCGTGCAGGCCGACACGACCGACGGCGCCGGGGTGCACAAGGTCGTCGATCCGGCTGACGGCGAGGTGTATGTGTGGATGACCTTCGAGCCCGACGCGGCGCACCGGGTCTGGGCCTGCTTCGACCAGCCCGACCTGAAGGCCCCGCACACGTTCGCCGTCATCGCGCCCGCCGCCTGGGTCGTCACCAGCAACAGCGGCGATCCGAAGGTGGAGACCCTGGACGGCGTGCGGCGCTGGACCTTTCCCGCCACGCCACCGCTGTCGCCGTACAACACGGTGGTCAACGCGGGCCCGCTGCACGAGATCCGCCGCGAAGCCGCCGGTCACGACCTCGGCATCTTCGCCCGCCGCTCGCTGGCTGCGGTCCTCGAACGCGACGCCGACGAGATCTTCACCGTCACCGCGCAGGGCCTGGCCTTCTTCGGTGACGTCTTCGGGATGCCGTTCCCGCAGCGCAAGTACGACCAGGTGTTCATGCCTGAGTTCGGCGGCGCGATGGAGAACTACGGGTGTGTCACCTGGTCCGACGCGGCGCTGCGGCGCGCCGCGCCCACCCCGGCCGAGCGTGAGGTGCTGGCCACCGTCCTGCTGCACGAGATGGCGCACATGTGGTTCGGCAACATCGTGACCATGCGCTGGTGGGACGACCTCTGGCTGAATGAGGCGTTCGCCGAGTTCGCGTGCTGCTGGGCGGCGTCGCGCGCCACCCGCTACACCGACGCGTGGGCGGGCCTGCTTGTTGGGGACAAGCTGTCGGCGTACCTGGCGGACCAGGGGCCGACGTCGCACCCGATCCGCCAGCCGGTGCCGGACGTCGCCGAGGCTGCGTCGATCTTCGATGCCATCACCTACCCCAAGGGTGCCGCGGTGCTCCGGCAGCTGGCGACATATGTCGGTGAGGAGAACTTCGTCACCGGCATGAAGGCCTACTTCGCCCGGCACGCCTGGGGCAACACCACGCTGCAGGACCTGATCGACGCGCTCGCCGCGGCCTCGGGCCGGGACCTGGACCGGTGGCGAGCCGGCTGGCTGGACAGGGCCGGCACCGACCGGCTGACACTGGAGCCCGACGGCGCCGGCCTGGTGCTGGCCGGAGTCGGGCCGGACGGCCCGCCGCGACCGCAGGTCCTGGCGGTGGGCGCCTACACGCGCGGCGCGGCCGGGCTGGCGCGCACCGCGCTGGCCGAGGTCGACGTGCAGGGTCCGCGGACCCCGGTCGACCTGCCGGCCGGAGCCGACTTCTACCTGGTCAACGACGAGGACCTGACCTACGCCAGGACCCGGCCGGCGGGCGGGGCGGAGGCCCTGGTGGCGGCCGCCGGCGAGCTGCCCACCGCGGTGTCCCGGGGCGTCGTCGTCGCCATCTTGTGGGACATGCTGACCACCGGCGAGGCGACCCCGGAGCAAACGGTGCGCTGCCTCACCGCCGTGCTCGCGGTCGAGACGTCCGACGCGGTGATCGAGCCGTACCTCCGGCTGGCCGGCAACGCCGCCGAGCTGTGGGCGGGCGACGACCGGCGCGACGCGCTGCTGGCCGCGGTGGCCGAGGCGTGCCTGGCCCTCGCCGAGCAGCCCGGCCGCCGGCAGGTGGCGCTGCGCGGGCTGGCCCGGGTCGCCCGCGACCTCGACGAGGTGGCCCGGCTGCGGGAGCTGGCCGGCGACGACGTCCACCTGCACTGGCGCGCCCTCATCCGCACCGCCGAGCTCGGCGGTGCGACCGGGGACGCCGCGCGCGAGCTGCTCGCCCGCGATCCCGACCCGGACGCCCGGTACCAGGCGCTGGCGGTGCGCGCGGCGGCGCCCGACGCCGACGGGAAGGCCGCCGTCTGGCGGGCCATGGCGGTCGAGCGGACGGTGCCGATCGGCTCGCTCACCACGGTCACCACGGCGTTCTGGCGCCCCGGGCAGGACGCGCTGCTCGCCGAGTACGCCGACCGGTACCTGAAGGTCCTGCCCGAACTGGACCGCGCCGGGATGATCCCGGCGATGGCGTACTCCCAGCGGATGTTCCCGGTGTTCGGCATCGGCGCCGACTTCCCGGCCCGGGCCGAGGCGGCCGCCGAGGCGGCCGCGCCGGTCGTGCGCAAGGCGGTGCGGGAGCGCGCCGACGAGCTGCGCCGGATGCTGCGCTCCCGCACCTGAGCCGGTCAGCCGCCGGCGGAGGGCTGGCCCTCTGCGAGACGGTCCGCGTCCATGGCCCGGGCGAGGGTGGCGGGTCGCATGTCGGTCCAGGTCCGTTCGACGAAGTCGAGACTGTTCTGCCGGCTGTCCGCCGGGTGCACGCAGCGCCAGCCGGCGGGCACCTCCGCGGCGGCCGGCCAGAGCGAGTACTGCGCCTCGTCGTTGACCAGCACCAGGTATTCGCTGTCGTCGTTCTCGAACGGGTTCGTCGTCATCATCGCTCCTCGGGGATCAGCGGGCGCGTTTCAGCTCGGCGGCGATGACCGGGCCGATCTCGGTGAGCGGACCCTGGCGCATCATCGTGGTGTGGTGGCAGTCGATCGGGTACTCGTCGACGTTGCCGTCGACGTGCTCGTGCCAGGCGGCCGCCGCCCGGTCGCCGTCGCGGACCGCGGTGAGGTAGACGACGTTCCCGCGGAACCGCCCGGGCGGGGTCCGCTCGAGGATCCGCTGGGTGTGCAGGCCGCTTTCCACGAGCGCGTCCAGGTCCTCGCCGGTGGCGCCCACGTCGTCGCCGATGGCCAGCGTGATCGCCGCGCGGTCCGCGCTGCCGGCCCGCGGGACGGAGTCCAGCAGGGCGAGGAACCGGACCTGATCGCCGTCGCGCTGCAACCGGCAGGCGAGCGCGTGCGCGATGGTTCCGCCGGCCGACCAGCCCAGCAGGTGGTACGGGCCGGTGGGCTGGATCGCCCGAAGCTCGGCCAGGTAGTCGTCGACCAGCGCGTCCAGATCCTGCGGCGGGGAGCTGCGCCGAGCCTGCAGGCCGTACACGGGCCGGTCCGGCAGATAGGGCAGCAAGCCCGCGTAGCACCAGCTGAGCCCGGAGACCGGGTGCACGCAGAACAGCGCCGGCGCGGTACCGGTGGCCCGGATGGGCAGCAGCACGTCGGCCGCGGCGTCCGGCGGGGCGGCCTGGTCGAGCCGCTGCGCCAGCGCCTCGGGAGTCGGCGCGGCGAAGAGCGTACGCATGCCCAGGTCCACGCCCAGCGCCGAGCGGATGCGGCCCATCAGCTTGACCGCCAGCAGCGAGTGGCCGCCGAGTTCGAAGAAGCCGTCGCCGAGCCCGACGCGTTCAAGCCCGAGCGTCTCGGCGAACAGGCCGCACAGGGCCACCTCGCGAGCGGTCCGCGGGGCGCGGTCGGTCGTCGTGGCCTCGGGGGCTGGTAGCGCCTTCCGGTCGATCTTGCGGCTCGGGGTGACCGGGAAGGCGTCCAGTGCTACGAAGGCCGACGGGACCAGGTGGGCCGGCACGCGGTCGCGGAACCAGTCCCGCAGCTCGACCGGCTCCGGCGCCTCGGACTCCGGGATCAGGTACGCGACGAGGCGCGGGTCGCCCGGCCGGTCCTCGCGCACCACGGCCACGGCCTGCGCCACCTGGGGATGTTCGGTCAGGACGGCCTCGACCTCGCCGAGTTCGATCCGGAACCCGCGCAGCTTCACCTGGCCGTCCGCCCGGCCCAGGAACTCCAGGTTCCCGTTCCGCCAGCGCACCAGGTCGCCGGTGCGGTACATCCGATCGCCGGGACCGCCGAGCGGGTTCGCCACGAACCGTTCCGCGGTGACGCCCGGCCGGCGCAGGTAGCCCCGGGCGAGACCGGGACCCGCGAGGTACAGCTCGCCGGGGATGCCGGGTGGCACCGGCCGCAGCGCGGCGTCCAGCACGTAGAGGCGCATGTCCCGGACCGCCCGCCCGATGGGCGGGATGCCGGTCCCGGTGAGCGGGTCGCTGATCGTGGCGACGACGGTCGCCTCCGTGGGGCCGTAGGCGTTGACGAACGTGCGTCCGGACGACCACCGAGCCGCCAGGTCCGCCGGGCAGGCCTCGCCGCCGACCAGCACGGTGACCGTTGGCGGGAGGTCGCCCGGATCCAGCGCGGCCAGCGATGACGGCGGCAGGTTCAGGTGGGTGATGCCGCGCCGGGTCACCAGCTCGGCCAGCGCGGGACCGGGCAGCAGCTGCTCCGGCGGCGCCAGCACCAGCCGGGCCCCGGTCAGCAGCGCCAGGCACACGTCCCACACCGACGCGTCGAAACTCGGCGAGGCGAACTGCAGGACCGCGTCGCCGGGCCCGGCGCCGAACCGCTCCGCCTGGTGCGCGGCGAGCGCGGCCAGGCCGGAGTGCGAGACCACCGCGCCCTTCGGCCGGCCGGTCGAGCCGGACGTGTAGATCAGGTAGGCCGGGTTGCGCGGGTCCGGCCGGCGCACGGCGGTGTCCGGTGGGGCGGCCGGTGGGGCGGCGTCGAGCAGGATGACCGGGCAGTCGTGCGTGGGCAGCGCCGGTGCGATCGGCCCGGTGCTGACCAGCAGGACCGGCCGAGCGTCCTCCAGCAGGTAGGCGATCCGCTCGCCGGGGTACTCCGGGTCCACCGGCAGGTAGGCCGCGCCGGCCTTCTGCACGGCGAGGATCGCGGCGACCAGGCCGGCCGAGCGCGGCAGGGCCAGTGCGACCACGTCCTCCGGGCCGACGCCGCGCGCGGCGAACGTCCGGGCCAGCTCGTCGGCCCGCGCGTTCAGCTCGGCGTACGTCCAGGTGACCTCGTCGTCGGACACCGCGACGGCGTCCGGGTGCGCGGCGGCCGCCGCCTCGAACATCGCGGGGAACGTGCGCGGCTCCACCGGCGTGCCGGTCCCGGCCGGCAGCACCGCCCGCCGCTCGGCGGCCGAGAGCAGCTCGTACGTGCTGATCGGCGTGTCCGGGTCGGCGGTGGCCGCGGTCAGCACCCGGATGAACCGGTCGGCCAGCGCCGCCGCGGTGGACGCGTCGAACAGGTCCGCCCGGTAGACCAGGGCGCCCTCGATGCCGTCGCCGTCCTCGCTCAGGTTGACGGTGAGGTCGAACTTCGCGCCCACGTCGTCGACCGGCTCTGGTGCGGCGCGCAGGCCCGGCAGGTCGAGTTCGGGTTCGGCGGTGTTCTGCAGAACCAGCGCCACCTGGAAGAGCGGATGGCCGGCCAGCGACCGGGGCGGGTTGAGGATCTCGACGAGGCGTTCGAACGGCAGGTCCTGATGGGCCAGCGCGGCCAGGTCGCGGTCCTTCACCCGGGCCAGCAGGCGCCGGAACGTGGGATCGCCGGAGGTGTCGGTGCGCAGCACGATCGTGTTGACGAAGAACCCGACCAGGTCGTCGAGGGCGTCGTCGTGGCGGCCGGCCACGACCGAGCCGATCGGCAGGTCCGTGCCGGCGCCGCAGCGGGTCAGCAGCGTGGCCAGCCCGGCCTGGAGCGCCATGAACAGCGTGCAGCCCTGCTCCTGGGCGAGTCCCGCCAGCCTCCGGTGCACGTCGGCGGGGATCCGGAAGTCGACCGCCCCGCCCCGTCCTTCGGCGGCGGCGCCGCGGGGCCGGTCCGTCGGGAGGTCGAGCAGCTCCGGGATGCCGTCGAGCGCGTCCCGCCAGAACGCGACCTGCCGGGCCAGGGTGCTCTCCGGGTCGGCCTCGTCGCCGAGCGCGTCCCGTTGCCAGAGCGTGTAGTCCGCGTACTGGACGGCCAGCGGCTCCCAGTCCGGGGCCGCGCCGGCCAGCCGGGCGCGGTAGGCGGTGCCGAGGTCCCGGGCCAGCGGCGCGAGGGACCAGCCGTCGCTCGCGATGTGGTGCAGCACCAGCAGCAGCACGTGTTCGTCGGCGGCGAGCCGGAACAGGTGCGCCCGCAGCGGCAGGGCCCCGCTCAGGTCGAAGCCGGTACCGCAGGCGGTGCTGACCGCCTGTTCCAGCTCCCCGGCCGCGACCTCGGTGACGATCAGCTCGGGCCGCGCCGTGGCGGCGTCGAGGACGACCTGGCGCGGTTCGCCGTCCACCTCGGGCAGCACGGTGCGCAGCGCCTCGTGCCGGCCGGTGACGTCCGCGAGGGCCTGCCGGAGCGCATTGGTGTCCAGCGTGCCGGTCAGCCGCAGCGCGAACGGCAGGTTGTAGGTCGAGTCCGAGCCGGTCAGCCGGTCCAGGAACCACAGCCGCTGCTGGGCGAAGGACAACGGCAGGACCTCCGGCCGTACGCGGGCGCGCAGTTCCGACCGCTCCCCGCCGCGGCCCGCCTCGGCGAGCTGGTCGGCGAGCCCGGCCACGGTCGGCGTTTCGAACAGCGCCCGTACCGGCAGGTCCGCGCCGAAGGCCGCGCGGATCCGGGTGATCAGCCGGGTGGCCAGCAGCGAGTGCCCGCCGAGGGCGAAGAAGTCGTCGTCGATGCCGACCGTCGGCACCCCGAGCAGGTCGGCGAACAGGCCGGCCAGGGCCCGCTCCGCCGGGGTGCGCGGCGCTCGGGAGGCCGCGGCGACGAAGACCGGCGCGGGTAGCTTCTTCTTGTCGACCTTGCCGTTGGTGTTCAGCGGGATCCGGTCGAGCGGCACCACGACGGCGGGCACCATGTAGTCCGGCAGCGACCGGGCGGCGAAGGCACGCAGTTCGGCCGGGTCGGGCGTGCCCTCCTCGGCCGGCACCACGTACGCGACCAGGCGCGGGTCGCCCGGCCGGTCCGCCCGGGCCACCACGACCGCCTGGGTCACCGCCGGGTGACCGGCGAGCACCGCCTCGATCTCGCCCGGCTCGATCCGGAATCCGCGGATCTTGACCTGGTCGTCGGTCCGGCCGAGGTATTCCAGGGTGCCGCCGGCCTGCCAGCGGACCAGGTCGCCGGTGCGGTACATCCGGGTACCGGGCGCGCCGAACGGGTCGGCGACGAACCGGGTCGCGGTGAGGCCGGGGCGGCCGAGGTAGCCGCGGGCCAGCCCGGCGCCGGCCAGGTACAGCTCACCGGCCACCCCGGGCGGCACCGGCTGCAGGTCCGGGCTCAGCACGTACGCCCGGGTGTTGGCCAGCGGGCGGCCGAGCGACACCGGCCGGCCGGCCGCGATCGGGCTGCCGAGGGTGTCCACCGTGCACTCGGTGGGTCCGTAGTAGTTGTAAGCGGCGGTCCGCGGTGCGGCGCCGATCTCCTCCCACAGCGCGGCGTCGATGGCCTCGCCGCCGATCGACACCATCGCCGGGGTGTGCCGGCCGTCGTCCTCGAGCAGCCCGGCGGCCAGCAGCGGCGCCGCGTACGAGGGGGTCACGTCGAGGAAGTCGATGCCGTGCTTCCCCACGTAACCGACGAGCGCCTCGGCGTCGGCGCGCAGCTCCTCGCCGATGACGTGCAGCGTGTGCCCGTCGGCCAGCCAGAGCAGCTCCTCCCAGGAGGTGTCGAAGGAGAACGAGGCGGTGATCGCCACCTGGACCGGGCGCCGCGCGGCCATCGGCGCGAACAGCGTGGACCGGTGCTCGTGGTACAGGTTCACCACGCTCCGGTGCTCCACGACGACCGCCTTGGGCCGGCCGGTGGAGCCGGAGGTGTAGATCAGGTAGGCCGGGTGCCGCGGGTGCAGCGGCCGGACCCGCTCGTCGGGGTCGACGTCGTGGTCGGCGAAGCCGGCCAGCAGCTCCTCATCGAGCTCGGTGAGCACCAGGGCGGGCGCCGCGTCCTCGAGCATCGCGGCGGCCCGGTCGCGGGGCATGGCCGGGTCGATCGGTAGGTAGGCCGCACCGGCCTTGAGCACGCCGAGGATCGCCACCACCACGTCGGTGGTGCGGGGCAGGATCAGCGCGACCCGGTCCTCCGGGCCGACCCCGGCCGCGATCAGGTAGCGGGCCAGCCGGTTCGCGCGGGCGTGGAGTTCGGCGTGGGTGAGCCGGCCGTCCCGGCCCACCACGGCGAGCTGGTCCGGCGTGCGGCGGGCGGTCCGCTCGAACAACTCCGGCACGGTCACCGGCTCGATCGCGCGGCCGGTGTCGTTCCACTCGTCGAGGACCTGCCGCCGCTCCGCGTCGTCGAGCAGCTCGCAGCTGCCCAGCTCGGCGTCCGGGTCGGCGGCCAGCCCGGTCAGCAACGTCTCGAAGTGGCGCAGCAGCCGGTCGGCGGTGGCGGCGTCGAACAGGTCGCTGTTGTACTCCAGCCGGCACAGCAGGCCGTCGCCGCGCTGGTAGATGTCCAACGACAGATCGACCTGAGCGCTGCCGAGGCCGGGGTTCGGCCGGTCGCGCACCTCGATCCCGGTCAGGTCGAGCGGGTTGTCGTTGAGGTTCAGCAGGTTGAACATCACCTGGAAGAGCGGGTTGCGGCTGGGGTCGCGGGGCGGGTTCAGCTCCTCGACCAGCCGCTCGAACGGCACCTCCTGGTGCGCGAACGCGCCCATCGCGGTCTGGCGGACCCGCGCCAGCAGGCCGGCGAAGGACAGCCGGCGGTCGACCTCGGTGCGCAGCACCAGCGTGTTGACGAAGAAGCCGATCATCCGCTCGAGCTCGACCTCGGTGCGCCCGGCGACCGGCGTGCCGACGCAGATGTCGGTGGCGCCGGTGTAGCGGTGCAGCAGCGCCTGGAAGCCGCCGAGCAGGGTCATGTAGAGCGTGGCGTCGTGCTTGCGGCCGAGCCGTTCCAGGTCGGCCCGCAGGCCGGCGGGGAGCCAGCGGTCCGCGATCGCGCCGTGGTTGGTCTGCACCCGGGGCCGCGGCCGGTCGGTGGGCAGTTCGAGACCCGCCGGCACGTCCGCGAGGCGGTCGGTCCAGTACGCCAGGTCGGCGTCGAGGATGGTGGCGAGGCGGTCGCGCTGCCAGAGCGTGTAGTCGCCGTACTGGACGGGCAGTTCCGCCAGCGGTGACTCCCGGCCGGCCAGGAAGGCGTTGTACAGCTGGCCGAGCTCGTCGCAGAGGAGGTCCAGCGACCAGCCGTCGATGACGATGTGGTGCACGCAGATCGCGAGGATGTGCCGGTTCTCGCCGGTCCGGAAGACGGTCGCGCGCAGCAGCGGGCCGGTCGCGAGGTCGAAGGGCCGGCGCAGGTCGTCGGCCAGCCGCCGGTCCTGCTCCGCCTCGTCGGCGCCGGTGATGTCGACCAGCGGCAGGTCTACCGGCGCGGGCGGGAGCACCACCTGGACCGGTTCGCCGTCGCGCTCGGGCAGCACCGTCCGGAGCACCTGGTGCCGCCGGACCACCTCGGAGATCGCGTCGCGCAGTGTCTCGACCGCGAGCGCGCCGGCCAGGTCCAGGACGAGCGGGATGGCGTACGCGAGGTCGGCCCCGGACTGCTCGAGGAACCACAGGCGCCGCTGCATGAACGCGGCCGGCAGCGGCTCGTCCGACTCCGGCCGGGGGACGATCGCCTGCCGCCGGGCGGTGCCGGATCCACCGACCACCCGGGCGAGCCCGGCCACCGTCGGGTTGTCCAGCACCGCCTCGAGCGGGATCTCCGTCTCGAACCGCACCCGCAGCCGGGATGCCAGCTGGGTGGCGAGCAGCGAGTGCCCACCCAGCTCGAAGAAGTTGTCGTGGATCCCGATGCCGGTCAGTCCGAGCAACTCCCGCCACACCGCGGCGACCGCCTCCTCGGTCGCGTTGCGCGGCCCGTCCGCGAGGTCGTCGTCCTCCTCGGGCGCGTCGGCTGCGGCCGGCGGGTCCGGGTCGGTGGTGCGCGGCTCCTCGTCGAGGTGCCACCAGCGGCCGCCGCGCCACGCGTGCACCCCGCCGAGGGCGGCCGGCGCGTGCACCGGTGCGTCGCCGTGGTCGAGGTCGAACACCGTGATCGGCGCCGCCCGGCGCAGGCGCTCCACCAGGTCCGGCACCGGGCCCTCGCCGACCAGGCCGCTGCCGAGCAGCAGCAGCCGCACCCCCGCGGGGGCGGCCTGCTCGGCGAGCCGCGGCAGTCCGTCCAGGACCTCGGGGTCGTCCTCGACCGCCACCGCCACGGCGGGCGCGACCGCCCCCTCGGCCGTGGCCAGCGCGTCGGTCAGCGCAGCCGGCCGGATCGCGGCCGGGTCCGCGGCCATGGCGGCGACGAGCTCCGGCGCCCGCACCTGGCCGACCGTCACGATCATGTCGTGCTGCTGCACGGCACCCGGCGCGCCGGCCGCCCGGGGCCGGGCGCTCTCGCAGTCGATCCGCTCGAACGGGTGTGGCGGCAGCGCGCACCGGCGCGGCTCGTCCAGCAGATCTTCGATCGGGATCTCGAAGCCGCGCTCCCACAGCTTGCCGAGCGCGGCGAGCAGGCTCTCCTCCTCGTCGTCCTCGGCCCGCACGCGCACCGGCACGGCCAGGTGCCCGGCGGTCCAGGCCGGGTGCCCGAGCAGCATCCGGGTCATGGTCTGGCCGGGTCCCAGCTCGACGAAGACCCGGCACGAGCTGGCCAGCAGGGTGTCCACGCAGCCGGACAGCCGTACCGTGCTCGTCGCGTGGTCGGCCCAGTAGTCGCCGCGGCCGGTCGCCGCCGGGTCGGCCCAGTCGCCCGTGAGGTTGGACAGGTACGGCAGGGCGGGCGTCGTGTTCGGGATCTCCTCGAAGATCCGGCCGAGCCGCTCGGCGGCCGGCCGGATCGCCTCCGTGTGGTAGGCGCCGCCGAGGTCCAGCACCCGGTCGCCGACCCCGTCGGCCTGCAGCCGGTCGATCAGCTCGGTCGGGCCGGCCAGCACCGAGTACCGCGGCGCCTCGATCGCCACGGTCAGGCCCGGCCGGGCGGCCAGCAGGTCGCGTACCTCGTCTGGGGACGCGGACACGGCCAGCATCCGGCCCGGCTCGACGTCGCTGAGGATGCTGCCGCGCTCATGTACGAGCCGCAGCGCGTCCGAGGGGGTCCACAGCCCGGCGACGGCCGCGGCGACGACCTCGCCGGCGCTGTGGCCGAGCATGGCCTTCGGCTCGATGCCGTACGCCTGCAGTTGCCGGGCGAAGGAGAACCCGATGGCGAACAGGGCGAGCTGCTCGTTGCGCAGGCTGCGCAGCCAGTCCAGGCCGGCGTCCGGGCGCAGCACCGGGCAGAGGTCGATGTCGTACTGCTGGCGGCACTCGGTCGCGAGCGCGTCGAACGTCTCGCGGAAGACCGGCAGCCGGCGGTGTGCGGCGGCGCCGAAGCCGGAGCGCAGCACGCTGGTGCCGGGGAACAGGAACGCGGTGTCCCGCTCGTCGGTCGCGCGGGCGGGCGGCGGCCCGGAGCGCAGCGCCTCGGCCGCCTGGGCCCGGTCGGTGACCACCACGGCGCTGCGGTGCGGGAAGCGTCGCCGCCCCACGGCCAGGGTGAACGCGACGTCGTCCAGCGCGTCGTCGGTGGACTCCAGGTGCCCGGCGAGGTCGGCCCGCATCGTGCGGAGGGCCGCCGGCGTCGACCCGGACAGGCAGAACACCCGGGGCTTCGACCCGGCTGGCGCGGCCTGGCGCGAAGGCGGCGACTCCAGCACGACGTGCGCGTTGGTGCCGCCCACCCCGAAGGCGCTTACCCCGGCCAGGACCGGGCCCTCGGCGGGCAGCGGGGCGAGCTCGGCGGCGATCCGGAACGGGGAGGTGTCCAGCTCCAGGCCCGGGTTCGGCTCCCGGAAGTGCAGCGTGGGCACGACCTCCCGGTGCCTCAGCATGAGCGCCGTCTTGATCAGTCCGGCCGCGCCGGCCGCGGCGCCGGTGTGGCCGATGTTGCTCTTCACCGCGCCGAGCCGGCAGAACCCGACCCGGTCGGTGGACTCGCGGAACGCCGCGGTGAGCGCCGCCACCTCGATCGGGTCGCCCACCCGCGTCGCCGTGCCGTGCGCCTCCACGTACGCGATGTCGCCGGCCTCGACCCCGGCCTGCGCCTGGGCGAACTGGATCACGTCGCGCTGCCCGGCGAACGACGGCGCGCTGTAGCCGATCTTCGCGCCGCCGTCGTTGTTCAGCGCCGAACCACGGATCACCGCGACGATCCGGTCGCGGTCGGCGAGCGCGTCCTCGAGCCGCCGCAGCACCACCACGGCGACCCCGCTGCTGCCCACCGTGCCGCTGGCCGCGGCGTCGAACGGGCGGCAGTGGCCGTCCGCCGACTCGATGTAGCCCTCCTCGTACAGATAGCCGGTGACCTGTGGCAGCCAGAGCGAGGCGCCACCGGCGAGGGCGGCGTCGCACTCGAAGTTCAGCAGGCTCTGCGCCGCCTGGTGCACCGCCACCAGCGAGGTGGAGCAGGCGGTCTGCACGGTCATCGCCGGGCCCCGCAGGCCCAGCTTGTACGCGACCCGGGTGGCGAGGTAGTCCTTGTCGTAGCCGATCATCCGGGACAGGCCGTCCCCGCCGGAGCCCTGCAGCGCCGGGTTCATCATGTCGCAGCCCGCGTAGACGCCGATCCAGCCGCCGAACCGTTCGGGATCGATGCCCGCGTCGTCCAGCGCCACCGAAGCCGACTCCAGGAACACCCGCTGCTGCGGGTCCATGGCCGCCGCCTCGGCCGGGCTGTATCCGAAGAACCGGCGGTCGAAGCACTCGCCGCCCGCCAGCACGCCGCGCGCCGGCACGTACCGGGGGTGCCGGGCCAGCGCCGGGTCCACCCCCGCGGCGAGGAGTTCGGCGAGCTCGAACCGGCTGATGCCCTCGACCCCGGCGCGCAGGTTCCGCCAGTACTGCCCGACGTCCTCGGCCCCGGGGAGACGGCAGGCCAGCCCGACGATCGCGATCGCGTTGCTCTCGCTCATGCGTCCTCTCCATTCCTCGTCGCGCGGGCGGGCCGGGCCCGGCGGGCGCGCTGGGCGCGTTCGGCGCGGCCGCGGACGTCCGCCGTGGTCGACGGCTGGTCCGCGCCGGCGGCCAGCGACCGGGCCAGCGCGTGCACGGTCGGGTGCTCGAACAGGCGCCGGATGGGCAGGGTCAGCGCCAGCTCGCGTTCGAGCCGGGTGTGCAGGGTGCCGAGCAGCAGGGAGTTGCCGCCGAGGTCGAAGAAGTTGTCGTGGACGCCGACCTGCTCCAGGCCGAGCACCGCCGACCACACCGCGGCGATCCGCCGTTCGGTCTCGGACTCCGGCGCGGTCCACGCGGTCTCGCCGACCCGGTCCTCGCGGCGCGGCTTGGGCAGCGCGTCCGCGTCGAGCTTGCCGCGGTGGTTCAGCGGCAGCGCCGGCAGCCACACCACGGCGTTGGGGATCATGAACTCCGGCAGCCGGGATCTCAGCCGGGCCAGCACGGTGGCCGTGTCCGGGGTCGAACCGGCCGGCGCCACCAGGTAGGCGACCAGCGGCGCGGCTTCGCCCGGGAAACCGCGCACGACGGCCCGGTGGATCAGCGGATCCTGCAGCAGCTGCGCCTCGATCTCGGCCGGTTCGATCCGGTAGCCGCGGATCTTGAGCTGCCGGTCCAGCCGGCCCAGGTATTCCAGCGTGCCGTCCGGGAGCCAGCGGGCCCGGTCGCCGGTGCGGTAGATCCAGCCCGGCTCGCCGTCCGGGGTCCGGGCGGTGAACCGGTCGCGGGTCAGGTCGTCGCGGCCCCAGTAACCCTGCGCCACCGTCGCGCCGCCGACGAACAGCTCGCCCGGCATGCCGACCGGGCAGCGCTGGCCCGCCGCGTCCAGCACGTAGACGTGTACGCCGTCGACCGGCCGGCCCACGCAGTTCAGCACGGTCGCGGTGGCCGCGTCGAACACGTGGGTGGTGGTGATGTAGGTCTCGGTCGGCCCGTAGGCGTCGCAGATCCCGTACGGCGCGTCCGGCGGCACCGAGGTCAGCGGCGAGCCCGCGAAGAACAGCCAGCGCAGCGACGCCGGGCTGGTGCCCGCCGTCCACAGTGCCTCGGCCAACGGGGTCGGCGTGAAGAACATCGTCACGCCCTGCTCGTCCAGCCAGGACGCCAGCTCCGGCACCACGACCGGGCGCTCGTATGGCAGCAGTTCCGCGCCGCCGCAGAGCGCGGGCCAGATCTCGTACTCCGTCATGTCGAACGCCACGCTGTGGATCTGGCTGACCCGGTCGCCCGGCCCGACGCCGAAGGTGTCGGCGTGCCACCGGGTGACGTGCGCGAGGCTGCCGTGGCGGTAGGCGACGCCCTTCGGCTCGCCGGTGGTGCCCGAGGTGTAGAGCACGTACGCGGTGGTGCCGGGATCGGGCAGCGCCGCGGGCCCACCGCCGGGGTCCTCGGTCGCCTCGGCCACGTCGACGACCCGGGCGCCCGGCGGCACGGCACCGGCGATCGCTGCTGGGTCGTCGGTGACCACCGCGCACGCGCCGACGTCCGCGACGATGAACCGGATCCGCGCCTGCGGGTAGACCGGGTCGATCGGGCAGTAGCTGAAGCCGGCCTTCCACGCGGCCAGCATGGCCACCACGAGGTCCGCGCCGCGGGGCAGGACCAGCGCGACCACCGGGCGCGCGCCGGTGGCCAGCGGCCGCAGCGCCGCCGCCAGCGCGTCCGCCCGCCGGTCCAACTCGGCGTAGCTCAGCACGCCGCGGCCGGACCGGATCGCCGGCGCGTCCGGCTGGGCGGCACACCGTTCGGCGAACAGCGCCGGCACGGTGGTCGCCTCGCCGGCCGGGGCGGTCCGCTCGAACCCGGCGATCTCTGTCAGCTCGGGAGCGCCGAGCAGGTGGAGCGTGCCTACCGGCTGGTCCGCCACCTCGGCGAAGGACTCGACGAACCGGCCCAGCCAGGCGGCCATCCGCTCGGCCTCGCCGCCGGTCACCCGGTCGCCGCGGTACAGGATGGTGCCGCGCAGCCGGCCGTCGATCTCCTCGAAACCGACGGTGAGGCCGAACTTGGCGGCGTACCCGGCGCCCGCGTGGTCCAGCTCGATCGGGGTGAGCAGGGCGCCGCCGAGTGACGCGCCGGCCGGTCCGGCGGCGGTCGCGGCGAGCGTCACGTCCACGTACGGGGTCCAGCCCGGCCGCCGTGGTGGCCGCAGCCGGCTCACCACGTCCTCGAACGGCACCCGCTCCAGGTCGAACGCGCCCAGCACGGTCTCCCGCATGGCGAGCGCCAGGTCCAGCACGGTGGTGTCCGCGTCGCACTCGGACCGCAGCACGACGGTGTTGAGGCACGGCCCGAGCAGGTCGGGGAACTCGTCGCGGTTCGCCACCGGGCAGCCGAAGGTGACGTCCTCCTGCCCGGTCCACCGGTGCAGCAGCGCGGCGACCCCGGTGGCGGCCACCATGAACCAGGAGAGGCCGTGCGCGGAGCGGACCCGACGCAGCCGCTCCAGCGCCTCGGCGGCCAGCGGGATCGGCACCGAGCCGGGTGCCGCGGTGCGCAGCGGCGGGGTCAGGGCGGGGAAGGCCGGCGCGCCGGACAGCCGCCGCGTCCACTGTTCGAGGCCGTCCTGGCCGCCGGCGCTCTCCCGCTCCTCGGCCTGCGCCGCCGCGAAGTCGCGGAACTGCGGCCGCCCGGCCGGCAGCAGCTCGGCGAGCGGCGACCCCACCAGGCCGGTGAGCTGATCGAGGACCCGGCCGAGCCGGTCGGCCAGCCGCCGGGCGCGGGCCGCGGTGTGCCGGTCGCCACGGTACGACAGCACCGCGCTCAGCTTGCCGCCGTCCGTCACGAAGGTGACCGTGAGACCGAACTTCGTCTCGTGCTGCCAGCGGTCGAACGGCAGCGCGGTCATCGTCGCCGGGCCCAGCGGCTGCCCGGTGTGCGGCACCGAGACCAGGTTGAGCATGACGTCCAGGTACGGCGTACGGCCCGGCCGGCGCTGCGGGACGAGCCGGGACAGCACCGCCGGTAGCGGCACCGCCTGGTACTCGAAGGCGTCCAGCATGCTGTCCCGAACCTCGCCGAGCAGGTCGGCGAAGGTGGTGCCGGCTTTGGCCCGCGAGCGCAGCACCACGGTGTTCAGGCAGGGCCCGAGCACGTCGGCCAGCCCGTCGCCCTCCCGGTTGGCCATCGGCAGCCCGAAGGTGACGTCGTCGCCGCCGTGGGTGCGGTGCAGCCAGGCGGAGACCGCCGCCACGGCCACCATGTACCAGGAGACCCGGTACTCGTCGCACAGGGCGGCGGTGCGCTGGGCGAAGTCCGGGTCGAACGGGACCGGCACGGCGCCGTGCGGTTCCGGGCGCCGGGGCGGTGCGCCGAGGTCGAGCGCCTCGGGCGCGCCGGTGAGCTGGTCCACCCAGTACCCGATGCCGTCCGGGTCCTCGTCCCACTCGGCTTGGGCGAACTGGACCGGCGGCGGCAGCTCGCCGGTGGGCCGGCCGAGGGCGCGCGCGTAGAAGTGGCCGAGGTCGCGCTCGAGCACCGGTACCGACTGCGCGTCGAAGGCGATGTGGTGGAAGCAGAGCAGCAGCACGTGCTCGCCGGGCGCGGTGGCGAGCAGGTGGGCGCGCAGCAGCCGCCCGGACGCGAGGTCGAAGGCGGTCGTCGCCTCCCGGTCGGTCCGGCCGGCGAGATCCTCCGCGCTGGTGGTCAGCTCGGGCGCCCACGGTTCGGTGACCACCTGGTAGAGCCGCCCGTCGCGGTGGTGGAACGCGGTACGCAGGATCTCGTGCCGCTCGACCAGCGCGCCGAGCGCGGCCCGCAGCGCGGCCGGGTCCAGGTCGCCGGTGATCCGCCAGGCGAGCGGGACGTTGTAGGCCGGGCCGGTGGGGTCCATCTGCTCGGCCAGCCACATCTGCTCCTGCATGCTGGTCGCGGGCGTGCCCGCCGGAGCCGCCGTCGGCTGCTCGCCGGGTTGTTGACCGGCCAGCGAGTCCAGGTGGGCGGCGAGGTCGTCCAGCTTGGGCAGCCGGTACAGGTCGCGGACGGAGATCCGGATCCCGGTACGGGCGGCGATCGCCCCGGTGAGCCGGGGCACCAGCAGGGAGTGCCCACCCAGCTCGAAGAACGAGTCGTCGGCGCCGGGCGGCGGGCAGTCCAGCACCTCGGCGAAGACCTCGGCGAGCAGCCGCCCGGTCGGTGTCGACGGCTCCGCGCGCGGCGCGGACGGCAACTCGCCGCCCTGCGCCCGCAGCGCGTTCCGGTCCACCTTGCCGTTGCCGGTCAGCGGGAAGCGGTCCACGATCCGGAAGACCGACGGCACCATGTAACCGGGCAGCCGCGTGCCGAGGAAGGCGCGCAGGTCCGCGGCCGCCGGCGGCTCCCCGTCGCAGACCAGGTAGCCGGCCAGCGTGTCGACGCCGTCGAGCAGCACCACCGCGTCGGCGACGTCCGGACGTTCCCGCAGCATCGACTCGATCTCGCCCGGCTCCAGCCGGAACCCGTGCAGCTTGATCTGGTTGTCCACCCGGTTGAGGTATTCGAGCTGCCCGTCTGGCAGGGCGCGGACGAGGTCGCCGGTGCGGTAGATCGTGCCGCCGGCCGGGTCGGCGGGATCGGTGCGGAACCGCTCGGCGGTCAGCTCCGGGCGGCGCAGGTAGCCGGCCGCGACGCCGTCGCCGCCGATCCACAGTTCGCCGGGCTCGCCGGCCGGCACCGGCCGCATGCTGTCGTCGAGCACGTGCAGGCTGGTGTTGGTGACCGCCTGGCCGAGCGTGACCGGGCCGGTGGCCGGCACCAGGCTCGCGGTCGACCAGATGGTCGTCTCGGTGGGGCCGTAGAGGTTCCACACCGCCCGCGCGCGGCGGTACAGCTCGTCGGCGAGCGGGCGGGGCAGGGCCTCGCCGCCGCAGAGCACGGTCAGGTCCGCGTCGCCCGCCCAGCCGGCGGCCAGCAGCATCCGCCAGGTGGCCGGGGTCGCCTGCAGGTGGGTGGGCCGGGACCGGGCCAGGTGCCGGACGAGCAGGTCGCCGTCGCGGGCGACCTCGGCGGAGGCGACCTCGACCGTGCCGCCGGTGATCAGCGGGAGGAACAGCTCGAGGGCGGCGATGTCGAAGCAGACCGTGGTGAGGGCCAGCATCGTGTCCTGGTCGCCGAAGCCCGGCCGGATCGCCATGGACCGCAGCAGGTTCGCCAGGCCGCGGTGGGTGACCCGGACGCCCTTGGGCTTTCCGGTCGAGCCCGAGGTGTAGATGACGTATGCGATGTCGTCCCCGGTCACCGCGGCCGGGGCGGTGCTCGGCGCGGCGGCGAGCACCCTGTCCAGCAGGACCGTCTCGACGCCGGTCGCCGCGATCTCCGTGCCCGGCGGCTGGTCGGCGATGAGCAGGCCGGCCCGGGAGTCGTCCAGCATCCCGGCGATCCGCTCCGGCGGGTAGATCGGGTCGAGTGGCACGTACGCCGCGCCGGCGAGCAGCACGCCGAGCAGCGCCGGCACCAGATCGGCCGACCGGTCGACGTACACCCCGACGAGGTCGCCCCGGCCGAGGCCCCGGCCGGCGAGGTAGCCGGCCACGGCGTGCGCGCGGCGGCTGAGTTCGGCGTAGCTGAGGGCGGTGCCGTCGAAGACCAGCGCGGTGTCGTCCGGGGTGCGGGCCGCCTGGCCGAGGAAGAGCGTGGGCAGCGGGCGGGCCTCCTCGAGCCAGGCGTCCACCGCGTCCGCTGCGGTGCCCGCGTCCAGCTCGGCGGCGGCCGCGTCATAACAGTCCCGCAGCTCGCGCAGGAACAGCTGGGTCGAGGTGGCGTCCCACACCAGGTGGTGGGCGCAGAGGAAGAAGACCTGCCGCCGCTCGTCCAGTTCGGCGAGCCCGATGCGGAGCAGCCGGCCGCCGTCCAGATCGAACGGGCGGCGCGCCGAGTCGCGCAGCCACGCCGCGAGGCCGCCCTCCGCCGCGTCCCGCAGGTCGATCCGGTCGAGGACCGGCGTCCACGGGTCACCGATCTCCTGGTGGAGCCGGCCGTCCCGCTCGGCGAACGTGGTCCGCAGGATCTCGTGCCGTTCGATCAGTACGGCCACGGCCCGTTCCAGCGCCTCGGCCGACAGGCTGCCCTGCACCCGCCACGCGTACGGCACGTTGTAGAGCCCGTCGCCCGGCTCCAGCCGCTCGGCGAACCACATGCGCTCCTGGACGCTCGTCGCCGGCACGCTGGCAGTCGTCGTGCTCATACCCGTGTCCCCCGGAGGTCGTCCACGGCCGCGGCGAAGGCTTCGGCCGTGGGGTGGTCGAACAGCGTCCGCACGCTCAGCCGGATGCCGAGCTCGCGGCGCAGCCTGCCGACCACGCGCGTGGCGAGCAGCGAGTCGCCGCCCAGATGGAAGAAGTTGCCGGTGACGCCGATCTCGCCGGCGCCGAGCTGCTCGGCCCAGACACGGCAGACGGTCGCCTCGAGGTCGGTGCGCGGCGCCACCTCGGTGCCGTGATCGGCCCGTTCGGGCTCGGGCAGCCGGGCCCGGTCCACCTTGCCGCTGGCGTTGAGCGGGAACTGGTCGAGCAGCACGAAGTCGCTCGGCACCAGGTATCCGGGCAGTGTTCCGGCCAGCCGGTTCTGCAGCTCCGGCACGGACAGCTCGACGCCGGTGTCCGGAACCACGTAGGCGACCAGGCGCGGGCCGTCGTCGGCGCGGCGCACCATTACGAGGGCGGCGCGTACGCCGGGGCAGCCGGTCAGCCGTGCCTCGATCTCGCCCGGCTCGATCCGGTAGCCGCGGATCTTGACCTGGTCGTCGCTGCGGCCGAGGAACTCCAGTGTGCCGTCGGGCAGCCAGCGGACCAGGTCGCCGGTGCGGTACAGCAGGTCACCGGCCGGGCCGTACGGGGCGGGCACGAACCGTTCCGCGGTCAGCTCCGGTGCGCCCAGGTAGCCGTGCGCCAGGCCGAGGCCCGCGACGCAGAGTTCGCCCGGCACGCCGGCCGGCACCAGCCGCAGCTGGGGGTCGGTGACGTAGCAGCGGGTGCCGCGGATCGGCGTACCGATCGGCACCGAGACGGCGTCGTCCGGTACCGCGGTGATCAGGTGGGTGGTGCTGAAGGTGGTGTTCTCGGTCGGGCCGTAGCCGTTGAGCAGCCGCCGGGGCGCGTTCCCCGGGCACAGCACGGTGCGGATCACCGCGGGGTCGAGCGCCTCGCCGCCGACGATGACGGTACCGATGCCGGCCACCGCGTCCGGCACCTCGCCGACGGTGTGATTGAACAGCGAAGAGGTCATCCAGAGCACGGTGATGCCGTGCTCGCGCAGCGCGGCCGTTAGCGCCGCCGGCTCCACCACCGTCTCCTTGGGCAGGATGGTCAACTCGGCGCCGGTGAGCAGCGCGCCCCAGATTTCGAAGGTGGCGGCGTCGAACGAGATGCTGCTGCTGTGCGCGACCCGGTCGCCCGGTCCGATGTCGACGTAGTCGGTCTCGTGCACCAGCCGTACCACGGCGCGGTGCGGCACCCGGACGCCCTTGGGCCGGCCGGTCGAGCCGGAGGTGTACATGACGTACGCGAGATCCTCCGGCCCGGGCGCCGCCCCCGGCGTCCGGCCGCCGGCCGCGGGCAGGTCGTCCACCAGCACGCTCGGCCCTGTCCAGCCGGCGGTCCGGTCCGCGTACGCGGTGCCGGTCACCACCGCGGCGGCGCCGGCGTCGCGGAGCAGGTTGCCGAGCCACTCGGCCGGGTAGCCGGGGTCCAGGGGCAGGTAGTAGCCGCCGGTCTTCAGGATGCCCAGCAGCGCCGCCACCTGGTCGACCGACCGGTCCAGGCAGACACCGACGCAGGCCGGGGCGTCGAGCCCGGCCAGCGCGGCCGCGATCCGCTCGGCCCGCGCGTCCAGTTCGGCGTAGGTGAGCACCTCGGCACCGCACCGTACGGCCGGTGCGTCCGGCCGGAGCGCGACCTGCTCGGCGAACAGTTCGGGCACGGTCTTCGCCGGGGTGGGCGGCGGGGTGGTGGCGTTGCCCCAGGCCAGCAGCTGGGCCTCCTCGGCGGAGGTGAGCACCGGCAGCGCGGAGACCGGCCGGCCCGGGTCCGCGGCCGCGCCGGCCAGGATCCGCTCGAGGTGTGCCAGCAGCCGTTCCACCGTGGACCGGTCGAACAGGTCGCGGCGGTAGTCGACGTCCACCACCAGCTCGCCGTCCGCCTCGAACGCCATGACGTCGAGCTCGAACTTGACGACGCCGGGGTCGAAGACGAACTCGGTGACCGCCGAGCCGGGGATGCGCAGCGGCTCGGCGGGCGTGTTGAGGAACGACAGCACGACGTTGACCAGCGGCGGCCGGCTCAGGTCGCGGTCCGGCCCGGGCAGGTCGGCGAGCCGCTCGAACGGCAGGTCCTGGTTCTCCTGGGCCTGTAGGGCGGTCTCCCGCACCTGGGCGAGCAGCTCGCCGAAGCCCGGGTCGCCGGTGAGGTCGGTACGCAGCACGACCGTGTTGACGAAGAACCCGAGCAGGTCCTCGAACTCTGGGCGGTCGCGGTGCGCGAAGGCCGCGCCGACCATGATGTCGGTCTGCCCGGTGTGCCGCGCCAGCACCGCCGCCAGCCCGGCGGCCACGGCCGCGAACAGCGTGACGTCGTGTCGGGCGGCCATCTCGCGGACGGCGGCGAGCACCGGGGCGGGGATCCGGTGCCGTACGCGGGCGCCGTCCCAGCGCTGCACCGGGGGCCGGGGGCGGTCGGTGAGCAGGCCGAGCGGCTCGCACCCGGACAGCCGGTCCCGCCAGTACCGCAGCTGCCCGTCCAGCACATCCTCGTCGATCGTCTCGCGCTGCCACCGCGCGAAGTCGGTGTACTGCAGGGGTGGCTCGGGCAGCGGCGACCCGTAGTCAAGCAGGAACGCCTCATACAGCTCGGACACCTCGCGCAGCAGCAGCGAGAGCGTCCACTGGTCGGCCACCAGGTGGTGCAGGCAGACCAGCAGCACATGGTCGTCGTCGCCGATCCGGAACAGCTCGGCCCGCAGCAGCGGGCCGCGGCGCAGGTCGAACGGCCGCAGCACGTGGTCCCGGGCGAGCTCGGCCGCGCGGGTCAGTCGCTCCTGCGTCGACCCGCCGTCGACGGGCGTGACCGGCAGCTCGACCGGTTCGGGCGGCTGGATCCGGTGCACCGGCTGCCCGGCTGGCCCGTCGCCGACCACGGCCCGGACCACCTCGTGCCGGCGGGTCACCTCGGTCAGGGCCCGGGCGAGCAGCTCGGGCGCGAGCGGACCGCGGATACGGTGCGCGGACGGGATGTTGTAGCCGGTGGCGCCCGGGTGTAGCTGGTCGAGGAACCACAGCCGCTGCTGGGCGAACGACAGCGGGGCATCCATCAGCTGACCTCCTGCCGGTCGAGGGCGGTTGGGAAGGAGTTCTCCAGCCGGCCGGCGATCGCCGCGACGGTGGGCTCCTCGAGCAGCCGGCGTACCGGGACGCGGACCCCGAACCGCCGCATGATCCGGGTGGAGAGCTGGGCGAAGGTGAGCGAGTGGGCGCCGAGGGAGCGCAGGTCGTCGTCGCGGCCGACGCCCGCCCGGCCGAGCACCTCCTCCGCGAGGCCGGTCACCGCCTCCTCGGCGGGGGTCCGTGGCCCGGCGGCGGCCTGCCGCTCACCGCCCAGCCAGTGCGGTGGCGGCAGCGCGTTGCGGTCCACCTTGCCGACCGGGGTCAGCGGCAGCCGGTCCAGCAGCACGAACAGGTCCGGCATCTCGTGCGGGACGAACCGGGCGGCCAGCGCCTCCCGCAGCGCCCGCCGCAACTCCTCATCGCCCTGCTCGTCCGGTGCGTGGTTCGCCCGCACGGCCGGCACGGTGTCCGGGCCCGGCCAGGGCAGGCGGACGGGTTCGGGCACGGAGTCGTGCAGCCACACCGCGTCCAGCGCGCCGTCCGGCCGGCTGGCGGCCCAGCTGAGCCGCACTCGGTAGGGCAGGCCGACGGTGAGCGCGCGGAGGTCGATCAGCGCCGGCGCGCCGGCGGGCCGGGCCCGGTCGCGCAGCTCGCCGGCGGTCACCGGGCCCGCCATGTCCTGCCAGGCGGCGAACCGCGCCGACAGCTGCGCGTACGGGATCGACCGGACGCCGACCGCGCGCCGCTCGCCGGTCCGCAGCAGGTCCCGGATGCCGGCCAGGTCGACGTTGCCGCCCCAGTCCAGCCAGTCGAACTCCGGCGCCGGCGCCACCTCGCCGACCCGGATCAGCACGTCGAACCGGCCGGGATCGTCCCGGTCGTACCGCGGCACGATGTCCACCGACCCCCCTTCCAGGTCCGCGAAGACCGCGGGGTGGAGCGCCGGCGCCGGGTCGGCCCGCAGCCGGCCGTACGCCCGCCAGCGCAGCTCGTCCCCGGTCGTCGCGTCCGGAGCCGCCGCCAGTTCGGCCGCGCCGGCGGCGGCCGGCAGCAGCGGGAGCGACCGCACGCCGCTGACCAGCACGGTGCCGCCGGCGACGGTCTGCCGCATCGCCGCGGCGATCGTGGCGAGCAGGTCCTCGACCGAACGCAGCCGCGCCCCGTGGGCGTCGACGAGCACGACGTCGTAGTCCGCGCGGCCGCCCGCGATCAGGGAGTCCAGCCGGACGTGCGTGCCGCACACCCGGTCGAGCCCGGTCACGCCCGGTCCGATCTCGAGCAGTGCGCGGGGTGCCAGCGCCCGCACCGTGGCCACCGTGGTGGCGGCGTTTCCGGCGGATTCCGGCGGCGCCGACCAGCCCGTCCCGGTGGGCCGGCCGACCCGCTCGACGTAGGCGACCAGTTGCGTGGCCTGGCCGGACGGCCGGACGGCGGCCACCGCCACCTGCCGCACGTCCGTATGCCGCAGCAGGACCCGCTCGATCTCGTCGGGTTCGATGCGGTGCCCGCGGATCTTCACCTGACGGTCGATGCGGCCGAGGAACTCGAGCTGGCCGTCGGCGTTGCGGCGCGCGAGATCGCCGGTGCGGTAGGTGCGCACCGCCCCGTCCTCGCCGAAGCGCCGGGCGGTCAGCTCCGGCCGCCGCAGGTAGCCTCGGGCGACCCCGGTGCCGGCGACCACGATCTCGCCGGCCTCGCCCGGCGGCACCGGCTTGCCGTGCGGGTCGAGCAGGCGGACGCCCACCGCGCCGAGCGGGCGGCCGATCGGGATCGGCCCGTCCTCGGTGGCCGAGTCGGCCACGACGGCCGAGGTCACGTACACCGTGGTCTCGGTGGGGCCGTAGATGTTGATCAGGCGGAAGGGCAGTCCGGGCCGGGGGCGGCGCCGCAGCGCCTCGCCGCCGGTCACCAGGTAGCGCAGCGACAGCGTCTCCAGCTCGGGCTGGGCGAGCAGGATCTCGGCGAGGGCGGTGGTCAGGAAGCACACCGTGATCTCGTTGTCCCGCAGCGCCCGGACCAGCCGCTCGGGGTCGCCCCGGTCCTCGTCGGACATCGCGACGGCGTGCCCGCCCACGCTGAGTACCGGCCACAGGTCGAGGATCGACGCGTCGAAGCTCAGCGGAGCGGCGAGCGAGCCGCGGTCGGCCCCGGTCAGCCCGAGGGCCGCGACGTGCCAGCGGCACAGGTCGGTGATCCCGCCGTGCTCCAGCTGCACGCCCTTGGGTGCCCCGGTCGACGCCGAGGTGTACATCAGGTAGGCGAGATCGGCGGCCCGGGTGCGGCAGGCCGGTGCCGTGGCGGGGTTCGCGGCGATCAGCGTCGCGTCGGTGTGCGGGTCGACCACGGCGCACGTGCCGTCGGCGGGCGGGTCCTGCCCGGTGATCAGCACGCGGGCACCGCTGTCGTCGAGCATGTACCGCAGGCGGGCGGCGGGATAGCCGGTGTCCAGCGGAAGCGCGGCGCCGCCGGCCTTGAAGACGCCGAGCAGCGCCACGTAGTGGTCCAGACCGCGGTCCAGATGGATCGCGACGACCACGTCTCGGTCCACGCCGAGCCGGCGCAGGTGGTGGGCGAGTTGGTTGGCCCGCTCGTCCAGCTCACGGTAGGACAACGTGCCGTCGGCGCAGGTGACGGCGGGCGCCTCTGGTGTACGCCGGGCCCAGTGCGTGACCGCGTGGTGTATCGGGCGTCCCCCGCCGTCCGGCCGGCCCACGTTTGAGGATCCCCGCTCGTGCACACCGTTTCCTTCCCCCGGTTTTCGACTACCGGCTGAGCCTCGCGTCCTCCGTTCGGGTCTGTCGTCTTCCATCGTGCGCACGGTCCTCGCCCCGCAGCCCGGTGGAACAAAAGCGCAATATCGGAGATGCCCGGGCCGTCGGGCGACGCGATGCTGGGCGGGCAACGGCGGAGGGGGTTGCGTGGCGGCGATCGAGGAGCAGGGCGTCCGGTGGCGGCCCGGATGGACCAGGCGTGTGTTCTGGCAGGCGCCGGTCGGTCCGATCTACGTCGCGACCCTGGTGCTCTCGGTCGGACGGGGCGCCTGGTACGCCTGCTGGGCGTTGTTCTTCCTGCGCTCGGTCGGGCTGTCACCGGCCGAGTTCGGCTTCGGCATCACCGCGGCGGGTGTGGTCGGCATGGTCGCCGGGATGCCGTTCGGCTACCTCGCCGACCGCCTGGGTCCACGCGAGGTGTTGATCGTCGTGGCGGTGGTGCAGGGGCTCGCCACCATGTCGCTGGCCCTGGTCGGCGACTTCTGGTCGGCCATGCTGGTGACGACCGTGGTGGTGACGGTCGAGCGGGCCGCGCCGGGCATCCGGATCGCGGTGCTGTCCGGGTTGACCAGCGGCGCTGACCGGCTGAAGGCGATCTCCAACTGCCATGTCATGAAGGAGGTCGGCGCGGTCGCGGGCTCGCTGGTGGGCATCGTCGTACTGGTCTTCGACAGCCGGGCCGGATACGTCGC
This sequence comes from Micromonospora sp. NPDC047740, assembly GCF_043204735.1. Classification (NCBI taxonomy): domain Bacteria; kingdom Bacillati; phylum Actinomycetota; class Actinomycetes; order Micromonosporales; family Micromonosporaceae; genus Micromonospora; species Micromonospora sp. NPDC047740. Next base: position 42,085 of record NZ_JBIDCT010000027.1, read on the forward strand.
CCTGGTGCTGTTCTGCGGCTCGGCCAACCTGGCGTTCGCCCTGCTGATGTCCCGGGTGCCGCACGTGGAGTCGTTGCGCGAGCGCAAGGTCAAGCGCAAGGTGCTGGTGCTGCGCGACCGGCCGTTCCTCGTGCTCACCGTGCTCAACGGGGTGCTCGCGCTGAACTGGGGCCTGCTCGACTCCGGCCTGCCGGTCTGGCTCACCACGCACACGCAGGCGCCACCGTGGACGATGGGCGTGCTGCTGGCCTTCAACGGCGTGGTCATCGTGCTGCTGCTCAACCGGTTCACCCGCGCGGCCGCGACCGTGCGTAGCGCTGGTCGACTGTCCATACTGTCCGGTGGGACGCTCGCGGTGTCCTGTCTGCTCTTCGCGACGACCGACGGCGGCGCCGGGACCGTGGTGATCGCCCTGCTCTTCGCCGCCGCCGCGGTGCACACCTTGGGCGAGCTCTTCTTCGTCGGCAGCGGGTACGGTCTTTCGGTGGGGATGACCCGGGAGGAGGCGCACGGTGAATACCAGGGCATGTTCGGCGTGGGCGAGGGGGCCGCGATGATGCTCGCCCCTGGCCTGCTCACCGCGCTGCTCGCCGGGTGGGGCGCGCCCGGCTGGCTGCTGCTCGGCGGGCTGTTCCTCGCGGCCGGCACCGGGCTGCTGCTCACCAGCCGATGGTCGATTCGGCTGGAGCGGCAGCGCGCGACGGCCGAACCGCGTGAGCTGCAGGTGGTCGCGTGAACGGCGAGCAGCTTTCCGCCGTGGCGAGGGCGGTCATCGACGCGAACTTCTACCTGACGCTCGGCACCGTGGACGAGACCGGCGCGCCGTGGGTGTCACCCGTCTACTTCGTGACGGCGGACTACCGGGCGTTCTACTGGGCTTCGAAGGCCGACACGCGGCACTCCCGCAACCTGGCGACGCGACCCGAGCTGAGCATCGTGATCTTCGATTCGCGGGTGGCGGTGTACCAGGGCCGGGCGGTCTACCTGACGGCGATCGGCGAGGAGCTCACCGGCCCGGACCTGGACGCGGGCATCGACGTCTACAACGGACCGGCCGCGGCCCGCGGGGTGTCCGTGCTGGAGCGGGCGGACGTGGTGGCCCCGGCGGCGTACCGGCTGTACCGGGCCCGGGCGGTGCAGCACTACACCCTCGACCCGGACGGCCACGACCTGCGCGTCCCGTTCCAGCCGTGACGCGCGGCTGGGCGGGGTGAGGGAAGAGTCATCGGGCGGGCGGCCGCCATGGCCGCCCGCCCGATGGTGCCGGTCAGCAGCCGGGTAGGCGGAAGCTGGCGATGCGGGTCTGCCAGCCGTTGCCGTTGGGCGCCTGGGCGGCCCCGGCCTGGGTGTAGTACTCGTTCACGTACCAGAAGGTGCAGTCGTCGACCGGGTCGACGTTCATCGAGCTGTAGTCGCCCCAGCGTGAGTTGAGGCTGGTCTGCGCGGCCGTGCCGTTGACGACGGTGGCCTCGCCCAGGGTGAGCTCGCCGCGCCGGTCACCGGCGAGGCGGCCGGTGTACCGGATGCCGGGGTAGACGTCGGTGCCGTTGACCACGCTGTAGCCGAGGGCGATGTTGCCCTTGCGGTCCTGCGCGATGCTGCCCATCCAGCGGTTGACGGTGTCGTTGGGGGCGAAGGTACCTTCCTGGTGGATGGTGTAGTTGCCGCGCTTGTCACGGCGCAGCTCCCACCAGCGGACGCCGGCCTGCCCGGGCAGCGCCTCCACCGACTGGTTGGTGACCATGGACTCGTACGAGCCGAACGTCCGGTAGGCCAGCCGCCAGGTGGGCCGTTGCCGGTACGAGAGCACGTCGAGGTACTGGTCGCGGTTGGTGATGCCGGGTTGGGGCAGGCAGTCGCGGGCGGTCGGCTGGCAGGGGAAGACCGAGTCGAACCCGGCGGTCGGCAGCTGGGTCTTGAGCCCGATCGAGGCGGTGGGGGCCGCGTTCCAGGTGACGCTGAACTCCCAGACGTTGACGGCGTCGAAGGTGGCGCCGTAGCCGGCACCGTCGTCCTGGGTGCCGACGATCGGTGCGGGCGAGCCGGCCGGGGGCGGCTTGGGTCCGTCCGCGTCGGCGGGGAGCAGGCCGTCGCCGATGAGGTTCAACGGCACCCGGCCCTCCTGGAGCAGGTAGCTCACCGCCCGGGCGTCCGGGTCGCCGGCGATCATCCGGTCCCGTTCGAGGCCGTAGACGCCGATGCCGTAGACGGACGGGTCGACGGTGCCGAACTCGCGGGTGGTGATCAGGTAGGAGTCACCCCAGATCCCGTACTTCGGGTAGTCGGGGAAGTTGTAGCCGGTGTTGAAGGCGTACCGGTAGTAGGAGCCGGTCGGGTCGCCGGTGGTGGAGATGGCGACGCAGTTGTAGAAGAGGTTGGCCGGCTCGTTCGGGTAGTCCGAGCCGCGGGTGGTGAACTGGGTGAGGATCCAGCGGTCGGCCCGCTGGTCGTAGAGCACGACCGGGTCGCCGGAGTGCTCGGTGCACTCGTCGACCGCGAAGCCGGCCCACAGGTCCCCGAGCGCGAGGGGACCGAGCAGCAGCCGGCCCGTCTTGGCGTAGACCCCGAAGACCAGGTTGACCATCTCGACGTAGTGGTTCGGGCCGACGTCGCCGATCGGGTCGGGCGGGTTGACCCGGCCGCCCAGCACGTTGAAGTTGTCCTGGTTGCTGAGGCCCTCGAAGTTCGCGGTGGTGCCGCCGATCGTGCGGGGCGGCTTCTTGGCCTGGACCGCCTGGTCGGGGGTGTGGCCGCGGTCGCTCAGTCGCGGGCCGCGTTCCTCGGGCAACTGCGGCGGCGTGGGCGCCACCGAGCGCCGGGCGGTGCGGGCGACGTCGCGCAGCGGCGCGGTGACGTCGAAGGCGGCGGGCTTGCTGAAGGACGCCTTGCCGACCGCGGGCGCCGGGTCCGGTTGCGCCTGGGCGGTGTGGGTGGGCGTGAGCAGGCTGGCCAGGAGTACGCCGACTCCCAGGGCCGCGAGGCGCCGGATCCGTCGTCGTTGACTTCCGTCGATCACGTGGTCCTCCCATTGATCCACTCTGGTAGATCTTTTGAGAAACCCTATGGGGTGATCGTCGCCAGTCTGTAGCGTGAACCGCGTCTGGAGCTTGGTGCGGGAAGTGACATTCCGCCGATGACCCAGGGTGATCGGCGTACCCGGCATACCGACAGTGCGTGATCGGTCGGGCAGCCGGCGGGACGCCGGGCGCCGCTGCCGGTGACGGTCCGCCGTGACGCCAGCGTGGAGATTCCGGGCCCGGGTCAGGCCTCCCAGCAGGCCTACTCCGGGTGGTTGGCGGTGCCGCGCCCGGTCTGGAAGGGCGTGGTGATGCCCGAATAGCTCAGGTGCAGGATCATGCCGTTGGCGGCGTGTTCGAGGTTGTGGCAGTGGTCCATCCAGATCCCGGGGTTGTCCGCCAGGAACGCCACCCGGTAGGTCTCGCCTGGCCCGACGTCGAGGGTGTCGACCCACCACGGGCTCCCGCTCGTGGGCCTGCCGTCCCGGCTCAGCACCAGCATGTGGTGCCCGTGCAGGTGCATCGGATGGTGCTGGCCGCTGCGGTTGACGTAGGTGACCTCGACCAGGTCACCGGGGGAGACCATGAGCATCGGCACATCCGGGAACGACCGGTTGTTGAACGTGTACCGCACCGCCGGGCGGCCGTCGTAGAAGCCGAGCCGCTCGTCGACGCGTAGCGTGAAGCGCCGGTCGACGTGGCCTGCCGCTCCGAACGGGGTGGCGGCGGGCGTGCCGTAGCGGGCGGGGTCCAGCAGCGCCGGCGCCGGACCCGCATGGCCGGGGCCTGCGTGCCCGTCGGAGCTGTAGACGATCGCCGGGCCGTCTGCGCGGAGGACAACCGGCCGGTCGGGCATCGTGAACGCCAGGTCGTAGCGGGCCCCACCGCCGACCAGGATCCGCACGCCCTTGAGCAGATTCGGTTCGTGCACATCGGTGCCGTCGATCGCGACGACCCGTACCGGGGCGCCGGTCAGGGTGAAGGTGGCGGGGTTGCCGTCGGTGTTGACCAGCCGGAGCCGCACCTGCTGGCCGGCCGGCGCCTGTCGCCGCCGCACGCCGGTGGTCACGCCGAGGGTCGCGACGCCGTCCTCGTCGACCCAGGTGTGCCGCAGCACCGTCTCATCGACGTCACCGCTCTGCTCGGGCGCGTTCGCGGGCAGGACCACGAGCGCCCCGAACAGGCCCCGACGGACCTGGACGGAGGACATCTCGTGGGAGTGGTACCAGTAGGTGCCGACCTGCGTGGCCCGGAACCGGTACACGAACCGGCCGCCTGGCGGGACCGCGTCCTGGGTCACCCCCGCCACGCCGTCCATCGCGTTGGGCACGTCCACGCCGTGCCAGTGCAGGGTCACTCCCACGCCGGGCAGCCGGTTGACCAGCGTCACCTCCACCAGGTCCCCCTGCCGGACCAGCAGCTGCGGGCCAGGCGTGACGCCGTTGAACGTCCATGCCTCCACCTGCTGCCCCGAATCCAGTCGGATCCTGGCGGGCTGCGCGGTCAAGGTGAACCGGCGTGCCGGCACGCCGTCGGTGTCGGTGCCGGTCAACGTGGTCACACTGACACCACCGTGGTGGCGATGACCGACCATGCTGCCGCCGCCGATGTTGGCGGGGCCGCCGGTCATGCTGTTGCTCGCCGGCAGCCGGCTGGCCGTGGACATCGCCGCGAGCACCGTGGCGGCCACCGCGGCGCCGAGAGCGCCCTTCGCCGCCGTACGCCACCACCGGCCGGCCGACCGCCGACTCCATCGGGTCCGCCGCCACACCGATCCCACCGCGGCAGCGCCGAGGACACCGACACCGGTCACCGCAGCGGCGCCCGTGCCGGCCAACTGCGCCGCGCTGGCCACCAGCACCGCACCTACCGCGACCGTCGCCGCCCAGTAGTCGCCGAGCCACCTGGCTGCCCGCCACTCGCCACCGGGCGACCCCGGCATCGGGCGTACCCACACCGCGTGAACCGTCGCGACCACCGCCAGCGCCGGGGCGACGAAGACCAACCTCGGCCCAGCGAAGTCCCACCCGTTCGGCAGCAGGAGCAGAGCCGCAACCACCCGCAGCGTAGCCCCGCCGAGCAGCAGCCCAGACAGCAGCCGCCACATCCGCGAACCGTTGGTGCCTGCCGGGGCCGGCGGACGCATCACGACCCAGCCCGCGGCCATAGCGATGGGCACAGCCAGCAGCGCGATCACCATGTCGGTGTAATGCGCCCAGAGGAACACCGGTCACCCCTGCACAACGTCGATGAGCTACCCGCCGCCACCGGACCATACCGGCGACGTCAATGGGAGCGGCCGGCCCGCAGCGGCCCCGCCCAGTGTCGCGGCGTCTCGCTTGCGGCACCTGTCGCGTCAACGCGTCGACAGCGGAGAGGTCTCCGTCAGATCCACACACCCGCCAACATCAGCAACTCAGGCTGGGTGTCGTACGGATGCCTGGGATCAGGGGATGCCGAGTCATCGCTTTGTGGCGATCAGTATCGGAGGTTGCTGGCCAGCAGCGGCGGGTACACGGCGGAGGTTTCACCGTCGACCGTGGTGCCTCCGAACTGCAGCATCGCCCGTGCCGCGCCGTGAAGATTCGCCGGATAGTTCAGGGCGGGTGCGGACACCTCGTCCAGCGCGGACAGCTGCTGCGCGGTGAGGGCTACCTCGAGGCCGGCCAGGTTGTCGCTGAGGTGGCTGAGTCGGCGGGCGCCGAGAATGGGTACGACGGTGCCGGGACGTGCTCGCAGCCAGGCCAGCGAGACCGCAGCCGGGGTGGTGGCGAGTTCGTCGGCGATCGTGACGACTGTGTCAATGACGGTGTAGTCGCTGTCTCGGGGACCGGGCATGTGGCCTGACCGGGCCGAGTCAGTGACCTGGGTGTTCCGCCGGTACTTGCCGGACAGGAAGCCGTTCTTGAGCGGGCTCCAGGGGACCAGGGCCAAGCCCTGATCATGGGCGAGCGGAGCGAGTTCGCTCTCGACTTCCCGCGCAAGCAGCGAATACTCGACCTGGAGTGCGATCAGTGGGGTCCATCCCCGAAGGAGCGCCATGGTGTGGGCCTGTGCGGTCAGCCACGCCGGCGTGTTCGAGAACCCGAGGTAGCGAACCTTCCCGGCGTGGACCAGATCGTCGAGGGTCCGCATGGTTTCCTCGATTGGGGTGTTGCGGTCCCAGTTGTGCAGCCAGTACAGGTCGAGGTAGTCGGTGTTCAGCCGGCGCAGCGTGGCGTCGAGTTGCGCGATGATGATGCTGCGGCCGGTGCCGCCGCCGTTGGGATCGCCTGGGAAGAGGTTGGTGAAGAACTTCGACGCCAGGATCACCCGTTCGCGCCGGCCGGGCCGGGCGGCGAAGAAGTCTCCGATGATCTTTTCAGAGTGGCCGTTGGTGTAGAAATTGGCGGTGTCGATGAAGTTGCCCCCGAGGTCCAGATAGGTCGCGAGGATCTCCTCCGACTCCTCAATGCTGCATCCGGCGCCCGGCGGGTCCTCGCCGAAGGTCATCGCTCCCAACGCGAAAGGACTGACTCGCAGTCCCGAGCGGCCGAGGGTGACATAGTGGTTCAGCGGCATGACCGCGCTCCCTTGGATGTTCCGACTGGTCGGCTCAATCCAAGCGCGCGCCGCGTGTCTCAAGGTAGAAAGATCCGCGCACGTTCTTGCCTGATCCTACCGATGTCATTGCGATCCGGTCAGCCGGCACATCGGCCGCCCGGGCTCCGTTTACGAGGAAGGATCGGGCAAGTAGGAACGAGTGTTTCTATATCGTTCCTATCTCCCAAGCTGCTTTCCAGGTCTGTCCACGGTTCAGGGGACCCCGGCTCCGGCGATGGGACGGGTAGGTGGTGACAGGCGCTGTCCTGACACGGCCTCGTGAGCTCCGGCCCCTGCAAGCCGTGGAGGTCAGGCGAACGCCGGCGGTCAGACGACCGCCGGCACGGCGGCTCGGGTTGTGCCGCGCAGGCGGGCGGCGTCCTGGCTGGGAGGGGCGCCGAACTGGCGACGATACTCCCGGCTGAACTGGGAGGGGCTTTCGTAGCCGACGCGCGTGCCCACGCCGGTGATGTCGTTGGGGTGGGTGGCGAGCAGGAGCCGCGCCTCCTGCAACCGGATCTGCTTCTGGAACTGGATCGGGCTCATCGCGGTCACGGCCTGGAAGTTGCGATAGAACGCCGAGACGCTCATCCCGGCCAGTCGCGCCAGCTCCTCCACCCGGAACGACTGCGCGTAGTGGTCGCGGATCCACCGTACCGCGCGGGCGATGTGGCTGAGGCTGCTGTCGGCCAGCCCGAGCTGTCGGACGGCGGTGCCCTGCTCTCCGGTGAGCAGCAGCCACAGGATCTCCCGTTTGATCAGGGGCGCGAGCACCGTGATGTCCCGGGGCCGGTCCAGCAGCCTAAGCAATCGGATCACCGCGTCGCCGAGTTCGTCGGGGACGTCGCTGACCACCATTCCCGACGGCGTGCCGCCGGTCAGCGGCGGGAGATCGCCCGGCGCGGCCTGCAACAGCAACTCCGCGACCGTGGCTGGCTGCAGCAGCAGCCCGAACCCCAGAGCCGGCGAGTCGGCGCTGGCCTGAGTGAAGCGGCCGGTGACCGGCAAGTCGACCGACGCGACGAGGTACTGACCGGCACGGTACTCATACACGCGGTCGCCCAGCGCCATCTGTTTCGCGCCTTGGGCGATGAGTGCCAGCACGGTGCCGGACATCGACGTGGCCGGTGCGGTCTGCTGCTCGACCTTCGAAATCAGCACCCCGTCGATCGCGGTGCTCATGTCGGACCGGGCGTGGCGGGCCAGCAACGCCCGCAGCTCATCGAGGTGCACGGCACGATTGAAGCACAAACCTGACACTCGCTGCAGCAGTAGGATCAGGCAAGCACTCGCGAGCTTTCTTCTAACGTTTCCGCTGGTAGCGCCGCTTCAATAGGAGTGTCAGTTTCCCGCGAGCCCATCAAGACTCGACGATTGAGGAGGCGCTCTGATGACTGTTCGCCACGGGTTCCACGCCACCATGACCGCCCAGCCGGGCAAGGTTGACGAGCTGATCAAGCTGTTGCTCGACGCGCCGTCCCTGCCCCACGACGACTGCCTCGTCTTCCTGGTGGCCCGCTCGGCCTCCGACCGCGACGTCGTCCACGTCATCGAAGGCTGGACCAGCGCCGAGGCCCACAGCGCGTTCTTCGGTGGCGACCGGGCCCAGGCCCTGGTCGCGAAGCTTCAGCCGCTGTTGGCCGGCGAGCCGACCTACACCGACGCGGTGCCGGTCGGCGGCAAGGCGATCTTCTGAACCGGCGACCCGCACCGATCACCCTGGCCCGAAGATTCGAGAGGATCTCAGATGAACCCCCTCCGACCCGGCATCGACCCGGAGCTGCTCGCGCCCCTGGCCGAACTGCCGCCCATGCCGCCCCTTGGCCCCGAGGCGATCGAACAACTGCGGCACTTCCCGCAACCGCCCATCGAGACCCAGCTGGAAGGCCGCGCGGTCCAGTGGCGCGACGCCACCGTCCCCGCCGGTGACGGAACGCAGATCCCGCTGTCCATCTTCAGCCCCACCGATCGTGCCGCTGGGGCGCCCTGCGTCTACTGGATCCACGGTGGTGGGATGATGTGGGGCGACCGCTTCTCGAACATCGACATCCCGCTGGAATGGCTCGACCTGTTCGGCGCCGTCGTGATCTCGGTGGATTACCGGCTGGCCCCGGAGGCAACAGGGACGACCCTGGTCGACGACTGCTACCACGGACTGCTCTGGGTGGCCGAGAACGCCGCTGACCTCGGCATCGACCCCACCCGCATCGTCGTGGCCGGTGCCAGCGCCGGAGGTGGTTTGGCGGCAGGAGTCACCCTCATGGCTCGCGACCGCGGCGCTCCGGCCATCGCCGCCCAGTTGCTGTCGTGCCCCATGCTCGACCACCGCAACAGCACTGCCTCCAGCCAGCAGTACAGCGGCCTGGACGGCGTGTGGACCCGGGAGATGAACGAATTCGGATGGCGCAGCGTCCTCGGCGAGCACACCGGCGAGGACATCTCCGCCTACGTCTCGCCCGCGCTGGCGGACGATCTCTCCGGTCTGCCGACCACCTACATCGACGCCGGGACCGCCGAGGTCTTCCGCGACGAGGACGTCACCTACGCGACCCGGATCTGGGCCGCCGGTGGCCAGGCGGAGTTGCATCTATGGGCCGGCGGTTTCCACGGATTCGCGGCGCTGTTCCCGCACATCCGCGTCTCTGCCGCCGCACGGCGCGCCCAGACCGACTGGTTGGCCCGAGTCCTGAGCCCCAGCCCTGATCTCAAGGGCTGAGCCGGTCCCACGGCCGGCGCCGACGTGCGCCGGCCGTGGACACCCGCGTCGGACGCGGCATCGCGGCCCTAGTGTGCCGGGGAGGGGGCTTCGGGGGGACGGCCGGCGGCGTGATGGGCATCGGCGAGGGCGACGGCGAGCAGTATGAGTCCGGCAACGACCGGAGAGGCCAGCGGCGGGGCGAAGTACAGGGGGATGGCGGCGACTGCCAGTGCGGCGACGGCGACGACGCGGCGGATGGAGAGCCGGTTGTACACGATGCGTTCCAGACGGATACGGCCGTAGAGGAACAGTGCCGGGCCGCCGAGGCTGGCGATGAGCCACGCGGGCTCAGGCGTGCCCCCCGGATGTTTCAGCACGGCCTCGAAGCCGACGGCGGTGGCGACGATGCCCAGCACCATGAGGACGTGGGCAGTGCCGGTGGCGCGGCCGGCGGCGTCCCTGTCCCCTGCGGCGGCGAGGGCATCGGCGAGGATCTGCCCGGAGCGGTAGAAATAGATGCGCCACAGCAGCACTACTGACAGGAACGCCACCACCAGCAGCGTCGAGGTGGCTAGGCTGATCGGCTCGCTGGTGAACGTGGTGCCGACCGCGAGCACGGTTTCTCCGAGGGCGATCATCAGGAGTTGCTGGTAGCGCTCGGGCAGGTGGTGCTTGCTGTCCGTGGCCCACGCACTGACCGGCGGTTCGGGCGTTCCCGGTGCCGGCCAGCGCAGCTGCGCGGCGACGATGTCCACGGTCACGCCGGCCCCCCACAGGGCGGCGCGGGCGCCGCCGCTGACGGCGGCGCCGGCGAAGAAGATCCCCGCCGAGACCGCGTGCCATGGCAGCGACCGGCGGTAGAGCTGTTGCAGGGGGTGTCCGCGCAGCGCGGGCATCAGGATGAGCGGCCGGCCCAACTGCAGGATCACGTACGGCAGTACGAACGCCAACCCGCGGCCGATGAACGCGGACGGCAGCGACGACGACATGACCAGTATCCCGAAGGCGCTGGCCAGCACGATCCACTGGATCTTGGGGCGGCGAGGGTCGAACCAGCTGGTGATATGCGCGGTCGTGATCCACAACCAGATCAGCGGCAGCGCCAGCACGAGCAGGTAGGCCATCGCCCGCCATCGGACGACAATGTCGTGGCTGACGAGGTCCCGCCCCACCCGGCTGACCACCCCGGCCAGGGCGAACACCAACACCAGGTCGACGAACAGTTCCAGAAAGTTGGCCTGCCGCACGTCCTCGCGACGCTGCAACAGCTCCTGACCCTCTCCACCGCCTTCCCGCAGTCCCACACCGCTCATCGTCGCCGGACACCACCCCGGCACACCGGCGGTTGGACGTCGTACACCCGGAGGGATGCGTCCGACAAGGCCACCCAGGCGGGTATCACCGTCCATCCGGTCAACTGAGGTGGTGGCGCGACTATGAGAAGCCCGTCCCGCCCGGGTCGGCCTCGCGGTTTTCGGGGGAGCCAGTCTCCGCTTCCGCGGAGAGTGCCTGTCGCAGTTGGCGCCGTAGCGGCCGGCTGACCACGACCTCCACCACGGCGGTGACCAGGCAGGCCACGGCCAGCCATCCCAGCGCCTGGAGGGCGGAGATTCGGGCGGTGACGGGCAGCAGCGAGAGGAGCGCGACTGCTGCGGCGAGCCGGGGCCAGACCAGGGCGCGGGCCCTGCGGCTCAGCCGCCACTGGAATGCCGCGTGGGCCGCCAGGAACAGCGCGACCCCGCCGTAGAGGGCGTAGCGGCCGAGTGTGTCGAGCGGGTCACCACGGTGGTAGGCGTTGATGTCTCCGACCAGTGACGGGGTGTGCTTGAGTCCGACGGAGAGCAGCATGATGCCGGCGATCATCGGTAGGTGCAGATAGGTGTAGCCGTCCCGGGCGAGGGCCACCCGGCGGACCGGTTGGGCCCCGCGTATGGCGTGTTCCCCGGTCAGCGTGGAGAGGTCGAAATAGATCCACTCCAGCGCGCCGGCGACGAGGACCGCGAACGCGGAGGCGATGAGCAGGCCCGGTGTGTTGGGCAGGTCGGTGCCCGCGATGCCGATGGCGACCAGGACCTCGCCGAGCGCCACGATGATGATCAGATTGTGCCGTTCCGCCCAGTGCCGGGCGGAAAAGATGGCCCGTGCGGGAATCGGTAGCGCCATGCCGAAGCCGTAGTCGACGGCCACGGCGATCCCCCAGAGCAGCACCTGGCCGAGCCTGACCCGCTCGGCAGGCAGGCCGGACGTGGGCAGCAGCACCGCGGTCAGCAACAGGCCGGTGGCGACGCTCAACGGTATGGTGAGCGCCGAAACGTCGCGCACGCGCAGCCCCGGCGTGGCGTACAGCCGCAGAGCCAGGTAGAACACGCGTACCAGGACGAAAAGGGCGACGAACAGAAGCCCGCTGTCGACTCCGCCTGGCAGGTCGTCGAACACCTCCCGGATGGTGACGGCCAGCAGGAACAGGACCGGCGTGGCGGTGAGGATCACCAGCCGCGACAGACCGTAGTTGGCCCTCACCCGGTTGCCCAGCCAGGCGAACAGCGACCACGACCACCACAACAAGGTGAGCACCAGCAGCCCGTGGGCCACACCGAGCGCATTGTGCTCCGCGGTCATCAGGGTGGTGACCTGGATGAACGCGAAGACGAACACCACGTCGAAGAACAGTTCGGCGGTAGTGACGTTGGTCTTCTCGGTGACCGGACGTAAGCCCCGGCGTAGCCGCTCCACCAGCGCCCCCGCGGTCAAGCGCGGCCAGGACACGCGAGCGAGTCCGAGGACCGACAGGACAGCTTCTTCGTCACCGCCACCAACGGGTGCCGGGTGGCTTCCCCGGGGCGGTGACTAGGGCAAACCCTACGCCGGCTGGCGGCGGCCCGACGTGGGCCTGACGAAGTCGCCGGACATCCGACTTGGCGGCAGCGACCAGGCCGACCGGGATCGGCCGGCCGGCCCGAGCGGCGGGAAGGAGGCCCGCACATCACCATCGGCGAGGCGACGCTCCAGATTCGAGGTAGCACTGATCCGCGAACCGGGCGGAGCGGCCTAGGCTGCGAAAATCCGCCATATCTCCCCGGGTCCAAGGAGAAATGATGCGCTTTCGCATTGTCGTCGGGCTGGTCCTTGCCAGCCTCCTCGGTGTGCTTGTCGTGGCGTACCACGAGGCAGCGAGAACACTTGACGATGCGGGATACGGTCGGCAGTTGACGGTGCCGTCAACCCGGATCGGATGACGAGGACCAGTGACAGGTGACTCCGATGAAAGGCGTTGGCGCCAAGACCACCGACCCGGGTGGTCCTGACCGGCTTGAAGTTCTCGGTCTGGTCGAGGCGGCCGTACACGACGGGCGTTACGACGAGGCCCTGCGCCATCTCGCGGCCGTGCCGGCGGACGCGCCGTTGCCGGCGGCGGTGGCTTGGCGCCTCGGTGTGCTGCTGCACCATCGGGGGCGGTTCGACGCGGCCGAACGCTGCTACCAACGCGCGGCACTGGACGCTGCCGACCATGGGCCGTCCGCGCTGGCGGACCGCGCCCAGGTGCTCGCCGGCCTGGCCGCGACCCGCTGGGCGAGGGGCGACCAGGCGCAGACCCGGCAACTCGCCGAGGAGGCCGTCCGCGTCGCGGAGCAGAGCGGGGACGACTCGGCGGTTGCGGCGGCGTACGTGGCGCAGGCGCTGGTCGCGTTCAGCGACGGCAACCGGGCCGACAACGAGTACGCGTACGCCCGGGCGCTCGCGGCGGCCGAGCGGGCCGGCGACTTCGGCCAGCAACTCCGGATCCGGTGCAACGTCGGCTCACGCCTGGTGGAGGAGGGACGCTACCGGTCGGCCGTCGACGAACTCCGGGAGGCGGTCCGGCTCGGCGAGCTGCTCGGGCACCAGACGCTGCTCGCATTGGCGTTGCACAACCGGGCGGAGGCCTGGTTGGGGCTGGGCGAGTTGCGCCGGGCGCGCAGCGACGCGGACGAGGCCGTGGCCCGGTGGCAGCAGGCCGGGTCGCCGCTGGCGGCCTTCGGGTTGACGCTGGCCGCTCGGGTGCACCGGGTCCGTGGCGCTGCCCGCCAGGCGATGGTCGCCTACCAGGCGGCGCTGGCGATGGGAGAGCCGGACGGCAACGCCCAGGTGTTGGTCGAGGCGTGCGCGGGGCTCGCGCGGATCAGCTACGCGGACGATCCGGTGGCGGCCGAGCAGTACGCCGGGCGCGCCCTGGCCATGCCCAGCGCCGCCGGGCCCACCGTCGCCGAACTGGCCGCGGGCTGGGTCGCCCTCTGCTCCGGTGATCCGCAGGCCGCACTACGTTACGGCGAACAGGTCCGATCAGAGGCCGGCCGCCGTCGTGACGCCGCCGGACTGGCCGAGGCCATGGAGCTCGCCGCGCTCGCCGCCCACCGGGCCGGCCCCGAGGCGGCGTCCGGCCGGGGGGTCCGCCGCCTCCTCGCCAGCCTGGCCGAGGCAGCGACCATCTGGGCCGAACTGGGCAACGAGTTCGCCCTCGCCACCAACGCCCTACTGCAGGCACGTCTCTCCGGCGACCAGCTGGCGGAGGAGATGGCATACGAGCGGCTGAAGCAGATCGGCGTGCAGGACGGCGCCTGGCAGATCGCCGGCCCGTTGGCGTCGATCGGCCCGGCGCCCGTCCCCGCGGTCGAGGTGCAAACCCTGGGCCAGTTCACCGTACGGCTGGCCGGGGTGCCCGTGCCGGTGGGTAGCTGGCAGTCCCGCAAGGCGCGGGACCTGCTCAAGATGGTGATCGGGCAGCTCGGGAAGCCGGTCGCCCGGGAGGCCCTGGCCACCGCGCTGTGGCCGGAGGCCCGGACGGACGTGGCGCTGCGCCGCCTGTCCGTCCTGATCTCGACCGTCCGGGGCGTACTCGATCCGGACCGGCAGCATCCGGCTGACCGCTACCTCGCCACCGACCCGGCCACCGTCCGGATCAACCCGGCGCACGTCGCGGTGGACGCGCTGCGCTTCTATGAAGCGGCCCGCGCGGCCATCGCGGCGGACGGCGCGAGCACGACGAAGGCCCGGCCGAGCGGCAGCCCAGATCCGGCAGAGGCCGCGGGCACCGATGGCGATATCCGGCTGCTGAGCCGCCTCGAGGCGGTGGTGGCCCGGTACACCGGCGATCTCTGCGACGACGGCGAGGTCGTCGGAGACTGGGTGCAGCGTCCCCGTGCCGTCCTGGCCGACCTGCATCGCGAAGTGATCCACCGGCTGGCGAGGCGGTGCCGGCAACTGGGCCGCACCGAGGCGGCGATCGGCTGGTACCTGCGGCTCACCGTCGAGGACGGCTACGACGAGCCGGCCCACCTGGGGCTGATCGACGCGTTGTCGGCCGCCGGGCGGCACGGCGAGGCGAGCCGCCGCTACCAGGAGTACGTCGCGCGGATGCGGGAGATGGACGTCGAGCCGGTCGCCTTTCCGCTCCCCGAGCGGGTGCGCCCGTCCGCCTGAACAATTCCTGAACGACTCCCGAAGCCGGCCGATCAGACTGATCAAGTGGACGCCGCCGGCGTGTGCCGCGGGTCGTCCAGCGAGGTTGGACCTATGCGAGGCGGTCAGCTCGCTCTCGTCAGAGGGGGATCGATGACACGAATTCGGGGGAGTGTTGCCGCACTGGCGGTCGGGCTCCTGTTGGCGGGCTGCGGGCCCGACGACGCGGCACCCGCGGCGGGCGGTGCCGGCCCGGCTGGCAGCGCAGGTGCCAGCGCTGCGGCCGACGGCGGGCAGGCGACATCCGATGGCGGGGACGCGACAGGCCAGGGCAAGCCGGGTGGCGGCGACCGCTGGTGCGAGGCGGTGAAGGCCTTCACCGCCTCGATCGATCCGCTGTTCGCGCCGGGCGCCACCGACAGGAAAGCCGATGTGGCCAGCGCGCACGCCCGGGTGAAGGATCTGAAGGCAGCGGCGCCGGCCGAGATCAAGACCCAGGTCGCGGCGCTCAGCGAATTTTACGACGCGGTCATCGACACCACGGGCAAGAGCATGGCCCAAGACCCCGCGGCCTACGCGCGCCTCAACCCGACCATGGCGAAGGTCAAGACGGCGCTGCCGCCGGTGTCGGAGTACACGACGAAGCACTGCCCGGGGCTCGAGAAGTCGCTGGAACAGGTGGGCGTGTCGTGACCACGCGGGCGGGTACCGGCCGGCGGCTGCTCCTGGCGCCGGCCACCGTGCTGCTGCTCACGGCGACCGGGTGCGGACGATCGGAGGAGCCGCGGGCGGCGAGCGCCGGGGGTCAACCGTCAGCGACCACTGCCACGGCTCCCGGGGGAGACGCCGCATCGTCCGCACCGGCCGACAAGCCCGAACCGACGGCGTGCGACCTGGTGACCGATCAGGAGGCGGCCGCGCTGGCCCGGCTCAAGCTCGACCCGCACCAGGCCGGCCAACAGAGCTGCACCTGGACGGCACCGACCACCGGCCCGACCGGCCAGGTGGAGGTCTACGTGGGCGACGGCGCGAAGAAGATGCTCGACATCGAGCGCCAGCTGGGACACGAACTGGAGACGCTGCCCGGTATCGGTGACGAGGCGTACCTGGACACGCAGGCGAATGAGGTCTTCGTCCAGAAGACGGGCACATGGGTCGCGATCCGCCTAGTGCTGCTCAACGACCCGAAAGAGAACCACAAGCCGTTGCAGGACCTGATCCAGGTGGTGGCCGGTCGGCTGTGAGCGGGGCGAGAGCGAACATGCGTAGGCGTGCACGGATGGCGGCCGGGCTGGTCGTCATCCTGCTGACAGCCGGCTGCGGAAAGGTCGGCCTCGGCGGATCCGATCCGGCCGACGACCGGTACGGGTACGGCCCGAAGCCGGACAGGTCCGTGGTCTACCAGCCCGATGTGGTGCTCGTCGAGGGCAGCAGCAGGGTCATCCGGTCGGTGAGCAGGGACGGGTTCACCTACGTAATCGACGGCAGCGCCCGGGGTGCCAAGGACGTGGCGGTCGGTAAGATCATGTTCGCCACGAGCGAGGCGGTCGGCCGGGTGGTCAAGATCGAGCGGTCCGGCGGCGACAAGGCCGTCACCCTGGCCCCGGTGCGGCTGACCGATGTGGTGCGGGACGGCCACTTCACGTTCGACCAACCGCTCGACGCTGAGGCGCAGACCTTCGGCCCGCTGCCTGACCTGCTCGGCGAGGTCGTCGACGGAGGTCCGGCCGGGGCGGTCGTTCCGGACGCCGGGCAGGCGACCGGGCTGGGGGTGAACGCGATCGGCGCGGGCGATGTCCGGCTCGCCGTGCCGCCGATCGTCTTCGCCCCGGCGCCCGAGCCGGGTTCGCGCGGGCCAAGAGCATCAACCAGAAGGTCGGCGACTGGGACATCGAGGCTTACAGGGACAAGTCGAAGATGGGGCTGACCGCCTCGCACTCGACGGCCGTGCAGCGTCTCAAGGTCGACTTCGACATCCAACTGCTGCTCCGGAACCTCCGGGCGTGGGGGGACATCCGGGTGACCAACGGCGTGATCCCCCACCCGCAGTTCCGGATCGACGGAGTCGAGGGGCTCGCCATCACCATCGCCGCCGGTGCCGAAGGCGGGTTGGCGGACAACAAGAAGGTCAGGATCGAGCTGCCCATCGAGGTGAAGCAGCCCATCATCATCGGCGGATTCCCGGCGACCCTCAAGCAGACGTTCAAGTTTCTCGTCAGCACCGGGTTCTCGGCGAAGAACGGCAACATCAAGGCCACCGGCAAGTGGGGCCTCGACGGACCCATCGGATACGTCCAATCGAGTGTCCTGACGCCGGCCTTCTCCGTGCAGGAGAGCATCGTGAAGTCCATCCGTGGCGTTTCGATCGGTGCCGAGGGCATCGTCGTGGCTGCGGAGTTCCGTTTCGGGTTCATGCTCGGCCTGCCGGTCGCGGGTGCCGGGCCGTTCGTCGGCATCGTGGCGTCGGTCGGGGTGACCAACGGATCGGCGGCCGGCCGGATCGGCTTGCCGCTGCCCGTCGGGCCGGGGGTGAAATGCCGGGGATCCACGCTCGTCCTGACCGTACGAGCCGGTGAGGGCATCAGCGTCTCTGGTCAGCAAAGTGATCCTGAGTCGGATGGAGTTTCCGGGATCGTTTCCCACCGTGGCGGGGATGCATGGGCGTGCAGGTGAAATCCCGCGCCCAGTGCTGCTCCGCGTGGCCGGTGACCGGTGGTGGGTGTGCTGATCGCGTTCACGCCCTGGTGCCGGTGGGCTGCGCGGGGCAGCCGGGTCCGGTCCGTTGGTGCGTGTCCCTCCGGACGCTTGCCCGCCAGGCCATGAGGTCTAGCGGGGAAGGGTGCCCTGCGTCGCCTGGGCGCGGGGCGTGTTGCCCTGTGCCGGGTAGGGCCGGTCTTCGACCGGTCCCCCCGACTGGTCCTGGTGATGACGGCTGTGGCTTCGACCTCGGCGACGACCGAGCGGATGACCATGTGCCCGCTGGTCTTGTCGATGACGTCTTGCCCTGGTGGGTGAGGCCGCGGGCGGCGATCCGCCGCCAGGCGCCGTGGTCGCGGTCGCCCTGCCAGCCGCACCCGGTGTTGGGACAGATGGCCCACTTCCAGCCCGCCACCGTCGGCTGGTCTGGCGCTTTGCGATGCTGCAGCGGAGTCAGACACTGCGGACAGTGCTTGGACGTGTTCCGCGCGGGCGCGGTGACCACGGCGACACCCGCCTCGGCGGCGACGTGCCGCATCCGGTCGACGATCTGCCCGCGCACCTGCTGGGACAGGCGCGTGTTCAGGGTGGCGCCCATGCCCTTGGATTCCATCGACCGCAGGTCTTCCACATAGATCACGCTCGCCCCGGCGGCGATCGCCTGATCCACCGTCCAGCGGGCGGCGGCCCAGGCAAGCGCAGCGTTCAGGTTTGCGCGGCGCTCAGACACGTGGCGGATCTCGTCGCGGAGCACCGCATGCTTACCGACGAGTTGATGCCGCTCGGCATCGCCGATAAGCCGCTGGTACTGCTCGGCCTTGGCGTGCAGCCGCTCACCGTGACGGCGCAGCCGGTGCTGCTTCGCGAGGACCCCGGCGGCCCGGAACTGAGCCCCAGCCCCCAACGCCGTGATCCGGCCGTCCTCCTGGAGTCGGAGGGCTCCGGCGGACAACAGGGTGTTCAGGCCCCAGTCCACACCGAGCGCCACCGCGTGACCGGCGCGGCGGGTTTTCGGTACGGCGTGGGTGAATGCCACATCGGCGCGCACCCTGCCACCCATGACACGGACAGTGGGCAGGTGCAGCACCGCACCCGCAGGGACCGTGGGCGGCAGGATTATCGGACAGGCAACCCACGTCCAGTCCCCGTACGCTCGCGGATCCGGTCGTGAGGGCAACTGCAGCCGCAGTAGCGCTCTGCCCGGGTCGGCGTCGCTGCGTTCGAGGGTGGCCTGCTGCCGATCACACGCGGCCAGCAGCAGCATCCGCGGGATCTTCGGCGTGCCTTCGAGTTCGAACACGTCCACCGGCAGCCGGCCGTTGGCGTTGAGGAACGCGACGGCCTGCCGGGTCCGGCCCTTGATGACGGCAGACGGCAGATGCTCCCCGCCAGGGATCGACGCCCGAACCTGCTCCCACTCGACGGGGGTGCGCTTGCGTGGATCGGCCGGCCAGGTCGCCAGGACCCCGGCGGTTACATCGGTACGCCACCCCGCCGAGCGAAGAGCACGCCCGGCCTGCTCCTGGACCATCCGCACGACCCGGTCATTGACCTTCACACCCTCCGGGGCGGTGATGGTCCACCCTAGGCGCCGCAGCGCCATCCACGCGTGCGACGGAAGTTTCCGGCCGCCCGCGTCCTGCCCGGAGGCCAACACCTGCACATCCGCAGTGTTCCAATGCTCACCGATCAGGGCGCCCACCATGCCGGCCACCAGATCGGCACACCAACCGACCCGCTGCGCAAGCACCGGCTGAGACAGCACCTCACCGGTCTCCTCGTCCACACCCCCACGCACCAGAGTGCGGACGCCCGCGGTCCGGGCAACCTCGCCGTCGGCCAGCGGCAGCCTCCCACTCACCGGCTCGCCGCCTCGACACCAATCCACGAGAACCGGCGCTCACGGTCGACCCACGTCACCGGAATCCTCCCCGATCCAACCCAAAGACCAAGCGTCACCAGGTGAACACACCCAGACGCTTCACGACCTTTGAGAGCCGAAGAAATTCCACACGATCAATCTACGATCACTAACGATTCCTAATCAAGTTGGTGAGCCTGTCGGAGCCGTTGGTCAGGCGATCGAGCAGGTGTTGGGGGTCGGCATTCCCCAGGAGGCCGACTTCATCAAGAAGGACATCGTCAACCGGACCGTCGTGGAGCCCGACGTGCCGCTGTGCCGGGACTGATCGGGCCCAGAGTTCGGCTGGCATCCCGCCAGGCGCGGGGCCGGCGGATGCCTCTGACCATCACCCCCGGGGCGGCTGTGCCGCCGCCCCGGGGGGCGGGTGTTGGCTCAGAAGTCGTCGTCGAAGGTGACCGCCCCGCTCACCCCGACCTGATAGGCCGACACCCGGCGCTCGAAGAAGTTGGACAGCTCCTGCACATCCTGCAACTCCATGAAGGCGAACGGGTTGGTCGACCCGTACACCGGCGCGATGCCGAGCTGGGTGAGCCGCCGGTCAGCGACGTGCTGGAGGTACTGGCGCATGTCCGCCAGGGTCAGGCCGGGCACGCCCTGGCCGAGCAGGTCCTCGGCGAACTGCGCCTCGCAGTCGACGGCCTCGGCGAGCATCTGCCGGACCTGGTCGGCGAGGTCGTCATCGAACAGGTCCGGCTCCTCTCGGCGGACCGTGTCGACCACGTCGAAGGCGAACGCCATGTGCATCGACTCGTCGCGGAACACCCAGTTGGTGCCGGAGGCGAGGCCGTGCAGCAGGCCGCGGGAGCGCAGGAAGTAGACGTAGGCGAACGCGCCGTAGAAGAACAGGCCCTCGATGCAGGCGGCGAAGCAGATCAGGTTGAGCAGGAACGCCCTCCGGTCCTGCTTGCTCCGTAGCTCGCGTAGGTCCTGCAGGGAATCGATCCACCGGAAGCAGAACTCGGCCTTGCGCCGGATCGACGGGATGTTCTCGATGGCGGCGAACGCGGCGGTCCGTTCGGTCTCGTCGGGTACGTAGGTGTCGAGGAGGTTGAGGTAGAACTGGACGTGCACCGCCTCCTCGAACAGTTGCCGGGACAGGTAGAGGCGGCCTTCCGGGCTGTTGACGTGCTGGTAGAGATTCAGCACGAGGTTGTTGGCGACGATCGTGTCGCCGGTGGCGAAGAACGCGACGAGCCGGCTGACCAGGTGCCGCTCGGCGGGGGAGAGCCGGTCGAGGTCGGTCAGGTCGGCGTGCAGGTCGACCTCCTCGACCGTCCAGGTGTTGCGGATGGCGTCGCGGAAGCGGTCGAAGAAGTGCGGGTAGCGCATCGGGCGGAGGTTCAGATCCATCCCGGGGTCGAGCAGCATCGGTGTGGTCTCCGTGGTGGTGTCGGTCGGGGTGGTCACTGGCAGGCCTCGCACGCCTCGGGGTTCTCCAGCGAGCAGGCCAGCGCCTCCGCATCGAGGCTCACCGGTGGAACGACGGCGGACACGGTGGCCTGCTGGATGCGGGTGGCCGGTCGGGACCGCAGGTAGTAGGTCGTCTTCAACCCGCTCTTCCAGGCGTACAGGTACATCGAGGAGAGTTTGCCGATGGTCGGCGTGGCCAGGAACAGGTTCAGCGACTGGGACTGGTCGATGAAGGGTGCGCGGGCGGCGGCTAGGTCGATCAGCGCTCGTTGCGGCAGCTCCCACGCGGTGCGGAACAGCTCCCGCACCTCCGCGGGCAGCTCCGCGACATCCTGGACCGACCCGTCGGCACGTTTGATCGCCGTCCGGATCTGCTCGGTCCACAGCCCGCGAGCCTTGAGCTCGGCGACCAGGGCAGTGTTGACCTGGAGGAACTCCCCGGACAGGGTCTCGCGTTTGAACAGGTTGGACACCTGCGGCTCGATGCACTCGTAGCAGCCGGCGATCGAGGCGATGGTGGCGGTCGGGGCGATCGCGACCAGCAGTGAGTTGCGCAGCCCGTGCCCGGCCACCCGGTCCCGCAGGGCGTCCCAGCGCGCGGTCTGGCTGCCGGTGACGCCCCACAGGTCCGGTTGCAGCTGCCCGCGTGCCGCCCGGGTCTGCGCGAAGGCGGGGTGCGGGCCGTGCCGTTCCGCGAGGTCGGCGGAGGTCTCCAGGGCGGTCAGGTAGAGCTCTTCGCTGATCCGGGTGGACAGCTCCCGGGCGGCGGGGGAGTCGAACGGCAGCCGCAGCGCGAAGAACACGTCCTGCAGGCCCATCATGCCGAGGCCGACCGGCCGCCAGCGGGGGTTGCTCGCCGCCGCCTGCGGGGTGGGGTAGTAGTTGATGTCGATCACCCGGTCGAGGAACGTCACCGCGGTACGTACGGTGGCGCGCAACCGTTCCCAGTCGATGCCGTCGCCGGTGAGGTGGGCGGCGAGATTCACCGAGCCCAGGTTGCACACCGCGGTCTCGGCGTCGCTGGAGACCTCGATGATCTCGGTGCAAAGGTTCGACAGGTGCACCACGTTGCCGGGCTCCGCGGTCTGGTTGCAGAGCCGGTTGGCGGCGTCCTTGAACGTCATCCACCCGTTGCCGGTCTGCGCGAGGGTGCGCATCATCCGCCCGTACAGCTCCCGGGCCGGCACCTGCCGCACCCAGCGGCCCTGCGCCTCCGCCGCCCGATACGCGGCGTCGAACTCCACACCCCACAGGTCCGGCAGCTCCGGCACCTCGTCCGGGTCGAACAGCGACCACATCCCGTCCGCCTCCACGCGGCGCATGAACTCGTCCGGGATCCAGTTCGCCAGGTTCAGGTTGTGCGTACGCCGGGCGTCCTCGCCGGTGTTGTCCCGCAGCTGCAGAAACTCCTCGATGTCCGGGTGCCACGGCTCCAGATAGACGCAGGCGGCACCCTTGCGCCGGCCGCCCTGGTTCACCGCGGCGACACTGGCGTCCAGGGTCCGCAGCCACGGCACGATGCCGTTGGACCGTCCGTTCGTGCCCCGGATCAGCGCCCCGCGGGAGCGGACCCGGGAGAACGCGATGCCGATGCCGCCGGCGAACTTGGACAGGTTGGCCACCTGCGCGTACCGCTGGTAGATGGAGTCCAGCTCGTCGCGGGGCGAGTCCACCAGGTAGCAGGACGACATCTGGGTGTGCCGGGTGCCGGAGTTGAACAACGTCGGCGAACTCGGCAGATACGCCAGGCTGGACATCAGCCGGTAGAACCCGATCGCCTCGTCCGGCGTGTGCGACAGGCCGCACGCCACCCGCAGCAGCCAGTACTGCGGCGTCTCCAGCACCAGCCGGCTGGTCGGGTGCCGCAGCAGGTACCGGTCGTAGACGGTGCGCAGCCCGAAATACTCGAACCGCAGGTCGCCCGTCGGGTCGACCGCCTCGTCGAGGATGCGGGCGTGGGCGGCGACGAAGGCGGCGGTGTCGTCACCGATCAGCCCTTCGACGTGGCCGCGCCGGATCCCCTGGCTGAACGAGCCGATGTCCTGCCCGCGTACCTCCTTGTCGACGTATCCGGCGAGCAGACGGGCGGCGAGCCGCGAGTACTGCGGCTCCTCGCCGATCAGCTCGGCCGCGGTCCGGATGGACAGCCGGTCCAACTCGTCCGTGCTCGCCCCGTCGTACAAACCGCTGATGGTGCGGGTCGCCACCCGCAGCGGGTCGATGTCGGTGAGGTCGGCGCTCCACCGTTCGACCGCCCGGACGATCCGGTTGACATCGACGGGTTCGAGGTCACCGTTGCGCTTGCGGACGTGCATCTGCACGCGCCGCTGCCCGGGCAGGGCGATATCGCCTGGTAGCCCGTCGGTGGTCGGGTGGACCTTGGTGCCTGTCACTACTCACTCCTCGCGAGCTCGAGACCGGATGGGCCTCGGCGCGCGGGGTGCAGACACCGAGGGACACGCGCCGGCATCGGCGGTGTCCCGTGGGCGTCGGCCGTCCCGCGCGGCCTCGGACCGTCACACGCCCGTGCGGGGCGTGCGACGCGCTGGCAGGTCTTCGGACTCGTGGGCACAACCGGCGGAACCGGTCGCCTACTGGCCGTCGCTTCCCAGGCCATCGGTGGCCCAGTGCTGATGACGGCGGTCGTTCCCACTCACCGCTGCGGGGCAGTCCCGGATTTCCACCGGGTTCCCTCTTGCCTCGGCCGTCCCGTGAGAGGCGGCCGAACCAGCTGCGCCAGACACCATATATGGCCGTGCGGGTGCCTGGGCAACACCAGATGTCGCGTCGGCGTGTCAGCTGCGTCTCACCTCGGGCCCGGCAGGGCTCGGCTGTTCGGCCCGTTCGCCGTCCGATGGGACGCCGCCGTGTCAGTCGTCGCCGACGGCGGCAGCCGGTGCGCCGAGTGTGATCGTCAGGCCCGGGGCGCCGCCGCACGGGCGCGAACGGTTGTCCTCCTACAGCGTGTCTCATTAGTCCGTTGGGTCATGAGACACCGCCCTTCTCGGGCGTCCCTGCCGTCGCGGGTGTTCGTGGCGGCGGGGTTCCTCCGTCATCGGGGCTGGTTTCACCGGCGCGTGGGCGCTGGCCAGAGCCGTCCCCTCGGGAGGCGTTGATGACCGGGCCTCGTGCTTCGGGGTCCCGGGTCTGGGCGTGGTGTTGTTCGGCCCAGACGGCGAGGTTGACCGCCGCGTTGACGTCCCGGTCTGCCGTGTGCCTGCATTCGTCGCAGCGGAAGATGCGTATGGACAGGGGTGGGGCGGGGCCGATGGTGCGGCAGGCGCTGCACATTTTGGTGGACGGGTACCAGCGGGGTGCCATGGTCGCGAACCGAGCCGCCCCCGCATGACGGGCCAACACCACCACCTGCGACGGCGACGGATCGACCGTGAACCGGAACGCGGTAAACCTCCCCACAACCCCACAGCATGCCCGCCACCTACGACACTTCTGAAACACGCACTAGCCGCGTCCAAGTCGCGGATGCCACGGTGCCGACATGGCACAGTACGAGGTCCCCACGCCCAGCACGCTGCTCCTGCGCATGGTGCGGCCGGAGCAGGCTGCCGCCGCGCTGCGGATGCTGCACGAGTCGGACCCCGCGTCGGAAGTGCCGGCGGTCGGGTTCCGCGTCGCCACCCTCTCGGACGTCTCCAGCGATCCCTCCGTGGCGCCGCTCGCCGCGTGCGTCGTCCATCACCAACCGAATGATCCGACGGCGTGGCTCGGACGGTTTGCGGTTTCGGTGCCGTTCCGGCGGCGTGGGCTTGGCCGGCGCCTGCTCGCCGAGCTCTCCAGGGTGCTGCAGGCCGAGGGGGCGCAGCGCCTGTGGGTTCACCTGGGCGCCGACCAGCCAGCGGTGCGCGCGCTCCTCGCCGGCGCTGGATTTGTGGTCTGCCAGGTAGAGCCGACCGCCGTATTCCCAGCCGGTCTTGCGGCCAGCGAGGATGACCCGGAGGCCGGGTGGTGGGTGCGCGAGCTCTGAGAGGGGAGGCGGGATGGGCGTGGCAGAGCCCGCTGCTCCCTGGGCGGCGGCGCTGGACTTTCGCGTACTCGGCCCGCTGACGGTCACCGGCCCGGGCGGCGGTGAGCTGCGCCTCGGCACTCGGAAGCAACGCGCCGTGCTCGCGTTGCTGACGCTGGAGGCGGGACGGGTCGTATCGCTGGACCGCATCATCGCGGGCCTGTGGGCGGATGAGGCGCCGTCGAGCGCCACCGGCACGCTGCAGGCGTACATCTCGCAGCTGCGGCGCATCCTGGAGCCGGGCCGTTCGCCACGCGCCGCGCCCGCCGTGCTCCTCACCCGGGAGCCGGGCTATCTGCTCGCGGTGCGGCCGGATCAGGTGGACGCGGTGCGGTTCGAAACGCAGGTCGAGGCCGGTCGGGCCGCGCTCGCCGCGGACCTGCCCGGGGAAGCGGAACGGCTGCTGGCCGTCGCGCTGGAGCAGTGGCGCGGCGAGCCGTTGCTCGAGTTCGCGGACGAAGCCTTCGCGATGCCGGTGGTCACCCGGCTGACCGCGCTGTGCCAGGACGCCACCGAGGATCTCACCGAAGCCCGACTCGGCCTGGGGCGGAACGCGCAGGCAGCCGCGCAGGCCCGGGCGCTGCTGCGGCAGGACCCGTTCCGGGAGCGGTCGTGGGCCCAGCTCATGGTGGCGCTGTACCGGGACGGCCGCCAGGCCGAAGCACTGGAGGCGTACCGCGAGGCGCGCGCGATGCTGGACGAGCAGCTGGGGCTGCCGCCGGGCCCACAGCTGCAGGCGCTCGAGCGGGCGATCCTGCGGCAGGATCCCGCGCTGGCGCTCACTCCCCGCGCGGACACGCCCGCGGCGACCCCGGCCGCACCTCCCGCGCTGCGCTCCGAGCCGCTGCTGGGCGCTGGGGCAGCCGATGCACGGCCGACCGATGGACCGGGCGTCGTGCCCACGCCGGAGCCGGCTGCGGCCGCGACGATGGTGGGCCGCGGCCCGCAGCTCGAGTCGATCGACGACCGCCTCACGGCCGCGACCCGGCGCCGGGGCGGGCTGCTCTTCGTCGCTGGCGGAGCCGGCGTCGGCAAGACCTTTCTCACCGAACGCGTGGTCGAGCGAGCGACGGCGGCGGGGATGGCGGTCGCCTGGAGCCGGTGCGTGGAGGGGAGCGCCACTCCCGCATTCTGGCCGTGGATCCAACTGATGCGCGAGGTGCCGCCGAGCCCCGAGCAGGAGCGCCTTCTCGCCGCGCTGACCGGGGTCGCGGAGTCGCGGGAGCCGGCAGGTGACCCGGACGCGGCACGGTTTCACCTCTATGAGGCTGTCGGCGAGCTGCTGCGTACGGTGGCGGAGCGGCAGCCGACGCTCTTGGTCATCGACGATGTGCACCTCGCGGACGCCGCCTCGCTGCGGCTGCTGACCCATCTCGCCGGCGGACTGAGCCGGCTGCCGATACTGGTGCTCGCCACGATGCGCGCTGCGCCGGGCGATCATGACCAACCGCTGCGCGAGATGCTCGGCGCGCTGGCGAACGAACGGGGCGTGGAGCGGGTGACCCTGCCGCCGTTCTCCGCGGCCGACGTGCGTGACTACCTCCGGTCGGGCGCGGTGGAGCCCGACGTCGCCGTCGTCGCCGCGCTGCACGAGCGGACCGGCGGGAACCCGTTCTATCTCCGGGAGCTGCTGCGGCTGCTGGCGAGCGAGCACCCCGGCGGCTGGACCAACCAGGAGGTGATCGCGGAGTCCGCGGTGCCGGAGAGCGTACGCGACGTCATCGGCCGGCGGATCGCCCGGATGCCCGAGGAAACCCAGGCCCTGCTGCGAGCTGCCGCCGTCATCGGACGCGATGTCGACACGGTGCTGTTGGAGAATGCCGCCGGTCTGGACTACGAACGGGTGCTGAGCCTGCTCGAACCGGCTGTCGCGAGCGGCCTGCTGGTCGAGGTGCCCGACGGCTGGAACTACCGGTTCGCCCACTCCCTGGTCCGCGACGCTCTCTACGCGGAGCTGAGCCGGTTGCAGCGGGCGCGCGTGCACCGGCGGGTCGGCGAGGCGCTTGAGGGCCTGCACCGAGCCGAGGATCTCGCCACGATCGGGCTGCTCGCCCACCACTTCGCCGCCGCCGCCCGGATCGGGGCCTCGGCGAAGGCAGTCAGTTACGCCCGGCGTGCCGCGGAGTTGGCCGAGGCGCAGCTCGCCTATGACGAGGCGGTGGAGTTCCTCACCGTCGCCCTGGCCGCGCTCGACCCTACGGGCGCGGACGCGGTCAGCTGCCGATGCGAGCTGTTGGTGCAGCTGGGCAAGGCCAGGCGACTCGCCGGTGATGTGGTCGGCGCGCGCGTCGCGTTGAACGAGGCGGTCGCGCTCGGCACCAGGCTCGGTGACGACTCGCTGGTGATCGATGCGGCCACGGTCTTCGGCGGTGTGACGCTCTGGAACTGGCGGACTTACGGGCAGGTGGACGAGCGCATGGTGGCGATCCTGGAGGACCAACTCGCCCGGCTTGACCCGACCGACCACGTGCGTCGTGCGGCGCTGCTCGGCACGCTCGGAGTTGAGCTGTTCTACGGTGACCGACGCGACGAGGGGGAGCGGTTCGCCGAGGAGGCGGTCGAGCTTGCCCGCCGGTGGGGCGACGTGGAACTGCGGGCGCGTACCCTCAGCAACTACGCGGTAGCCGCCGCCAGGGTCCCGGACCGCGACGACCGACGGTTGGCCGTCGTGAACGAGATGCTCGAGCTCGGCCCGCTGCCTCGACGGGTGGAGATCGTAGCCAGGCTGCATCGCATGATCTTGCTGATGTCCACCGGCGACCTCGCCGGGTACGACCGCGACCTGGCGCGCTGCCGTCACCTGTTGACGGAGATCCGCCTGCCCGAGCTCGCTGGTCAGATCACCTACGCCGCCGGCGGGCGGGCCATCCTGGACGGGCGCTGGGCCGAGGCTGAACGCTTGGTCGAGGACGCCTTCGCCGAGCAGCGGCGGACCAGCATGTGGGGCGGGAAGTGGATGAGGTTGGTCCTGCTCTACACCAGCCGCCGCTTCCAGGGCCGGCCGGGTGAGCTACTCGACGAGCTGGTCACTCGGGCCGATGAGCCGGAGCTGATCCTGCTGCGCCCCACCGCGGTGCTGGCCGCCTGCGAATCGGGCGACGAGGCGCTCGCCGGGAAGCTGCTGGAGAAATGGGGCTGGACGATCCGCGGCGACTGGTCCTGGGACATCGTGACGTACCAGTGGGCTCTGGTCGCCGCTCGGCTCGGCGTACCGGATCCGGCTCGCCTCTACGAGATCCTCTCCCCGTTCGCCGACCGGTTCGTCGGCGTCGGCTCCGGCGGCGCCACGTGGGGCTCGAACCACTACGCGCTCGCCGAGCTCGCGCACCGGCTGGGCCGAACCGAACAGGCGGGCGTGCATGCGCACGCCGCGCTCGCCGCACATCGGCGGCTGGGCGTGGCGCACCTCATCCAGGCGAGCCTCAGCCAATCGGTGCGGCTCACTGCCTGACCTCGGCCGCGTCGGCCCGTACCGACATTTCCGTCTCCGCACGTCGCTTGGATCCCGCTTGAACGCCAGTCCATGCGTGGGCCAAGTCCGACCCAAGCGCTGGCTGACACCGTCAGGTCATCCGGCGCCCGGCCTGTGGGCGCCCTGCCCATGAGGAGTCAACCGGTGCGTACGGTCGACACCGTCGCCTTGGCCCGGCGGGTCCGCGGACCCGTGCTACAGCCCGGCGACGACGGCTTCACTACTGAGATCGCCGGGTTCAACGCGGCCATCGTCCACCGGCCGGACGTCGTGGTGGGAGCCACCGACGCCGGTGATGTGGCGGCGGCGGTAGGTTGGGCCGCCGAGCAGGGACTGGCGGTGGCCGTGCAGTCGACCGGCCACGGCCAGCTGGCAGCCACTGACGGCGGCATCTTGATCACCACGCGGCGACTCGACGAGGTTCGGGTCGACCCGGTCGCCCGGCGGGCCAGAGTGGGCGCCGGCGTACGGTGGCAGAGCGTGATCGAGACGGCGGCCGAGCACGGCCTGGCCCCGCTCAACGGGTCGTCCTCCGGCGTGGGCGTGGTCGGTTACACACTCGGCGGCGGTGTCCCGGTCATGGCCCGCACCTTCGGATTCGCCGCCGACCACGTTCGGGCGGTCGAGCTGGTGACCGCGGATGGAATGCTCCGGCGGGCCGACGCGGCGAATGAGCCGGATCTGTTCTGGGCCCTGCGTGGAGCCGGCCGCATCGGCTTCGGCGTGGTGACCGCGATCGAATTCGATCTGGTACCGGTCCGCAGCCTCTACGGCGGTGGCATCTTCTACCCGGCGAGCGCCACGGCGGACGTACTGCACGCCTTCCGGACCTGGGCCCCGACCCTGTCCGAGCAGACGACCACGTCCGTCGCCCTGCTGCGCCTGCCCGACCTGCCGCAGCTGCCCGAGCCGCTACGCGGGCAGTTCGTGGTCCATCTGCGGATAGCGCACCTCGGCGGCGTCGAGGAAGGTGAGCGCATGCTCGCTCCGATGCGGGCGGTGGCACCGGCGTTGATCGACTCGGTGGCGGAGATGCCGTACGTCGGCGTCGACGCCATCCACTCCGACCCCACTGACCCGATGCCGGAACATCACGCCGGGGTCGTGTTGCGGCATCTGCCGGCCGAGGCGGTGGACGCGCTGATCGCGGTGGCCGGCCCCCACGTGGAGGTGCCGCTCGCGATGGTGGAGCTGCGACTCCTCGGCGGCGCGCTGGCCCGGCAAGCGGCGGTGCCCAACGCCGTGAGCGGCCGCGGCGGGGCCTTCTCGCTGCTGGGACTCGGACCGCTGCTGCCCGGGCTCGAGCAGGTCGTGCCGGCCGTCGTAGGCAGCGTCCTCGACGCGCTTGAGCCGTTCGTCGCTCCCGGCCTCGCCTTGGCCAACTTCCGGGGATCCTTGGAGGCCGCCGACGGTCCCTACGGTCCCTGGTCCAGCGCGGACGCCGGTCGGCTCAGTGAGATCAAGAATCTTCACGATCCAGCCGGGATGTTCCGTTCAGGAGTACGAAGCCTCGTCGGTTAGCTATCCGCCCTGCCACGTCTCGTAACCCCTGAACTTACCCCGTCGCGCCATAGCTACATCGACGCACTCCGATCTATCATGGTCGGGGGGGGTGGTTGCTCGGTTCAGGAGTGCGAAGCGGGCAGTGCAGGTCCCTGGTGGATAAACCGTCGTCCTTGGGAGGCATGCGTGCGATCCGATCCCGTAAGCAGAAGATTCCCGTGGCGGCGGAGCGCCGGCCGGATTCGACCCGTGCGACTGTTGGCCGTGACCCTGGCCGCTGTGTTGATGGTTCCGCCAGGTGCGGCCCCGGCCCCGGCCTCGGCCGACGGCACCGCCCGACCGGTGCCGGCATCGCTGAACGCGGGGGTCGGTGTGCCCACGGGCACGATGGCCGCGGCGGCCTCTGCCGCCGCCACGGTCTGTGCCAAGGTGGCCGCCAAGGCCGGCTTCTCGTACACCGCGAACGTCAGCACGTCTGCGGGCAACGTCCGGCAGATCGTGGTCGCTGTGGCGGTCGCCATGGCCGAGTCGAGCTGCAACCCGTCGGCGACGGGCCAGAACCCCGGCTCGATCGACCGGGGCTTGTGGCAGATCAACAACTATTGGCACCCCGAGGTCAGTGACGCCTGCGCCTACCAGGTTCAGTGCAACGCCAACGCGGCGTGGAACATCTCCAACCACGGCAGCAACTGGACCCCGTGGTCGACCTACAACAACGGAGCATGGCGGAACTACCTGAACACTGCGCGCGACGCCATCACCGGGTTCTCGTTCCAGCTGAAGAGCCGGGGCGCCGGTACCTGCCTGGACGCCATCTCGTCCGACGTCCGCAACGGCGGGCGGATCGCCCAGTGGCCCTGCAACAGCAGCGACAGCTACCAGCAGTGGCGCGTGGTGGTCGGCGCGAACAACTACAACCCGGTGCTCCAGAACGTCGGCACCGGCACCTGCCTGGACGCCATCTCGTCCGACATCCGCAACGGCGGGGCGATCACCCAGTGGGCCTGCAACACCACCGGCGATCCCTACCAGCGGTGGTGGTTCTCGGGCAGCGGGCAGCTCAACACCAACGGCGACGCCAACGCCGGACTGCACAACGTCGGCACCGGGACCTGCCTGGACGCCGACGCATCGACCGCCGGCCAGAACGGGAACATCTTCCAGTGGGCCTGCTCCGGCAGCGATCTTTTCCAGCTGTGGAACTGATCGCGTGACGACAGGCCTCGCCGGCTGGACTGCCCGCGAGGCATGTCCCCCGGTCGTGCTTCGGGGCAACGCGCTCGGACTCGCCAACGACCCGGAATTCGGCCTGGTCGGGGCAGTCTTCACCGGCACCGGTCAGTGGATCGTCACGGTTCCGGCTGCGGCGTCCACGGTGATGATCTGACCTGTGGAGATTTTCCGGGTCGCGTCCGGGACACAGATGACGGCGGGGATGCCGTACTCCCGGGCCACGGTGGGGCCGTGGGCCATGACCGCACCGGTTTCGGTGACCAGCGCTCCGGCGGTGAGGAACAGTGGGGTCCATCCCGGGTCAGTGGTGGCGGTGACCAGGACGTCGCCGGGTTCGATGTGGGCGGTGGCCGGGTCGTGGACGACCCGGGCGGGGCCGGTCGCCCGGCCCGCTGCCGCCCCTACGCCCGTCAGCGCGCCATCCGCGGTGGCCGGCGCCGGCAGGACCGCCTCCAGGTCGGTGCCGTCCGACAGCAGCGCCACCGGTACGGCCCGGCGGCGCGACTCCCGCTGGTGGACCGCTCTGCGGGAGGCGACCGTTCGCCGGTGGTCGACGTTCTGGTGCACGGCGTCGTGCACCTCGTCGAGGGACAGGAACATGATGTCGCCGGGCTGATCGAGCAGTCCGCTGCCGGTCAGGTCAACGCCCACGGAGAGCAGTTGCCGCCGCATCTCCTGCAGCCGGTACAGGCCGGCGAACTTGCCCGCCTCCCGCAGTCCGGCCAACGCCCGGGCACGGCGCAGCAGGAACCCGGCGAGACGCCCCCGCACCGGCCTGCGGCGGCGGGCCCGGGCACCGAGCTCGTGGAGGGTGGCTTCCGCGGTGGCGGCCGCACGTGCGAAGCGCCGGTCGGGTGCCTGTTCCGGATCGGTGACCCGTAGGTAGTTGGCGATCATGGTGAAGATCGGCGCGGGGTCTTCGTTCCACCGCGGCACTCCGAGGTCGACCTCGGCGACGCCGCGGTGGCCGTAGGTGTCCAGGAACGCCGCCAGCCCGATGTCCGGGAGCGTCCCCTGCCGGTACCGCGCGGCCAACTCGTCGGGCGGCGTGTGCAGCAGCAACTGTCGGTGGTCGCCGGCGCGCTGGGTGAGCCGCCACAGCGCGAGATCCATTTCGATGGTGACGTTGTAGGGCATCCCACCCAGTACGGCGTGGATCTCTTCCTCGCGAACGACGCCCTTGAGCAGGTGAGCCGGCAGCGCGGCCGCGAGCATGCCGGCCACGATGGGGGAGACGATGTCAGCTGGGCTGCTCGCCGCCTCCTGGGCCCGCACGAAGCGCAGCCGTTCCGCGGCGGTACGCAGGCCGTCGGGCGCAGCCGACCGGAGTTTCAGCTGTTCGACGGCGTCGAACATCCGCGTCCGCGCCGCGTCGGGTCGGGCCAGCGCCCGCACGACCCCGACCATCAGCCGCACGGCCGCCCACAGGGACGCCCCGTTCGACCCGCGTCGGCGCTCCGGACGGTCCTTGTCGGGAGCGAACCGCGGGTCCGCCAGGACCTGCTGCATGACCGCCTGGGCGCGCGGTCCGAAGTCGACCGCCATGAGCTTGACCAGCCGTTTGCGGGCGGATCTGCTGCGCGCCAGGTCGGTCAGGTCGCCGTAGAGCCGCCCACCGATGTCGACGATCTCGGCCCTGATGCCGAGCGCGGCGAGCATCGCCGCGACCAGCGACTTCAGCGTGGACATGCCCATCGGCGTGACGGGCTGGAGCATGCCCTGGACGTGGCCGAACTCCAGGTAGACGCGAGGAAGGGGTTTGTCGGTGTCCGGAGGGAGGGGGAAGAGTGTGGTGATTGGCCGCGACTGCAGCAGCCACATCGTCCCGTCCTCGTCGATCACCCACTCCACGTCCTGCGGGCAGCCGAAGTGCCGCTGGAGGCGCTCGCCGACGGCCCGCAGCTCGGCCAGTTGGGCCCTTGCCAGGCAACCGGTGCCAATCTGGCCCGACCCGCTGAGGAGGTAGTGGTCGACGACAGCTTGGCCGTCCACCACCGCCGTGCCGGGACCCGGCGCGGCGTCGACCATCATCTCCGTGCGGCAGCCGGTCAGTGCGTTCGCCGTGAACAGCACCCCCGACACCTCGGCGGCGACCATCCGTTGCACGACGACGGCCATCCGGACCGCGTCGTGATCGATGTGGTGGGCGTCGCGGTAGGCGACCGCGCGGGCGTTGTGCAGCGAGCCCCAGCACTTCGCGATCGCAGCTATCAGTTCAGCGGCGCCGGTGACGTTGAGGACGCTGTCCTGCTGTCCGGCGAAGCTTGCGTCCGGCAGGTCCTCGGCCGTCGCGCTGGACCGCACCGCCACCGGGCCCGCACCGAGCCGCTCGTACGCGTCGACAATCTCCGCCTGCGGGATGACGCCCGACTGGTACGCCTCGGTGGTGACGCAGAACCCCGGCGGCACACGCTCGCCCCCGCGGATCAACTCGCCCAGGCCGGCCGCCTTGCCGCCGACCAGATCGATCATGTCGGCGGACGCCTCGGACAGCGGGATCACACGCATGGGACCACCTTCTTTGCAATACGACTGCATCGCAAACCACGGTACCTCGCAATGCAGTCGCAATGCCAGCGACCGCCCCTGGCTTGGACGATGAGGCGGGGAGCTGGCCTGGGGCTCCGGGCCGTTTTGCTATGTTCTCCGGCCAATGCCATCCGATGCGGACACTGGCGACCTCGCCGACGAGATCGACCACCCGTTCGGCAACGAGGAAGGCGGCAGTGACGTTGCGCGGTCCCTTGTGGACCGCGCGGTGCGAATGATGATCTAATTCCTTCAGGTTCGACCGAGTAGCCGGAAATGCCAGGCTGCGTAGCGAAGGAGTTCTCATGCCCGTCACCGCCGACCTCACCAAGCTGGTCGACAAGGCCTACCAGGACAGGAGCGTCACCGAGCTGGTCGACGCCCCGGTGTCCGCCCTTGCCGGAGTCAGCGACGGTGGTGCCAAGCTGCTCAAGGAGGCGCTCGGCATTGTCACGATCGGCGACCTCGGCCGCAACCCCTACTTCCGCACCGCCAGCGCGCTGGTCGCCCTGACCGGCAAGTAGTCCCGCTTCCGGCCATGCCCGGGCGGCCAGCTTCCGTAGCCGCCCGGGCATGCCACCCGGACAGCAGTGGCAGGCAGAAGTTGAGGGTCCCGGAGGTGACCGATGAGCGAGACCCCGATCAGAACTGGCGACGGAACTCAGGTCCCCGCTCCGCCGGCGGTGCGGACAACCGCCGACCGGGTGAGGCGCTGGCAGTTCAACACCCCGTCGCTCGCCCGTCGGGGCTACGACTCGGACGAGGTCGACCGTTTCCGCATCCAGGCCGCCGACGAGCTTGACCTGCTTGCTACCGAGATCGCACGGTTGCGGGCTGAGAACGAGCGGCTCGCCGGCCAGCTTGAGCTGCACCGCCACGGGGTGATCCCGAGCGCCGGCGCGGCCGCGGACTTGCCCCGAGCCAACGAGGTCAACCTGCTGTCCGAGGCCCAACGGGAGGCCGAGCAGATCATGGCCCAGGCCCACGAGTACGCACATCGGGTCGCCGAGTACGCCCGTGCGCAGTACGACAACTCCGTACGAGCGGCGGGCGGCGGCGCTGCGCAGGAGGCGCGGCGGGCGATGCACAACCGCCGCGGCGCTGGAGTCGAGCGCGACGACGCGGCACGAAAGGTGATGCCGACCGGCGGCGAGACAATGATCGCGCAGATCCGGGCGGTGGCCCGGCACCTTGACGACGGCCGGCAACAACTTGCCCGCGCGCTCGAGCGTCTCGCCGCCGAGCCGACGAGAGCTCAGGGGGTCGCGGGCGGGCCCGTGACGGCTGCTCCGCCCGGGACCGGCCACGCCGGCGCCGCCGGCTCGGTCCGCGTCCGGGTGGCCCCGGTGGACGAGCCAACCGTAGCGATGGCAACGATCAACAAGGCCGGCGCGAGGGCTGGCGGCACCATCCAGCCATCCAGCACTGCCTGACGCCCCAGCATGATCGCCGCTGGGGCGGCAAGCGGCCGGTCAATGCAGCAGCAGGTCGATCACGCCGGTCAGGTCCTCCTCGCCGCTGCCCTCGGCCAGTCGGCGACGCATCAGCTCGAAGTACGGGCTGAGCAGTTCCGGGCTGACGCCCTGCTGTTCGGCAGCGCTCAGGAAGGTCGGCGTGCCGGCCACCTGCATGGCGAGGTTGGAGACCACGCCCTTGGTGTAGTCGCCGCTGCGCAGCTGTTCGGCGGTCTGGTGAACTGCCGGGGCCATGGCGATGAGCCAGTCCGCGAGCAGCGGGGCGAGCGACGCCGGGTCGATGTCCTCCTTGCGGATCAGGGCGAAGGCGTGCGCGACCCCGGCGAACATCCCGTACATGGCGCTGAGCAGGGCCACGTCGTGCAGCGCCGCGAAGCCTGGATCCCTGCCGACGTAGGTGGTGCCGGCCGGGACGCCCAGGGTCTCCTGGTGGCGCTCGAACAGCTCCTGCGAGCCGCTGTAGAAGACGTAGCCGCCGGCTTCCGGGATGCCGATCATCGGAGGAACCGCCATGATCCCGCCGTCCAGGTAGCGGGCGCCGCGCTCGCGGGCCCACTCGGCTCGGGCGCGCGCCTGGGCAGGGGTGCTGGTGGTCAGGTTGACCAGGTCCCGGTCGGCCAGGTCGGTGCCAGCCAGCACCTCGTCGACCGAGGCGTCGTCCAGCAGACAAACGACGACCAGGGTGTTCGCCGCGACCGCCTCAGCGGCGCTGTCCGCGACCCTCGCACCCTCGGCGCCGAGCGCCGCGGCACGGGCCGGGGTGCGGTTCCAGACGGTGAGCGGGTGGCCGGCGGCGAGCCAGGTACGGGCCAGCGCGGTGCCCATCGCGCCGAGCCCCAGCAGCGTGACGGAGGTCTTCTCAGCAGTGTTCTGTGCCATGCCGATCAGGCTGGTCGTAGGCCCGTAGGTGATCAAGTACGCACTTCGGAGTGGGTGGTTACCCTGGGGTTAGCGAGCACGTCAGAGGGTGGGGGCATGGCGACGTTGAACCGGCCGGGCGCACCAGATGGACACGCCTGCGGGATCGACACCGCGATGGAGGTGATCGGCGGCAAGTGGAAGGTGCTGATCCTCTGGGCGCTCCACGAGCACCCCTACCGTCGCTTCGGCGAGCTGCGTCGACTGCTTCCGGGGATCACCGAGAAGGTGCTGGCCTCTCACCTGCGCGAGATGGAAGCGGACGGCGTCGTGCACCGCGTCTCCTACGACGAGGTACCGCCCCGCGTCGAGTACTCGCTGACCGAGGACGGCACGCGCCTCAACGACGCACTCGAGCCGCTGGCCGCCTGGGGACGCCAGCGCTCGACCGCTTGACTGCTGCTCAACCCGCCGCCAAGACGCGTCCAGGACCGTTTCCGCTTGAGCTGGTGCCTACCATCGGGCAATGACCGTCACGCCAGACCCTTCCGCGTCGCTCCCACCCGGCGATGCTGGCGGTCCGCGCCCCGCCGAGCCGCCCGGGCACTCCAGCCCTCGGCCGGTCCGTCGGCGACGTCGACTCGTCCAGCGGGCCCTCGTCGTCGGGGCCGGGCTGGTCCTGCTCCTCGCTGCGCCGGCGCTCTGGGTCCGGGCGAACTCCGCCGGCCATCTGCACCCGTACGACGAGGCGCCCGAGGCGCCGGTCGTGATCGTGTTCGGCGCGCAACTGGCACCGGGAGGCACCCAGCCCATGCCGTTCCTGAAGGGGCGGCTGGACGTGGCGACCCAACTGGTCAAGGACGGCAAGGCGAACGTCGTGCTCGTTTCCGGCGACCGCGTCGGCGCCTCCGGCGACGAGATCGCCGCGATGACGGCGTACCTTGTCGCCGCAGGCGTGCCCGCCGAGCACATCGTCGGCGATCCGTACGGTCTCGACAGCTACGACACCTGCAAGCGCGCCCATGACGTCTACGGCGTACGCCGGGCGCTGCTCGTCAGCCAGTCACTGCACCTGCCCCGCGCGGTGGCGCTGTGCCGGCGCCTCGGCATCGACGCGAGCGGAGTCGCCGCCCGCTGTGACGGCTGCCGGCGAGTGACTCTGGCGAAGAACGCCGCACGCGAGGTACCGGCGGCGTGGAAGGTGGCCTACGACCTGGTGACCGCACGCCCGCCCGCGGTGTCCTCAGCTCCCGACCCGGTGCTCCAGCAAGCCCTCGACGAGTAGACGCCCACCGCCTCTCTGGCCGCAGAAGGCGGTGGTGGTTGAGGGCGGATGAGCGGCGATTAGCGATGCCACCTGCCCACGCGTACGGGAACGCCGAGAGACGCGTGGAGGATCGGTTCGCCGGCCGGCGCGGGCAGTCCCGCCCCGGTCAGCAGGTCCTGGTCCAGCCGGAGCAACTCGACCCGGCGCAGCGGCCACTCCGGGTGTTCCACCTCGGCGGCGGCAAGCCCTCCGGCGATGACGGTGAACAGTCGGTACCGGGCGGTCAGGAAGTGGGCGAGCTCGTCGCGCTCCACCTCGCGCAGCGGTGGGCCCAGCCGCACGTCGGCGTCACATCGCAGCCGTCGAGGGCCGGGCTGGCGACGCGCACAGCGGTAGGCGACCCGCGTGCCGCTCACCCGTACCGCCATGTCCGACCAGTAGTAGGGCAACCGGTAGCCGACTCGGGCCGCGAGGACCGCGGGCAAGCGGGCCGCGTCCAGCGACAGGAACCAGATTCCCCGCCGGCCTTGCCGGTCCTGGGCGTAGGTCCGGACGTTGGTCTCCGGAAAGCTCGACAACCACGGTACGGCTGGTAGTGCTGGAGTCCGCACTCCCTGCATGAGGAACGGTGTCAAGCCGACCCAGGCCGATCCGTCGAAGGTATCCACCGCCAGCCCGGGCGGCAGCAACGGCTGCAGCATCGAGGGTGGGCAGCGCCAGTGGATGAACGTTATCCAGCTCCACAGGTGATACATCAGCGGCCGGGGCACCTTCGGTGACGGCGGAGCCTCCATCCGCCTCCCTCCACCTGATCATGAAACGGCACTGCGGGGCGGACCCGCATGAGCGGTCCGCCCCGTCGCAGCAGCCGACTTGGCCTGGCGTGAACGCCGACGCGCCGCGGCGTCCCGACGGCGATCGCCTGGTCAGCGCCGGCTCAGGCCCGCACGGCGTCCATGGCCTTTTTCAGGGCGCGCGGCGCCGTCGGTTTCCGCGGTGCCTTGTTCTTCATCGCGGCCAGCCGGGCGCCGAGATCCTGCAACTGCTGGGGCGGAACAGCGTCCCGCACCTTCGGGAACCACTCCTTTTCTTCTTCCTCGATGTGGTGGGTGACCGCCTCGATGAGGACCGTCGTCTTGGCCTCGAAATGTCGTCGTCGGGGCTCATCATGCTCAGCTCAAAGCCCAGCACGTCCGCGACGTGGTGTTCCTCGTAGGATTCCAGTACGAGGTCCGGCACCAGCGTCCCTGATCAGCTTAGCGATCCTGAGTCGGATGGGGTTTCCGGGATCGTTTCCCACCGTGGTGGGGTCGCGTGGGCGTGGAGGTGGAATCCTGCGCCGAGTGCGGCTCCGCGTGGCCGGTGGCCGGTGGTGGTGGGTGTGCTGATCGTGGTCACGCTCTGGTGTCGGTGGGCTGCGCGGGGCAGCCTCGGCCGGTCCGTTGGTGCGTGTCCCTCCGGACGCTTGCCCGCCTGACCGTGGGGCCGGGTGGGGGAGGGTGCCCTGCGTCGCCTGGGCGCGGGGCGTGGGGTGCGGGGCCGGGTGGGGCCGGTCTTCGACCGGTCCCTCCGACTGGTCTTGGAGGTGCTGGGGGTGACGACGGCTGCGGCTTCGAGCCCGTTGACGACCGAGCGGATCACCATCGCGCCGCTGGTCTTGTCGGTGACGGTTTTGCCCTGGTGGGTGAGGCCACGGGCGGCGATACGCCGCCATGCTCCGTGGTCCCGGTCTCCCTGCCAACCGCACCCGGTGTTGGGGCAGATGGCCCACTTCCATCCCGATGTAGTAGGGCGGTCGGGGGCTTTACGGTGCTGCAGCGGTGCCAGGCACTGCGGGCAGTGCTTGGACGTGTTGCGGGCGGGGACGGTGACCACGGCGATCCCGTGCTCGGCGGCGAGGTGTCGCATCCGGTCGCTGATTTGTCCGCGGACCTGCTGGGACAG
>NZ_JBIDCT010000028.1:0-80989 GCF_043204735.1 Micromonospora sp. NPDC047740
TTCACCCGGGCTTTTTTTGGGGTGGCGCGTTGCCCGTGTGGGGGCGAGGGGTGGCCGGGGCCCCCCCCCCCCCCCGGGGGGGGGGGGGGCGGGGGGGGGGGGGGGGGCCCCCCCCCCCCGCCGGGGGGGGGGCCCCCGCCGCGAGGTCACCAACGCCCAACTCCCCGGAAGGGACCCGCAATGCGTTCCACTGTCGGCGCGGTGCCACCGTCGCGTGCCGCCTCGCCACCCCTGCCCGCCCCGCCGCGCCGGCGCCGGTCGTACCGGCTCGGCCGTTGGGACATCACCTACTCGCCGTACCTCTACATCGCCCCGTTCTTCGTGCTCTTCGGGATCTTCGGCCTCTTCCCGGTCCTCTACACCGCCTACGTCTCGCTCTTCGACTACGAGTTGCTCAGCGGCACCAAGGAGTTCGCGGGGCTGGAGAACTACCGGGAGCTGATGGCGGACGCCCAGTTCTGGAACGCGGCCTACAACACCATCGGGATCTTCATCCTCAGCACCGTGCCGCAGCTCATCGTGGCGTTGATCATCGCCAACCTGCTGAACCGGCAGATGCGGGCCCGCACGCTGCTGCGGATGGGCATTCTCATCCCCAACATCACCTCGGTGGCCGCGGTCGGGATCATCTTCGCGCTGATCTTCGCGGACCGGTACGGCCTGATCAACTGGCTG
Source organism: Micromonospora sp. NPDC047740 (assembly GCF_043204735.1). Classification (NCBI taxonomy): domain Bacteria; kingdom Bacillati; phylum Actinomycetota; class Actinomycetes; order Micromonosporales; family Micromonosporaceae; genus Micromonospora; species Micromonospora sp. NPDC047740. Next base: position 676 of record NZ_JBIDCT010000028.1, read on the forward strand.
CTCGGCACCGTGGGCGTCGATCCGATCGCCTGGCGGGACAACCGCTACGCCTCCTGGTTCGCGGTCGCCTTCATGGTCGACTGGCGGTGGACCGGCTACAACGCGCTGATCTACCTCGGCGCCATGCAGGCCATTCCGAAGGACCTGTACGAGTCGGCCTCGTTGGACGGTGCCTCGGCCTGGCGGCAGTTCTGGGCGATCACCGTGCCGCTGATTCGGCCGACGATCGTCTTCACGGTCATCATCTCCACCATCGGTGGCTTCCAGATCTTCACCGAGCCCCTGATGTACGGGTTCGGCCTGGTCCGCGGTGGCGCCGACCACCAGTTCCAGACCCTGGCCATGTACATCTACGAGCGGACCTTCACCGGCAACGCCGAGTACGGGTACGGCTCGGCGATGTCCTGGTTGCTCTTCATGATGATCATCATCTTCGCGCTGATCAACTTTGCGCTCGTACGTCGGTCGGTGAAGGGGGAGCAGAAGTGACCACCGCGCAGACCCTTCCCCGGGCGGTGGCCCCACCACCGCCGGCCCCGCGACGCCGCCGGCGCACCCCCGGCGTACAGCTCTGGCAGGCCAGCCCGCTGACCTACCTCGCGCTGATCATCGGCTGCGTGTTGTCGATCTTCCCGATCATCTGGTCGTTCATCATCGCCTCCCGGGACAACGGCGCGGTCTACGAGATGCCGCCGAGCCCCGGCGACCAGTTGTTCACCAACATCGACCGGATGCTCGCCAACGAGGACGCTTCGTTCGTCTACGGTCTGGTCAACTCGGCCGTCGTGTCGAGCGTGGTCACCATCTCGGTGATCTTCTTCTCCAGCCTGGCCGGCTTCGCCTTCGCGAAGCTCAGGTTCCGGGGCAGCAACGCGCTGCTGCTGGTCATCATCCTGGCCATGATGGTGCCGACCCAACTCGGCGTCATCCCGCTCTACCTGATGATGGTGGATCTCGGGTGGACGGGCACCCTGCAGGCGGTCATCGTGCCGTTCCTGGTGCAGGGCTTCGGGGTGTTCATGATGCGCCAGTACGCGATGTCCGCGATCAGCGACGAGCTGATCGAGGCGGCCCGACTCGACGGCTGCTCCACCTGGCGGATCTACTGGAACGTGGTGCTGCCCGCGCTGCGGCCGGCGGCGGCGGTGCTCGGCCTGCTCACCTTCATGCAGACCTGGAACGAGTTCCTCTGGCCGTTCATCGTGCTCACCCCGGACACCCCGACGGTGCAATACTCCCTGAAGATCCTCTCGTCCGGGCCGTACCAGACGGACTACGTGGCCCTGTTCGCCGGCACCGCGCTGGCGACCCTGCCGCTGTTGGTCGTGTTCATCATCTTCGGCCGCCAGATCATCGGCGGAATCATGGAAGGCGCCGTCAAGTCGTGAGCAACCCAGCCAGCCCACCCGCCGTCGAGGTCCTCGACCAGGGTCCGGACCGCACCTTCCCGCCCGGCTTCCTGTGGGGTGCGGCGACCGCGGCGTACCAGATCGAGGGGGCGGCGGCCGAGGGTGGCCGGACCCCGTCGATCTGGGACACCTTCAGCCACACCGAGGGCCGGACGGTGGCCGGGCACACCGGTGACGTGGCCTGCGACCACTACCACCGGATGCCCGCGGACGTACGGCTGATGGCCGACCTGGGCCTGAAGTCGTACCGGTTCTCGATCTCCTGGCCGCGGGTCCAGCCGGGCGGCGCCGGGCCGGCCAACCAGGCGGGACTGGACTTCTACCGGCGGCTGGTCGACGAGTTGCTGGCCCACGGCATCGAGCCGTGGCTCACCCTCTACCACTGGGACCTGCCCCAGCCACTGGAGGACGCCGGCGGCTGGCCGGCCCGCGACACCGCCGGCCGGTTCGCCGACTACACCCGGCTCGTCGCCGACGCGCTCGGCGACCGGGTGCGATACTTCACCACCCTCAACGAGCCGTGGTGCTCGGCGTTCCTCGGCTACGGCTCCGGCGTGCACGCGCCCGGCCGCTCGGACGGGGCGGACGCGGTCCGGGCCGGGCACCACCTCATGCTCGGGCACGGGCTGGCCGTCCAGGTGGTGCGGGCGGCCCGGCCGGAGGCGCAGCTCGGCATCACGCTCAACCTCTACCCGGTGACCCCGGCCACCGACTCGCCCGCGGACGCCGACGCCGCCCGCCGCATCGACGGGCTGGCCAACCGGTTCTTCCTCGACCCGGTGCTGCGCGGGGCGTACCCGGCGGACCTGCAGGCCGACCTGCGCCAGGTCACCGACTTCGGGCACGTGCGCGACGGCGACCTGGGGATCATCTCGGCGCCGCTGGACATGGTGGGCGTCAACTACTACAGCCGGTACGTGGTCGCCGCACCGGTGCCCGGGGACGGGGCGGAGGCCTACTGGCGGGCGCCGTCCTGCTGGCCCGGCGGTGCGGACGTCCGGTTCGTCACCCGGGGGGTGCCGGTGACCGACATGGACTGGGAGATCGACGCCCCGGGCCTGGTGGAGACCCTGGAACGCGTCCACCGGGACTACACCGACCTGCCGCTGTACGTCACCGAGAACGGCTCCGCGTTCGTCGACGCGGTGATCGACGGCCGGGTGGACGACCCGGACCGGCTGGCGTACTTCGACGCGCACCTGCGCGCCGCGCACGACGCGATCGGCGTCGGGGTGCCGCTGAAGGGGTATTTCGCCTGGTCGCTGCTGGACAACTTCGAGTGGGCCTGGGGCTACACCAAGCGCTTCGGGATGGTGTATGTCGACTACGACAGCCAGGCCCGGATCCCCAAGTCCAGTGCCAGGTGGTACGCCGAGGTGATCCGACGTAACGGCCTGGCCGCACAATAGGGCGGAAGGCCAGCCAGTAACGGGCGGTCCGGCACCGACGCCGAAGCAGGTGCCGGGCCCGTCCGACGTCGGAGGTGCAGACGATGACAACGCAGCGCACGCGGTCGCTCGGGCGCCCGACCCTGGACGCGGTCGCCGCGCGCGCCGGCGTGGGGCGCGGCACGGTCTCTCGTGTGGTCAACGGCTCGCCCCAGGTCAGCCCCGAGGCCCGGGCCGCCGTCCAGGCGGCGATCGCCGAGCTGGGGTACGTGCCCAACCGCGCCGCCCGGGCGCTGGTGACCCAGCGGACCGACTCGGTGGCGCTGGTGGTCTCCGAGTCGGGGGAGCGGGTCTTCACCGAGCCGTTCTTCGCCGGCATCGTCCGGGGCGTCAGCTCCGCGCTGCTGGAGACCCCGATGCAGCTCTGGCTGGCCATGGCGCAGTCCCAGATCGAGCGGGAACGGGTCGAGCACCACCTGACCAACCAGCACGTGGACGGCGTGCTGCTGCTCTCCCTGCACGACGCCGACCCGCTGCCCACCCTGCTGGAGGAGCGCGGCCTGCCCACCGTGCTCGGCGGCCGGCCGGCCCGGATGCTGCACCCGAACGCCCAGCCGGCCTGGTTCGTCGACGTGGACAACGTCGGCGGTGCCCGGCAGGCGGTGGAGCACCTGTTCGAACGAGGGCGGCGGCGGGTCGCCACCATCGCCGGCCCCCAGGACATGGGTGCCGGCCTGGCCCGGCTGACCGGCTACCGGGAGGCCGTCCGGGCCGCCGGCGGCGCGGTGAACCCGGACCTGATCGCGTACGGCGACTTCAGCGAGGGCAGTGGCACGGCCTGCATGCGCCGGCTGCTGGAGGTCTGCCCGGACCTGGACGCGGTTTTCGTCGCCTCCGACCTGATGGCCTTCGGCGCCCTGCGGGCGCTCCGCGAGGCCGGCCGCCGGGTGCCCGAGGACGTGGCGGTGATCGGCTTCGACGACGCCCCGATCGCCCGGCAGGCCGAGCCGCCGCTGACCACGGTCTTCCAGCCGGTGGAGGAGATGGGCCGGCAGATGGCCCGCCTGCTGGTCTCCCGCATCCGCGGCGAGGAGGTGTCCCCGCACGTCCTCCTCGACACCAAGCTCATCCACCGCGCCTCCGCCTGATCCCCAGCGTCGACCGGGCCGCGCGCCCACGGCGCGTTGACCATGAGGTTAGCGGTGCGGATTGCCTGGTTCGTCCCGGCCAACCTCATGATCAACCCGGCGGTCGGCGGGGGTGGGGTCAGGAGTGGCGGCGGAGTTCGCGTTTGGCCAGGGAGGCCTTGTGGACCTCGTCGGGTCCGTCGGCCAGGCGGAGGGTGCGGGCCTGCGCCCACAGTGCGGCGAGCGGGGTGTCCTGGCTGACGCCGGCCCCGCCGTACGCCTGGACGGCCTTGTCGATCACCCACTCGGCCATCGCCGGCGTGGCGATCTTGATGGCCTGGATCTCGGTGTGCGCGCCCTTGTTGCCGACGGTGTCCATCAGCCAGGCGGTCTTGAGCACCAGCAGCCGGGCCTGCTCGATGCGCACCCGGGACTCGGCGATCCACTCCCGGACCACGCCCTGCTCGGCTAGCGGCCGGCCGAACGCGACCCGGTCCAGCGCCCGCCGGCAGAGCAACTCCAGGGCCCGCTCGGCCATCCCGATCAGCCGCATGCAGTGGTGGATCCGCCCCGGGCCGAGCCGGGCCTGGGCGATAGCGAAGCCGTCGCCCTCGGCGCCGACCAGGTTCTTTGCCGGCACCCGTACGTCGGAGAAGTCGATCTCGGCGTGGCCGCCGTGCGGGGCGTCGGAGTAGCCGAACACGGTCATGCCCCGGCGTACGGTCACGCCCGGGGTGTCCCGGGGGACCAGGATCATGCTCTGCTGGCGGTGCCGCTCGGCGCCCGGGTCGGTCTTCCCCATCACGATGAGGATCTCGCAGCGTGGGTCCATCGCCCCGGACGACCACCACTTGCGACCGTTGATGACAAAGGTGTCGCCGTCCCGGGTGATCCGGGTGGCGATGTTGGTGGCGTCGGAGGAGGCCACCTCCGGCTCGGTCATGCAGAACGCGGAGCGGATCTCCCCCGCCAGCAGGGGCTTCAGCCAGCGGTCCCGCTGCGCCGCGGAGCCGAACTCGGCGAGCAGCTCCATGTTGCCGGTGTCCGGGGCGGCGCAGTTCAGCGCCTCCGGGGCCAGGTGCGGGCTGCGCCCGGTCAGCTCGGCGAGCGGGGCGTACTGGAGGTTGGTCAGGCCGGCGCCGTACCGGGAATCGGGGAGGAAGAGGTTCCACAGGCCCCGCGAACGGGCCTCGGCCTTCAGCTCGGCCATGATTGGCGGGCGCGCCCACGGGTCGCCGGCGGCGGCGACCTGCTCGGCGTGCACCGGCTCGGCCGGGTACACGCACTCGGTGAGGAAGGCTGCCAGCCGGTCGCGCAGCTCGACCGTACGGGCGTCGTAAGCGAAGTCCATCATTTGCCCCTGACCGCGTGCAGACCGTGCTCGACCAGCGGCGCCACCAGCTCGCCGATCCGGTCGAAGCCGCTGCCGAGCGTCTGCCCGAGGGTGTGCCGGTAGTGGATTCCCTCGCAGATCACTGCGAGCTTGAAGCAGCCGAGCGCCACGTGCCAGTGCAGCGGGCCGACGTTGACGTCGCTGCGGCCGGCGTACCGGCCGATCAGCTCGGCTCCGGTGGGGAAGCCGGCACGCGGGCCGAGGCCGTCGGCGACCGGGTTGCCGTCGGCGGCGTCGCTGTCGCCGAGCACGTCCCAGTAGGTCAGCAGTAGCCCCAGGTCGGCCAGCGGGTCGCCGAGGGTGGCCATCTCCCAGTCGAGCACCGCCCGGACGGCGACCGGGTCGACCGCGGCGAGGAGATTGTCCAGCCGGTAGTCGCCGTGCACGATCCGGCCGGCGTTCGCGCCCTCCGGCACGCTGCCGGCGAGCGCGTCGCGCAGCTCGTCGATGCCGGGCAGCGGGCGGCTGCGGGACCGGTCGAGCTGGCCGGCCCAGCGGCGTACCTGCCGGGCCAGGTAGCCGTCGGGGCGGCCGAAGTCGGCCAACCCGACCGCGGCCGGCTCGACCGTGTGCAGCGCGGCGAGGATGTCCATCATCGCCATGGCCAGGTCGCGCCGCTGCCCGGCGGTGAGCGGGTCGGTCTGTGACCGGCTCCGGTAGACCTCGCCGTCGACCTTCTCCATCAGGTAGAACGGCGCGCCGATCACTGTGTCGTCGGGGCAGAGCAGCAGCACGGCGGGGACCGGCACCTCGGTGGGGGCGAGCGCGGCGATCACCCGGTGCTCCCGGGCCATGTCGTGCGCGGTGGCCAGCACGTGCCCGAGCGGCGGGCGGCGCAGCACCAGCTCCCGACCGCCGCCGCGCAGCAGGTAGGTCAGGTTGGACTTGCCCCCGGCGATCAGCCGCGCGGTCAGCGGCCCGGCCGCCAGCTCGGGCCGGTGTGCCGCCAGGTACGCGGCGAGTCGTTCGAGGTCGAGGCCACCGGGGGCCGAACCGGTCGAGGGTGCGTCGACGGCCGGATCGGTCATCCGATTAGTTGATGGCAGCTCAGCTTTCTTGTCAAGGTCGGATTTTCCCGGCGGGACATGGCGCTGCAACCGGGGCGAAATGGTCAACCGGCAGGCTGGAGCCCAGCCTGCCGGCCGTCTCGGCCGGCCCGCCGAGCGGAGGGATCAGACATGCTGCTGAGAGTTCGGGTGACCCTGCCGGACCGGCCCGGCACGCTCGGCCAGGTGGCCCGCACACTCGGCGTGTCCGGGGCCGACATCGTGCAGGTGGTGGTGCTGGAACGGCTCGGCGGCCGGGCGGTGGACGACTTCACCGTGGTGTGGCCGGGCGCGGCGCGGGTCGAACGCCTCCTGGCCGGGCTGGCCGCCATCCCCGGCGTGCACGTGGACGGGGTGTGGCGGGCGATCGGTGCGCCGACCACCAGCGGCCAGGACGCCGAGCTGCTCGCCCAGATCGCGGCGAACCCGACCGACGGGATCGCCACCCTGGTCGACGCGGTGCCGGGGCTGCTCGCCGCGGACTGGGCGGTGGCCGCGGTCGTACCGCTCGACTGGGCCTCCCGCGGCGGCGCGGGTGAGGCCACCGTCGGGCACGCGAGCTGGCGGACGCCGACCCCGCCCCGGCTGCCGGAGGTGACCCCGCTGCGGGCCCGGGCGATGGCCGGCCCGGACGGCCGCCACCACGCGGTCGCCCCGTTCGGGCGCGCCGGCCTGGTGCTGGTGGTGGCGCGGGACCACACCGAGCCGCTCACCGCCCCGGCGTTCCACGCCACCGAGGTGGACCGGCTCGCCCAACTGGTCCGCGCCAGCGCGGTGATCCTCGGCGACCGGCTCGATCTGGTCGGCGCGCCGTCGGTGACCAGCGTCACGTGACGGGTGCCCGCCGCGTCACCGCCGGGCAACGGACCCGCAACAGCGGCGCGGCAGGGTCTGGTGGTGGGGAAAGGAGCAGACATGGCGCTGTGGCGGATCCGAGCCACCGTCGAGGACCGGCCGGGATACCTGTCGGTGCTCACGGCGAGCCTCGCGTTGCGCGGGGTCAACATCCTCACTGTGCAGGTGCACACCACCGAGGTGGGCGCGATCGACGACTTCCTGGTCGACGCGCCCGAACAGCTCACCGAGGCCGACCTGCGGGCCGCCGTCGAGCGGGGACGCGGCCGGGACTGCTGGGTGGCGCGCAGCGAGGCGCGCGGCCTGGCCGACCAGCCCACCCGGGTGCTCGGCCTGGCCACTCGGCTGGTCCGGGACCCGGAGGCGGCCGGCGAGGCGCTGCGTGCCCTGCTCAACGCCGACGCGGTGGCCTGGCGGCCGACGCCGGCCGGCCCGCCCGGCGGGGTGGGCGCGACGACGATGCTGCTGGCCGACCCGCCGGGCGGGTCGTACGAGCTGCGCCGCCGCGAGCCGAGCTTCACCCCGGCCGAGTACGCCCGGGCCCAGGCGCTGGTGGAGCTCGCCGCCACGGTCGCCCGGCGCGACGCCGACCGGGTGACCCTGGTGCTGCCCGACTCGGCCGAGGTGCTGGTCCGGCCGGCCACCACGGACGACCTGCCGGGGGTTCTGGAGCTGCACGAGACCTGCTCGGCGCGGAGCCGGCAGCGGCGTTACCTGAGCGCCGCCCTGCCGTCACCGGCCCGGTTGCGGCGGCTGCTGGAGCCGGCCCGTGGGCTCACCCTGGTCGCCACGGCCGACTCCGACGGGGAGGCGGAGCCGGTCGTGGCGCTGGCCAACCTGCTCGGCGAGGGCGACGAGGCGGAGGTGGCGCTGCTGGTCCGGGACGACTGGCAGCGGCGCGGCCTGGGCTCGGCCCTGCTGCGGCGGCTGCTCGGGCACGCCGAGCGGGTCGGCTACGCCGCCGTGCTGCTGCACGTGCACGCCGCGAACACCCCGATGTTGCGCGCCGTACGCCGGCTGGACCGGCAGACCTCGGTGGACCGGGACGGCAGCGTGCTGACCGTGACGGTGCCGCTGCGGGCGCGCCGAGCCGAGGTGCCGCGGCCGGCCGGCGCGGCCGTACGACGGTCGCCCTGACTGGACGGTCACCCGCCGCGCCGGGTGCCGCAACGGCGCGGTACGTCGACGTCGGGCGGGTGACCGGTACCGGCGCCGACCCGGCGCCACCTGGCCGACCTCCGGTGCGGGGGACGGTGACACGGGCAGGGCCCCCGGTGCGGGGGCCCTGCCCGGGTCGTCAGGTCGTCGGGTAGCTGCTGTAGTCGGGGAAGTTGCCGTAGAGCCGGCCGTCGCCGCCCACGGTGACCGCCTGTACGAGCAGGTCGCCGCCGACGAACGCGCCCTTCCAGGACGCGCCCCGGCCGCCGAACGGCTCCTCCCGGTCACCGCGTGAGCGGGGCTTGTTGATGCCCACCTTGAACGCCTGCAGGTCGACGGCGAGCTTGCCGGCCAGCTCCTCGTCGTCGCAGGCGAGGGAGGCGACCAGCGCGCCGTTGGAGGCGTTCATCTGCGCCAGCAGTTCGTCGGTGGTGTCCACCACGACGATGGTGTCGACCGGGCCGAACGGCTCGGCGTGCATCAGCCGGGACCGCCCCGGCGGGGCGAGCAGCACGGCCGGCGCCACGTACGCGGAGGTGTCCTGCCCGTCGAGGAAGGGTGCCCCGTCGAGCTTGCCCCGGTGCAGCGGCACGGCGCCGCCGCGTACCGCCTCGTCGACCTTGCGGCGCAGCTCCTCCGCCTTGGCGGCGCTGATCAGCGGGCCGAAGTCCAGCTCGGGCAGCGGGTCGCCGGCCGACCAGTCGGCGCCGACGGCGAGCGGGTGCCCGAAGCGTACGGAGCGGACGACCGGCAGGTACATGTCGAGGAACTCGTCGACCAGGTCCCGCTGGACCACGAACCGCGGGTACGCGGTGCAGCGCTGCTTGCCGTACTCGAAGCCCTTCTTCAGGTGCGCGGCGAGCAGGTCCCACTGGGAGAAGTTCCAGATGCCCCAGGCGTTGAGGCCCTCCTGCTCGATGAAGTGCCGCTTGTCGGAGTCCAGCAGCGCCGCGGCCACCTTGCCGCCGTTGGACCGGCCGCCGACGAACGCCACCGCGCCGATCTCCGGGGCGCGCACCAGGACCTCGGAGAGTTCCTCGCCGCTGCCGGAGACCAGGGTGGCGGGCAGCCCGGCGCGGCGCATCAGGGCGTGCGCCACGGTGAGGCAGACCGCGCCGCCCTGGGACGGGGTCTTGGCGATCACCGCGTTGCCGGCGAGCAGCTGCACCAGTTCGGCGTGCACCAGCACGCTCATCGGGTAGTTCCAGGAGGCGATGTTGCTGACCGGGCCGGGCAGCGGCTCGCGGCCGTCGGCGAGCATCCGGTCGATCTCCTGCACGTACCAGCGCACGCCGTCCAGGGCGCGGTCGACGTCGGCGCAGGCCAGCCGCCACGGCTTGCCGATCTCCCAGACCAGCAGCATGGCGAGCAGGTCACGGTGGGCGGTGAGCGCGTCGAGGGCCTCGGTGACCCGGGCCTTGCGGTCGGCGAGCGGGGTCCGCGCCCAGTCCCGGTGGGCGGTGGCGGCGTGCGCGACGGCCCGGCGCGCCGCGTCGGCGTCGAGCCGGGCCAGGTTCACCAGGACGGTGTTGTCGACGGGGGTGCGCACCGGGGTCGGCGCGCCGACCGCCTGCCACCCGCCTTCGATCAGGTTGTGCAGGGTGGCGGTGCCGTCCGGCGTGGTGCCGAAGGCTTCCGGCGCGGCAGCCACCGCGCGGGCGAGGGTGTCGGACCAGGCGGTGCCGTCGGCGAGTCTGAGAGCCATCGCGATCTCCTCAGGGTTGTCCAGGGAGCGGCGGCGTCGATGGCACCGCTGGTGAGGCGTACTGTCCCGCGCGGTCGAGCGCGCGGGCAACCGTACGCTCGTATGCCAGGACGCCGGATCCACCGGTTGGCGCCGGCTGCGGTCGTCCCGCACTGGCGTCCACCTGGAAATACGTGGAGATTCTATCGATGCTGACCGATTATGTGATCCACGTCGGGTGGTTGGTGGCCGGGGTCGTCCGTCAATGCCCGCCAGGGTTCAGCCGCGCAGTGCCGCGATCGCCTCGGCCGTCGTGCAGACCGTGCCGAGCCGGCGGAAGACGTAGTCGACCGCGAACTCGTGCGCGTATTCGTCCAACCCGGACATCGCGTCGTGCGGCAGCACCACCCGGTAGCCGATCTCGTCGCCGATCCGGGCGGTCTGCTCGACGCCGAAGTTGGTGACCAGCCCGCCGATCACCAGGGTGTCCACCCCTCGGGCGCGCAGCGTGGCGTCCAGGCCGGTCTCGTGGAAGGCGCCCCAGCTGTGCTTGACCACCAGCACGTCGCCGTCGCGCGGCGCCGCCTCGGGAAGCAGTTCGCTTCCCGCAGGCTGCGGGTCGGCGCCGGGCCGGTCGACGCGGACCACCACGACGGTGGCGCCGGCGGCGCGGCCCGCCTCGGCGAGCGCGACGCACCGGTCGACGACCTCGGGGCCGGTGTGCGGGGCGGTGGGCAGGTCCACGATGCGACGCTGCAGGTCGATCAGGACGACGGCGGTGCGGTGGGGGTTCAGAGCATCCACTTCAAGATCGTATCCAGCGCCTGTCGTTTCGTGGTTCCGCCGGTCCGGTCAGTCCCCACAATGATGGAAACCGGCCGCCGGAAGGTCCGACGGCCGGTTCCCAGGTAGCGCGGAGGTCAGCTGGTGAAGGTGACCTTGTCACGGCGACGACGCAGGGTCATCAGCACGACGCCGCCACCGATGAGTAGAACGCCGGTGAGCGCGATGCTGGTCGCGGCCACGCCGGTGAGCGGCAGACCACCCTCGCTGCCACCACCGGCACCGCCACCCACCGAGGTGCTCGGCGAGACCGAGGTGCCACCGGTGGGGGTCTCCGACGTGGAACCGGACGGCGACTCCGAGGCCGACGGCGACTCGGACGTGGACGGCGACTCGGACGGGGTCGGCGACTCGGACGCGGACGGCGAGTCGGACGGGGTCGGCGACTCGGAGGAGGAGGGCGACGGGGAGGGCGACGGAGACTCCTCGCCGCCGGTGCCGGCGCAGGTGTGGCTCAGGTTGAACTTGTCCGCCGTGCCGCTGATCACCGCGCTGCCGTCGACCAGCGTCCAGCCGGCTGGCGTGAACAGGTACGCGTGGATGGTGCGCCCGTTGTTGCCGCCGGTCGAGTAGAGGTGGTCCGGGTAGGCGTCGGACGCGTCCGGGATCTTCACCTCGACGTTAGTGGTCCCGTCGGTGAAGGTCAGGCTCAGGCTCTCGAAGTTCCCGGACGCGTTGCCGCCGGGCAGGACGAAGTGCCAGCCGTCCTGGTTGTCCGCCTTGTCGGCGAACCGCTCGTCGCTGCACTCCTGCTGGAAACCGGCTGCGGTCGAGGCCTTGTGCGCCGGGTTGAGCGGGATGGTGCTGGACGCCCAGGCCGGGGTGGCGAGAGCGAGGAGGGCCGTGGCGGCGGCTGCGGTGAGGGCCGCGCGCGCCACGTGCCGACGCTGTGGCATGAGGAATCCTCCGAGATGGGGAGAGGTGACGGCACATGATCGCACGCCGGCCCCGCACCGGTGACATCGGACGTTCGGCTTGAGCTGCAGGAACACTTCGGGTGCGTGTCGAGGTAACGCGGATCGAGGCTCCGGTGCAGAACCACCCACCGATCTCGGCCACCTGCCGTTCGGGTTCGAACGGTAAGCGCCCGAGATTCGGGGCAACCTGGGGTACGTGTTGCTGACGGTGGGGCACGGGGCGGCCGACCGGGAGCGGTTGGGGGAACTGCTGACCGGCGCGGGGACCGCCCTCGTGGTGGACGTACGGCGGTACCCGGCCAGCCGGACCAACCCGGACGTCCGACGGGAGGCGCTCGAGCGCTGGCTGCCGGAGCGGGGCATCGCCTACCGCTGGGAGCCCCGCCTCGGCGGTCGCCGGCACGTGCGCGCCGGGGAACCGGAGCCGGACACCTGGTGGACGGTCGCCGCGTTCCGGGCGTACGCCGCCTACACCCGGACGCCGGAGTTCGACGCGGCGCTGGACGAGGTGCTGGCCGACGCGGCCCGGCGGACCACGGCGGTGATGTGCAGCGAGAGCGTCTGGTGGCGCTGCCACCGGCGGCTCATCGCCGACGTGGCGGCACTCGGGCGGGGGGCGCCGGTGCGGCACCTCATGCCGGACGGCCGGCTCAGTCCGCACCGCCCCGCGGCGGGTGCCCGCCGCCTACCCGACGGCCACCTGGTCTGGGACGGCTGACTCAGTCGGGCAGTTCGTGGGCGAGGAGGTCCATGAGGAGACCGTCGTGCCAGCGCCCGTCCGCGCCGCGCTCGTACCGCCGCATGATGCCCACCGGGCGGAAGCCCACCTTCGCGTACGCGCGGATCGCCGCCGTGTTCGCCGCCGCCGGGTCGATGGTGAACCGGTGATGGCCGTACTCGTCGACCAGGTGCCGGGTCAGGGTGCGGATGGCGTCCCCGCCGAGGCCGGCGCCGCGTACCGCCGGGTCGAGGAAGATGTCCAGGCTGGCGTGGCGGTAGTCGGGGTCCGTCTCGGCGTACCACTGGATGGCGCCGACCACCCGGCCGTCGTGCTCGATGGCGTACACGGTCAGGTCGTCGTCGGCCAGGTCGGCGCGGACCGCCTCGGCGAGGTCGTCGCCACCGCGCCACCAGCGCCTCACCTCGGGGGTGGCGCGGATCGCGGCGAGGGCGGGCACATCGGCGTCCGTCGCCGGTCGTAACGTCACCGCCCGCCCCTGCAGCACGTCAGCCCCGGCTCTCGCCGTGCTCGACGCAGACCGCCGACCAGCCGGTCGGCACGACCTGCACCTTCATCCGGCGGCGGCAGTGGGCGCAGTAGCGCGGCGGCTCCAGCTCGCGCGCCGCCTGGCAGGCCGCGTGCGCGCCGGCGTCGGCCGGCTCACCACAGCGGTCGCACCAGCGCCGCGCCGTCGCGGGCTCGACAAGCTCGGTCACGTCGTCCTCACCTGGTGGGTCTCTACAGGGTCGCCGACAGCGCCTTGACCGGCATCTTCAGCTCGTCCAGCAGCTTCAGGTCGTCGGTCGCCGACCGGCCCAGCGTGGTCAGGTAGTTGCCGACGATGACGGCGTTGATGCCGCCGAGCAGGCCGTCCCGGGTGCCCAGGTCACCGAGGGTGAGCTCCCGGCCGCCCGCGTACCGGAGGATGGTGCGCGGCATGGCCAGCCGGAACGCGGCGATGGCCCGCAGCGCGTCCTTGCCCTCCACCACCGGACGGTCGCCGAGCGGGGTGCCGGGGCGGGGGTTGAGGAAGTTGAGCGGGACCTCGTGCGGGTCCAGCTCGGCGAGCTGCGCGGCGAACTCGGCCCGCTGCTCCACCGACTCGCCGAGGCCGAGGATGCCGCCGCAGCAGACCTCCATGCCGGACTCGCGGACCATCGTCAACGTCTCCCAGCGCTCCTCCCAGGAGTGCGTGGTGACCACGTTCGGGAAGTAGGAGCGGCAGGTCTCCAGGTTGTGGTTGTAGCGGTGCACGCCCATCTCGACCAGCTCGTCGACCTGCTCCTGGGTGAGCATGCCCAGCGAGGCGGCGACCTGGATGTCCACCTCCGCCTTGATGGCGGCCACGCCCTCGCGCATCTGCTTCATCAACCGGGCGTCCGGGCCGCGCACCGCGGCCACGATGCAGAACTCGGTCGCCCCGGTCGCCGCGGTCTGCTTCGCCGCCTCGACCAGCGCCGGGATGTCCAGCCAGACCGAGCGGACCGGCGAGGTGAACAGGCCGGACTGGGAGCAGAAGTGGCAGTCCTCGGGGCAGCCGCCGGTCTTCAGCGAGACGATGCCCTCGACCTCGACCTCCGGGCCGCACCAGCGCATCCGTACCTCGTGGGCGAGTTGGAGCGCGGCGGGCAGGTGCTCGTCGGGCAGGTTCAGCACGGCGAGGACACCGGCCTCGTCGAGGCCGACGCCGTTCTCCAGTACCCGGGTGCGGGCCTGGTCGAGGATCTCTGGCATGGCTCGTACCCTACAAGCCCGGTGGTCGAGGAGAAATCGGCTCCGCGTCGGGGGTGACCAGCGCGTCAACCAGCAGCGCCTGGGTCGGCGGTGGCAGGCTCGGGTCGGCGGCGGCCAGCAACAGGGCGACTTCGACACCGCGGCGCAGCAGTGCGGCCATCCGGCGCGTCGGATTTCTCATCTGCGGAGCATCGAAGCTGAAGCGAGGTTGAAGTCAACCGCGGAGCGGATCCGCCGGGGCTGCCGCGGCGGGTGGTAATTTCGCCCGGCGGAAGGGCCCGAGGGGCGACGATCGGCGGGAAGGGGCGGGACGGTGGCGGACTGGCTGGCGGCGCTCGACCGCCGCGCCGAGCTGCGGGCCAAGGCGGGGCTCGCCCGTACGCTGCGCCCGCGCGGGGCCGGCGACGCCGTGGTCGACCTGGCCGGCAACGACTACCTCGGCCTGGCCACCCACCCGGAGGTCGCCGCCGCCGCCGCGGCGGCGCTGTCCGCGTACGGGCTGGGGGCCACCGGGTCCCGGCTGGTGCGCGGCTCCACCGACCTGCACCACGCGCTGGAGGACGCGCTGGCCGACTGGCTCGGCGCCGACCGGGCGCTGGTCTTCTCCTCCGGCTACCTGGCCAACCTCGCCGCCGTCCGGGGCCTGGTGCAGCCGCGTACGCTGCTCGTCTCCGACGCCCACAACCACGCCTCGCTGATCGACGGGTGCCGGATCTCCGGCGCGGAGACCGTGGTGACCCCGCACGCCGACGTCGACGCGGTGGCCGTCGCGCTGGCCGCCGCCCCGGGCCGGCCCGCGGTGGTGGTCACCGAGTCGGTCTTCTCGGTCGACGGCGACCTCGCCCCACTGGCCGCGCTGCACGCCGTCGCCCGCCGGTACGGTGCCCTGCTGCTGGTCGACGACGCGCACGCGCTCGGCGTCACCGGTCCGGCCGGGGCCGGCGGGGTGGTCGCGGCGGGGCTGGCCGGCGAGCCCGACGTGGTGGTGACCGCCACCCTCTCCAAGGCGCTCGGGGGTGCGGGCGGCGTGGTGGCCGGGCCGGCGGAGTTCGTCCGGCACCTGGTGGAGACCGGCCGCACCTTCATCTTCGACACCGCGCTGCCCCCGGCGGTCGCGGCCGGCGTGCTGGCCGCGGTGCGGCTGGCCCGGGCCGGCGACGAACTGCGCGCCGAGCTCGCCGAACGGGCCGCCCTCGCGGTACGCCGGCTGGGCGGGGCCGGGCTGGACGTCTCCGCGCCCGACGCGGCGGTGGTGTCGGTGACCGCGCCCGGCCCGGAGGCGGCGACCGCGTGGGCGGCCGACTGCCGGGACCGCGGCGTGGCGGTGGGCTGCTTCCGGCCGCCGTCCACGCCGGACAGCCGCTCCCGGCTCCGGCTTACCATCGGCGCCGGGGTGGCGCGGGCGGACTTCGGTCGGGCCCTGGATGTCATCGTGGAGTGCGCACCGTGAGCGCGAGGAGTGAGCCGGGTTTGCGAGCCCCGCAGTCGCGAACCGAGAGCGGCACCGTGAGCGCGAGGAGTGAGCCGGTTTTGCGAGCAGCCGCGAACAGAGGTGGCCTCATGACGAATGGTTGGACCGGGCCGGTGCTGGTGACCGGGACGGACACCGAGGTGGGCAAGACGGTGGTGACCGCGGCGATCGCGACCGCCGCGCAGGCCGCCGGGCTGCGGGTGGCGGTGGTCAAGCCCGGCCAGACCGGTACGGCCACCGGTGAGCCCGGCGATGTGGACTCGGTGACCCGGCTGGCTGCCCCGCTCACCGGCCGGACCCTGGCCAGCTATCCGGACCCGCTCGCCCCGCTGGCCGCGGCCCGGGTCGCCGAGCTGCCGCCGCTGGAGCTCTACACCGCCGTCGACGCGATCCGCGAGGAGACCGACAAGCACGATCTGGTGCTCGTGGAGGGGGCCGGCGGGCTGCTCGTACCGATGGGGCTGCGGCCGTCGGGTGAGCCCTGGACGGTGGCCGACCTGGCGGTGTCGCTGGGCGCGCCGGCCGTGGTGGTGGCCCGCGCCGGGCTCGGCACGCTGAACCACACCGCCCTCACCCTGGAGGCGCTGGACCGCCGGGCGGTCCCCGCCGGGGTGGTCATCGGGGCCTGGCCGACCGAGCCGGAGCTGGTGCACTGGCTCAACCTGTCCGACCTGGTGCCTAACCTGCTGGGCGCGGTGCCGATGGGCGCCGGCACGATGGACCCGGGGGTGTTCCGCCGGTCCGCCCCCGGTTGGCTCACCCCCGCCCTGTACGGGGTGCTCGACGACTGGCGGGCCTGGGCGGAGGACGCGAGCTGACCACCTGACTTTCGTCGGTGCCCGGCCCGGCCGGCCGTCGGTACCGTGGCCGCCGTGGAACTGCGCTGGTGGTGGGCGGGACGCCCGGACCCCGACCGCGGGCCGACCGGCCGGCGGTGGGTCGGCGACCTGCTGCTGTGGGCCGCGGTGTCGGCGCCGGTGGCGTACGCCGGGGCCACCCCGCCCTATCCCCGGTACGCGGTGCCGCTGCTGGTCGGGTCGCTGGCGCTGCTCGCCCTCGCGGTGACGCTCGGCCGGCGGCTGCCCCTGGCGGCGTTGGTGGCGGTGGTGTTCGGCTCGCTGCTCGACGGCAACTTCGTCTTCGCCATCCCGGTGTTCAGCTTTCTCGCGGGGCGGCGCAGCACCGGCACCGGGCGACCGGCAGCGGTCTTCGGCGCCATCGCGGTCGGCGGGAGCGCGCTCAACCTCGGGCTGCTCGGCACCGAGCCGGAGACCTGGTTCCTGCTGGCCTCGGTGCTGCTCTTCGCCGGGGTGTTCCCCTGGCTGCTCGGGCGGCACCGGCGGCAGCAGCGGGCGCTGGCGCAGGCGGAGCGGCGGCATGCCGAGGCGGAGGAGCGCGAGCGGCGCAGCGCGGTCGACCGGATCCGGCTGCGGGAACGGGCCCGGATCGCCCAGGAGATGCACGACTCGCTGGGCCACGACCTGAGCCTGATCGCGTTGCGCGCCGCGGGGCTGGAGGTGGCACCCGACCTGGCTCCCGCGCACCGGGCCGCGGCCGGGGAGCTGCGGGTCAGCGTGGCCGCGGCCACCGAGCGGCTGCGCGAGATCATCGGCGTGCTCCGGGAGGATCGGCCGGGCTCGCTGCGCCCGGCCGGCGAGACCGTGGCGGAGCTGGTGGACGGGGCCCGCGACGCCGGGATGACGGTCGCGCTGCGGGCCGCCGGGGAGATCGGCGCGCTGCCTCCGCTGGCCGCGCACACCGTCCATCGGGTGGTGCGCGAGGCGCTGACCAACGCCGCCCGGTACGCGCCCGGCGCCGCGGTGGCCGTCACCGTCGAGCGGACCGGCGACGAGGTGGTGGTCGGCGTGGTGAACGCGACACCGCCGGCCGGGCCGCTGCCAGCGCCGGCGTCCGACGGCAGCGGTCTGCTCGCCCTGCGCGAGCGGGTCCGCCTCGCCGGCGGGACGCTCGACGCGGGCCCCCGGGACGGCGGCTTCCAGGTGTCCGCACGGCTGCCGCTGACCGCCGACGCGGACACCCGGCCCCTCCCGGCCGCGCTGCCCGACGGTGCGGCGCCCGGAGCAGGCGCTGTGGCGCGCCGGACCGACGGCGGGCCGGACGCGAGCGGCCCCGGCCGAGCGTCGGGCGAGCAATCCGGGGAGGAGGCACGGCGGCTGCGGGACGCCCGCCGCCGGGTGCGGCGCAGCCTGCTGATGGCGTTCGGCGCGCCGGCCGTTCTCGGGCTCGTGCTCGCCCTGGTCTACTACCCGCTCGCCACGGCGGGTGCCGTGCTCGATCGGGCCGGGTACGAGCGGCTGCGGGTCGGCGACCCAAGGGACGGCCTCGGGTTGCCCCGCCGGCAGGCGGCCCCGCCGACGGCGGACGACGCCCCCGGTGCATGTGAGTACTACACCGACGGCAACTTCCCCTTCGCGGAGCCGACCTGGCGGCTCTGCTTCTCCGACGGCCGGCTGGTCAGCAAGGAGCGGATCGCGCAGTGATCGACGACCACGGGCACCCCCTGCGGGTGGTGCTCGCCGACGACGAGGCGATGGTCCGCGCCGGGGTGCGCGCCATCCTGGCCGCCGACCCGGCGATCGAGGTGGTCGGCGAGGCCGGCGACGGCCACACGGCCGTGGAGCTGGTCCGCGCCCGCCGGCCCCGGGTGGCGCTGCTGGACATCCGGATGCCCAGGTGGGACGGGATCAGCGCGGCGGCGGAGATCCGCCGGCTGGTGCCGGAGACCGCCACGCTCATGCTGACCACCTTCGGTGAGGACGACCTGATCGCCCGGGCGCTCGGTCAGGGGGCGAGCGGGTTCCTGCTCAAGTCGGGTGATCCCCGGGAGTTGCTCGCCGCGATCCGGGCGGTGGCCGACGGTGGGGCGTACCTGTCGCCCCGGGTGGCGCGCCGGGTGATCGAGTTGAGCGGCGGGCGGATGGCCCGTGGGCCGCAGGCCCGGGACCGCCTCGCCGGGCTGACCGACCGGGAGCGGGAGGTGCTGGCCCTGGTCGGGGCGGGCCTGTCCAACGCCGAGATCGGCCGCCGGCTGCACCTCGTCGAGGGCACCGTGAAGAGCTACCTGACCAGCATCTTCACCAGGCTGGACGTACGCAACCGGGTGCAGGCGGCGATCCTCGCGTACGAGGCGGGGCTGGTGCCGCCGGCCGGTTGACCAGCCCCGCCCTCGCTCACGCGTCCCGGCGGCCCAGCGCGTACCGGCCGAGCAGCAGCGCGGCCGCCGCCCAGCCGGCGAGCAGCAGCAGCCCCACCGCCGCCGGGTACGGCTCGGTGTCCCCGGCCAGGAAGTGGCTGCCGGCGACGCCCGGGAAACCGTCGGCGATCCGGGTGAGCACGGTGATCCCCGGTTCCTGCAGCGACAGCGGCACGATCATCAGCAGGGCGAAGAGCACGGTCAGGGTGAGCACCGCGCCGCGCAGCGCCGCCGCCAGCCCGAGCGCCAGCACGCCGATCAGCGCGAGGTACGCGGCCGAGGCGGCCACGTCGCCGAGGGTTCCGCCGAGCGGGGCGCGACCCCACTCGCCCAGCACCGGCCGGGCGACCGCCGCGCCGACGCCGCCGAGCAGCAGCCCGACCAGGAACGTCACGACGCCGACCACGACCGCCTTGGCCAGCAGCACCCGGCCGCGGGACGGGGTGCAGCGCAGCGTCGTGCGGATGGTGCCGGTGGCGTACTCGCTGGTGACGGCGAACAGCCCGAGGGCGAGGACGACGTACTGGGTGAGTTCCAGCGAGCCGGTCACGATGTCGCCGACCGGCAGGATGCCCGGGTTGACCGTCGGGTCGTCGTCGGTGTTGGCGTTGACGGCGTAGATGGCCAGCTGGGCAGCGGTGGCCGCCATGGTCAGCGCCGCCGCCAGCAGCGTCCACCAGGTGGACCGGACCGACCACAGCTTGGTCCACTCGGCGGCGACGGCACCGGCGAACGGACTGGTCGTCGGGGCGGTCCGGGACGCTGGCCGGGCGGTCGGCGGGGCGGTGGGCAGGGTGGTCATCGGGCCTCGTTTCCGGCCGGGCCGGCGGCGTACTCGACGCTGTCGGCGGTGAGTTCCAGGAACGCCTCCTCCAGCGAGGCGGCCACCGGGGTCAGCTCGTGCAGCCGCACCCCCAGCTCGTACGCCAGGTCACCGACCCGGTCGGCGGAGGCGCCGGTGACGGTCAGGCCGTCCGTGTCGTACGCGGTCACGGTCGCCCGCTCGGCGGTCAGCCGGGCGCCCAGCGCCGCCAGGCCGGCCGGTTCGGGGCCGCGTACCCGGACCGACGGGGCCGGGCCGGCGGCGATCAGCTCGGCCAGCGGCGCGTCGGCGACGAGTCGACCCTTGCCGAGCACGATGACCCGGTCGGCGGTCTGCTGCATCTCGCTCATCAGGTGGCTGGAGAGCAGGACGGTCCGTCCGTCGTCGGCGAGGGTCCGGGTGAGCCGGCGGATCCAGCGCACCCCGTCCGGATCGAGGCCGTTGACCGGCTCGTCGAGCAGCAGCACGGGCGGGTCGCCGAGCAGCGCGCCGGCGATCCCGAGCCGTTGGCCCATGCCCAGCGACAGTGCCCGTCCCGGCTTGTCGGCGGCGCGCCCGTCCAGCCCGACCAGGTCGAGCACCTCGGCCACCCGGCGGGCCGGGATGCCGTTGCTGCGGGCCATCGCCCGCAGGTGGGACCGGCCGGAGCGGGTCGGGTGGATGCCGGTGGCGTCCAGCAGCGCGCCCACCTCGTGCAGCGGGTGCCGCAGTTCCCGGTACGGCCGGCCGTTGACCAGGGCCGCTCCGGCGGTCGGCCGGTCCAGCCCGAGCACCATCCGCATGGTGGTGGACTTGCCCGCGCCGTTGGGGCCGAGGAAGCCGGTCACCTGCCCCGGTCCGATGTCGACGGTCAGGCCGTCGACCACGGTCGCCGTCCCGAACCGTTTCGTCAACCCACGTAGTGTGATCATGCTCCGACGCTAGGCAACGGGCGGGTGGCGGCACCGCTGCCGATCGGCGCCGACCCACCCTGACTTTCGTCAGGCCCGGGCCCGCACCCTCGGGCGGCTCAGGCCCGGGCCCGCACCCTCGGGCGGCTCAGGCCCGGCGCACCACGAACGCGTCCGGCATCCGGAAGGTGAGGTTGTCCGGGCACCACGGCGGGCGGACCACGGTCACCCCGTCGAGCAGCGGCGCCGCCTCGGCGACCACCACCGCCGCCTCCATCCGGGCCAGCTGCGCCCCCACGCAGCGGTGCGCCCCGGCCCCGAAGGCGAGGTGCCGCCGGGAGCCGCGCTGCCCCGGCCGAAACTCGCCCGGCGCGGCGACCACCTCCGGGTCCCGGCCGGCCCGGGCCAGCCAGGCCACGATGCTGGTGCCCGCCGGGACGGGGGTGCCGCCCAGCGTGGTGTCCACCGCCGCCACCCGTCGCCAGGTGACAATCGGCGGCTCCAGGCGGAGCCCCTCCTCGACCACGTCGGCGACCGGGATCTCGCCGGCGCGCAGCCCAGCGCGGACCGACGGTTCGCCGGTCAGCCGGTGCAGCAGCAGGGTGAGGAACTGCGAGGTGGTCTCCTGGCCGGCGACCAGCAGGAAGAAGAGCGCGCCGACGACCACGTCGGGGGAGTGCCCGGCGTCGCGCAGCCGGGCGGCCAGCCCGCCGCCGGTCGCGGCGAACGCGCGCAGCACGGTGTGGAACCGGCCGACCTCGGCGGCGAGGGCGAGCTGCCGGTCCTCGGCCAGCGGGGCCCAGAACAGCTCCAGGGCGGCCCGGGCGAATTCCTTGACCGCGCCGACCGGGGCGTCCGGCAGCTCCACCAGGCGGGCCAGCACCAGCAGCGGCAGGTCGGCGGCGAGTTCGGCGTACAGGTCGACCGGCTCGCCCGCGTCGAGGGCGGTGGCGAGCCGGGCCACCCGCCGCCGGACCAGGTCGGTCAGCCAGGGCTGCTGCGCGGCCACCCGGGTGGGGTGCAGCGCGTCGGCGACGATGCCGCGGATCTCCGGGTGGCTGGCCCCAGAGTTGTTGGCCAGGGTCGGGGGCAGCCGGAACCGGTGGCCGGCGAGGACCCGCAGGGCGGCCACCGGCATCGGGGTCACCGCGTCGAGGGCGTTGTCCGGCCGGAACTTCGCCGGATCGGTGAGCAGCTGCCGGACCAGGGCGTGCCGGGTCACCACCAGATGCGGCACGCCGACGTGGTCGACCACCGTGGCCACGTCGGGCCGCCGGACCTCGACGGACTCCCAGCCCCGGAACAGCACGGGTGTCACGCTAGTGGGCGGCTCCCGGCGGAGCCGGGTTCAGCTCCCACACCGTGGTGTGCTTCACCCGTACGCTCTCCAGCGCCTCCGGCACCGGCACGTCGTAGGTGGCCAGCTGGTGGAAGCGCCCGCGGGGCAGGAACGCCCGGCCGGGGTCGCCGACCAGCACCCGGGCCCCGGACCGGGCGGCCCGGAGCAGGAAGCGCAGCATCCGCCGCGCCATCGCCTCGCTGTAGAAGACGTCCCCGGCGAGCACCACCTCGGCGCCGCCGGCATCGTCGTCGAGGATGTCGCCGAGTTCGGCGTCGACGCGTACCCCGTTGGCCTCGGCATTGAGCGCGACGGCCGCGACCGCCCGCTCGTCCACCTCGACGGCCCGCACGGATGCCGCGCCGGCGCGGGCGGCGGCGATGGCGACCAGGCCGGATCCCGTGGCGAGATCGAGCACCCGCCGCCCGGCGACCAGGTCGGGGTGGTCGGTGACGTGCCGGGCGAGCGCCTGCCCGCCGGCCCAGGCGAAGGCCCAGAACGGTGGGGGTTGCGCGCTGTGGAACTCGCCCTCGGTCAGCTCCCAGAGCCCGATGGGCTCGTCGGCCTGGTGCAGCCGCACCTCGGGGACGAAGGCGACCGGGGCGAGCCGGGCGTGCAGCCGGACGAAGGCCGCGGACAGGTCGGACACCGGCTGATTCTGTCGTACGCCTCGGCGCCGCCCGCCGGCGCTCCCGGGCGGATCGCGGCGCGGCGTGACCGGTTCACCATGGTCCGTGAGAGCTGCCCCCGCGATTGGCGATCCGTGCGAACCCGCCCGTCTACCGCCTGATCGCGGACCGGACGGTCGAGGTCAGTCGAGCTGGGCCGGCTCCAGGCCCAGCTCACGGGCGGCCACCAGCCGGACCCACTCGGCGATCTGCCGCCGGGTGATCACGCGCTCGTGCACCGACAGCTGCACGGCGAGGCCGTCCATCACGGCGCTGATCCGCCACGCCGCGCCCGCCGGGTCGGGGCAGTCGAAGGTGCCGTCGGCGACCCCGTCGGAGATCACCGCGGCGAGGTCCTGCCGCCACCGCAGGTCGAGCCGGCGGGAGAGCTTCTCCAACTCGGGGGTGCGCAGCGATTCCGCCCAGCCGTCGATCCAGATGGACCAGGAGGTCGACCGGCCGGTCGGGGCGTAGAGGCGCAGCATCCGGCGCAGCTTGGTCAGCGGCGGGGCGGAGGAGCGGAGCACCGCGTCGAGCCGGGCCAGGTCCTGCTCGACGGCGTACGCGAACGCCTGCGCGAGCAGCCGGTCCTTGGTGGCGAAGTGGTAGAAGACCAGCGCCTGGCTGACGCCGGCGGCCTCCGCCACGTCGGCCGTGCGGGTGTTGGCGATTCCACGTTCCGCGATCACGTCACAGGCCGTGCGGAGCAGGGCATCCAGGCGGATCTCGGCGGCGCGTCTCGTCACGATCGCTACCGTAGCCCATCGATATGACCACGGGGAGTTACCGACGCGGCCGGTCGTGCGACCAACAGTCGGAAGCCGGACAGTCCCGGCCGGCGTGTCGCCGGGGCGATCCTTCCGCTCGGCCCCGACGCAGGCACCTGCCTCCTAGGAAGCCTTCGCGGGCGGGGTGGGTCGTCACCCGGACGCGCCCGGAAAACGGACCCGATTTGGCAACCGTTCCCCGGCTCGGCTAAAGTTCTCATCCGTCGCCGGGAAACACCGGGGGCACGCGGACGTAGCGCAGCTGGTAGCGCATCACCTTGCCAAGGTGAGGGTCGCGGGTTCGAATCCCGTCGTCCGCTCGGAGCTGCCGCCACGCATTATCGGGGGCAACCTCGGTGGAGTGGCCGAGAGGCGAGGCAACGGCCTGCAAAGCCGTGTACACGGGTTCAAATCCCGTCTCCACCTCGGCAGTAGACGAGGGCGATTGGCGCAGTGGGAGCGCGCTTCCTTGACACGGAAGAGGTCACTGGTTCAAACCCAGTATCGCCCACTTCGATAGCAGACGGCTCGTCACCGGACACCGGTGACGAGCCTTCCTGTTTCTCCGGCCCGTCGGCCACCGCTCAGGCCGCCGCGGTCAGCAGCGCCTCCGCCACCGCCGTCCGGCTGCTCAGCAGGGATCGGCCCTGCCGGTGCGTCACCACCAGGCCGGCCGCGCGCAGCGCGGTGAGGTGCTGCGACACGCCAGCCGGGGAGAGGCCCGTGTGCCGGGCCAGCTCGGTGGTCGACCGAGGCGCGTCCAGCGCCGCGAGCAGCCGGGCCCGCCCCCGCCCGAGCACGGCGCCCAGCGCGTCCGGCGCCGCCGGCGGGCAGGCCCACAGCACGCCGAGGCCCCGGGCCGGGTACGCCAGCTGCGGCACGTCCCCGGCGGCGATGCTGAGCACGGACGGCCAGACGAAGACCGACGGCACCAGGACCAGCCCGCTGCCGTCGGGCACGTCCGGAGCGGTGCAGTGCCGCTGGCTGATCAGCAGGGCGTCGCCCTCCCAGCGGACCCGCTCGTGCAGGTCGTTGAGGAGCCCGGCCGCGCCGTCCTCGGCCAGCCGGCGGGCCCGCCGGAACACCTCCGCCTCGAGCAGGGCCCGGATCCGGGGCCAGTCGCCGGCCAGGGCCAGCCGCCAGTACGCCTCGATCTCGCCGGCGAGCCGGTGCAGCCCGTCCTCCGGGTCGGCGTAGAGCGCGGACAGCGCCGCTGGCCGGGGGCCGGGGTACAGGTCCAGCTGGGCGCGGACGGTCCCCGGTGGGGTGCCGCGCAGCGCGGCCAACTCCTGCCCCAGGTCGGGGGTCAGGCCGGCGGGCGGCGGGGTGAGGAAGTCGGCCAGGTAGCCGGGCGCGGGCGGGACGAGGTGCCAGAGCAGGCCGCGGTCCGGGCTGATCAGGTGCGCCTCGGCCAGGCGCGGCCGGACCCGGTTTACCCAGGGCAGGTGGATCGCGTGCTGGCCGGGATCGCGGAGCACCCGCACACTGGCGACGGTCTCCCAGAGGCAGGAGAGCGCGAACCGGACCCGCGCCACGGCGCCCGCCGACAGGCCGATCGCGACCATGCCGCCTCCTTCGTTTCAGCTGGGACTGAAACATTACGGCGGCCGGCGGCACGGACTCAGACTGGTCGGGTGAACGATCACCACAGTCAAGCCCTGCGCTTCCGTTCCCTGCACGTCCCCGGCGAGCCGCTGGTCCTGGTCAACGCCTGGGACGCCGCCAGCGCCCGGATCGTCGCCGCCGCCGGCGCCCGGGCGGTCGCCACCACCAGCGCCGGCGTCGCCTGGAGCCTCGGCGCCCCCGACGGCGACGCGCTCGGCCGCGCCGCCGCCGTCGACCTGGTCCGGCGGGTCGTCGCGGCGGTGCCGCTGCCGGTCACCGCCGACATCGAATCCGGGTACGGCGACACCGCCGACGAGGTCGCCGTGACCGTCGAGGCGGTGGTCGCGGCGGGCGCGGTCGGGGTGAACGTCGAGGACGCCCGGCACGAGGGGGAGGCGCCGCTGCGCGCGGTCGACGAGCAGTGCGCCCGGCTGGCCGCCGTCCGGGCCGCCGCGGACCGGGCCGGGGTCCCGTTGTACGTCAACGCGCGCGTCGACACGTTCCTGCGGGGCGCCGGTGGCGTCCCGGAGACGGTGGCGCGGGCCAGGGCCTACCTGGCCGCCGGCGCCGACGGGGTGTTCGTGCCGGGCACGGTGGACCCGGCGACGGTGGCCGCCCTGGTCGAGGCGATCCCGGCCCCGCTGAACGTGCTGGCCGGGCCGGGCGCCCCGGCGGTGCCGGAGCTGGCGAAGCTGGGGGTGGCCCGGGTCAGCCTCGGCTCCTCGGTCGCCGAGGCCGCGTACGCGGTGGCCCGCCGGGCCGCCGTCGAGGCGTTGGCCACCGGGACGTACGGCGCGCTGGCCGACGCCCTTGACTACGGCACGCTGAACGAGCTGATGCGCGGCTGACCGGGCCGGGAAGGGGTGCCGGCCGCGCTGGCCGGCACCCCCGTACGCGTATCCCTGGTCCCGGGACCGATCAGTTGCGTCGATTCCCTCGACGGGTCACAGCGGTGGGGCGATGTCCCGGCGCTCGTCGACCCGCCGGTACTCCACCGGCTCGGCCGTGGTGACCACCTCGCGGCGACGGCCCCAGACCAGCGTGGTCATGATCAGGCCGAGTACGCCGGCCGCCATCAGGATCCAGCCGACGACGTCCAGGCTGACCCCGCCGATGTGGGCGTTCAGCGCGAAGGTGAGGATCGCGCCGACGGCGATCAGGAAGATGCTGGTACCGATTCCCACGACAGCCTCCTTCGGGGAGACGGGTTGTGCTGTCGAGTGCAGTCAGTACCCCGACGGCGACCAGCGCAATCACCAGGCGTGGCGACACGGCCGGGCGGGCGGGTGGGGCCTGCCGCGCGGCGATCTTGTCATCGGGTACAGTTCTACCCGTCGCCGACGCGAGCCGGCGACAACGCGGACGTAGCGCAGCTGGTAGCGCATCACCTTGCCAAGGTGAGGGTCGCGGGTTCGAATCCCGTCGTCCGCTCGCGATCCGCCCCTCGTGGGGCGACCGCCGCCGGTGTGTCAAATTCGGCGAGCGCTCGGGCGATTGGCGCAGTGGGAGCGCGCTTCCTTGACACGGAAGAGGTCACTGGTTCAAACCCAGTATCGCCCACCAACGGTTGTCAGCGGGCCCGGCGTCAGTCGGCGCCGAGCACGATGATGCTGCCCTCGCCCGCCCGGTAGCTGTCCAACAGCTCCGGCAGGGTGGCCGGACCCGCGTGGTCCAGGCACAAGACCGGGCGTAGCCCACCGCCGACGACCTCGCCGTCCTCAGTCATCGCGGGGCAATGATCCGGCCCGGGGAGCAGCCCCGGGTAGGCGGCGAGGGCGTCGACATCGATGTCGATCTCGCGGTAGAGGACGGTCACCTGGCTCCCGTCGATCGTCTCGTTGGCGACGTCCGCGGCGGACCGCCGGAACTCCACACCGTGTTCGACGAGGCTCTCGGCCATCCTCTGTGGTCGGGTCACCAGTCGGACACCCAGGCGCGAGCCGGTCAGCTCGACCGTGGCCCGCAGGTCGTCGGGCAGCAGGTAGAAGACTCCCTCCTCGCCCTCGTGCCCGTAACCGAACAGGTCACACGCCACCCGTTCGTCGGGGCCGCCACGGGTGTCGAGGCCGAGGACGATGTTCAGCTCGTCGGGCGCCGCGGGCGGGACCGCGGCGATCCACATCCGCGCCGAGTCGTCACCGCAGACAATGTTCATGCCGGGAAGTAAATCACCGGCCCACCCGGCGACAGCCGGCACCGCAGCGGACCCGCGCCGCGACGCCAGGGCGCGGGTCCGCTCTGCCACCCTCTAGCTCACCGGGACCGGCTCGCGGGCGGGAGCCGGGTGCTCCTCCTTCTCCTCGGCCACCTCGCCGTGCGACAGCGTGGGCAGCCAGTTGAGCCAACTCGGCAGGTACCACGCCCGGTCGCCGAGCAGCTTCATGGTGGCCGGCAGCAGGACGGCGCGCACGATGGTGGCGTCGATCAGGATGGCCACCGCCAGGCCAACGCCCATCTGTTTGAAGCTGAGCAGCGACATGGTGCCGAACACCGCGAACACCGCCACCATGATCAGCGCGGCGTTGGTGACCACGCCCGCCGATGCCTTGATGCCGTGGGTGACCGCGCGCTCCGTGGACATCCCGCTGTCGTACGCCTCGCGGATCCGGCTGAGGATGAAGACCTGATAGTCCATCGACAGTCCGAACAGGATGACGAAGAGGAACAGCGGCAGCCAGTTGACGATCGCTCCCGGCGTGAAGCCGAGCAGGTCCGCGCCGTGCCCGTGCTGGAACACGAGCACCAGCACACCGTAGGCGACGGCCACCGACAGCAGGTTGAGCACGATCGCCTGGATCGCCACCATGATTGACCGGAAGCTGCTCAGCAGCAGGAAGAACGCCAACAGCAGCACGAACACGAGGACCAGCGGAGCGGTGCGGGACATCTGCCGGTTGAAGTCCACGGTGGCGGCCATGGCGCCGGTGACGTACGCCTGCGTGTCCGGCTGCGCGCCGACGGTCTCGGGCACGATCGTCTCCCGCAGCGCCGCCACCGACTTCCGGCCCTGCTCGCCGTAGCCGATGCTCAGCGAGACCGTGGCCACCGTCCTCGCCGGATTCACCTGCACGCTCACCGGTTCGTGCGCCACGCCCGTGGCCAGCGCCCGATCCTTCAGCCGCCCGATCGCCTCCTGCATCGCGGGGCTGGACACGTCCGGCGCCTGGACCGCCACGGTGGCCGGCTCGTTGCCGCCCGGGAAGGCCCGGTCGATCGCCTTGAACGTGGCCGCGATCGGATAGTCGCCCTGCAGGTCGTCGATGCCGGGCTGGCCGAGCCGCATCCCGACGGCGGGCACCGCCAGCGCGACGAGCACGCCCACGGTCAGCACGGTGGACAGCCACGGACGGCGCAGCACGCCGGTGAGGATGACGTTCCACGCCCGGCCGCCGCCGGCCCGGCCGCCCAGCCGCCGCGCCCAGGTGACCCGGCCACGGGTGACCACCCGGACGATCCCGTGGATCACCCGGGCGTCGACGGCGTCGCCGAACACCGCCAGCGTCGCCGGGAGCACGGTCACCGAGGCCACCATGGCGGTCAGGACGACCAGGATCGTGCCCTGCGCGAAGCCCATGAACACGCCGTGGTCGGTGAGGAACATGCCGGCCATCGCCACGATCACGGTGACGCCGGAGATCAGCACCGCCCGGCCGGAGGT
Source organism: Micromonospora sp. NPDC047740 (assembly GCF_043204735.1). Classification (NCBI taxonomy): domain Bacteria; kingdom Bacillati; phylum Actinomycetota; class Actinomycetes; order Micromonosporales; family Micromonosporaceae; genus Micromonospora; species Micromonospora sp. NPDC047740. The sequence goes on from NZ_JBIDCT010000028.1 coordinate 29,386, forward strand.
GGCCGCGGCGATCTCCAGCGCGCGCTCCTTCGACCGTCCCTTCGCCCGCTCCTCCCGCTCCCGCCGCACGTAGAACAGGGAGTAGTCCACGCCCACGGCCAGCCCGATCAGCAGCATCAGGTTGGTCGTCGTGTCGGCCACGTGCAGCACCTTGCTGGCCAGGGCGAGCAGGCCGGTGGCGGCGAAGAACGCGGTCATCGACACCCCGAGCGGGATGAGCATGGGCAGCAGGGTGCCGAAGGCGATCAGCAGGATGATCGCGGTGATCGGCAGCGACAGCGCCTCGGCCCGCTGGAAGTCCTCGTTGACCGCCACGCCGGCCAGCCGCTGCATGCTGGCCGTGCCCGCCTGCTCCACCCGCAGGTCGGGGTGCCGGGCCTGGACGCCGGCGACCGCGTCGAGGACCGGCTGGACCCGCTCGTCCGCGGTGTCGCCGGCGCCGGTCATGTCGAACAGCACCAGCGCTGTCGTCCCGTCGGCGGTCTGCGGCGTCGGGGCGGCCGGGTCGTACGGCGTGCGCAGGTGCTCCACCTGGCCGGTGGCCTGGACCGCGCTCGCGACGTCCCGCACCGCTTGGCGGAACTCGGGGCTGTCCACGGTGATCCGCCCGTCGCGGGCCTGGACCAGCACCATCTCACCCGCCACGTCCGGGAAGCCGGCCTCGTCGATGATCTGCTGGGCCCGCCGCGAGTCGCCGTTCTGGCCCTCGTAGCTCTTCATCGGGGTGGTGCCTACGGCGTTGCCGACGACGGTGGCGAGCACCACGAACGCCAGCCAGAGCAGAATCGCCCACCACCGGTGACGTGCGCTCCACCCGCCGACACGGGCAGCCACACTCTTCGTTTCCCTGGCCCGTTCCCTGGTCAATGTCGGCCTCCGCCGTCTTTGATGAACGCTTGTTGTGGTCTGCGCGCCCCACTACGCGCGTCGTCGCCGGTTCGACCGCCGCTCGTCCTCGTGGCGTACGCCGTCGAGCTCCGGCGATCGACTGAAGCAACCGGTCCTCGAGGCCGCCTCGACGCCGTCCACAGCAGCCGCCGTCCCGCGACGCACGGCGGCCTGCGCCGGTCACCCTCGCCCCAGCCCCGCCGCTCCAGGAGCGCCGGCTTCGGCCGGCCGGCGGAGGGTTTCTGCCGTGGGCAGATCCGCTCACCGTGAACGTTGCTCACTGACGGGTCGAGCAGGGGGCAGGGTGGGGCGTATGAGACTGCTGGTGTTGGGCGGGACGGGATTCGTGGGTGGGGCCGTGGTGGCCGAGGCGGCACGCCGGGGCTGGTCGGTGACGGTGTTCAACCGGGGGCTGCACGGTGACGTGCCGGTGGGCGTACGCCGGTTGCGGGGGGACCGGACGGCGCCGGACGGGTTGGCGGCGCTCGCCGGCGGTGAGTGGGACCTGGTCGTGGACACCTGGGACGGCGCGCCCCGGGCGGTGCGGGACGCGGCCCGGGTGCTGGCCGACTCGGCGCCGCACTACGTCTACGTCTCCAGCGGGTCGGTCTACGCCGAGCCGGTGCCGCCCGGCGTGGGCGAGGACGCGCCGACCGTCGACGCTGCGGCCGACGCGGTCGACGGCGACTATCCGCAGCTCAAGGCGGGCGGGGAGCGGGCCGCGGTCGAGGTGTACGGCGAGCGGGCGTTGCTGGCCCGGGCCGGGTTGATCCTCGGGCCGGGGGAGGACATCGGGCGGCTGCCGTGGTGGTTGCAGCGGATCGCCCGGGGCGGGCCGGTCCTGGCTCCGGGGCCACGCGACCTGCCGCTGCAGTACGTCGACGCGCGGGACCTTGCGATCTGGCTGCTGGATCGAGGTGCCGAGGGCGTCGGTGGGGCGTACAACGTGGTGAGCCGGACCGGGCACGCGACGATGAGTGAGCTGCTCGACGCGGCCGTCGTGGCGACCGGCGCGGACGCCAGCCTGCACTGGACGGACCCGGAGCCGATCCTGGCCGCGGGCGTGGAGCCCTGGAACGACCTGCCGATCTGGATTCCGTCGGGCCACCCGTACCGATGGTTGCAGGAGCGGGGCGTGGAGCGGGCGTACGCGGCGGGGCTGGTCTGCCGGCCGGTGGCCGAGACGGTCGCCGACACCTGGCGCTGGCTGCGCGCGGTGGGCCAGGTGCCGCCCCGCGCCGGGCGGCCGGCCCGGTCGGCGGTCGGGCTCGACCCGGAGCGGGAGGCGAAGCTGCTGGCCGGCCTTACCCCGACGGCCTGACCTGCGCCGGACTTGCTGGCCGCCGCGCTGCCGAGGCGCGACGCCAGGACCCGGACCGGGCGCGGCCACGTCAGGCCGTCACCACCGGCAGGTCGAGCACTTCCGCGACCGGGCGGCGCGGGGTGGCGGTGCCGGGCTGGCCGTAGCCGATCCGCATCACCATCTGCGGGGTGCCGAACCGGCCCAGCGACAGCCGCAGCGCCTCCCGCGCCCCGGGCACCTCGATCGGCTGGGAGATCAGCGACACGCTGAGCCCGGCATCGGTGGCGGTGAGCAGCACCCGTTGCAGGGCCTGGCCGGCGATGACCTGGTCGGCGGCGGTGTTCCCGGTCGAGCCGAGCACGGCGACCAGCGGCTCCGGTTCGAAGTCCCGGCCGGGTGCCCGGTTGCGGCCGCCGAAGCCGCGCTGCGGCAGCAGGTCCTGCGGCTCGCTCGGCGGCCCGCCCGCGGCGGCCGGTACGCCGTCGGGCGAGGGCTCGGCGCGGATCCACTCGGCCCGCTCGGCCGCGTACGCCGGATCGCGTTCCAGGACCCGGTGGGCGCTGCGGGCGACCTCGGCGAGCGCGTTGACCGCGCCGGTGCCGATCACCAGCTCCAGCCAGCACTGCTCGGCCCGGGCGGCCTCACCGAGCCGCCAGCGGACGTCGGCGGGGACCGGGTCGGGCCAGAACGGGGCCCGGTTGCTGAACCGGCGGTGGATGGCCGCGGACAGGCTCTGCTCGGCGGGAGTCGGGCGGCGCGGCAGGTCCGGGACCAGCCGGGCGACCACGTCCGGGTCGGCGGGGTACGGGCGGAGCCGGACCGTGGCCGGCGTGCCCGCCACGGCGAGCGCCAGCCGCAGGTTGAACAGGGCCGCCCCGCAGGCGATCCGGGTGCCCCAGCCGGTCGGGTCGGTGGCGGGCAGCCGGCGCAGCGGGTCGACGGAGAGTTCGATCCCGCCGTCGCGCAGCCGGAACCGCCACGGCTGGGTGTTGTGCAGGGAGGGCGCCCGGATGGCGTCGGTGGCGGCGGCCCGCAACTGCTCGACGGTGAACCCCGTGGTCATGGTGGTGCTCCTTCCGTGGCAGGTCGTGCCCACCTTCCGGTTGGTTCCCTCCCACGGTGCGGCAACCAGCAGCTTCGCGAGCAGGGCCGGAGGTCCCCACCTGGGCGGGCCCGTCCGCCTGCGGCGACGCGGCACGGTAGGGACCTTCGGCCCGTGCCGAGCCGGGGCCGGCGGGGTAGAAAGGACGGATGATCCGGGTGTTCCTGCTCGACGACCACGAGGTCGTCCGTCGTGGCCTTGCCGACCTGCTCACCAGCAGCGGCGACATCGAGGTGGTCGGCGAGTCCGGCTCCGCCCAGGAGGCCGCCCGCCGGATCCCGGCGCTCCACCCCGACGTGGCGATCCTCGACGCCCGGCTGCCCGACGGCAACGGCATCGACGTGTGCCGGGACATCCGGGCCGTGGACTCCTCGATCAAGGGGCTGATCCTCACCTCGTACGAGGACGACGAGGCGCTGTTCGCGGCGATCATGGCGGGTGCCGCCGGGTACGTGCTGAAGCAGATCCGGGGTACCGACCTGGTGGACGCCGTCCGCCGGGTGGCGGCCGGGCAGTCGCTGCTCGACCCGGCGATCACCACTCGGGTGTTGGAGCGGATCCGCAGCGGTGTCGAGCAGCCGCGCGAGCTGAAGTCCCTCACCGAGCAGGAGCGGCGGATCCTGGAGTACGTGGCGGAGGGGCTCACCAACCGGGAGATCGCCGGCAAGATGTTCCTCGCCGAGAAGACGGTGAAGAACTACGTCTCCAGCGTGCTGGCCAAGCTGGGCCTGGAGCGGCGTACCCAGGCGGCGGTGCTGGCCACCCGGCTGCTCGGCCAGCGGCACTGACGGCGCCGGCCGCCCGGCCCGCGCGCCGCAGTTGAGCTGCCCTGCGGCTCAGTCGCGCAGCGGGACGCTCCAGCGCACCTCGGTGCCGTGCGGGACCACCCGGCTGAGCTGGAAGTCGCCGCCGAGCCGATCGGCCCGCTCGCGCAGGTTCACCAGGCCGCTGCGGGCCGCCTCCGGGTCGCAGCCGACGCCGTCGTCGGTGACGGTGACGGTCACCCAGCCGGCGTCGACCCGTACCGTCACCGACACCCGATCGGCCTGCGCGTGGCGTACCGCGTTGGACAGCGCCTCCCGCAGCACGGCGGTGAGCTCGGGTCGCAGCTCGTCGGGGACGGCGCTGTCGATCGGGCCGCTGAGTTCCAGGTGCGGGCGGTGGCCCAGCGACTCGGCGGCCACCTCGATGGCCTCGCGGATCTCGGTGCGCAGCGCGGCGCTCATCGGTGTGCGCAGCTCGAAGATCGTGCGGCGGATGTCCCGGATGGTGGCGTCCAGGTCGTCGACCGCCTGGTTGATCCGCTTGGCCACCTCGGGCCGCATCGCCACGGGGGCGGTGCTCTGCAACTGCAGGCCGGTGGCGAACAGCCGCTGGATCACCACGTCGTGCAGGTCGCGGGCGATCCGTTCGCGGTCCTCCAGGACCACCAGCATTTCCCGTTCCTCCTGGCCCCGGGCCCGTTCCATGGCCAGTGCGGCCTGCCCGGCGAAGCTGTTCAGCAGTGCGGCGTCGTCTTCGCCGACGGGACCGTGGTCCGGCCGGTGGGCGATCACCAGCACGCCGTGCAGGGCGTCCGCCGCGGCGAGCGGGGAGACCACCGCCGGCCCGGCGACCACCGGCCGCGGCCAGGGGGCGGCCTCGGCGAGGCTCGCCAGCAGCTCGTGGCGGCGTTCGGTGACCGAGCCGGCGAAGCTGGTCTCGGCGGCGGGTAGCACCACGCCGACGAGGTCCCGGGCGGCCCCGTCGGTGCCGTCGACCACCTCGACGGTGAACTGGCCCTCGTCCTCGTCGTAGAGCAGCACCAGGGCCAGTTCCGCCTCGGCGACCTCCCGGGCCCGCCGGGCCACCAGGGTCAGCGCGTCGGTGCGCCGGACCTCGCCCAGCAGCACCGAGGTGATCTCGGCGGTCGCGGCCAGCCAGCGTTCCCGCCGGTGGGCCAGCGCGTAGAGGCGGGCGTTCTCGATCGCGACGCCGGCCGCGGCGGCCAGCGCGACCACGATCTCCTCGTCGTCCTCGGTGAACTCGGCCGCGCCCTGCTTCTCGGCGAGGTAGAGGTTGCCGAAGACGTGGTCGCGGATGCGCACCGGCACGCCGAGGAAGCTGTGCATCGGCGGGTGGTGCGGTGGGAAGCCGTACGACAGGGGGTGCTGGGTGATGTCCGGCATGCGTACCGGGCGGGGGTCGTCGATGAGCAGGCCGAGCACCCCGCGGCCGTGCGGCAGCTCGCCGATCTTCGCGTGCAGCTCGTCGCTGATGCCGTGGATGATGAAGTCGTGCAGCAGCCGGTCCGGGCCGATCACGCCGAGCGCGCCGTACTTCGCGCCGACCAGCTCGCACGCCGACTGCACGATCCGCTGCAAGGTGCTGCGCAGGTCGAGGTCGGTGCCGATGCCGACCACCGCATCGAGCAGGGCGCGCAGCCGTTCCCGGCTGGTCACCACCTCGCCGACCCGGTCGAGCATCTCCTGCAGCAGCTCGTCGAGCCGGACCCGGGACAGCGGGGTCAGCCCCAGGGACGGGGTGACGTGCTCGTTCCGGGGATTCGGTGCGCTGGCCACCGGGCGATGTTATCGCCGGAGACGAGATCGCTATGCGCCGGCGCGTACCGCGGAGGTGTCGACGATCTCCTCGGTGGGCAGGCGCGGGGTGTGCGGCGGCCCCGCGTGCGCCGGGTCCGCGAGCCCCAGCCGCAGCGCCAGGTACGGGAAGCCGAGTCCGGCCAGCAGCCGGCGCACGGTCTGCCGGGTGCCCGCCACCTCCACCACGCCGCTGAGCGGCACCATCGACGCGCCGAGCCGGGTGGCGGTCAGCCAGGCGGCGGAGAGCCCCTCACCGGCGCGCAGCCAGTTGTCCGGCTCGTCCTCGGTGTTCCAGAGGATCCCGTAGACGGCCGCCCGGTCGTGCCCGGGGCCGATCGGCAGCGTGCCGGGACGGCCGAAGTCCCGGGCCGGCACGGTGGTCTGCGGGGCCTGCTCGGGCAGCACCTCGGGCGGTAGCCCGGTGCCGGTGCCGGCCCGGCTGGTCCAGTACTCGAGCTCCTCGCGGGTTTCCGGGTCCTCCGCCGCCACCGTGGCGGCCTGCCCGGCCGCGGCGGCCAGCTCCATCACCTGGTCGGAGTCCAGCACCTCGAGCCGTACGCCCTCCGCGAGGGCCGTCCGCACGATCTCGTCGAGGGCCGGGCCGGGCAGTGGCTCCTCGCGCACCGGCCGGCGGTCGGTGTGCCGGACCTGCATGCACTGCACGAGGCGCATCGCGTCCGGATCCGCCCCGGTGTGCCGGAACCCGGTGAGCCGGGCGAGCAGTTCCGGCTGCGTCGTGTCGGGCAGCCGCTCCACCAGCGCCGTCCAGCCTTCGGCGGCCAGCGCCACGCGTGCGTGGTGCAGCGCCGCGCCGCAGCTCAGGGTCACCAGCCGGCCCTCCGGGTCGGTGGCGGTGAGCCGGGCTTCCCGCACCATCCGCAGCTCCAGCGCGTCGGGGAGCACCTTCCAGCGCCACGGCTGGGTGTTGTGCACCGAGGGGGCGCGACCGGACGTTGCGGCGGCCTCGGTCAGCGCGGTGGTCAGCGCCCGGTCGGTGGTCGGCGTCTCGTGGCTCATCGTCACGACCTTTCCGTTTCCCTCATCGTGCCCCACCCCGCTCGGGTCCGGGCGGCCTTGCCGGTCCATCCTCTGGCATCCGGTGGGCCGTCGCACGGCCCGTACGACCCGCGTACCCGGGACCTTCGACCGACGCTGAACAGCCTCGTTGCCCCGGTGCGGCCGCCCGCGTCGCCGCTCAGCGTTCCCGGACCACCGCCACCGGGCAGCTCGCATGGTGGATGAGCTGCTGGCTGACCGAGCCGAGGAGCATCCCCCGCAGCCCGCCCCGGCCCCGGCTGCCGACCACCACCAACTGCGCCGCACGGCTCGCCTCGACCAGCAGCGCGGCCGCGTTGCCCGGGCTCGACTGGATCTCGACCGGGACGTCCGGGAAGGTCTTCCGCCAGGGGGCCAGGCTCTCCTCGGCCGCTGCCCGTTCCGTGGCCTCGGTCTCCTCCGGACCGGAACCGGGATCCACCCACCGCTCACTGGGTGGCGCCCAGGCCCGCAGCAGCCGCAGCGGCACGTCCCGCTGGGCGGCCCGCTCGACGGCGAAGCCGAGCGCCCGCAGGGAGGACTCGGAGCCGTCCACGCCGACCACGACCGGCCCGGAGTTGGCCACCTGCCCCTGCCGGACCACCACCACGGGGCAGTGCGCGTGGGCGGTGACGGAGACCGCGGTGGAGCCGACGAGCAGGCCGCCGAAGCCGCCGTGGCCCCGGCTGCCGAGCACCAGCAGCCCCGCGTCGGCGGAGCGTTCCTGCAGCACCAGGGCGGGCGGGCCGTCGAAGACCTCGCCGGTCACGGTGAGGCCGGGCCGTTCGGCGCCGGCGTCCGCCGCCGCCTTGCGGACCAGCTCCTCGACCTTGCGCCGGGCGGTCTCGTCCGGCCAGATCCCCGGGGCCACCCCGGGTCCGATCCAGCCGACCACCGTCAGCCATTCGAAGACGTACGCCAGCCGGACCGGCCGGCCGGAGCGGCCCGCCTCGTCCAGTGCCCAGTTCAGGGCCACCGTCGAGTCGGCGGAGCCGTCGTAGCCGACCAGGATCTCGTCGCGGCTGACGTCGGCCGGGTTCACTGCCCGCCTCGCAGGCCGAGCTCGGTCTCCCGGATCCAGCGCCACTCGGCGACCTTGGGGTCGTCCTCGCCGTACTCGCGGGTGTAGTCGCGAGCGGCCTGCCGGGCGTCGACCATGTCCTGGCGCAGGTGGGCGGCGCGCGAAGCGAGCCCGGGCACCCGGTCGATGACGTCGATGACCAGGTGGAAGCGGTCCAGGTCGTTGAGCATCACCATGTCGAACGGCGTGGTGGTGGTGCCCTCCTCCTTGTAGCCGCGCACGTGCAGGTTGTCGTGGTTGGTCCGGCGGTAGGTGAGCCGGTGGATCAGCCACGGGTAGCCGTGGTACGCGAAGATGATCGGCTTGTCGCGGGTGAAGATGGTGTCGAACTCGAAGTCCGGCAGGCCGTGCGGGTGCTCGGAGGGTGGCTGCAGCCGCATTAGGTCGACCACGTTGACCACCCGCACCTTCAGCTCGGGCAGGTGCCGCCGGAGCAGGTCGGCCGCGGCCAGCGTCTCCAGCGTCGGCACGTCACCGGCGCAGGCGAGCACCACGTCCGGCTCGGTGCCCTGGTCGGTGCTGGCCCAGTCCCAGATGCCCAGGCCGCGCCGGGCGTGCTGGATGGCCTCGTCCATGCTCAGCCAGTTCGGCGCCGGCTGCTTGCCGGCCACCACCACGTTGATGTAGTGCCGGCTGCGCAGGCAGTGGTCCATGGTGGAGAGCAGGGTGTTGGCGTCCGGCGGCAGGTAGACCCGGACCACCTCCGCCTTCTTGTTGACCACGTGGTCGATGAAGCCCGGGTCCTGGTGCGAGAAGCCGTTGTGGTCCTGCCGCCAGACGTGGCTGGAGAGCAGGTAGTTCAGCGAGGCGAGCTGCTCCCGCCAGGGGATGCCCCGGGTCACCTTCAGCCACTTGGCGTGCTGGTTGACCATCGAGTCGACGATGTGGATGAACGCCTCGTAGCTGGTGAAGATGCCGTGCCGGCCGGTGAGCAGGTAGCCCTCCAGCCAGCCCTGGCAGAGGTGCTCGGAGAGCACCTCCATCACCCGACCGTCCGGCGACAGGTGGTCGTCGCCGGGGACCGTCGCACCGACGAACGCCCGATCGGTGACCTCGAAGGCGGCGCCGAGCCGGTTGGAGGCGACCTCGTCGGGCCCGAACAGGCGGAAGTTCTGCGGGTTGGCGGTGATCACGTCGCGGATCCACGGGCCGAGGACGCCGGTGGAGCCGGCCACCGGCTCGCCCGGATGCTCGACGTCGACCCCGTAGGCGCGGAAGTCCGGCAGGTTCAGGTCGCGCAGCACCAACCCACCGTTGGTGGCCGGGTTGGCGCTCATCCGCCGGTCCCCCTTCGGGGGCAGGTCGACCAGTTCGGCGACCGGGGCGCCGGTGGCGTCGAAGAGTTCCTCCGGCCGGTAGCTGCGCAGCCAGCGCTCCAGCTCGGCCAGGGCCTCCGGGCTCTTGCGTACCCCGTCGACGGGCACCTGGTGAGCGCGGAAGGTCCCCTCGACCGGTTTGCCCTTGACCTCCTGCGGGCCGGTCCAGCCCTTCGGCGTACGGAGGATGATCATCGGCCAGCGGGGGCGCTCGACCCGGCCGCCGGAGCGGGCCCGGCGCTGGATCTCGGCGATCTCGTCGAGCGCCCGGTCCAGCGTCGCGGCGAGGCTCTGGTGCACCCGGGCGGGGTCGTCGCCGGCGACCACGTAGGGCTGGTAGCCGTAGCCGCGCATCAGGCCGAGCAGGTCGTCCTCGGGGATCCGGTCCAACACGCTCGGGTTGGCGATCTTGTAGCCGTTGAGGTGCAGGATGGGCAGCACCGCCCCGTCCCGGGCCGGGTTGAGGAAGACGTTGGACAGCCAACTGCCGGCCAGCGGACCGGTCTCCGCCTCGCCGTCCCCGATCACGCAGGCCACCAGCAGCTCCGGATTGTCGAAGGCGGCGCCGTAGGCGTGGCTCAGCGCGTATCCCAGCTCGCCGCCCTCGTGGATCGAACCCGGCACCTCCGCGGCGACGTGGCTGGGGATGCCGCCGGGGAAGGAGAACTGGCGGAACAGCCGGGCCATCCCCGTCTCGTCCCGGGTCACGGAGTGGTAGAGCTGGCTGTAGGTGCCCTCCAGCCAGGTGTTCGCCACGATCGCCGGTCCGCCGTGGCCGGGACCGGTGAGGTAGATGACGTTCAGGTCGCGGTTGACGATGACCCGGTTGAGGTGGGCGTAGATCAGGTTCAACCCGGGGCTGGTGCCCCAGTGCCCGAGCAGCCGGGGCTTGACGTGCTCGGGCTTGAGCGGCTCGCGGAGCAGCGGGTTGGCGAGCAGGTAGATCTGCCCGACGGTGAGGTAGTTAGCCGCCCGCCAGTAGGCGTCAAGCCGGCGCAGCTCGTCTTCGGTCAGTGGGCTGTGCAGGTCGAGAGCGGTGTCCATGCTGCAATAGCCTCTCGCGGCTCGGGGACTTCTGCAGCCCGTAGGCGGATATCCCGCCCGGGCGGGTCCAGCTTGGCCCCGCGCCGGTCGGGCGGTCAGGGCCGGAGGTCCCGGGCCGGGCGGGCGTCATGGCCCGTAGGCGTCCGGGGGGAGTCCACGGACGACGATCACCGGGGCCGGCGAGTGGTAGAGCAGCGACTGGCTGACCTCGCCCAGCATGCCCCGCCAGGCTTCGTCGCCGCGCGCGGCGACCAGCGCGACCTGCGCCGAGCGGGACTGTTCGACCAGGACGGTGCCGGGATCGCCGCGGACGGTGTGGCACTCGGCGGCCACCGTGGGGTGCCGGGCGGCGTACCGGGCCACCGTCTCGGCGAGCAGGTCGTCGCCGTCGCCGGCGCGGCCGGACTCGACGACCCGGATCGCCAGCAGCCGGGCCCCGCGGCGTTCCGCGCAGTCGAAGGCGTAACCGAGGGCGGTGTGGGAGGACGTCGACCCGTCCACGCCGACCAGCACCGGTCCGGGCGGCGGCGGCTCGGCCCGGCCGACCAGGACCGGGCAGCCGGCCCGGGCGGCGAGCTGCACGGCCGGCGCGTCGGTCGGTACGCAGTCCGTGCAGCCGGCCATCCCGCCGTCGCCGAGCGCCACCAGGAAGGCCGACTCGGAGGCCCGGATCAGCGCCTCGACCGGGGAGCCCTCGACGATCGCGCCGCTCACCGGCACCGCCGGCTCCGCCTCGGCGACCACCTGTCCGGCCTGTTCCAGCAGGTCCTCGGCGGCGGCGCGGGGCCCGCCCGGCGTGGACGTCGCGGCCTCCGCCGCCCAGTTGAAGGCGTGCAGCAGGTGCAGCGGGCGGTTGTGGGCGGCGGCCTCCACGGCGGCCGTCCGGACCACCTGGAGGTCCTCGTCCGACCGGCCGACGCCGACCACCACCGCGTCCTCGGTGGGTGCGGCCATCCCGCCTCACCTCCCGACCGCGCACTCCTCACCCACGGTAGTCGTGGCGGGTGCCCGCCCGGACCGGGTCGGCGGAACTGGCCCGGTCACCGCGCCGGGGATGCGGGCCCGCGGTCAGCGCGGGGTGGGCACGGTGGGCAGGACGCGGACCACCACGGCGGTGGCGTTGTCGTCGCCGCCCTCCTCCAGGCTGGCCGAGAGCAGGGCGCGGGCCGCCCGCGCCGGGTCCCGCTCGGCCAGCAGGTCCCGCAGCCGGTGGTAGCCGAGCTGGTCGCTGACCCCGTCGGTGCAGAGCAGCCAGGTGTCCCCGGTGCGCAGCGGGACGGCCAGCACGTCCGGCTCCGGCCGGTCTGGGTGGCCGACGTAGCGCAGCAGCTGGTAGCGGGCCCGGGCCGCCTCGGGCGAGGTGGCCGGCCACCAGCCGTGCACCACCCCCAGCCAGGCCATGGTGTGGTCGACCGTCACCAGCTCCAGCAGCCCGTCGCGCAGCCGGTAGGCCCGCGAGTCGCCGAGCTGGACGAGCCAGCCCTGCCCGCCGTCGGGCTCGACGGCCAGCGCGGTCAGCGTGCAGCCGGTGAGCCCGGCCAGTCCCGCCCCGGCCTGGCGTACCCGCAGCTGGGTCTCCGCGGTCGCGGCGCGCAGCTCGCGCGCGCCGACGGCGGGCCAGGCGGCGCGGACCCGCTCGACGAAGGTGCTCGTCGCGGTGGCGCCGGCGATCCGGCTGCCGTCACCGTCGCCCATCCCGTCGGCCACCGCGAACAGCGGCAGCTCCGGGTCGACGTGCAGCACGTCGAAGTTCTCCGGGTAGTGGTGCCCGACCACGCTGCCGCCGGCCATCTCCAGCGTGAGTCGCCCGACCGTCAGCCGGCGGGCGGCCTCGACCGGTCGGTCCAGCGAGCGGCGGCGGAACACCAGCGGACCGTAGCACCAGCTGGGGCTGCGCCCGGGCGCGTCGCGGTCGTGTCGGCCCGTCGCGTGTCAACCAGGGTTGACAGGGCGGGTGCTGTCAACCTATGTTGACAGCATGAGTCAGGCGACGGAACTCGCGGCGGCCGCCGGCAGCACCGACCCGAAGGTCGGGCTCCGCGCGGTCCTCGCCCTGCGCCGGCTGCTCGAGCGGCTCGAGGTGGTCCAGGTGGACAACGCCCGACGACAGGGCTGGTCCTGGCAGGAGATCGCCGACGCGCTCGAGGTCAGCCGGCAGGCGGTCCACAAGAAGCACGCCGGGCGACCGGCGGTGCCCGGAAGCTGGGAGGCGTGATGTTCGAACGGTTCACCGACCGGGCCCGGACGGTGGTGCGGCACGCGGTCGACGAGGCCCGCGCCGAGGGCCGGCGCCCCGTCGGCACCGAGCACCTGCTGCTCGGCGTGCTCGCCGACGGCGACAACCTGGCCGTCCGGGTGCTGGCCCAGGCCGGCGTCCGGGCCGAGGACCTGCGCGCCGCGGTGGCCCGGCACACGGCCGGCGGCGTCGACGGCCTCGGCGAGGCCGACGCGGCGGCGCTGCGGGAGATCGGCATCGACCTGGCGGCGATCGTCGCGCGGATCGAGGAGTCCTTCGGACCCGACGCGCTGCGCGAGGCGGCGCCCCCACCCCGCCGGCGCTGGGGCCGGCGCCGGCCCGACGACGGCCGGTTCTCGCCCCGGGCGAAGAAGGTGCTGGAACTCAGCCTGCGCGAGGCGATCCGGCTGCGCCACCACCACATCGGCACCGAGCACATCCTGCTCGGCCTGCTCCGCGAGGGCAACGGCCTGGCCGCGCTGGTGCTCACCGAGGCCGGCGCCGACCTCGACGACCTGCGCCGGCGGGTGGAGGCGGCGCTGCGGACGGCGGCCTGACGCCCGACGGCACGAACGCCGGCGGCGCCGACCGGCCACTGCGGTCCTCAAACCTGTTTGCGATCCATGCAACGTCCGTCTCCGTCGACTCGCTGACCGGTCGGAGTTGCTGCACACTGACGCCGTGAACGGTGGAGCGGACCAGCGGCTGGTGACCGCCGGCAACGCCGCGCCGCGCTCGGCGGTGGTGGTCAACCCGGTGAAGGTGACCGATCTCGACCAGTTCCGCCGCACGGTGGACGGCGCCCTCGACGCCGCCGGCTGGCCCCCGCCGACGTGGTACGAGACCACCGTCGAGGACCCGGGCCGCGGCCAGACCGAGGCGGCCGTCAAGGCCGGCGCGGAGGTCGTCCTCGCCTGCGGCGGCGACGGCACCGTACGCGCCTGCGTGACCGCGCTGGCCGGCACCGACGTGGCGCTCGCCGTGCTGCCCCAGGGCACCGGCAACCTGCTCGCCGCCAACCTCGGCCTCTCCGGCGACCTGGCCGCCGGGCTGGAGGTCGCCGTCGAGCGGGGCAGGCGGCGGCTGGACGTCGGGGTCGTCGGCGACCAGTGCTTCGCCGTGATGGCCGGGATGGGCTTCGACGCGCAGATGCTCGACGCCACCTCGGAGACCACCAAGGCACGGATCGGCTGGCCGGCGTACGTCGTGGGCGCCGTGAAGCACCTGCGGGACCGGCCGATGCGGGTCTGGATCCGGATCGACGACCACCCGCCGCTGCGCCGCCGGGCCCGCTCGGTCCTGGTCGCCAACGTCGGCCGCCTCCAGGGCGGCGTACGCCTGCTCACCGACGCCGAGCCCGACGACGGCTGGCTCGACGTCGCGGTGCTCACCCCCCGGACGCTGGGCCACTGGCTGGCCATGGGCTGGGCGCTCGTCCGCCGGCGTGGCCAGGTGCCCCGGATGGAGATTCTCCGCGGCCGGAAGGTCGAGATCACCAGCAACCGGGCCCAGCCACGGGAGCTCGACGGCGACCTGATCGAGCCCGGCCGCTCGCTCACGGCCGAGATCCGGCCCGCGGCGCTCTGGCTCTGCGTGGCCCGGCCGGAGCGCCACCCCGACCTGTCGGTGGACGCCGACGCCGCCGGTCAGCGCGGTGAACGCCTGGTCGAGGACGCCCGCCGTGAGTAGCACCAAGCTGGTCCCCGAGACCCGGCTGATGTCGGCGGACGAACTCTCCGCCGACGACGCCTGGCACACCCTGCGCCGGCACGGCGGCTGGTGCCTGCTGCGGGACGCCTTCGTCCGGTTCCGCTACGGCGACGGCTTCAGCCACTCCCGGGCCCTCGCCCTGCAGCTCTGCCTGGCCGTGGTGCCGTTCCTCATCGCGCTCACCGGCCTGATCACCGACCTCGGCGCCGACGAGGGCGGCAAGGTGGTCGCCGACACCATGCTCGCGCTCACCCCCGGCCAGAGCGAGTCGGTGGTGCAGCAGTTGCTGGCCGACGGCGAGCACAGCGAACACGCCGGCGAACTGGCGTTGACCCTCGGCCTGCTCACCGGCCTCCTCGCGCTCGCCACCACCATGGCCCAGATCGAACGGGGCGCGAACCGCATCTACGGCGTCGAGCGGGACCGCCCGGCCGTGGCCAAGTACGTCCGTGCCGCCGTCCTCGCGGTGACCGCCGGCGTACCCGCGCTGGCCGGGTTCCTCATCCTGGTCGGCGGACGGGCGATGGGCGAGTCGGTGCAGCGGCACTACGCCTGGGGCAGCGTCGCCAACGCCGCCTGGGACGTGATCCGCTGGCCGCTCAGCCTCGGGCTGACCGTGCTGGCCGTGGCGGTGCTGTTCCGCCACGCGCCCCGGCGCCGGCAGCCCGGCCTGTCCTGGCTGTTCTTCGGTGCCGGCATCGCCACCGCGCTCTGGTGGCTGGCGAGCCTGCTGCTCGCCGCGTACGTCAAGTACAGCGACGGATTCGGGCAGACCTACGGCGCGCTGACCGGGATGATGGCCCTGCTGCTGTGGGCCAACCTGACCGGGATGGCGCTCTTCGGCGGGCTGGCCTTCGCCGCCCAGCTGGAGGCGATGCGGATCGGCGTGGCGGAGCCTGCCCAGCCCGACCTCTGGGAGCCGGAGGCCGAACCCGCGGCGGTCCTCGACACCGGCGAGATGACCGCGCTCTGACCGGCGGCCGCGTGTACGCGGAGCGCGAACCGGGTACAGCGCGCCTCGGCAGAACACAAGGGAGGTGCGGGTGACCGCGGTCAAGGAGACCCACCGCCGGCCCCTCGGCCGGTTCGCCGAGCGCAGCGTCGTAGGGCTGCTCGCGGTCGCCGGGGCGGGGGTCGCGTTCGGGGTGCTGCTCATGCTCGTCCGGTTCCACTGGGACCCGCTGTACCGCGCCGACCACGAGGCGGCCGAGTGGTTCAACCGCCTCGTGGCGCCGCACCACCCCCTGGTCACCGCGCTCCAGGCGGTCACCGACCTGGGCGGCCGGCCGGAACTGATCTGGCTGGTCACCATCGCGGTGGTCGGCCTGCTGATCCGCCGCCAGCCCCGACTGGCGGTCTATCTGATCATCAGCGGGGTGGGCGGGCTGATCCTCGACCCGTCGCTGAAGGCGCTGGTCGGGCGGCTGCGCCCGGTGGTCGACGTGCCGATCACCCACGCGCCCGGCAACAGCTTCCCGAGCGGGCACGCGCTCGGCTCGTTCGTCGCGTACGGGGCGCTGCTGCTGGTCTTCCTGCCGGCTATGCCGCTCCGGTGGCGCAGACCGGCCATCGTCCTGGTCGGCGGGCTGGTCCTCCTGATCGGGCTGACCCGGATCGCGCTCGGCGTGCACTTCGTCTCCGACGTGCTCGGCGGCTGGCTGCTCGGCGCGACCTGGCTCGGCGTCACCGCGTACGCCTTCCGGCTGTGGCGGCGCGACCGCGGCCGCCCGGTGCCACCGATCAGCGAGGGCCTGGAGCCGGAGGCGGGGGAGGAGATCACCCCCGCGCCGGACGAGGAGCACGTGCTGGAGCACCCCCGCTCGGCCGTCGCCGAGCTGCTGGTCGGCTGGGTGCTCGTCTTCGGCGCCCTCTACGCGTTCGGCATGGTGGTCAGCTACCACGCCAAGGGCACGTTCCTGGACACCCTCGACACCGAGGTGCCGCAGTGGCTCGCGGCCCGGCGTACCGACTCGCTGAACAACCTGAGCTGGTGGTGGAGCAAGTTCGGCGACACCCACGCCATCCTGCTGATCTCACTGGTCTTCTGCCCGCTGGTGCTGGCGATCTGGAAGCGCTGGCGGCCGGTGCTCTTCGTGGCGCTGGCGATGTTCGGCGAGCTGAGCCTCTTCCTCGCCTCCTCCGGAGCGGTCGACCGCCCCCGCCCGCCGGTGGACAACCTGGACGGGCACCTGCCCACCTCGTCCTTCCCGTCCGGGCACATCGCGGCCACCATCTGCCTCTGGACCGCGATCGCCGTCATCGTGCTCGCCCGCACCGACCACTGGTGGCGGTGGCTGTTCGTGGCCATGGCGGTGATCATGCCGGTCGGGGTGGCCGTCTCCCGGATGTACCGGGGCATGCACCACCCGACCGACGTCATGGGCGCGATCCTGCTCAGCGGGCTGTGGATCGGGCTGCTCTGGTGGGTGGTCCGCCCCAACGCCGACGCCCGGCGGGGCAACCGTCCGGCCATCGAGTCGGAGCAGGTGCCCGAACTGCCCGACGAGCTGGCCAGGGCCGGCCGGGAGGAGTGACCGGGCGCCGATGCTGCGGGTGATGACCTGGAACATCCGAACCGGCGGGCGGGACCGGGACGGGCCCGACCGGTGGGCCGGGATCGTCGCGGTCGTCAGCGGCCAGCGCCCCGACGTGCTGGCCCTGCAGGAGCTGCGCGGCCTCGACCGGGGCGGGCGGATGGCGGACCTGGCCGGCCGGCTGGGGATGGTGCCCCACCTGGCCCGGTCCTGCTTCGGGCAGCCGGTGGCGGTGCTGGTCCGCGCGCCGCTGCGGGTGCTGCGCTCGGCTCGGGTACGCCGACCCTTCCACCACGCCGCCGCCCGGGTCCAGGTGTCTACCGGGGCGGGGCCGCTCACCGTGTTCAGCACCCACCTTGATCCGTACTCCGGCGGCCGGCGGCGGATGGAGGCGGAGTGGCTCGCGGCGGCGGTCCGGCGTACCGGGGGCGAGTTGGCCCTGCTCGCCGGGGACCTGAACACCCTCGAGCCGACCGCCGACCACACCGCCCGGCTGGCCGGCCTGTCCGACCGGTACCGGCGCCGGCACCTGCGCCGCGACGGCCGTACCGTCGATACCCGCGCCGTGTCCCGCCTGCTCGACGCCGGCCTGGTCGACCTGTGGCCGGACCGGGGCGGGAGCGAGCCCGGCGGGCTGACCGTGCCGACCCGGCACGGCGGGGCGGAGTTCGCCGGGATGCGCCTGGACTACCTGCTCGCCACGCCCGCGTTGGCCGCGCTGGCCCGCCAGGTGCGGGTGGTCCGGGGCGGCGACGCGGACACCGCCTCCGACCACTATCCGGTGGTGGCGGACCTGGCGCTGGACCCGGCCTGACCGGGGCGGCGGTCGTTGCCGCGGCTGACTACCGTGACGCCGTGACCGGCCCGCCGCCCCCGCGCCCGTCCGACCCGTACCGGCCGCCCACGCCGCCCCGGCCGGCCGCCGCGTCGAGCCCGCGCGCCCCAGCCCCGGCCGAGCCGCCGCCCCCGCTGGTCGCGGCCGTCGCCCGCGCCGTCGCCCTGGTCGTGGTCCTGCCGGTACGCCTCGCCTGGGAGTTGGCCGTCGCCGCCGGCCGCCTGCTGGACCGGTACCTGGTCACGCCCACCGGCCGGTTCCTGCACCGCTGGCTGCTGCGCCCGCTGGCCTGGGCCGCGCGCACCCTGCTGTGGCTGCCGCTGGTCTGGCTGGCGCGTGGGGCGGCCTGGGTCGCCGTGCACCTGCTGTGGCGGCCCCTGGTCTGGGCCGTGCGCACGCTGGTGTGGCTGCCGCTGGGGTGGCTGGCCCGGGGCCTCGCCTGGGTCGCGGTGCACCTGATCTGGCAGCCGTTGGTGTGGTTGGCGAGAGGCGCTGCCTGGGTGGCGGTGCGGGTGCTCTGGCGTCCGCTGGCCTGGGCGGCCCGGCACCTGGCGTGGGTGCCGCTGGCCTGGCTGGTCCGGCAGTTGGTGGTCCGGCCGCTGCGCTGGCTGGCCCGGGTGCTCGCCCCGGTGGGACGGTCGCTGCTCGCCGGGCTGGCGCTGCTCGGCCGTGGGCTGGCCGCCGTCGGTCGGGTGTTCGCCGCCGGGGTCGTCGCGGTCGGCCGGGTGCTGGCCGCCGTCGCTCAGGTCCTCGCCGGGGTACTGGTGGACGGGGTCGTCGGTGCCTGGCGGCTCGCCGGACGGGTGCTCGGCTTCCTCTACCGCGTGCTGCTGCGACCGCTGGGTCGGGCCGTGCGCTGGCTGTGGCGGCACACCGCCGTACCGCTGGGTCGGGCCGTCCGGGCCGGCTGGCGGGCCACCGTCGTCCCGGCGGCGCGGGGCATGCGTAGGGCGTGGCGGGCCACGGTCGGGCCGACCCGCCGCTGGCTGCGCCGGGCGATGCTGGACCCGGTCCGGGTCACCAGCCGGGAGCTGCTCACCGCCCTGGGCCTGCGCCGCTGACCCGCGGCCCAGCCTCGCCCGTCCCGGCGGTCAGATCAGCAGGTTCAGCACCACGGTCAGCACCACCGAGACGAGAATTGAGAAGAGGATCATCAGCAGGCAGCCGACCCCGCCCCCGAGGGGGCGGATCTCGGTGTTCCCGATACGCATGGACCCACCATCGCAGGTCGGGCGGTCACAGCGTGCGGAGCCGGGGCAACAGCTCCTCCTGCGCCCAGTTCAGGAACATCGGCTGGCTGTCCGCGCCCACCTGGACCAGCGCCACGTGGGTGAAGCCCGCGTCGACGAACTGCTTGAACGCCGCCACGTGCCGGTCCACGTCCGGGCCGCACGGGATCGACGCGGCCACGTCCTCCTCGCGCACGAACTGCGTCGCCGCGGCGAACGACTCGGGCCCCGGCAGGTTCGCGTTGACCTTCCAGCCCAGGCCGAACCAGCGGAACTGGTCGTGCACGATCTTGCGGCACTCGGCCTCGTCCGGGCCGTAGCAGATCGCCACCTGGCCGTAGCGCGGCCTACCGGCGCCGCCGGCGTCGTCGTACATCTGGATCAGGTGCGCGTCGGGCTCGGTGGCGATCATGCCGTTGCCGTACTCGGCGGCGAGGGTGGCGGACTGCCGGCCGGAGGCGGCGATCGCCATCGGCACCGGGCGCTCCGGCCGGTCCCAGACGTACGCGTCGGGGACGTCGAAGTGGTTACCGGAGAAGGTCAACGTCTCGCCGTTGAGCAGGGGCCGGATGATCTGCAACGCCTCCTCGAACATCTCGTGCCGCTGCTCCACGTGCGGCCAGCCGCCGACCACGTGCTCGTTGAGGTTCTCCCCGGCGCCCAGCCCGAGGGTGAACCGGCCGTCCGAGAGCACCCCGACCGTGCTGGCCTTCTGCGCCACCACCGCCGGGTGGTAGCGGCGGATCGGGCAGGTCACGAAGGACATCAGCCCGACCCGGCTGGTCGCGTGCGCGACCGCGCCGAGCACCGACCAGGCGTACGGGGAGTGGCCCTGCGCGTCGAGCCACGGGTAGTAGTGGTCGGACGTGACCAGGTGGTCGAAGCCGGCGGCCTCGGCGCGCACGGCGTGGTCGACCAGGTGCTTCGGGCCGGCCTGCTCGCACAGGAGGGTGTAGCCGACGTTGACCATGGCGCATCTCCTTCCGGCGGATCCTCACCAGATACCCCGCGCTGCGCCGGTCAACCGTGCCCGTCCGCTCGCCGTCCAGGCACTTCTTGCCGGCGGCGGCGCTGCTGCCCACCGTCCGGTCGGCACCCTTGTCCATCGATCAGCTTCACCGGTTGCCTCCGGCACTCCATCGCCCTACGCTGATGCCTGCGTCCGCCGGGAGTCGGGCGGCGGCTGCCGGGCTCAGCCGTCCTTGTCACCACCACTGCACCCCCCACACGGCCGGCTACACGATCGTCAACTCCTGGCAGGGCGGCTTCCAGGGCGAGGTCAAGGTGACCGCCGGCCCCTCGGCGATCACCGGCTGGACCGTGCGCTGGACCTTCGCCAACGGCCAGACGGTCAGCCAGACCTGGAACGCCACGATCAGCAACAGTGGCGCGGAATACACGGCGCGCAACGTCGACTACAACGGCCGGCTGGGTGCCGGTGCCAGCACCAGCTTCGGCTTCCTCGGCAGCTGGAACAGCACCAACACCGCCCCAACCCTGACCTGCACCCCGAGCTGACCCACCCGGCGGCCGGGCCCGCCCGGTCCGCCCGCCCGGTCCGCCCCGCCCGGCCCGCCCACCCGGGCCGCCCGCCCGGCCGGATGCGGGCCCGCACCGGATCGGCGACGTGGCGGTATTCCCGTCGCCCCGATAACGCCACCTCGCCGATCTGGAGTGGGTCAACAGCACGGCGACCTGGCGGTGTTGCGCGGCCCGGACACCGCCACCTCGCCGATCTGGTGTGGATCTTGGAGCCGTCGACAGCCGATCGGGAGTGGACTCAGCGCTGGGCCAGCCGGGCGGCGCGCATCTGCAGGTAGCGCTGCTCGGGGAGGCTGGTGGTCTGCCCGGCGGCGGCCCGGTAGTGGGTCACCGCGGCGTCCCGGTCGCCGGCCATCTCGTACAGGTGCGCCCGGGCCGCGTCGAGGCGGTGGTGACCGGCCATCCGGGGGTCGGCGTCCAGGGCGGCGAGCGCGTCCAGCCCGGCAGCCGGGCCGTGCACCATGGCGGTCGCCACCGCGCGGTTTAGCGAGACCACCGGGTTCCCCGAGAGGCGTTCCAGCACCTGGTAGAGCGCGAGGATCTGCGGCCAGTCGGTCTGCGCGGCGGTGGGCGCCTCGTCGTGCAGCGCGGCGATGGCGGCCTGGAGCTGGTACGGACCGACCGGCCCGCGGGCCATCGCCCGGGTGACGAGTGTGGTCCCCTCGGCGATCGCGGCGGCGTCCCACCGGCTGCGGTCCTGGTCGGCCAGGGAGATCAGCTCACCCGACGGGCCGGTCCGGGCGGCGGCGCGGGCCTCGGTGAGCAGCATCAGGGCGAGCAGGCCGGCCACCTCGCTGTCGTCCGGCAGCAGCGCGTGCATGGCCCGGGTCAGCCTTATCGCCTCCTCGGACAGGTCCACCCGGCGCAGGTCCGTGCCGAGGCTGGCGGTGTGCCCCTCGGTGAAGATCAGGTACAGCACGTGCAGCACCGCCGCGAGGCGGGACTCGCGCTCGCCCTCGTCCGGCATCCGGAACGGCAGCCCGGAGGTCCGGATGCGCTGCTTGGCCCGGCTGATCCGCTGCGCCATGGTGGGCTCCGGGACGAGGAACGCGCGGGCGATCTCGGTGGTGGTGAGCCCACCCACTGCCCGCAGGGTCAGCGCGATCGCCGAGGCGGTCGACAGCGTCGGGTGGCAGCAGAGGAAGAGCAGGACCAGGGTGTCGTCCCGGTCCGAGATCAGCGGCTCGTCGGCGGCCGGCGCGGTCCGCCGCTGGTCGCCCTCCCGCCGGGCGGCGCGGTCCTCCCGGTCCCGCCGGGCGGCCTCGGCCCGGACCAGCTCGATCATCCGGCGGTACGCGACCTGGACGAGCCAGCCGCGCGGATTGTCCGGCAGCCCCTGCGCCGGCCACTGGGTGGCCGCGTCCAGCAGCGCCTCCTGGACCGCGTCCTCGGCGGTGGCGAAGTCACCGAACCGGCGGGCGAGCACGCCGAGGACCTGCGGCGCCAGTTCGCGCAGCAGGTCCTCGACGGTCCGGTCCAGGGTGCCCAGCGGTCAGATCTCCTGCGGTGGCGCCGACATGATCGGGTGCACCTCGATCGGCATGTTCAGCGGTCGCCCGCCGGGCCCGGGTGCGGTGGAGATGTGCGCGGCGATCTCGACCGCCCGCTCCGGCGTCTCGCAGTCGACGATCCACCAGCCGGCGAGGAACTCCTTGGTCTCGGCGAACGGCCCTTCGGTGACGACCGGGGCGCCGCCCTCGCCCGCCCGGACGATCCGCGCCTGCTGCGGCCCGCCCAGGCCCTCCGCCTGGACCCATTCCCCGTCGGCGGTGAGCTTCGCGTTGACCTCCCCCATGAACCCGATGTGCGCCCGGATCTCCTCCGGCGTCCAGGTGTCGATCGACGGGAAGTCGGCCCCGGCGGCGCTGAACTGCATCAGCAGCATGTACTTCACGGTTCGCTCCTCACGCCTGTGCACCGATTCTCGGTGCTTCCACCCTCAGGTAGAAGCCGCCACTCCGGTTCTCGACATCCGCCGGACAGATTCTCAAAAAAGTCTCCTGCCGGCCCGGCCCGACCGCTTCGCCGTCGTCGAGTGGATCGGCGAGTCGGACCGGTGACGGCTCCGGGTGCGTTTGTTGTCGTTCCGGCGACAACTACCGCACCCAAAGCGCCAGGAACCCACACGCCCGGGCGAACAGCTGTCCATTCGCCGGCAGGCGGCGGAGGGCAGGCGAGGTGTCACCGGCCCTCAGCTGACGGCCGTGGCCTCCAGCAGCAGCGCCTGCTCCGGGTGCAGCGCCGGCAGTTGCAGTCCCACCGCACCCAGCACCGACCCGCTCAGCGTCACCCCGTCGCCCGAAGACAACCAGCCGGGCTCGGTGAACTGGAGCACCGCCGGCTCCGGCAGCCCGGCCGGCGGCCGCACCCGGTAGCGCCGCGCCGGATCCAGCCCGGGCAGGCGTACCAGGCCCGGCACCTGGGCGACCGAGGTGGTCAGCGGGGAGATCGCGTACACCGCGTGGGACCGGTCGTGGGCGACCACGCCGTGCGCCTGGACGGCCGGGTCGGGGTGGTCGACCCGGACCACCCGGCCGCCGTGCAACAGCGGACGCAGCCGCTTGTGCAGGGCGACCCAGGCGGCGAGTTCCGCCCGCTCGGCGGTGGTGATCCCGCTGATGTCCCACTCGATGCCGTGGTGGCCGAAGAGCGCGGTGACCGCCCGGAAGCCGAGGTCGTGCACGCGGTGGGTGGTGTGCGAGCGTTCCGGTCCGATGTGGGTGCCGACCAGTTCGGGTGGGAGCAGCAGGCCGGTCCAGCGCTGGATCGACAGCCGTTCCAGGGCGTCGTTGCAGTCGCTGGCCCACACCCGGTCCGTGCGGCGCAGGATCTCCAGGTCGACCCGCGCCCCGCCGGACGAGCAGCTCTCGATCTCCACTGCGGGGTGGCGGCCACGCAGCTCGTCGAGGAGGCGGTAGACCGCCACGGTCTGCGCGTGCACCCCCGGCCGGCCGCCGTGCCCGGCCTCGGTGAGGTCCCGATTGTGGTCCCACTTCAGGTACGCGATCCCGTCGTGCTCCGTCAGCACCGCGTCCAGCCGGCCCAGCAGGTGGGCGTACGCGTCCGGGTGGGCGAGGTCGAGCACCTGCTGGTGGCGCCACTCCGGCGGCAGCCGGCCGGGCGCCTGGAGCAGCCAGTCCGGGTGGGTCCGGAACAGGTCCGAGTCCCGGTTGACCATCTCCGGCTCGACCCAGAGCCCGAACTGCATCCCGTGCCCGCGGACGTGGTCGATGAGCGGTTGCAGCCCGTCCGGCCAGACGTCGTCGTCGACCCACCAGTCGCCGAGCCCGGCGCGGTCGTGCCGGCGGCCCCGGAACCAGCCGTCGTCGAGCACGAACCGTTCCACGCCCACCTCGGCGGCCCGGTCGGCGAGGTCCCTGAGCCGGTCCAGGTCGTGGTCGAAGTAGACCGCCTCCCACACGTTGAGGGTCACCGGGCGGGGTGCGCGCGGGTGCTGCGGGCGGGCCCGCAGGTGGGTGTGCAGCACGTTGCTGAGCCCGTCCAGCCCGTCGGTCGAGTGGACCGCGTAGAGCAGAGGAGTGGCGTACTCCGCGCCGGGGGCGAGCACGATCTCGCCGGGGGTGAGCAGTTCGCCGCCGCCCAGGGTGGCCTCCCCGGTGGGGCGGCGTTCGGCCACCGTGACGTGGTCGCCGCTCCACGCGGTGTGCACCGCCCACACCTCGCCGTGCCCGAAGCCGAAGCCCGGCGTGCCGGCGACGAGCAGCAGCGTGGCGTCGTGGCCGGTGCGGCCGTGCCGGCCCTCGCGTACCCAGGCGCCCATCGGCCACGGGTGCCGCTGCGGGGCGCGTTCCCGGCACCAGCGCCCGGTCAGGTCGAGCAGTTCGGTGGCGACCGCGGGCACCGGCAGCACCGGGGTCAGCTCCCGCACCTCGTACGGCCGGTCGCCGTCGTTGCGCAGCCGGTGCCGCAGTGTCAGCAGTCCGGTCGGGTCGAGCGTGAGCTCGACGGTGAGCGACAACCCCGCGCCCGGGTCCGCCGCCCGCACGGTCACCCGCGCGGCATCGGCCCCGTCGGGGTCCCGCTCCGCCCCGGATACGCGCACCGCCTCCCCGCCCCCCGCCACCCGGCTCGGCTCTGGGGCGACGTCGGCGACGTCGGCGACGTCGAGCCCGTCGAGGCGGAAGGCGGTGGACCAGTCCCGGCCGTCGCGGTGGCCGGCCAGGCCGGGCCGGCCGCTCCAGCCGGCACTGGCTTCGGGCAGCAGTGACAGCACGGTCGGCGCGTCGAAGCTGCTCGGCACCACCGGCGCGATGGTGGCGTCGACCAGGGCGGGCAGGTCGTCGGCGGGGAGGGGGCCGAGGTCGGCGCCCCAGTGCACGATCCGGGGCAGGCCCGGGCCGCGCGCGTCGAGCACCAGGCTGGTCCGGGCGCGGCGTAGGTGGAGGATCGTCATCCCTTGCTGGCTCCCAGGGTCAGGCCCCGGACGAACTGCTTCTGCAACAGGAAGAAGATCACCAGGGTGGGGATCGCGACCAGCACCGAGCCGGCCGAGACCAGGTTGTTGTCGGTGAAGAACTCGCCGCGCAGGTTGTTCAGCGAGCTGGTCACCGGGAACTTGTCGCCGGTGCGCATAAGCACGGTGGCCCAGAAGAACTCGTTGTAGATCCAGGTCACCTCGAGGGTGGCCAGCGCGGCCAGGGCCGGCCGGCAGAGCGGCATGGTGACCTGCCAGTACTGCCGCCACACGCTGGCCCCGTCCACCATCGCCGCCTCGTACAGGTCGTGCGGCAGGGCCTTCATGTAGTTGCTCAGCACGAAGACGCAGAAGCCGCACTGGAAGGCGACGTTGACCAGGATCAGCCCCCAGTAGCTGTCGTAGAGCAGCTCCGAGTCGCTCATCCAGGCCGGCAGCGGGATCTCGGTGAACATCCGGAACAGCGGGATCAGCAGGGCCTGCTGCGGCAGCAGGTTCGCCGCGGTGAACAGCCCGAGCAGCACGAGGTTGAGCTTCCAGCTGAACCGGGCGATCACGAACGCCACGCAGGAGGCGAGGAAGAGCGTCAGCAGCACCGCCGGGACCGTGATGTAGACGGAGTTGAGGAAGTGCTTGCCGAACTCCGCGGTCCGCCAGGCGGTGACGTAGTTGTCGATGGTCCAGCCGCCGAGGGAGACGTAGCCGTGGGTGGCGGTGTACTCGTAGGACCGCAGCGAGGTCAGCGTCGCCCAGAGGATCGGGAAGAGCCAGCCGACGGCCACCGTACCCAGGAAGAGGTGCAGGACCACCCGGGCGGGCCGCAGCGGCCGGCGGCGCCCGGCCGGTGCGGTGGCCGTGGTCTCGCGGGTCAGGACGGTGGTCATCGCCGGCCCTCCCGCATCACGGTGGCCAGATAGAGGGTGATGAAGACCAGGGAGACGACCAGCATGATGGTCGCCAGGGCGGAGCCGAAGCCGATCCGGCTAGCCTCGCCCACCACGTTCGCGGTGACCAGCGCGGAGATCAACTCCAGCCCGTTGCGGCCCTTGTTGATGACCCACACCAGGTCGAACGCGCGCAGCGACTCGATCACCGTCACCACCAGCACGATGATGTTGATCGGCCGCATGACCGGGAAGACCACCCGGAAGAAGGTGCTGGCCTCGGAGGAGCCGTCCACGGCGGCCGCCTCGCGCAGCGACGGGTCGACGCCCTTGAGGCCGGCCAGATAGAGCAGCATGATGTAGCCGACGTGCCGCCAGCCGGCGGCGACGAGCACCGCCCAGATGTTCACGTGCGGGTCGCCGTACCAGTCGGTCTGGGTGCCCAGCAGTGCGTTGAGCAGGCCCTGGTCGCGGCTGTAGATGAGCTGCCAGACGAAGCCGATCAGCGCCAGGGAGAGCACCACCGGCAGGTAGAGCGCGGTCTGGTAGAAGCGGCTGCCGCGCAGTTCCTTGTCGAGCAGCACGGCGAGGAACATCCCGAACGGGGTGGCCACCACGAAGAGCGCGGCCAGCCAGAGCAGGTTGTTCTGGATCGCCGGGACGAACGGCGGGTAGATGTTCACCACGTCGTCGTAGTTCTTCAGGCCGACCCAGTCGATCTCGCTGAGGGGGCCGATGCCGTCCCAGTTGGTGCCGGAGAGCAGCACGGTGGCCAGCGCCGGCAGCCAGACCAGGCCGACGACGAGGAGCATGGGTACCAGCACCATCAGCGTGATCACCACGCGGTCGGTGTGGGACAGGAGCCGTAGCCGCCGGCGGCGACCACGCGTGGTGGTGGTCGCGGCCGGCGATGGTACGGCGCGATCCGCTTGGATCAGGGGCAGGTCGGACATGGTGTCCTCCTCCCTTCCGCCGTCAGCTGGTGAAGATCGACTTCTTCTGGTTCTCGATGCTGGTGAGCAGCCCGCTGATGTCCTTCGGGTTCTTGATGAACTGCTGGAACGCCGGGATGATCACCGTGGAGGCGAAGTCCGGCCGGGTGTCCCGGTCGAGGAACTGGGCGATCTCCGTGGCCGAGCCGACCAGTTCGGCGGCCTTCTTCTTCAGCGCGTTGTAGCCGCTGGTGTCCCCGCCGCTGTTGGCCACCAGGGTGCCGGGGTCGCCCTTCACCATGATGTTCGCGGCGTCGACGCCGCCGATGTATTCCAGCAGCTTCTTGGCGTTGGCCTCGGACTTCGGCTTGCGGGCCATCATGTAGCCGTCGATCGGCGCGTCCAGGGCCTTGGCCCCGATGGTCGAGTCGATCTCGGGGAAGGTGAAGAAGTCGATGTCGTCCTGCTCGTTGTCGTTGAACTGCTGGGCGACGAAGAGGCCGAGCAGGTACATGCCGCTCTTCTTCTGCTGCAGCGACTGGGCGGCCTCCTGCCAGGTCCGGCCCAGGGCGTCCGGCTGGTGCAGCGGCAGCAGCCCGGCCCAGGTGTCGAAGACCTTCTTCACCTTGTCGGAGGTCCACGCCTCCTTGCCGGCCATCAGGTCGACGTGGAACTGGTAGCCGTTGATCCGCAGGTTGAGGATGTCGAAGGTGCCCATCGCGGGCCAGCCGTCCTTGTCGGCGAAGGCGATCGGGATGAGGCCATCCTTCTTCATCTGCCCGGCGAGTGTGGTGAGGTCGTCGAGCGTCGTCGGCACCTGGTAGCCGTGCTGCTGCCACACCGACTTGCGGTAGAAGACCGCCCACGGGTAGTACGACGCGGGCACGAAGTACTGCTTGCCGTCGTCGCCGGTGGACGCCTTCTTGAACGCGTCGGAGAAGCCGGAGAGCTTGCCCCAGACGTCGCTGACGTCGCCGGCCAGGCCCTTGGCGGCGAAGAACCGCATCCGGTAGCCGGCGAACCAGGTGAACACGTCGTCCGGCTTGCCCTGCAGGTAGTTGTTGATGTTCTCCTGGAACGTGTTGTGGTCAACCGTGTTGATGTTGACCTGGACCCCGGACGAGCTCTGGAAGCCGGCCGCCAGCTTGGCGAGAACGTCCTTCGGCGTCGGGTCCGAGGCGTTCGAGCCGACGGAGACGGTCTTCGAGCCTGCGCCCGAGTCGGAGTCGGAGCCGCAGCCGGCGAGCAGTCCCGTGCCGAGCAGCGCGCCCGCGCCGGCGAGCAGCGAGCGGCGGTTCAGGCCGGCGACGGACGGGGGCACGAGTCGGGCGAGGTATTCGGCTTGCGATCGGGGACGGGACATGGTGCCTCCTGCGTGGAAGAGGTGCGCTGCGTCCAAAAGCCGTGGTGGTGGTATCGGTGTTCGCGCCGGCGGCGGTGGATCCACCGCGAATCCACATGTCCGAACACAAACAGCCGGTGGCGGTTGAAGCTACCCCCTGGTTCCGCGCTGTCAAGGGGGGAAGCGGACAGCGACAACCCAGTTGTGACATGGCCGAGACCGGCCAACCGTGGCAATCACTGTCGATGTTGGAAAGTGTTGACTTGGTGGCCGTTCCGGGGGCACCCTCTGCACTCATGCGGACCTGGCACGGTGAGCGGATCTGGTACGGGGCCGACTACAACCCGGAGCAGTGGCCCGAGGAGACCTGGGTCGAGGACGTCGCGCTGATGCGCCGGGCCGGGGTCAATCTGGTCTCGGTCGGGATCTTCTCCTGGGCCCTGCTGGAACCCGCCCCCGGCCGCCACGAGTTCGGCTGGCTCGACCGGGCGCTCGACCTGCTGCACGACGGCGGGATCAGCGTCGACCTGGCCACCGCCACCGCCAGTCCGCCACCCTGGCTGGCCCACCGGCACCCGGAGACGCTGCCCCGACGCGCCGACGGCACGATCCTCTGGCCGGGCGGGCGGCAGGCGTACTGCCCCAGCTCACCGGTCTTCCGGCAGCGGTCCCTCGCGCTGGTCGAGGCCGTCGCCGGCCGGTACGCCGACCACCCGGCCGTGGTGATGTGGCACGTCTCCAACGAGCTGGGCTGCCACAACGTGCACTGCTACTGCGACGTCAGCGCCGAGGCGTTCCGCCGCTGGCTGCGCGAGCGCTACGGCGACCTGGACGCGCTCAACGCCGCCTGGGGCACCGCGTTCTGGAGCCAGCGCTACCACGACTGGGCCGAGATCAACCCGCCACGGACCGCCCCGACCTTCGCCAACCCCACCCAGCAGCTGGACTTCCTGCGTTTCTCCTCCGACGAGCAGCGCGCCCAGCTGCGTGCGGAGCGGGAGGTGCTGACCCGGCTCACCCGGCAGCCGGTCACCACCAACTTCATGATCGGCACCGGCGTCAAGCACCTGGACTACCACTCCTGGGCGTCCGACGTGGACCTGGTCGCCAACGACCACTACCTGATCGCCGCCGACCCGCGGCCGCAGGTCGACCTGGCGCTCGCCGCCGACCACACCCGGGGCGTCGCCGGTGGCGGGCCGTGGCTGCTGATGGAGCACTCCACCAGCGCGGTCAACTGGCAGCCGCGCAACGTCGCCAAGACCCCGGGCCAGCTGCGGCGCAACAGCCTCGCCCACGTGGCGCGCGGCGCCGACGGGGTGCTCTTCTTCCAGTGGCGGGCCTCCCGGGCGGGCGCAGAGAAGTTCCACTCCGCGCTGGTCCCGCACGCCGGGCCCGAGACCAAGGTGTTCCGCGAGGTGTGTCGGCTCGGCGCCGACCTGAAGGCCCTCGCCGAGGTACGCGGCAGCCGGGTCGAGTCCGAAGTGGCGATTCTGTTCGACTACGCGGCCTGGTGGGGCGTCGAGCTCGACTCCCACCCCAGCACCGACGTCACCTACGTGGACCAGCTCGCCGCCCTGCACGGCGCGCTCTGGCGGGCCGGGGTCACCGCCGACGTGGTGCACCCGTCGGCCGACCTGTCCCGCTACCGGCTGGTCCTGGTGCCCACCCTCTACCTGATCCGCGACGCCGACGCCGAGGCCCTGCGCGCGTTCGTGGCCGCGGGTGGCACCGCCCTGGTGACCTACTTCAGCGGCATCGTCGACGAGCACGACCACATCCGGCTCGGCGGCTACCCAGGCGCGTTCCGCGAGCTGCTCGGCGTCCGCACCGAGGAGTTCTTCCCGCTCCGCGAGGGTGAGCGGGTACGCCTCGACGACGGCGCCACCGCCGACGTGTGGACCGAGTGGCTGCACGCCGACGGGGCGGAGGTGCTCGCCTCGTACGCCGACGGGCCGCTGCCCGGGGTGCCCGCGCTGACCCGGCACGCGGTCGGCGCCGGAGCCGCCTGGTACGTCGCCACCCGGCTGGACGCGGCCGCCACCGACCGGCTCGTCGCCCGGCTGCTCGCCGAGTCCGGCGCCCGCCCGCCGGTGGCCGCCTCGGCGGGGGTGGAGGTGGTACGCCGCCGGTCCGCCGACCGGAGCTGGCTGTTCGTCATCAACCACACCGATGCCGAGGCCCGGCTGGCGGTCACCGGCGTCGAGCTGCTCGGCGGCGGCCGCTGCGACGGCGAGCTGGTGGTCCCGGCCGGCGAGGTGGCGGTGGTCCGCGAAACGCCGGCCCGCGCCGCCGAGGTGCCGGCCAGGGTGGGGGCCGGC
Organism: Micromonospora sp. NPDC047740; assembly: GCF_043204735.1. NCBI lineage: Bacteria > Bacillati > Actinomycetota > Actinomycetes > Micromonosporales > Micromonosporaceae > Micromonospora > Micromonospora sp. NPDC047740. The sequence goes on from NZ_JBIDCT010000028.1 coordinate 59,737, forward strand.
GATCCGGCGACGGACCGGACGGCCGAGGCCGCCTGACCGTGGCCCCCGCACCCGAAGGAGGATCCATGCTCGCCCAGCAACGGCAGAGCGCCATCCTGGAGCTGATCCGCCAGCGTGGTGGCGTCCGGGTCAGTCATCTGGTCAGCCGCTTCGGGGTGTCGGACATGACGATCCGGCGGGACCTGGAGGTGCTCGCCGAGCGGGGGCTGGTCGACAAGGTCCACGGTGGTGCGACGCTGGCCGGCCCCGGCTCGGCCGAGGAGCCCGGCTTCGCCGCGAAGTCGATCCGGCAGCAGGCCGAGAAGCGGGCCATCGCCGAGCGGGCCGCCGGCCTGGTCGAGCCCGGGATGGCGATCGCGCTCTCCGCCGGCACGACCACCGCCGCCCTGGCCGCCCGGCTCGCCGACGTCCGCGGGCTCACCGTGGTCACCAACTCGGTGCCGGTCGCCGACGCCCTCTACCAGAACCCCCGCCCCGACCAGACCGTCGTGCTCACCGGTGGCATCCGTACGCCCTCGGACGCGCTGACCGGGCCGGTGGCCGAGGCGGCCATCGCCGCCCTCAACGTCGACCTGCTCTTCCTCGGCGTGCACGGGATGAGTCCGCGGACCGGGTTCACCACGCCGAACCTGCTGGAGGGGGCGGTCAACCGGGGGCTGATCGCTGCCGCCCGGCGGCTCGTCGTGCTCGCCGACCACACCAAGTGGGAGACCACCGGGATCGCCACCATCGCCCCGCTCGCGGCGGCCGACGTGCTCATCACCGACGGCGGGCTGCCCGCGGAGGGACGGCAGCAGATCGGCGAGCAGGTCGGCGAGCTGATCGTCGTGCGGGTCGACTGACACCGCGACGAGCGCCGTGCCGGCGGAGGCCTCGTGCTCACAGCCACTTCACAGCGCTGCAGGTTAACGTGCCTTTGGTGGTCCCGTGCGCGCTCTGTCGTGGAGCGTGCCGAAGGTGGAAGCGGAGTGGCGATGGTCTTCAAGAAGATGCTGAGCGCGTTCGGCGTCGGCGGCCCGAGCGTCGACACGGTGCTGACCAACCCGAACACCCGGCCCGGCCTGGCTCTCGATGGGCACGTCAACCTGGTCGGCGGTGACGTGCCGGCCAGCATCGAGCAGATCAGCGTCGGCCTGGTCACCCGGGTGGAGGTCGAGAGCGGCGACTCCGAGTACGCGGGCATCATGGAGTTCCACCGGATGCCGGTCAGCGGCCGCCTGGAGCTGGCGCCGAAGCAGCAACTCTCCCTCCCGTTCCAGCTCCCGGTGCCGTGGGAGACCCCGGTCACCGACGTGTACGGGCAGCGGCTGCGCGGTATGACCATGGGGCTGCGTACCGAGGTCGCGGTGGCCCGCGCGGTGGACAAGAGCGACCTGGACCAGGTTGCCGTGCACCCGCTGCCGATCCACGAGCGGATCCTCGAGGCGTTCCAGACGCTCGGCTTCCGGTTCAAGCACGCCGACCTGGAGCGCGGCCACATCTACGGCGTGCAGCAGACGCTGCCGTTCTACCAGGAGATCGAGTTCTTCGCCGCGCCGCAGTACGCGCAGGCCGTCAACGAGGTCGAGCTGACCTTTGTGACCAGCCAACGGGGCGTCGAGGTGATCCTGGAGTGCGACAAGCGGGGCGGGTTCTTCACCGCCGGGCACGACGTCTTCGGCCGGTACACCGTCCCGCACAGCGACACGGGCCGCACCGACTGGGCCCAGGTGGTGGACGGCTGGCTGCGGGAGACCACCTCGCGCTACGGCAACCTGCGGGCCCAGGGCTTCGGACCGCACGGGCACCACGGCCACCACGGGCGCCGTGGGCCGGGAGTCGGCGGCATGGTGGCGGGCGCCGCCCTGGGGGTGGCCGGTGGCCTGGTCGCCGGTGAGCTGATCGAGGACGCCTTCGAGGGCGACTTCGGGGACTTCGGCGGGGACTTCGAGTAGTCCACGCACGACGGTGGCCCCGGGAAACTCCCGGGGCCACCGCCGCTCTCAGGTGTTGCTCACTGGCGCCGGGCCGCCCGGCGCTCCGCGATCGAGTGGCGTTCGCTACCAGCCTTGGCCAGACCACGGCTGAACAGGTAGGCGCCGGTCAGGACCGTCAGGAACCACCACGACAGGTTCGGGTTGGCGAGGTTCAGGCCGTTGCCGCTCCCGCCGGGCCAGTACGCGGCGACGATGACGCCCGCGACGGCGATCGCGTACACCCAGAACTCTGTGGTGAGAAGGGCGTGCTTGGTCTCGGTGCCCGGAGTCGGCTGCCGGCGACCATCCTCGATCATCGGCATCTGACGGGTCTGGACGTCCTGCATGGCCATCCGGTTGGGCGCCTCCTGCGCCGGCCGGTTCATCGGCCTGGTGGACGCAGCCTGCGTGCTCATCTTGTCCTCCTCGGATGCGATGAGTTGCACACCCGCCCCGCTACCGCGTTTCGGCCACGGCACGGTTCGCGTTTCGTGGCGGGGGCACCCCGCGTCTACCCGAGGGGCCCGGAGAGGTAACACCCGATCGGCGGCGGATGTGGTCTCCCCGGGGCTCCTGCCGGTCGGTCAGCGCAGGCCGTTGCGCACCGCCACCGCGATCAGCAGGTCCGGGTCGTCGGTGATGAGGCCGTCCACGCCGAGGTCGATGACCCGCTGCATCACCGCCGCGTCGTTGACGGTGTAGGGGACCACGGTGAGCCCGTACCGCCGCTGCAGGGTCGGGACGTCCGGTCCGTGGAAGTATGCCGGGTTCTGCCGCAGGTACCAGTCGGCCGAGGCCACCTTGCCCTGCCCCGGGTCGTGCACCTGCCAGTTCGCCGACACCGTGGCCGCGCCGGACTGCCGGACCAGCTTGCCCAGGTCCTCGTGACGCCACCAGTCCAGGCCGGCGGTCCACGGGCTCCGCACCGTCGGGTCGCCGTAGACCGCCTGCAGCGAGCACTCGTCGGCGAGGGTGGCGCACTCGGCCGGGCCGTACTGCCAGACCAGGGCGACGGTGTCGATGTGGGGGTCGAGGCGGTGGGCGTACTCGATGGCGCGCCAGTCGAACGACTGGACGGTGGCGCGCCGGGTGAAGCCGGCCCGCTCGATGGCGGTGACCAGCTTGCGGGTGAAGCTCTGGTACGGCTCGGTGTCGGTCACCAGCGGGCTGATCTTCGTCTCGATGTTCATCCGGACGTCGTCCCGGCCGCTCGCCGACACCAGGGCGAAGACCTCGTCGAGGGTGGGGATCCGGGCGCCCGGCACGGCCACCTGGGCGGGGAACTCGGGCAGCGTCTTCGCGCCGCAGTCGACGGTCTTCAGCTGGGCCAGGGTCAGCTCGTGCACCAGCTTCCCGACGTACGGGTACTTCGGGTCCCCGGGGCGTACCGGCGCGGTGTCCACGCAGTGCGACCCGTTCACCGCCCGGTCGTGCAACACGACCAGGTGCCCGTCGGCGGTCACCCCGGTGTCCAGTTCGAGAGTGGAGATGGCCGGGTTCTGCAGGGCGTGCGCGAACGCGGGGAGGGTGTTCTCCGGGCGGGTGGCCCGGCCGCCCCGGTGGGCCTGGATGTCGAAGGGCGAGGCGTACGCCCGGGGCAGCCGGTAGTCGCGCTCGGCGAGCAGCCCGCGCAGCCGGTCCGGGTAGTCGGTGATGAGGCCGTCCACGCCGTCGTCGATCAGCTTCGCCATGGTCGGCACGTCGTCCACCGTCCACGGGATCACCTTGATCCCGTTGCGGTGCGCGTGCGCCACCATCTCCTTCGTCACGTACGGCCGGTAGCCGGCATCGGTGACCGTGCCGTTCTGCGGAAAGCCGTGCACCGGCGAGAACGCCGCCGCGCCGAAGCTGCGGACCGCGGCGATCGGGTCGCCACCGAAGTCGTCGATGTCCAGGCCGCCCAGCCACGGCGACGCGCCCGGCTGGCCGACCTGCAGGAAGTCGTAGTTGGTCAGGGCCACCAGCGGCAGTCGCGGCTCCACCTGGCGCATCCGCATCAGCGCGCCCCAGTCGAAGCTCTGGATCGTCACCTGGCGCAGCATCCCGGCGTTCCGGATCTCCCGCGCGGTGACCTGCACGAACTGCTCGCGCGGCGCGGTCTCGGCCGGCGCGCCAGCCTCCACCTTGGTCTCCACGTTGAGCATCACGTCGTCCGCCCGGTAGCGCTTGACCAGGGCGAAGACCTCGCGCAGCAGGGGCATCCGGGCGCCGGGCACGGCGAGCTGGCCGGGCTTGTCGGCCAGGGTCTTCGCGCCACAGTCCAACGTGCGCACCTGAGCCAGGGTGAGCGTGTTGACGTACTTTCCGACGTACGGGTACTCCGGGTCACCCGGGGTGGCCGGTGCGGTGTCCACGCACTTGGCGGCGCTGACCTTCCGGTCGTGGGTCACCACGGCCTGTCCGTCCTCGGTGATCTGCACGTCCAGTTCGAGCGTGCTCACGCCGAGTTGAAGTGCGTTGCCGAACGAGGCGAGGGTGCTCTCCGCCCGCAGGCCCAGGCCGCCGCGGTGGGCCTGGAGGTCGAAGGTCCGGCCGGGCCGCGGGGCCGCCTCGGCGGGCGCCGGGAGACCGGCGGTCACGGTCGCCGCCAGGAGCGCGGCGAGGGTGGTACGGCGTACGGTGCGCACGCTGTCTTCCCTTCGGGGGCGGGCGGGTCCCGCCAACCCGCGGCTCAGCATGGGCAGCCCGGGCGGCCGGCAGGCGAGCAGCGGGAGACGCGCCGGTGAACCCGGGCGGACGACCAGCGCGGGTTTGGACCGCCGGTCGTCGGGCACGCAACAAAGATCCGAGAACGCTGCGAGGTGGTTGACGTGCGTGAGGACGACATGCGGCAGGAGGCCGCCCGGCGGGCCGAGGACCGGATCGCCGGCGGCGTGTACGGCCAGGGCGCGGTGGACGAGGTCACCGTGCCGCAGACCGATGTGCTGCGGGTGATCCAGGAGGAGGATCCGGACGACCCGGCGCACGTGCCGGTCGACCCGAACGTGCTGCGCGACGGCGGCCCGACGCGCGGTCAGGGCGCGGTCACCACGACCGGGGGCACGGCCGGCCCGGCCAGCGCCCGGCGGCTGGCCCGCCAGCCGGAGCGGCACCGCGGGAAGGTGGCCCCGACCACCACGGGTGACGCCACCACCGGTGGCCTGAGCACCCCGGCCGGCGGCTCCACGAGTGACGCCTCGTCGAGCGGCAGCCAGGTCGGCAACTTCACCGACGAACGACCCCACCCAGGCTGACCGGCAGGATCCTCGCCCCGTCGATCATGAGGTTGGCGGCACTCGTGGAGATCGAGATCGCCGTCAACCTCATGATCACCTGGGGAACGCGGGGGCGGGGTGGTCAGGGGGTGCGGAGGATGCCTAGGCGTTGGGTGGCGCGGGTGAGGGCGACGTAGAGGTCGCTGTGGCCGCGCGGGGACTCGGCGACGATGCGGTCCGGGTCCACCACCAGGACCGAGTCGAACTCCAGGCCCTTGGCCTGCTCCGTGGTGAGCACCACCACCCGGTTCGCCAGCTCCGGCTGTTCCCCGACGGCGGCCTCCGGCAGGGCGGCGGTGACCGCCCCGCCCAGCTCCGCCACCCGGCCGGCCGGCACGATCACCCCGAGCCGCCCGTCGGTCAGCCCGGCCGCCTCCCGCGTTGCCGCTGCGACCAGCTCCGCGGCGAGCCGGTCCGCGTCGACGGTCCGGTCCCACGGCGGCACGCCGCTGGCGCGTACGGAGCGGGGCGGGCGTAGCGCCGGGTCGATCGCGGCGAGCACGTCGGCGGCGACCGCCATGATCTCGGCGGGGGTGCGGTAGCTGACGGTCAGCTCCTCCAGCCGCCACCGGTCCGCCACGTACGGCGCCAGCGCCTCGGACCAGGACGGCGTGCCGGCGAGGGCGCCGGTCTGCGCCACGTCCCCGACGATGGTCATCGACCGGCTCGGGCACCGGCGCATCAGCAACCGCCACGCCATCGGCGACAGCTCCTGCGCCTCGTCGACGATCACGTGCCCGAACGCCCAGCTCCGATCGGCGGCGGCGCGCTGCGCGGTGGTCAGCCGGTCGGACTCCTCCTGCCGTTCCAGCAGCCGGTCGGCGTCGATGAGGTCGGTGACGCCAAGGATTTCGCCGCCGTCCGCCTCGTCCTCGACGTCGATCGACCGGGAACCGCGGGCGATCTCCAGCACGCCCTCGGCGTACTCGCGTTGCAGCGACCGGATCCGCTCCCGGCGGGCCGCGGCGGCGCGCTCGTCCTCGCCCAGCAGCTCGGCCGCCTCGTCCAGCAGCGGCACGTCGGCCGGCGTCCAGCCGCCCGGCTCGCGGTGCAGCATGGTCCGCTCGGCGTCGGTGAGCATCGGCGCGGCGGCGGCGATCCGCTCCGGCGCGCCGTACAGGTCGGCGAGCAGCCGCTGCGGGGTGAGCACCGGCCACAGCTCGTCCAGCGCGGCCCGGACCTCGGGCTCGTCGCGCAGTTCCCGGCGGATCTCGGCGCGGTCGGCCTCGGACAGCAGGTTGTCCCCGCCGAGCGGGTCGGCGCCGATCCGCTCGGCGACCTGGTCGGCGAGCGCGTGCACGATCTCGATGTCGAACCGCGCCCGGGCCAGGTTGTGCGGGCGGTCGGCGCGGCGGACCCGCTCCCGGGCCTCCCGGACCACGGCCGGGTCCAGGGTGAGGATCTCCCGCTGCGGCAGCTCGATCTCCAGCGGCTCCTCGGGCACCCACTGCCGGTCCCGTACCGCGTTGGCCAGCACCTCGGCCATCACCGCGCGTCCCTTCAGCGCGGCGGTCTCCGCCGGCTCGGTGCGCCGGGCCTGCACCCCGGGAAAGAGGTCGGCCTGGGTACGCAGCAGCACACCCGTCTCGGCCAGCGCGGGCAGCACTTGGGAGATGTAGCGCAGGAAGGTGGCGTTCGGGCCGACCAGCAGCACACCCCGGGTGGAGAGCTGCTGCCGGTGCGTGTAGAGCAGGTACGCGGCCCGGTGCAGCGCCACCGCCGTCTTGCCGGTGCCGGGACCGCCCTGCACCACCAGCACCCCCGGCAGGTCGGCGCGGATGATCCGGTCCTGCTCGGCCTGGATGGTCTCGACGATGTCGCGCATCCGGCCGGTGCGGCCGGCGTTCAGTGCGGCGAGCAGCGACGCCTCGCCGGTCAGCTCCTCGTGTGCGGTGGGGGAGGCGGCGGCGATGTCCAGCACCTCGTCGTTGATCCCGGTGACCTTCCGCTCCCGGGTGCGCAGGTGCCGGCGCCGGCGTACGCCCTGCGGGTTGGCAGCGGTGGCGAGGTAGAACGCCCGGGCCGCCGGGGCGCGCCAGTCCATGAGCAGCGGGTCGTAGTCGCCGCTGGTGTCGAAGATGCCGATCCGGCCGATGTAGCGGCGGGAGTCGTCGTCGCCGTCGAGGCGGCCGAAGCAGAGGCCGGTCTCCACCGCGGAGAACTGCTCGACCTGGTCGGCGTACATCCGGACCGTGAAGTCACGCTGCGAGCGGGCCTGCTGCGTGCCGCCGGTGCTCCGCAGCTCCTCGGTGAGCCGCCGGCCGGCCTGCTCGCGCATGCCGTCCAGCCGGTCGTAGAGCATCGAGACGTACTCCTGCTCGCGCCCGATCTCGTCGTCCTGGTGCAGCTCTACGTCGGAGTGCGTTGACAAGCCGGCTCCTCATTGGCTAAAATCGTCGCAGGAATGGCTTTCATCAGCCGTTCCTTTTTGTGTTTGAACTGAGAAAGATACCGCCTGGCCCGCTACCGGGCCAAGTGAACCAGGCCGTCCGTGGCCACCTCACACCGCCGCGCCGCGCTTCCTCCGCACACGCATCAGGGGCCCGGCCGGCTTCCGCCGTCCGGGCCCCTGATCAGGCTCGCTTCGTAGGTTAGCCCTTGGCCGCCTGGTAGAGCCGTTCCGGCGTGACCAGGCCGGCCAGCACCCGGCCGTCGTCGGTGAGCAGCACGCTGAACAGCTTCCCGGTCAGCAGCCGGCCGCTGCCCCAGTCACCGCTCACCTTCGGCAGCCCACCCAGCAGCCCGGCCACCGCGTCCGCGCCGGCCCGGCCCGGGTCGCCGGCCGGCCCCGCCGCCTCGCCCGGCCGGGCACCCCGGGCATTCGGGGCGCCGCCACCGGTCAGGCCGGCGGCGTCCAACTTCGCCACCAGCACCGTCGTCCAGCCGGTCCCGACCGTACGCACGTCCGGCCGCCGCTCGGCGTCCGGCCGGTGCTGCCGGGCCGGCCCGGGCGCGCTCGCCTTCTCCTCGGTGACCGTCACCCCCGGCGGCGGGTTGAACCGGAACTGGTCCGCGTCCGGCGTGCGGAAGTCGACCTGGGTGAAGGCCACCTCGAACGCCGGCTGGTCGGCGCCGTCGGCGAGCACCTCGAACCGCAGCGGCACGTGCTCCTTCGCGTCCAGCGCGACCCGCACCTGATGCACCAGCGAGTCCTTGTCGCGCGGCGTCAGCACCAGCTCGTACACGTCCCGGCCGGCGACCTTCGCCGTCCGCCCCACGGTGACCGCGGTGCTCGGGTCGATCGCCGCGAGCGCCTTGTCGGCGGCCTCGACCGGGGTGGCCGGCGCGGACGGCATCGTCTTGTCGGTGGCCGACAGCGTCCGGTGCGACGCGGTGTTGGTCCGGCTGCTCCACGTCCACACGTCGCGGCCGTTGCGCAGCATGTCCCGCTCACCGAGCGTGTCGACCAGGGCGATCCGCTGCCGGTCCGGGCCGCCGTACCAGACCCGCACGGTGTGCGTGCCGGTGACCAGGCTGGCCAGCTCGTTGCCGCCGGCCGCGCCGGCCAGGTCGGCGATCGGCGGCAGCCCGAGATCGGCGCGCTGCACCACGGTGCCGGAGAGCCCGTCCAGGCGGGACGAGCGCAGATCCTCGAGCAGTTGCGCCGCGGTGCGCGGCGGCAGGGCCGGGTCGGCCCCGGCGGCCAACGTGCCGATCGCGGCGCCGCCGCCGACCACGGCGACCCCCGCGGTCACCGGGACCAGCCAGCGCAGCACGGCACGGTTCTTCAGTACGGACATCATGGGCACCTCCTGACCGTAATGGTGCAGGAGGGTCGCTGTGAGGCCGCTGAGGAGATTCCCTAGGGGTGTCACCCGGGTGGCACCCTGGACGGGTGCGGTTGCTGGTGGTGGAGGACGAGACGCGGCTCGCGTCCGCGCTGCGGCGGGGCCTGGCGGCGGAGGGGTTCGCGGTGGACGTCGAGTCGACCGGCCCGGCCGGGCTGGACGCCGCCCGGCACGGCGGCTACGACGCGATGATCCTCGACGTGATGCTGCCCAGCCTGTCCGGGTACGAGGTGGTGCGCCGGCTGCGAGCCGAGGAGCACTGGCTGCCGGTGCTCATGCTCTCGGCCAAGGACGGCGAGTACGACCAGGCCGACGGGCTGGACTGCGGGGCGGACGACTACCTCACCAAGCCCTTCTCGTACGTGGTGCTGCTGGCCCGGCTGCGGGCGCTGCTGCGCCGGGGCGCGCCGGAACGCCCGACCGTGCTCACCGTCGGCGACCTGCGGCTGGATCCGGCCCGGCGGCGGGTGACCCGGGCCGACGCCGAGGTGGCCCTGACCACCCGCGAGTACGCCCTGCTCGACTACCTGATGCGCCGGGCCGGCCAGGTGGTGTCCAAGACCGAGCTGCTGGACCACGTCTGGGACGCCAGCCTCGACACCGCCCCCAACGCCGTCGAGGTCTACGTCGGCTACCTGCGCCGCAAGATCGGCCGGGAACGCCTGGAGACCGTCCGGGGCGCCGGCTACCGGCTTGCCACATGACCGGCCCGCGCCGCTGGCTGCCCAGCCTCGGCCTGCGGGCCCGGCTGCTGATGATCGGGGTGGCCGGGCTGAGCGTGGGGCTCGCGCTCGGCGGGGTGCTGCTCCTCGGCGCGCTCGGCTGGACGCTGCAGCGCACGGTCGACGCCGAGGCGTTCCGGACCGCGGACGCGGTGGCCCTGCTCGGCGCCTCCGACGCCCTGCCCGACCCGCTACCGGTCGCCGGCGGGCAGCTCCGGGTGCAGGTGGTGGACGGGCAGGGCCGGATCCGGGCCGCCTCCATCGACGCCGACCGGCTGGTGCCGATGCTAAGCCCCGACCAGCTCCGCGCCGGGCAGCGCCAGCGCCTCGTCGTCGACGGCCGGCGGGTCGGGCTCACCGGCCCGGTACGGGTGGTGACCGTGCCGGCGGGCACCCCGGCCGAGCCGCTCACCGTGCTGGTCGCCAAGTCGATGAGCGACGTCCGGCACAGCCTGCACATGGCCCGGACCCTGCTGCTGGTGGGCTTCCCGCTGCTCGTCGCCGGGCTCGCCGTGGTCGCCTGGCGGGTGATCGGCGCGACGCTGCGCCCGGTGGAGTCGTTGCGTCGCGGCGCCGCCGAGATCACTGGCCGGGCCGGGCCGGGGCGGCTGCCCGTACCGGCCGCGGCGGACGAGATCCAGCGGTTGGCGATCACTCTCAACGACATGCTCGACCGGCTGGAGGCGGCTCGGGCCCGGCAGCGGGCGTTCGTCGCCGACGCCGCGCACGAGCTGCGCAGCCCGCTGACCAACATGCGTACCGAGCTGGAGGTGGCCCGCCGGCTGGGCGACGGGACGGACTGGCCGACGGTGACGGAGAACCTGCTCGCCGACACCGACCGGCTGAGCCGGCTCGTCGACGACCTGCTGCTGCTGGCCCGGGTCGACGAGCAGGCCACCCGGCCGGACGGGTCCCCGGCGCGGATCGTGGGCCCGGTGGAGCTGGGCGAGCTGCTCCGCACGGTCGCCGACCGCTACCCGTCTCCGCCGGTACGCCTCGCGCCGCCGTCCGGGCCGCTGTGGACCGAGGGTGACCCGGCCGAGCTGCGCCGGGTGCTGGCCAACCTGGTGGACAACGCACTGCGACACGCTCGCGGCGAGGTGCGGCTCGACGTCACCGGCCCGCACCCCGACCCGCCGGTGCCCGGGCAGCGCGGGGCGGGCCCGGGGCAGGCGTACCACCTGGTGACGGTCACCGACGACGGGCCGGGCATCCCGGCGGCCGACCGGGAACGGGTCTTCGCGCGGTTCACCCGGCTGGACGACGCGCGGGCGCGCGACGCCGGCGGCGCCGGCCTGGGCCTGGCCATCGTCCGCGAACTGGTCCGCCGCGCGGGCGGCGGAGTCGACCTCGCCGATGCCGCGCCGGCGGACCCGGCGACCGAGTCCGGGCCGGGGCTGCGGGTGACCGTGCAGCTGCCGGCGCTGGTCGACCCGGAGGCGGACTGACTCAACCGCGGCGGGTGCAGACCGAGGGGGCCCGGGCCACCGTGTCGGTGGACCACACCAGCGCGACGGTGAAGCAGTAGTCGGTGCTGCGGTCGAGCCCGTAGGCGATGTAGCTGTCCGTCCCGGCGGGCAGTTCGAGGAAGGTGTGCTGCGGCTGACCCGTGCGGCCCCCGGCGACCACCAGCGGCCCTTCGGCGCCGGCCGGGTAGGTCCAGCTCAGCAGGATGCTGTCCCGCCGGTCGGTCAGCCGAACCTGTTGAGGCGGGGTGCCGGGGGAGGCGGCGGGCGCGGCGTTCGGCGTACCGGAGGGGGTGCCGGTCGCGGCGCGGCCGGTGGTGGGGGAGGGGCCGGGCGCCTCCCGGGACCGGTCCAGCCGGGACACGCCGGCGACCACCGCGATCGCGCCGATCAGCAGCACCACGATCACCCCGGCCACCACCAGCGGCAGCCGTGGTCCGGTCCGGCCCTCGGGCGCGGGCGGCCGGGGCACGTGCACCGGCAGGTGGCGCGGCGGCGCCTCGGGTTCGGCGGGCTGCGCCACCCGGCGTACGCCCTCGGGTTCGTCGTCGGTCAGCCCGACCACGGTCGGGGGCAGCGCGCTCTCCCCGGGGCGCCAGGGTTCCTCGGTCGGTTCGTCCGGCGGCCACGGGTGGTCGTCGAACGGCTCGTCGGCGGCTTCGGGTGGTGTCCGGGGGGCGGGCACGCCGGGGCGCCCGCCGTCGGCGCGGTCCGGCGGGTGGTAGAGCGGCGGCTCGGGAAGGGTCGGCTCGGGCGGCCCCTCGGCGGGCGGGGGGACCCGGGCGGCCGGTACGACCGGCGCCGGCCGGGCGGGTGGCTCCGGTTCGGCGCAGACGTGGTCCGGGTCGGCGGCGGCCCGGGCCAGCCCGGCCACCTGGGCGGTGAGCGGGTCGTCGGTGGGCAGGTGCTGCCGGCACAGCTCCTCGGCGAGGGCCAGGTGCTCGTGGGACTCGGCGTACCGGCCGCAGTCGCGCTCCATCGCGCCGAGCTTGGCCAGCATCTTGATGCCGCTGGGGTGGTCGTCGCCGTACACCTCGCGGTGCAGTTCCCAGGCGGTCTGCAGTCGGTCGCGGGCGATCTCGCACTGGCCGCGGGCGTACTCGACGGTGGCCAGGTCGGCGTGGGCGGCGAGCACCCGCTGCGACTCCGGTCCGTCGCGGGCGGTCAGTTCGATGATGACGTTGGAGTAGAGCCGGGCGGCGCGGGCGTCGCTGCCGACCCGGTGCAGCACGGCGGCCAGGGTGGCGGCGGCGGCGACGCTGCGTTCGTCGGAGCGCCCGTACAGCCGGGTGGCCGCGGCGTACGCGAAGGCGGCCCAGCCGCGTGCGGAGTGTGGCTCGCCGAGCGCGATCAGGACCCGGGCCTGGAGGCCGGCGGCCTCGGCCAGCTCCGGGGAGGCGTTGGCGGGACGCGGATCGGCGTCGACCAGCGCGTCGGCGAGCAGCCGCTGGGCACCGGCGAGGTCGCCTTCGGACACCAGGTGGTGCGCCTGGACAGTCAGGTCAGCGAAGCCGGAGGTCACGCCCCATCGTGCTCATCCGGCGACGGTAAGTACAAGACCCGGAGTGGATCAGTTTGGTCAGGATCCGGTCAGGTGGTCGGCCAGGGTTTCGCTGATCCGTCGCAGCTGGTCGACCTGGGCGGGGCTCAGCGCGTCGAACAGGTGCCGGCGTACGCCCTCGACGTGGCCGGGCGCGGCGGCGGCGAGGGTGGCGAAGCCGTCGTCGGTGAGGACGGCGATCTGCCCGCGCCGGTCGGTGGGGCAGTCCTCGCGGCGGATCCAGCCGGCCGCCTCCAGCCGGGCGGCGGCGTGCGAGAGCCGGCTGCGGGAGGAGCCGGTGGCGTCGGCCAGCTCGCTCATCCGCAGCCGCCGGTCGGGGGCCTCGGAGAGCCGGACCAGGATCTCGTAGTAGGCGTGCGGCATGCCGGCGTCGCGTTGCAGTTCGCGGTCGAGGGTGTCCATCAGCGCCCGGGAGGCGGTGAGGAAGGCGCGCCAGGTCCGCTGCTCGTCGGGGTCCAGCCACCGGGTCATGGCGACCATCATACCGCTGGTTGTTGAGCGCTCAACAAAACCGCGCTACCGTCGAGGTCATGGGAATCCACCGCCTCAACCACGCCGTCCTCTACGTCCGCGACCTCGGGCGCAGCGTCGCCTTCTACCGCGACGTGCTGGGCTTCCGTCCGGTCCCGATGACCCCGGACGGGTTCCATGGCGCCGCCTTCCTGCAGGCGCCCGACTCCACCAACGACCACGACCTCGGCCTGTTCGAGATCGGCGCGGCCGCCGGCCCCTCCCCGGCCGGTCGGGCCACCGTCGGCCTCTACCACCTGGCCTGGGAGCTCGACACCCTCGACGAGCTGGCCGCCACCGCCGAGCGGCTGGCCGCCGCCGACGCCCTGGTCGGCGCCTCCGACCACGGCACCACCAAGAGCCTCTACGGCCGGGACCCGGACGGGCTGGAGTTCGAGATCGTCTGGATCGTCCCCGCCGACCTGCTGGACGAGGCCGCCCTGGCCGCCCGCAAGCGGATCGGCCGGCTCGACCTCGACCGGGAGCGGCAGCGCTACGGCGGCCAGACCCGTGGCGGCGTGGGCATCTCCGTCTCGGCCTGAATCGGCCATGCGGTAGAACGGCAGGATGTCGACCGACGCCGTCCTGCGCGAACTGCTCGTCCGGCAGCTCGACCACTGGCTGCCGGCAGCGCTGCACCGCTCCCGGCGGGCCACCCTCGCCCTCGCCTCCGCCGGCCGCGACACCGGCGACGCCGAGGAGGCGCTGCGGGTGGTCGCCGAGTTCGCCGACCGGCTGCGCGGCCGGCGGCTGACCGTGCTGGTGCTCGCCGCCGGCGGCGCGGAGCTGCCGGCCCGGCTCGGCACCGTGGCGGCGGCCCTGCCGGCGGACGTGGCCGTGCACGTGGTGCCGGGCCATCCGGACCGGCTGCCGGTGGCGCTCAAGGCCGCCGGCGCGGCCGGCGCTCCGCTGCTGACCGTGGTCGACGGCGGCGATCCCGACCCGGCCGTGGTGGCCGCCGCCGCATCCGGCCGCCCGGCCGAGCTGCTGCTGGTCACCGCGCCCGGGCGGCCCCTGCGGCCGGCGCTGACCGCGGCCGGGTTCCCGCTGGTCACCGAGGTGGAACTGGTGCCCGCCGACGGTGCGCCAGCGCGGCTGCTCGGCTACGCCACCGGTTCGGACCGGAGCCTGGAGGCGCTCAAGGACGCGCTCTGGGCGGTCGACGAGTACGCCGGAGTGCGCTACCGCGACCCGGCCGGGCGGCTGCTCGACATCACCCTCGAACCCGATCCGGGCCCGCTGCGGCGCGAGCTGCTCGCCGAGCTCACCCGCTCCGGCCCGCGCACGGTGACCGAACTGCGCCGCTTCGCGGCCACCTCGACGGTCTACCGGGCCGCCGACGCGAACCGGGCGTTGGCCTCGCTGCTCGCCTCCGGGGCGGTGACCCGGCAGCCCGAGCACGGCCGGCTCGGCGGTGACGTGCTGATCACCGCTTCGGCTGCCGCAGCTGGGTGACCTGCCGGACCACGATGGACGCCCCGGTGGCGATCACCCCGATGCTGAACAGCATCTGGACGCAGACCACCACCCGGGCGACCTGCCCCTGCGCGTGCACGTCCCCGTAGCCGATGGTGGTCAGCGTGGTGAGCGCGAAGTAGAGCGCGTCCACCCGGGTCGACAGGCCGGAGAACTGGTGGGGGGCGTTGTTCGCGATGATGTAGTCGGCGAGGGCGAAGACGAGCAGGCCGGCGACCAGGCCCACGACCAGGTTGGCCAGCGAGCGGGCCGGCGTGCTGCCGGCCGGGGCGGTGAGCTGACGGCGTACCTGGCGGGTGACCAGGGCGGCGACGACGCCCACCACGAGCAGGGTGCCCACCGCGCGCAGCGTCAGCCGGGCCGCGTTCGGGTCGGGGGCCAGCGGCACGAGGAAGTACGCGGCCACCAGCAGCAGGCAGGCGAGCAGCGCCCGCAGTCGTTCCCGCCGGTACCCCCCGTTCGCCACGCCGCGATTCTCCGCCTGGTCGGGCGGCCGGTTCGCCCAGAAGAGAAAAGTCGCCCGGACGCCGGGCGGGGTGCCGGTGGTGCACCGGCCCCCCCCGCCCGACCTCAGGGCGTCACGCCCGCGACTTGTCCTGCTTCCACGACAGCGGCCCCGGCAGGTCCACCCGGTGTGCCCGGGTACGCGAATTCCACGACCATCGGCCGACCTTGATGCTCCACGAGGAGAAGCCCTTCTCGGTGAAGTTGAGGATCAGCGGGCCGAACTTCTTCCGTTTGCGGAACATGATGCCCATCGCCTGGCTCCTTCCCGTCTGCCTGCCTCTGCGGCCTCGAACATGCCCGAACCGGTGGTTTGCGAAACCGGGTCGGATCCGCACTGGACGGCCGCTCCACCCTGCTGAATCTCTGTCCAGCGGGTAGGTGTTAGGGGGTGGCAAATGCTGGTGAGAGCGGCGGGTGACGATGTAAGGGATGCGGGTCTCACCCTGTGGTAGGGCGTTGACCGGCCCGGAGAACGGCCGGCACCATGAGATCATGTCGCAGCGGGACGAGCTTCTGCTCACCGCTCGCGTGCACGTCGACCTGGTCCGGCACGCGAGCGCGCTCTGTTGAGCTGACCCGGCTGCTCCGGCTCGGCCACCCGTCCGTATCTCCCCTGCCCGTCCGCTCCCGTGCCGGCGCACCGCGGCCCGGCCCGCCCGGCGCGGCCGGTTCCGACCCGCCGGTCACACCCGGCGCGAGCACTACCGGGTGCCCCGCCCGGCCAGCGCGTACGCCCCCTGAGAGCTGGTGACCGCATGACCACCGTGGACCGTCCCGGCGCCGCCGAGCTGCGCCCCGTCGACGACGACTCGTTCCGTGCCCTGCTGCGCCGCCAGGCGTCCACGGTCACCGTGGTCACCGCGCCCGGCCTGTCCGGCGGCCGGTACCTGCCGGCGCTGCCGCCCGCCGGCTTCACCGCCACCTCGTTCGCCTCGGTGTCCCTCGAACCGCCGCTGGTGTCGTTCTGCCTCGGGCGGGAATCGTCCAGCTGGCCCACCGTGGCCCACGCCGAGCACGTGGCCGTGCACCTGCTCTCCGCCGAACAGCAGGAGGTGGCCCGGATCTTCGCGACCAGCGGCATCGACCGGTTCGCCGCCCACCCCGGCTGGCACACCGGCCCGTTCGGGGTGCCGCTGATCGGCGACGCCCTCGCCGTGCTGCTCTGCCGGGTGACCCGCCGGATCAAGGCTGGTGATCACACCATCGTGCTCGGCACGCCGCTGGCCCTCGCCGCAGGGCCGGACGGCGACCCGCTGCTGCGCCACCGCGGCGGCTACACCACCTTCGGGCCGCAGCAGTCCCCGTGGTGACCCCACCCGCCGCCGAGCCGCCGGCGCTCGACCGGGTCGCCGGTCAGCGCGGCTCCCAGGCGTCGGGGCGGGCGATCAGCTTGCGGACGTGCCCGGGCAGCTTGCCGCTGGCCATCTCGGCCAGGCTCACCTCGTCGACGACCTGCCGCACGGCGGCGCGGACGGCCACCCAGAGCCGGGGCAGGTTCTCCGCGGCGCCCTCGTACCGGGTCTCCTCGGGGCGCAGCCCGCGTACCCCGGCGAGGGGGCCGTCGACGGCGCGCAGCACCTGCCCGATGGTGACCTCGCGCGGTGGCCGGGCCAGGGTGTAGCCGCCCTCGGCGCCGCGCTGGGCGCGGACGATCCCGGCCCGGCGCAGGTCGGCCAGGACGGCCTCGAGGAACTTGCGGGGCATGTCCTGCTCGGCCGCGATGGCCTGGGTGGACAGCAGGGCGGGGTACGCGGTGGCCAGACTCAGTGCGGCCCGGACCGCGTAGTCGCCGCGCGCGGAGATCTGCACCCTGCCATCATGCCCGGCGCGGCTGGGCGGGGGAGTCGACGGGCGGGCGGGGGCGCACCACGCGGACGGGCAGTGGTCGTTCCCGGGCGGCCCGGAACGCGCCGGGGCTCACCCCGATCTCGCGGGTGAAGAAGCGGCCGAAGTTGGTCGGCTCGGGGAAGCCGAGTCGCCGGCCGATCCGGGCGACCGGTTCGTCGGTGGCGGCGAGCAGCCGGCTGGCCTGCAACGCCACCCGCTCGTCGATCACCTGTTTGGCGCTGCGGCCGGTCACCGCCAGGCAGGCCCGGGTGAGCGTACGCACTGAGCAGCCGAGCTGCGCCGCGTAGTCCTCCACCCGGCGGGTGTGCCGGTAGCCGCGCTCCACCTCCCGGCAGAGCCGGTGGAAGGTCGCCGTCTCCGCGCGGGTCGTCTGCCGCTCCGCTCCGCCGGGGAGCAGGCTCAGCCGCAGCAGCAGCACGGCGAGCTGGTGGCGGAGCAGCACGGCGGCGGCGGGCACCCCGGCGTGCCGTTCGGCGTCGACCGCCAGCTGGGTCACCTCGCTGATCACGGCGTCCTCGTCCTCCCCGGCGAGCTGCCGGTAGGCCGGCACCGCGTCCGGGTCGACGTCGAGGCCGCGCAGCGTCCCGGCCCCCCAGCAGACCACGGTGGCGTCGAGGTGCGGGCCGAGGCAGCGCAGCACCTGGCCGGGGCGGACGTACAGCAGGGTGCCGGGCCGGCAGGGCCGGGCCCGGAAGTCCAGTTCGGCGGTGCCGTGACCGCTGGTGACCAGGATCAGCAGGTCCGCGTCGAGCAGGACGGGGCGGGGCCAGCCGGGCCCGGGCGCGAGGTCAGCGAGGGCGCCGGTGGTGATGTCGTCGTTGTCGTAGCCGGGGGCGGACAGGTCGGTGCGGGTTGCCGGGAAAAGCTGACCGTTAGTGACCATCGTCTTCGACGTTAACCCTGCCCGGCGCACCTTGCACCTTGGCAGTTTCACCCGACCGGGCGGGTCTTGTCGCCGGGAAGGCGAGGCGGTTAGGTTACCGATCGGTAGCGCATGGGTCGTCCGACCGACCCGCGGCCCCGCCGACTCGCGATGGGATGGGCATGACGGATCTGTTCTCGGTCGAAGGCAAGACGGTCCTGGTCACCGGCGGTTCACGAGGGATCGGGCTGATGATCGCCCGAGGCTTCGTCCAGGCCGGCGCCAAGGTCATCATCTCCTCGCGCAAGGCTGACGTCTGCGAGACCGTGGCCAAGGAGCTGTCCGACATCGGCCGCTGCGAGGCGATCCCCGCCGACCTGAGCCACGACGAGGGCGCGCTGGGGCTGGCCGCCGCCGTGCAGGACCGCACCGACCGGCTCGACGTGCTGGTCAACAACGCCGGCGCGACCTGGGGCGCGCCGCTGGAGGCATACCCGGAGAGCGCCTTCGACAAGCTCTGGGCGGTCAACGTCAAGGCCGTCTTCCGGCTCACCACCGCGCTGCTGCCGGCGCTGCGCGCGGCAGCCAGCGCCGACGATCCGGCCCGCGTGATCAACATCGGATCGATCGACGGCCTCCGCGTGCCCTGGATGGAGGTGTACGCCTACTCGGCGACCAAGGCGGCCGTGCACATGCTCACCCGCAGCCTCGCCCACCAGCTCGCCGGCGAGCAGATCACCGTCAACGCGATCGCCCCCGGGCCGTTCGAGAGCAAGATGATGGCCTTCGCCCTGGACGATCCGGCATCCCGGGCCGCGATCGAGCAGCAGGTGCCGCTGGGCCGGATCGGCCGCTCCGAGGACATGGCGGGCACCGCGATCTACCTGTCGTCCCGGGCCGGCGCGTACCTGACCGGCGCGGTGATCCCGGTCGACGGCGGAATCACCACTCACGGCTGAATCGGGCAGCACGGACGGCGTACCCGAATTGGTGACGGACCGGGGCCGCGCGGACTCGGCAGATCCGCACGGCCCCGGTGTGCGTCATCAGCGGCCGGCGAGCAGCCGGTTGACCGCCGTGTCGACGTCCAGGTGCTCGGCCTCCCGGCCGCGCGGGACGACGACGTAGGTCCGGCGCAGGAAGCGCACGAGGACGCTGCGTGGGACCTCGAACAGGGCGTTGCCGTCCGGGGACGACAGCGCGAGCGCGACGAAGTCGCCGCGCGGCGTGGCCCACGGCCAGACCCGAACATCGCCGATGCCGGCCGGCTCGTCGAGCCCGGTGACCAGCAGTTCGCGAGCGAACGACCAGCTCACCGCCTCGCCACCGGCGGATTCGGCGTGGAACAGGACATGGACCGCATACGGGTCAGCAGGGTCGTAACGCAAGCTGGCACGCACCGGCAAGGCGGTGGCGTCAGGCGCGACGAGCCTTAGCGACGTCTCGACCTCTACGGTCGTCGGTCGGATGACACTCATGGACGTTCTCCCCCCGGCACCGCTGCGGAACGCGCGTGTCCCGCTTTTCCCATACTCAGCCGCTACTCCTGGCTACGCTCCGCCATACGCTGACTTCACCCAGTGGTGGGAAGGGGGTCGGAACGCCTCCGAGAATGTGAAAATTCTTGTAGGATTCCCTCTTCTGCCCAGTCCGTCGTCCCGCCCGGCAACGGGTGGTTCAGTCGTCGACTTACTCCGGTAACGTCCAGTCCTCAGCAGGGGTGACGGTCGCGCGCGACACTGGGGGTGGAAATGGTCACGAAGGGTTCCTCGGTGGAGCCGAGGGCCACGGCCGACCCGCCGAAAGGAGCGGCCCGAGCAGCCGAAAGGCGGGGGTACGAGGTGTCGGTGAACGGCGGTCCGCGGGGTGCTGGCGGCACCCCCCAGGGCGGTGCCGGCAGCGCCGTCGCCGAGCGGCGCCGCGGCGGCTGGCGGACCCGGGCGCAGACCACCCTCGACCTGATCCGCGCCAACCCCACCGGTCGGGTCACCCTCAAGATCTTCATTGCCATCGCCGGCGCGATCGTCGTCACTGTCGGTATCGCCCTCATCCCGTTGCCCGGGCCCGGCTGGCTGCTCGTGATCGCCGGGCTGGGCGTCTGGGCCGTTGAGTTCATCTGGGCCCGCCGGCTGCTCACCTTCACCCGGCGCAACGTGCAGGCCTGGACCCGTTGGGCGACCAGTCAGTCGCTGCCGGTGCGGTTCGTGCTCGGTGCGGTCGGGCTGGTGTTCGTGAGCGTGGTGGTGTGGCTCTCGCTCAAGTACAGCCTCGGCATCGACCTGGTCGCCCGGGCCCTGCACTACCTCGCGACGCACTGACCCCCGGGTTTTTGGTCCGCAGTGTCGATCAGGTAGAGTCATCGGCGCTGAGGGCGATTAGCTCAGCGGGAGAGCGCTTCGTTCACACCGAAGAGGTCACTGGTTCGATCCCAGTATCGCCCACCATGAATAAGACAAGCTCAAGGCCCCTCGATCGAGGGGCCTTGACTTGTATCTGAAGATCAGTCGTTGCCCGGAGGCAGCGAGAAGGCAGCAAAGGACTTCAGCACCCGCGGTCGCGCTCAGCCGTCGAGTGGGTGTAGCGGTTCAGCGTGGTCGAGGTCTGCTCGTGTCCCATCACCTTCGCCACGTCGTTAATTGGGACGCCGTCGGAGACCAGCCAGGTCGCGTACGAGTGCCGCAGGTCATGGAAGCGCAGACCTGTCGGTCTATGGGACCTTGTTCCTCGCCGGTTCGGTAGCCGCAGCTCGTGACGAGGACCGGGCGACCGTTCGATCGTTTCTGAGCGAGGGTGACGAAGCTGCGCGGCGGCTTGGTCATGACGCTAACCACCTGTGGACCGCGTTCGGCCCGACCAACGTGGCCATCCATCGAGTGACGACCGCGATGGACCTCGATGACGTGCAGGTCGCGATCGACCTCGGTCCGCGTATCGACACCACGGGCCTACCTGTCGAGCGGCAGGCGAGGCACGCGTTGGAGACGGCGCGGGCGCCGAGCGCGTGGAACAGAACGGATGAGGCAATGGCCGTCGTTCTCGCCGCCGAGCAGAAGGCGCCCGAGCAGATCCGCCACCATGCCATCAGCAGGCAGCTCGTCCAGAACTGGATGCGCCGTGGCCGGGGCCGGCCGAGCTACCAGCTCGCCAGCCTGGCTCAGCGCGTGCACGTAGCGGCCTAGATCCAACGCCGTTCAGTTAGGCGGCATGGTGGGTTGTCAAGCGTGTCACGGAGACGAAGCAGCGGAGCTCCGGTATAGAGGGGGGTCACTCTAAGACGCCCTGAACACCTGGAGCTCCGCTGGCT
>NZ_JBIDCT010000029.1:0-71782 GCF_043204735.1 Micromonospora sp. NPDC047740
GCCCTCAGCCAGCGGCAGCTTCCCGGTCACCGGCTCATCGCCGCGACATCGATCCAGGAGAACCCGCGATCACGACCGGCCCACGTCACCGGAATCCCCCCGAACCAGCCCAAAGACGAAGCGCCATGATCCACACGGCCAATTTAGGACCACCGACGATTCCTAATCAAGTTGGTCAGCCTGCTGTTCACGTAGGTGGTGTAAATCCACCAGATGCTGGCCGGCAGAAGGAAGGCCGCAAAGGCGGCGGCCACCACGCGGGCGGGCGGGTGGGCGGTGGGTGCCGCGTCACGCAGGTTGGTCAGCGTGGCGCCGAGCAGAATGATGGTGAACTGCCCCAGCCGTTCAGGCAGGTGGGTGCTGTGTACGGGATGGCGGCGCAGCCAGCGGCGGCCGAGCCACGGGGTGAGCAGCTCGATAGCCAGGGCGGTGATCCACACTGCCGGTCGTACGGTCGGGGAGATGGCCAGTGACCCAGCCCAGAGCAACCACCCGGTACCGAATCCGGTGAGATAGACGGCGACCAGATCCCAGGCGGACCGGTCGGCTGCGAGGACTCGCAGGTACATCAGGAGCAGAAAGCCACGCACGATCAGGTACCCGACCGGCAGCAGCAGGCCGGAGGGGCCTGCTGCACGCCGAGGGTAATGGCGCCAGCACCAACCGTCGCAGCCAGCACGAGCAGTCGGTGCAGAGTGTCGTCCGGGTCGTAGCGGGTGTCGTAGAAAGACTGGCCGATCCATGACCACTGGATGAGCACGTAAAGCACGATGGCAACGGCGAGTTCTTGCACACTCGGCGATGCCCGGATGTCCAACCGCGCGGTCACGCCCAGCAGGGCCAGGACGAATACCAGGTCGAAGAAGAGTTCAAGCCAGGTGGCATGCCGCTCTTCGTTCAGCTCCGGCCCGCCGGGGTAGCGTAGCCCCAGCAGACCCACGGTACGGGACAGCCGGGCCAACCTGCCACCTCCGGCCAATCACCCACCCCCACGCCGTCACCGCCATTAGTAATCATTACCTAACGGGTCGTGCCACCATGCCGAGACCCACCCTGCTGCACCGGTTCCTGCCGCGGCTGAGCCACCGAGTTGCGCAGCGTCTCGTGGTCGACACCCGACCCCGGGCCCACGTCCCGAATCGCTGCGGCAGGAAACGAGCACCAGGCCGGCATTGCCGCAGCGCTCGACGGCACAGGCACCCGACCCAGCGGTCCCCCCGTCGGGCTCCCGGACAAATCCGGTACCCACCCGTCTCGGCTCGGCTCGCCGAACTCATGCGACAACCAGGTGTAGGCCCCGATCGTGGTGGTACTCGGATGCCCCTGGCGAGGAGCGGAGGCCCATGTGGCTGTCAAGACCGAAGAGCGGGTGGGCATCGCAGGTGTCCGGCCGTTCACGGTCGAGGTCCCCGAGGCGGACCTTGAAGCGCTGCGCACGCGCATCAGGGCCACGCGCTGGCCCGAGAGGCAGACCGTCGCTGATCACTCGCACGGCGTACCGCTCGAATCAAGCCAGGCACTCGCGCGCTATTGGGAGAAGGAGTACGACTGGCGCAACGTCGAGGCGAGGCTGAATGCACTACCGAACTTCGTCACCGAGATCGACGGGCTCGACATCCACTTCATCCACGTCCGATCGAAACACGAAGGCGCCCTGCCGCTCATCGTCACACACGGCTGGCCCGGCTCGATCATCGAACAGCTGAAAATCATCGGCCCGCTCACCGATCCCACGGCACACGGCGCGAGCGCGTCGGACGCCTTCCATCTGGTGATCCCGTCCCTGCCGGGCTACGGGTTCTCCGGCAAGCCGACCACGCCAGGCTGGGGCCCGGAACACATCGCACGCGCCTGGATCGAACTGATGAAGCGCCTCGGCTACAACCGATTCGTCGCCCAGGGCGGCGACTGGGGCGCGCTCATCACCGACCTCATCGGTCTGCAGGCGCCCCCGGAACTGCTCGGCATTCACACCAACATGCCCGGTGCGGTTCCCCCCGACATCGATGCACTGATCCAGTCCGACATCACCGGGATAAACAAGGCACTCAGCAAGCTGCCCTCCAACCTCTCAGAAGAGGAGAAGCGCGCCTGCGGGCAGCTCGACTTCTTCTGGAAGCATGGAGCGTACGCCCTCGTGATGGGGACGCGCCCCGAGACGTTGACCGAACTCGCGGACTCCCCCATCGCTCTGGCGAGCTTCATGCTGGACCATGACGCAGCCAGCCTGGAGCTGATCTGCCGGGCCTTCGCCGGCCAACCCGGCGGCCTCACGCGAGACGACATCCTCGACAACATCACCCTCTACTGGCTGACGAACACGGGGGTTTCGGCGGCTCGTCTCTACGCGGAGAACAAGCTGTCCTTCTTGTCCGCGAAGGGCGTCTCCGTGCCGACCGCCGTGAGCGTCTTCCCGGACGAGCTCTACGAGGCGCCGCGGAGCTGGGCGGAGCGGGCGTACCCCAATCTCATCCACTACAACCGGCTCGACCGGGGCGGGCACTTCGCGGCCTGGGAACAACCGCAGCTCCTCACCGAAGAGCTTCGTGCCGGTTTCCGGCCGCTCCGCTAGCCGAGGCGATTCGGGTATGCCGACCGTGGTGTCGGGTACGCGAAACGGACTGACGACTGCGAGGGGGAGACATGGACGGCGCACGGATCCCACCCGGATTCACGGAACAGACGGCCCGGGTCGGTCAAATCACGATCAATTACGTACGCGGTGGTCAGGGCGAGACAATGGTCCTGCTGCACGGCTATCCGCAGACGTGGTTCATGTGGCGCAAGGTCCTGCCGGAGCTCGCCAAGCGGTACACCGTCATCGCGCCCGACCTGCGCGGCGCTGGCGGGAGCGACGCCCCGGCAAGCGGATACGACAAGAAGACCCTCGCCCGGGACGTACACGACCTCCTCGCCCAACTCGGGCTCGAACGGGACATCTGCCTGGTTGGCCACGACATCGGCACCATGGTCGCGTACGCGTACGCCGCCGCCTACGGCGATCAGGTGAGCAAGCTCGTCCTCACCGAGGCACCCATCCCCGACCAGAGCCTGTATCAGGCTCCGTCGCTCACTCCAAGCGGGCCGGGCCTGTGGAATTTCGGGTTCTTCAGCCTCCCGAACGGGCTGCCGGAGCAGATCGTGGCCGGCCGGGAGGAGCTCTGGGTGGATCGGTTCACCGACTCGATGGAGGTGCAGAAGACCGGCATCGGCAAGGACGAGGTCGCGGAGTACGCCCGGTACCTTCAGGACGACGCCCACCTGCGGGCAAGCTTCGAGTATTTCCGCGCCCTTCCACAGGACGTCGCCGACAACGCCGAGTACGCCAAGACCAAACTCGCCATGCCAGTGCTCGCCCTGGGCGCCCGGGCGAGCCTCGGGGACGCCGTATCCCAACAGGCCGCCCAATACGCCGCCAATGTCAGCGGCGACGTCATCGAGGACTGTGGCCACTGGATCTTCGAGGAACGCCCCGCCGAACTCACGAGCCAGCTGCTGGAGTTCCTCCAACCGGCCTGACCCGACTGTGAGCGTGGCAGGGTCGGCTCGGCAGTGGTGAGCTGATAGCCGGCAGTGGCAGGCGTGACCCTTGGCCTGACTGGCTTCGTGCCTTTGACGGGACTTGTCCGTCTGCTGCTGCCGGCGCCGGCCCCGGCGGGAGACGTTTGGCTTGATCAGGAGCTTGACTGCCAGTTAGCGGCTGGCGTGTCTCATCACAGTCCTGCCATCTCCGCACCGGACCGGAGTCCTGGGTGGCTCCGTTGAGTTCGAGCGCTGGTCGGAGGTGCTGCTGGCCGTCGCTTGGTCGGGGTACCGACGGCAGGGTTCAGCGGTTGGGGATACCCGGCCCGGTGGCACGCCACGAGAGCGCCGTCGTGTGCGCACAGGGGTGGCTGTGCCCGCTGACCCCCCGGGCCCAGGGACGTCGTGAGCACCGGCGGCCGACAAGGCCGAGGGACACCGTAAGCTGGGGGATCATGGCTTCTCGCCGCTTTCATGACCTTCGTGCCGTCTTCGGCGTGCCGGCGTTCCGGCGGCTGCTCGGCGTGCGGCTGGGTGGGCAGTTCACCGACGGCATATTTCAGGCCGCGCTCGCCGGCAGCGTGTTGTTCAACCCGGACCGGCACACCACGCCGACGGGGATCGCCCTGGCCGCGGCAGCGTTGGTCCTGCCGTACTCGCTGGTGGGGCCGTTCGCGGGAGTGCTCCTGGATCGGTGGAGTCGCCGGTCGGTGATCGTCTGGACCAATCTGCTCCGCGCGGCACTGGTGCTGCCGATCGCCGCGGCCATCGTCGTCGGCGACGAAGGCATGGTGTTCCTCATCGGGACGCTCGCGGTGATCGGGCTGGGGCGCCTGCTGCTGTCGGGGATGTCCGCGGCGACGCCGCACGTGGTGGCCGACGATTACCTCGTCACGGCGAACGCCGTGGGCGGCACCGCCGGCTCCGTGGCCTACTCGGCGGGCCTGGGCTGCGCCCTGCTTCTGCTACGCGCTGTGTTCCCCGCCGGGGACGCCGGATACGCGGCGGTCGCGCTGCTCGCCGTCGTCGGTTACGGGGCGTGCGCCGTGCTGGCCCGATTCTTCTTCTCCCGACCGCAGTTGGGTCCGGACGAGGTGGTGCCGCACCGCCCCGGGCTGGTGGGTGAGGCCGGGGCGGTGCTGCGGGGCATGTTCGACGGAGTTCGACACCTGCGGTCGGCGCGCGGCGCCGCGTACGCGATGGCAACGCAGGCGGGGTTCCGGGTGCTCTTCGGCGCTCTCGCCTTGGCGCTGCTGTTGCTCTACCGAAGCGCCTTCGGCACCGACGTGGCCGACGTGTCGGCGCAGCTGGGTCTGGTGTTCGCGGCAGGGGCGATCGGGGTGCTGCTCGCCGCGGTGGTGACGCCGGCGGTGTCGCGACGGATCGGCGGCTGGCGGTGGGTGACCGGTCTGCTCGGGGCGCTGGCGGTGGCGGTGCCGGTGTTCGGGCTACCGTTCGCCTCGCCGCTGCTGGTGATCCTCGTGCTGCTGGTCAACCTGGCCGGTCACGGTGTCAAGATCGTGGTGGACACGATGGTGCAGCACGAGTGCGCCGACGCGTTCCGGGGGCGGGTGTTCGCGGTTAACGACACCCTGTTCAACCTTGCCTACGCTGCCGGCATGGTGGGGGTGTCACGGTTCCTGCCGGATGATGGGCGGTCGGCGGGGTTGCTGGCCGGCGCAGCGCTCGGGTTCGCGGCTCTTGCCATCGGCTACGGGATCGCCGCCGGCCGGTGGGCCCGCCGGGTGGGAGACGACATCGCCACACCCGCCGGTCTGGTTTCGTCCAGTCGCTGACGGCACCCGTTTCGTCGTTCCCAGCAGCGGACAGACCCCGGCCAGACGGCATGTCTCCGTCGCGGCCGGGGTCTGGAGGTTCCTTTCGTGCCCGCTGGACACCGGTCAGGCGGTCACCGTGACACGATCGATGTCGGGTTCGAGGTAGACGACGCGGGCGGCCGGCAGCGCCTGGCGCAGGCGTGCTTCGGCGTCGTCGATGGTGGCCGCGATGCTTGCCCCGTTGTCGGTCGCGTCAACGGCGATCTTGACGGCGACGAGCAGGTCCTCGGGTCCGAGGTGCATGGTGCGCAGGTGGATCACCCGGTCCACGCCCGGCGTGGACAGCAGCGCGGTGTGGATGGCGGCGACCTCCTCGGGAAGGGCCGACTCGCCGATCAGCAGGCTCTTGATCTCGGTGGCAAGGATGACGGCGATGCTGACCAGCAGCAGGCCGATGCAGCCGGTGGCGATGCCGTCGAAGATGCCGTTGCCGGTGATGATGCTGAGCCCGACGCCGAGCAGCGCCAGGACCAGACCAAGCAGCGCCCCTGCGTCTTCGAGGAGGATGACCGGCAGTTCGGGGGCGCGGGCGCGGCGGACGAAGGCGATCCAGCCCTGCCCGTTGCGGGTGCGGTTGGCCTCGGCGACAGCGGTGCGCAGGGCGTAACCCTCGAGGGCCATGGCGATCAGCAGCACGGCCACCGCGATCAGCGGGGAGGACAGCTCCTGCGGGTGGCTGATCTTGTGCCAGCTCTCGTAGAGGGCGTAGAGGCCACCAAGGGTGAACAGGATGATCGCCACGAGGAACGCGTAGATGTAGCGTTCGCGGGCGTAGCCGAACGGGTGCAGGGCTGTGGGGGTGCGGCGGGCGCGTTTGCCGCCGACGAGCAGCAGCGCCTGGTTGGTCGAGTCGGCCACCGAGTGCACGCCCTCGGCGAGCATCGACGCCGAACCGGTGATCGCCGCGGCGACGAACTTGCTGATCGCGATACCCAGGTTCGCCGCCAGCGCCGTCACCACGGCCTTGGTGCTGCCCTCCGCCGCCATCGGCGTAGTCCTTTCATGAGCGGGTCAGATGGGGTGACCAGTGTGCCAGCGAACCCGCCCGGTCCGGTCAGCGGATGGCCGCATATCGGCGGGCGCAGGACGCCGGCCCGCCCAGGGATGGACGGGCCGGCGTCAGGGCTCGTGTCAGCGGCGGCGGCCGTAGGCGCCGGACGCGACCGACACGCCGATCGCGGCGAAGGCGACCTGGAGAGCCAGTTCGATCCAGTCGATGCCGCGGGTGTCGGCGACGCCGAAGGCCCCGGCGACGAGGGTGCCGAGCAGCGCGGCGACCACGCCGATGAGCAGGGTCAGCCAGATCGGGATGCTCTGTTTACCGGGTACGACCAGCCGGCCCAGCGCGCCGATGATGAGACCGATGATGATCGCGGTGAAGATGCCGGTAACTTCCACGAGAGCGTCCCTTCCCAGGCGGGTGTCTGCGTCCAGCGTTGCCCAGTCCCGCAAGGTGGCTAAACCGCTGTCGGAATGGGCGGATGCCCGGGCGGCCACGGGACCTGGCCGCCCGGGCATCGCCGGGAGAGTGTGTTACTTGGCCAGGGCGACCAGGGCGCTGGCGGTACGGAAGTACGGGTTGCGGCCAAGGTCGCCGATCGTGACGATGCCCAGCGCCTCCTTGAGCAGCTTGGCACCACCGTCGCTGACGCCGGCAAGGGCGGACACCGGGGCGTCGACCAACTCGGTCAGGCTCTTGTCCTGGTAGGCCTTGTCGACCAGCGTGGTGAGATCGGCGGTAACGGGCATGAACACTCCTTCTCCACGTAGCCTGGCATTTCCGGCTACATCCGGCGAACCGGGTTGAATTAGATCATCACCCGTGCGGGCAAGTCCACAAGGGACTCACTGGGGTCAGCCTTCGTCCTCGCCACCCTCGTCGTCGCCGAACGAGTCGAAGACCTCCTCGGCGATCATGCCGCCGGCGAAGCCGAGCGCCGCGCCGCCGACCATGCCCGCGACCATGCCGCCCATGCCGGAGCCGTGCCGCTCATGGTGGTGCTCTTCCTTGTAGTGGCCGCCGGGGTGGCCGTAGCCGGGCGCCCCGTAGGCGGCGTGCCCGTAGCCGGGCTGGCGGTAGCCGGGCGGTGGAGGAGGCGGGTAGCCACCCGGCATGCCGTACCCGTGCGCGGGCTGGCCGTAGCCGTGGCTGGCGCGCAGGCTCTGGTACTGGTCGAGGGCCTGGCGGACCCACCCGTCGACCTGCGCGGTCCAGTCGACGCGGTCGGCGTCGGCGTGGGCGACCTGGTAGCGGCCGTAGGAGTCGTGTCCGCCGCTGAACAGGCCACCGCGCTTGTCGAACTCCAGCACAACGTCGACGCCGTGTTCGTTGGTGACGAAGGTCAACTCGACCTCGTTGACGCCCTGCGCGTACTGCGGGGCCGGGAAGTACTCGATCTCCTGGTAGAAGGGCAGGCTCTGGTGCAGGCCATAGATGTGGCCGCGTTCCAGGTCGGCGCCCTTGAACTGGAACCCGAGCCGACCGAATGCCTCGAGGATGCGCTCCTGGACCGGCAGCGGGTGCACGTACACCGGATCGAGGTCGCCCTTGTCCACCGCGCCGCGGATGGCCACCTCGGTGCGCAGGCCCATGGTCATGCCGTGCAGCTGCTGCCCGTACAGGCTGGTCACCGGCGTCTCCCAGGGCATCGCCAGCTGGAACGGCAGCGACAGGTGCTGCCCCTCCCGCAGCAGCAGCCCGCCGGCAACACCGACCCGATGGAACTCGACGAACGCGTCGTACTCCTCCCCCGCGCCCTGCATCTCCACCCTGGTGACCAACCCGACGGTGACCTGGTCGATCTGCACGTCATGGCTGCCGCCGACGAGGTTCACCTGCCCGCCCAGCGTCAGTCCCGGGCGGGTGTTGGGATTGGACAGGACCGCGTCGACGCTGGGTCCGCCCACCCCGAACGCGCCCAGCATCTTCTTGAACACCACTACGTCTCCCTCGAACCCTCGTAACGCAACAAGATCACTGGCGTCCATAATGGATGCCGCTGGCCGAGAAACCTAACAAAACAACCTGAAAGTAGCTGAGTGCGTTCGCTCAGTTACCGTAAGGTAGTGTCGCGTTCGTGAACCCGGAGCGGGGGAGCTCAAGTCCTCCTCCCGCGGCAGTTCGTTTCGCGGCGGCGCCCTCGAGCCCCTACCGCTTGCCGGTACGGCGTGACCGAGCCATGCCGAGCAACCCCGCGACGACCAGGACCAGACCGACCGCGCCCACCGCGCCGATCAGCGCCCTCACTCGGCCCTCGGTTGCTGACGCACCCCTTGCGGCGGCGCTGGGGGTGGGGGTGTGCCTGGCTGCGCTCGACGAGGCTGCCTGGGCGACCGCCGGCACGGGATAGCGCAGGACTGTGGGCTTCGTGCCCGGCGGTTGGTCGGCGGTTTCGGAGACGGTGAGCAGGAACCGTCCGTCTCGGCTGTAGGTGATCGACTCGCCCTGGGGCTCGTCGGGCAGCGGGACGACCCGAGGGGTGCCGCCGGTCAGTGCGGCAACGACATCACCATCGACGACGTCGAACTCGAACGCGTCGGCGTAGGTACGCAGCACCACCCGGCGCCTGTCCGGCGCCGTAGCGGCACCAGTCACCACGGCACGGCCGAGGAAGGAAAACGGGTTGCTGGTGGTGGTGCGCGGCAGACTCACCTGCCCGACCTGCTCCAGGGGCACCGTCGCGCCCGGCTTCAGGTCGCCGGTCGCGGCGTACAGGCCGGCTGTGCCGCCCTGCTTCGTCACGATGATCGGCCGGCCGTCGCCGGCCATGAGGAGCGCTTCCGCGTCGTGCGGGCCGTCCGGGTACGTCATCCGGTGCAGCACCGGCCGGTCACCGCCCGGCGGCAACTTCCACAGCGCGACGGTCTCCCGGGAGCGGTCGTTGTCGCCGATGTCGGCGACCCACAGCGTCCCGTCGGCGCCCATAGCCAGGTCCTCGGTGTCCCTTGGGCGGGAGGGGTAACGCACGGTGCGGACCACCTTGCAGCCGGCGTCGAGGAAGAAGATCCGGCGGCGCGGCTCCTCATCGGCGCTGTCGTTGACCACGACGAACCCCGTCTCGGTGACGACCATCCCGGAGATCTCAGTCAGCCGGCTGTCCCGCACCTGGCAAACCGGAGTCCCCCGCGACGCCGTGGGCGTGGGCGACGGACTCGCCGCCGCCTGACCCGAACCGGACGCAACAACCAGAACTGCGGCAGCGGCTACTGCCCCCGCGCGCCAGAGGACCGACCCGTGTCCCGCCACCTCGTGCCCCCTTCGGTCGCACCGCCAACGCCGGGCCCGGTCGACCATGGGTGTCCTAGCGACGATCAGGCCTCGTCCTCGCCGACCTCATCGGTGGGAACGGGCCGAAGGCGCACCCGGGTGATGGCCCGACCCGTCACCTCCACCACCTCTGCGGTGAGCCCGGGCAGCCGTACGATCTCTCCCGCCGTCTTCGGGATGTGCCCGAGGTGAGCCAGGATCAGACCGGCGACCGTGGTGTAGTCGCCCGCCTCCAGGGTTTCCTCGTCGAGGTCGACGCCGATGTCCGTCAGGTCGTGCAGCGGGAACCCGCCGGGCAGCAGCAGCGACCCGTCCGCCGCCTTGACGACGGCTTGGACATCCCGGTCGGTCTCGTCGTAAATCTCCCCGACGATCTCCTCGACCAGGTCCTCCATCGTGACGATCCCGTCGATCGACCCGCGCTCATCGACGACCAGGGCGAACTGCTGCCGCTGCTGACGCATCTCCCGGATCGCCTCGGTGACCTTCAGCGTCTCCGGCAGATACAGCGCCGGGCTGACATGGTCGGCGACCGGACCTTCCTGGTCGAGCAGGTCCCGCAGGTGCACCACACCAACCGTGTCGTCCAGGCCACCGCGGCCGACGACCGGCGCGCGGGTCTGCCCCGACTTACCCAACTCCCGCAACGCCTCCGGCGCGGACAACGACTCCGACAAGGTGACCACGTCCCGGCGCGGCACGAGGATCTCCCGCAGGATCCGCTCCGCCACCTCGAACGCCCCGGAAATGATCATCCGATGCTCCGGCGTCAGGTTCCGCTGCGCGGCGACCATGTCCCGCAGTTCCTCGGTGGTGACCTCTTCCCGCCGGGCACGCGGGTCACCCCCGGCGAGCCGGACGACCATGTCCGTGGCCTTGCCGAGCAACCAGACCGCCGGCCGGGAGAACGCCGACAGCGAGTCCAGCGGTCGGGCGACCAGCAGCGACCACCCCTCGGCACGCTGCATCGCGATGCGCTTGGGCGCCAGCTCGCCGAGGACGAGCGTGACGAACGTCAGCACGATCGTCACCACGACAATCGACACCGGCTCCGCTGCGGAGCCAAGAAAGCCCAGGGGCTTCACCAGGGGTGCGGCCAGCGACACCGCCGCGGCCGCGGACGCCAGGAAGCCGGCGAGGGTGATACCGATTTGAATCGTCGCCAGGAACCGGTTCGGATCCCGTGCCAGCTTCGCCAGAACCCGCCCGCCGCGGGAGGCGCGCTCCAAGCGCTGCAACTGGCTCTCACGCAGCGACACCAACGCCATCTCGCTGCCCGCGAACACTGCGTTCACCAACACCAGCACGAGCACCAGCGTGACCTGCACGCCATAGCCGCCCACGGACTGTTCAACGCCTCCCTCACCTCGGGCCCTCCGGGACATCCACCGTAGCGGTACCCGCACTCCACCGGAGCCGCCCCATCCGCCAGACCTACGGCCGGGCGGTCTCGGCTTGGAAGGCATCCTGCTCCTGGCCAGCGATGCCGCCATGCCCGGGCGTCCTCGCCCTGCACGCGGCTAGCCGAATCCCTTCCTGGCCCCGACAATCAGCAGCAACCGGGGGTCCAGGCGACCGGTGGCGAGCGTTGTTCATGCTGTAGGCGTGATTCGCTTCGTGCTGAACGTTCTCTGGCTCATCTTCGGCGGCGGCATCGTCCTCGCGGCCGGCTACGGCATCGCCGCCCTCATCTGCTTCCTGCTGGTCGTCACCATCCCCTTCGGCGTCGCCTCTCTGCGCCTGGCCGTCTACTCTCTGTGGCCCTTCGGCCGCACCCTCGTACCAAAGCCGGGCGCAGGCGTCGCCTCCGGACTGGCCAACATCCTTTGGGTGGTCCTGGCCGGCTGGTGGCTGGCCCTGTCCCACATCGTCGCCGGCGTCATGCTCTGCTTCACGATCATCGGGATCCCGTTTGGCATCGCCAACTTCAAACTCGTGCCCGCTGCGTTCTGGCCTCTCGGACGCGAGGTCGTCGACGCTCCCTGACCGCCGCTCGCCGGGAGGCTCTGGCCCTTCCCGGTTATCGGCGCCCGGCCGGTTGGCTGCCGACTCGCCGTCGCTCGCGAGTTGGACGGCGCGGCTCGCCAACTCCGGCCTCCGGCAGCCGCCGCTCCAGATCAGCGACGATCGCGTGCACCCGGGCCAGTTGCTCGCGGACCGACGGCTCACCGGGATCACGGAGGTCCTCCGGCGGGCGAGTTCGCTCCGCGGCGGCGCGCTCTTCCTGGTGTGCCTCCTGCAGGGCGTTTAGGACCACACCCACAACCTCGCCGTCGACACCCCGCCCGCTCTGCGGGTCGCTGCTGCGTTCACCGAACTCACCCACGCGATCTGATCGCGGACCCGGCACGGGTTCAACACGTCCGCCGATCCGATAATGCAACGGCGCCCGTCGACCAGCTCGCCGCGATTGAGGTGGGTCCGTGCCTGGACGAACAACCGTGTACCCACCGCCACGCGCACGGACTCCTCGTCCTCGGTCAGCAGCCGCCGCGCCAAGGTCACCTCCACCACATCTGGCCCGGGCAGCCGCGAGCGTATCCTGCCGCAAGGTGGGCAGTGCTTAGCGCCACCCGGTCCGTCCGCCCCGTCGGCTCGGGCACGAGCGGACTGCGGCCCGGCATGGTCGACCGGAGGCTGCCGACGTCCGGCGCGAGAACTTCGAACCCCGCGAGCGGCGGCAGCCTGACCCGCGTCTAGTGCGGATCGGCACGCGTGTGTTCGTCCTTGCCAGCGATGATCATCAGGCCGCAGGGCAGGCCGGTCCCGGGAGATCAGATGGCCGGCAGGTCGATGTCGTGGCGCCGCTCAGACGTACGATCTGGGCGGGAGGTAGAGACATGGCCAGCGGCAATGGCGCACCGCCTGGGTCACGGTATGTGGACCAGCGGCACTTCGTGGTCGCCGCCACCCTGTCCGACCTGCGCGGTCCGGTTCGCGGTGTGGTGACGCTGGATCGGTGGCTGGACTGGTCCGGCGACAGCACCTACGACTTGGACGACGCCGGTGATCTGCAGCTGATGTACCAGACGGTGCTGAACCAGGCCAATTCGGTCGACGACTTGCGTCGGTGGTTGCATGGCCCGACTTTGCGCCGTTTGTGGCCCAGCTTGTGGCTCCCGGCACGGCTGCGGGCGTTGTGGCAGGCACGCTTTCCCGAGCTAAGCACCCCGCCGCAGACGCTGGCCGGGTAAGGGTGGATCAGGCTCACCTCCGCTTGGCGGAGATCGGGCTGCGGGTCGCTGCCCGCTACGGGTTCGCGTTGGCCGGTGGCTACGCCGTGCAGGCCCACGGCATCCTCGACCGCCCCAGCGAGGACATCGACCTGTTCACGGCGTGGGAGCGTCGTAGCGAGTTCGCCGCAGCAGTGGACGCGGTAGTCGACGGCTACCGCGACGGCGGGTATTCCGTCGAGGTGACGCAGCAGTTCGACACCTTCGCCCGGCTCGCGGTCACCGATCCCGCTCAACCTGCCCATCCGTACAAGGTCGAACTGGCGGCCAACTGGCGCGCGTTGCCGCCGGTGATGATGGACGTCGGGCCGGTGCTGCACGCCGACGACGTCGTCGCGGGCAAGATGTCCGCCCTGTACACGCGCCGAGCCCCGAGACTTCCTGGGCATCGACGCGGCCCTCATGACCGGTCGCTACACCCGGACACGGCTGTGCGAGCTGGCCGAACAATCCGACGCGGGATTCGACCGGCGCATCCTGGCGGACCTGTTCGGCATGCTGGAGCGGTACCCGGACCGACGTTTCGCCGCCTACGGCGCCCACCCCGCCCATATCAGCGAAATGCGCAGACGCTTCGCGCAATGGCGCGAAGAACTCACCGCCAACCTGCCCTAGGTCCTCGCGGAAGTTCTGGTGTGATGTACCCGGTGAGCGCAGGGAACGAGAATGAGCTGACTGTGCTGGTGGATCGGTTGCGGCGGGATCGCCGTCGTGACCCGTACGCGGGCCGGCAGGCCTACTCGCAGACGGCACGTGAGGTCGCGGACCGCTGCGCCCGGCTGATCGACGCGGGTGACGCGGCGGTCGCGGTGCAGGTGCTGCGCAAGGCAGTCGATCGGATGACGACCGCCTTGATGTACATGGACAGCTCCTCCGGGGTACTCGGCAACGACCTCGCCTATCTGATGGAGCTCTACGCCCGGGCGTGCCGGGCGGCACCGCCACGACCCACTGGCCTGGCCGCGTGGCTGGTCCGGCTCGTCTGCGACGGCCCTGGCTGGCCGGACGTGATCCTGCGCGAGTGGGCGCCGGCTCTCGGGGCGAAAGGCCTGGCCGAGGTGACCCGCTTGGTCGAGCAGCGTGCCTCGGTAGCGGATCCCGACAACTGGCACCAGCAGTGGACGGCACGGCACCTACGCGAGCAGCTCGCCGAGGTCTCCGGCGACGTGGACCGGTACGTGGCCGTGCTGGCGGAGCACCTGGTAAGCGCCGACCAGTACGAGCGCGTCGTACGGGTGCTGGCCGAGGCGGGACGACCCGCCGACGCAATCGACTGGGCGCGACGTGGACTCGCCGAACACCCCACCGGCCACCAATCCGCGCGGCTGCGTGACCTGCTGGTGGGGTTGCTGATCGAGACCGGCGAACCGCGCGCCGCGGTGGCCGAGCGTCGGGCTGCGTTCGACGAGCAGCCGACCATCGACAACCTCCGGCCACTGCTGGCGACGGTGGCCGAGACCGACCGCGATGAAACCCACACCGAGTGGGCGCTGACCGTGGTACGCGACCGCGTCGCCCAGCAGCCCGGCTACCTGCCCCACCTGATCGACGCGCTGCACCGT
The DNA here is from genome assembly GCF_043204735.1 of Micromonospora sp. NPDC047740. Classification (NCBI taxonomy): domain Bacteria; kingdom Bacillati; phylum Actinomycetota; class Actinomycetes; order Micromonosporales; family Micromonosporaceae; genus Micromonospora; species Micromonospora sp. NPDC047740. Next base: position 14,423 of record NZ_JBIDCT010000029.1, read on the forward strand.
ACCGGCCGTGACGATGAGGCCTGGCACACCGGGCTCGCACGCCTGGACGAGTTGCCCACCCGGCAACGCGTCGAACTCCTGCGCCGTCGGCAACAGAGCCATCCGGCCGACGTGCGCGAGCCCTACCGGGCACTCGTCAACGCCCACCTGTTGGACTCACATGACAAGCGCCGCTACGACACAGCCATCACGCTGATTTGCCATCTGCGTGACGCATACGCGGCCACCGGCGAGACCGACCAGTTCGCCAAATACCTGGACGAGTTGCGTGGACAGCACCGGCGCCGGCCGGCGTTCCTGGCTAAGCTCGACGCCGCCCGCCTCCACCCCGGCCGGTAGAGGATCGTGCTCTTGCCAGCACCGTTGGGCCGTTAAGGCCCAGTGCTCGCCCGGATGCACGGCGAAGCTGATCGAGTCGAGGATGGTGCGCTCGCCGCGCCGGAACGTGACCTCGGCGAGCTCGACGACCGGCCGTCTGCTGGCTGCGACGTCGGTCCTCACGCCAGCGCCGCCTTCAGTGAGGCGAGGTGGGCCCGGCTCAGCTGAGCGGCCGCGGTGGGCTCGCGGTCGGCGATGGCTTGCACGAGTGCGGCGTGTGCCTCCTGGTCGTTGCCTGATGCGTCGGAGTCGCAGGGCGTGCCGGCTGGTTGCAGGTTGAGCATGTCGATCATCGCCTGGCGGACCCGTGGCACGAATCCGTCGAAGAGTTCCAGTAGGACGTTGTTATGGGCCGCGGCCACGACGGTGCGGTGCATTGCCATATCGGTATCGACGTACTCCTCGATGGTCTGCCCTCCTGTGATGCGTTGTGCGAGGGCGCGTCGCATCGCGCGTATGTCCGATGCGGTACGCCGCTGCGCAGCAAGGGCTGCAGCCTCGGTCTCGATGGCGATGCGGCCCTCGATGACCGCAGCGATGTCTGCCTGCCGCAGTACCACGTCCCAGTCCTCACGGACGTCGAGCGCGGTAACAAACACGCCGGCACCCTGCCGAGTCTGGAGCACGCCCCGCCCGGCCAGCTGTCGGATCGCTTCTCGAACCGTCGAACGGCCGACGCCGAGCTGAGGACCCAACGTCGTCTCGCCGGGAAGCTTGGCTCCGATCTGCCACTCGCCCGAGCGGATCCGCTCGAGAAGGAGTCGCGCCGCCTGGTCGGCCAGTGAGGTTCGCTGTACCTGTTTCATGAGCTGTGACCCTCTCAGTCCGACGTGGCGGTGTTGTCGGTGATCGTGAGGATGCCGGTAGGCCGATCCAGTGCGACGATCGTGCGTTCAGCGGCGGCATCGATGTGGATGATGGGCGGGCCGACCGGCGGGACGTTGGGGTAGAAGGTCCCGGGTCCGTAGGACTGGCCGTATCGCAGCACCACGCCGCCGAAGCCGAGAACGGCGTCCTCGAGAGCCCGGACCGCGTTGGCACCGTCGCAGGGTGGCAGTTCCCAGGCGACGCTCTGCGCGAAGAGTCGCCCGCAGTCAGCGGCGGTGGCGGCAGCGATGAGATTGCGTGTCCCGGCGATGCGGATGCGTGGGTTGTCGGTCCGCCGTACCGGCAGTTCCTCGACGGTGTCGGGGAGCTCGGTGAGCTCGTGAAGGATGAGGTCGGGTCGGAAGTCGCTTGTGGCAGTCGTGAGCGCCGCTGCATCGTAGACATCGCACAGCACCGGCTGCGCACCGAGCGCCTGGACCAGCTCGGCCTTCGCTGCGGTACGGGTCATTCCCGCCACCGTGTGGCCGCCTGGGTGAGCAACGGTAGAAGGCGAGATCCGATCGCTCCGGTCGCGCCCGCGACGAAGACGCGAAGTCGCGGAACTTCGGAGGCAGCATTGGCCCGTTCGTCGTGCATGACGAACATCCTACCTGTCTGCCTGTCTACTTGTCCGAGGAGTTGTGTTAACGTGATGGCGTGCTGATCCCGCAGGTACTTCTCCTTCGCCGCCACGGCGGGGCCTAGTCGAACCGGCTCCCCTCCGTGGAGTCGACGAACGCGCCGGTTCACCCAACCAGGAGAAGGAACCGCAGCATGTCCACATTTCCCGGCATCAGCACGCCAGCAGGGCCGGTCCCGTCTGACGCACCCGCATGGAACCGCCAGCGCGCCTCCCAGATGCCTTCGCACCGCTACCGCGACGTCTACACGCGGGTCGAGGTCCCACTCACCGAACGCGACTGGCCCAGCCGCCGCCTGACCCAGGCGCCCTTGTGGGTCCCGGTCGACCTGCGTGACGGCAACCAGGCCCTGCCCGAGCCGATGGACCCTGCCCGCAAGCGCCGGTTCTTCGAGCTGATGGTCGCGATGGGGTACAAGGAGATCGAGATCGGCTACCCCTCGGCGTCACAAACGGACTTCGACTTCGTGCGTCTCATCGCACAGTCGGATATCGCCCCTGACGATGTCACGATCGTGGTCTTCACCCCGGCCCGCCGCGACCTGATCGAGCGGACCGTCGACTCGATTCGCGGCATCCCCAACCCGGTCGTCATCCACATGTACACCGCGACCGCTCCGACCTGGCGCGACGTTGTGCTCGACAAGGGGCGCGACGAACTGCGTGAGCTGATCCTCGCCGGTGGCCGCGATGTGCTCGATCTCGCGGGTCACCTGCCGAACGTACGGTTCGAGTTCTCCCCGGAGGTCTTCAACCTCACCGAGCCCGAGTACGTCATCGAGGTCTGTGACGCCATGACCGAGCTGTGGGACGCGACTCCGGAGCGTCCGGTGATCCTCAACCTGCCGGCCACCATCGAGATCGCCACCCCCAACGTGTACGCCGACCAGATCGAGCACATACACAAACATGTCGCCCGACGCGACGCGGTGATCCTCTCGGTCCACCCCCATAACGACCGCGGTACCGGCATCGCCTGCGCCGAGCTAGCCGTCCTCGCGGGCGCGCAGCGCGTTGAGGGATGCATCTTCGGCAACGGAGAGCGCACCGGCAACGTCGACATCGCCGCCCTGGCTCTGAACCTGCACGCCCAAGGGGTCGACCCGATGATCGACTTCTCCGACATCGACGAGATCCGCCGCACCGTCGAGTACTGCAACCGCATCGAAGTGCATTCGCGGCACCCTTACGTCGGCGACCTCGTGCACACCGCGTTCAGCGGCACCCACCAGGACGCGATCAAGAAGGGCTTCGCCGAACACCGCAACCGCGCAGCAGCCGAGAACCGCCCGGAGCGAGACATCGAGTGGCGGGTGCCCTACCTGCCCATCGACCCCGCTGACATCGGGCGGAACTACGACGCGGTCATCCGCGTCAACTCCCAGTCCGGCAAGGGCGGCATCGCCTACCTGCTGGAGACCGAGTTCGGGATCGAGCTGCCCCGCCGTCTCCAGATCGACTTCGCCCGCCGAGTTCAGGAACGTACCGACACCACCGGGCTCGAGATCGAGCCACCACAGCTGCTCGAGCTGTTCGAATCCGTTTACCTGACCTCCGACGCCGATGGGATCGAGCTGGTCGACCTCGAATCCGTGAGCCACGACGGCATCAGACGTACGACCGTCAGCCTGCGCATCGACGGAGTCGAGCACAAGGGCATCTACGACGACATCGGCCCCGTCGAAGCCACCACCCAGTTGCTCGAGGAGCAGCACATCGGCGTCGAGATCCTCTCCCTCCACCAGTCCTCGCTCACGACTGGGAGCGACAGCGAAGCGCTGACCCTCATCGAATACCGCAACAGCTGCGGCCCCCACTGGGCCGCAGGGCGAGACCGGTCGGTCCTCACCGCCAGCGTGAACGCCGTACTCCGCGCCGCGCGCTCGACCGCGGCCACCCTCGCGTCAACCTGAGCCCCGCCTGCCCGGAACGTGCGGGCTTGGCCGACGGGTCGGCAGGCGTAGACCGGAGTCGGCCTGCAGATCGGCGAGGGTGACACCGAGGTGAGCCAGCAGCTGCCGGGCGGCGGCGACACGGGCAGGATCAGCTGTCATTGGGGACTCCGATCACCTGGGCATGCAGGTCGGCCAGCAGCCGCGCGACGGTCCTGGCCGGGTGGATCACCAGCAGGTCATGGGCGACCAGGGCGGCGAGCAGCAGCGGCTGCCCAGCCGCGATGGCGCACATCTGCCGTGCGCTGGCCGGTAGCGGCAGCTCCCCCCGGCTGCCCACCACGTGCGGCCCGGCCAGCGCCGAGGCGACGACCAGCATCCCGGCGTGCGGATCGATGCTGATGCGGTGACCCGGGTCCAGCCCAGCGCGCGCAGCAGCCCGCGTTCGGTCACCCGGCCGGAACGGTCCGGGCAAGCCATACCGAGCAGGCGCCTACGGAGACGACATGGTGCGGGTCGGCTTCCTCCAGCATCCTGAAGCCGTCGTCGGTCAGGTGCAGGATGCAGCCCCGCGCGTCCTGCGGATCGGGCTCCTTGTCGATGAGTCCCCGGCCCTGCATGCGGGCCGCGTGGTGGGACAGCCGGCTGCGCGACCACTCCATCTTGGCGGCGAGGTCCTTGAGCGCCCACCTACGGTTTGGCTCCTCCGACAGGGTGCTCAGCACCTCGTAGTCCGCCGGTGACAGCCCCGAGTCGCGGGCCAGGTCCCGGCCGAGCCGTGCCGGCAGCGCTATCAGCAGGCGCCGGAAAGACACCAGCACTTCCGGGCCCGTCGAGGGACTGAGGCTGACCGCTGCCCGACCTGACGACCTGGCCGAACTGCTCGTGCTCTAGCGGTGATGTTGGGTGCAGGAGGCCATCGCGAACCACACCCTCGACCTGCAGCCGCTACGGGAGACACTCGATGACCTGCTCGCATCGATGTCGGGCAGCCCGTCTGACCTATTTGCGCGACCTCCTAGGCGTTTGGTTGGACGTTTGCAATACGTTCAGCAAATCGATCGGGTCAGGTCGTCTGGGCTCCTTAGGTTCGCCGTCGAAGGAAGTTGGAGTTGGCAACTGTTTTTGGCTGCTCGCGGCCGGATGGGACGAGACCCCGATGCAACCAGCTGCTGCCGTTCGTGCGCGCGGCATCACCAAGACCTTCGGCGATGTCATCGCCCTCGACGGGGTCGATCTTGACCTCCCCGAGGGGCAGATCCACGGGCTTGTCGGGCCCAACGGCGCCGGCAAGACCACTCTCCTGGGCATGCTGCTGGGCCTGGCGGTGGCCGACGGCGGCTCGCTGGAGATCCTCGGCTCACCGGTCGGGCGCATCCTGTCGGTGCCCGGCGGCGTCGCGGGCTTCGTGGACGGCCCCGGTCTGTATCCCGAGCTGACGGCGCGCCAGAACCTTGCGGCCCTGGTCTCCCTGCGGAGCGGCGCCGGCCGCTCCGCCGACGTCGACGAGCTGCTCGACCGGGTCGGGCTCACCGAGGTGGCGGGTGACAGCGTCCGCGGTTTCTCGCTCGGCATGCGGCAGCGCCTCGGGCTGGCCGCCGCCCTGCTCGGCGAGCCGCGTCTGCTGGTCCTCGACGAGCCGGCCAACGGCCTCGACCCCGCCGGCAAGCGACAGGTCCACCAGGTCCTCACCGACCTCGCCGAGGCCGGCGGCACCGTGGTCCTCTCCAGTCACCGCATGGACGACCTCGCGGCGCTCTGTGACGACGTCACCCTGCTGTCCACCGGCCGGGTCGTCTTCTCGGGCCCGGTGCACAAGCTGGCCACGGAGAGCGGCGAGCTCGACTACCGGCTCGTCACGACCGACGCCGACGGCGCACGCCGGCTCGCCGCCGACATCCCGGGCCTGAGCCAGGTCGCGGGCCGGAAGTCGCAGTCGCAGTACGACGACCAGTCGGTCGTCGTGCGGGGCCCGGAGCCGGCCCTCGACGACCTGGTCGCCCGGCTCGTCGGCGCGGGCATCGCGATCCGCGAGCTCGGCCCCGTTGTGCCCCCTCTGGAGGCCGCTTTCCTGGCGCTCACCGGCGCCGACGCCGACACCGACCCCGGCCCAGACGCCGGCATCAGCCCTGGCTCCACCCCCGACCTCCAGGAGACCTCCCGATGACCGCGGCCATCGTCGATGCCCCCGTCCGCACGCAGCCACAGCCCGTGGCGGTGAGCCGCTGCTACACGTTCGAGCTGGTCAAGCTGGTCTCGCAGTGGCGCGTCCGGCTGGTCTTCCTGGCGTGCCTGCTCGCCCCGGCCATCTACACGGCGGTGATCAGCCAGCAGACCTCCCTTCCCGCCGACGCGGTCTACGGCCGCTGGATGAACCAGTCCGGCTGGGCGGGCTCCCTGGTCATCCTCGACGTCATGGGCACGTTGGTGCTGCCCCTGCTCACCTGTCTCGTGGCCGGTGACGTCTTCGCCGTCGAGGACCGGCTCGGCACGTGGCGGCACCTGATGGTCGCGGTGCGCTCGCCGCGCCGGATCTTCGTGTCCAAGGCGATGGCCGCGCTCACTGTCACCCTGGCGCTTCTCGCCGCACTCCTCGTGTCGTCGCTGGCCGGCGGCCTGCTGGCGCTCGGCACCCAGCCGATGCCGGGACTGGACGGGCACATCATGGACTCCGGTGAGCTCACCCGGACGGTCCTCCTCGGCTGGCTGGCCATCGTCCCGTCCACGCTCGCCTTCTCCGCGGTCGGCCTGCTCGGGTCGGTCGCGCTGGGGCGCTCCCCGCTGGGCCTACTGATGCCGGTGGTCATCGCGCTCATCCTCGAAGGTGTCCAGCTGATGCCGGTCCCGGTGGCGCTCCGGGTGGCGACGCCGATGAACGCCTTCATTACCTACCGCGGCCTCTTCACGGCCCCAGGTCAGCTCGGGTCGCTGTGGATCGGGCTCGCCGTCAGCCTGGCCTGGACGGCCCTGGCCACCTACCTCGCCTACCGGCTCTTCGTGCGTCGCGACTTCACCGACCTGGCCTACGACGGCATGGGCCGCCGCTTCCTGGTCGCGGGTCTGGCCCCGCTGGCGGGCCTGGCCGCGGTCACGACCGTGGTCGTCGCCGTGACCACGGGTGCCAACGGCACGGGCATCGAGCGGCCCAAGCTCGAGGCCTCGCTGGCGACGTCGTTCTCGCACCTGTACGTCCTGCAGACCGAGCAGCTCAACCGGCAGGCGGTCACCAAGGAGCAGCTCCACGCCACGGCCAAGTGCGACAAGGCCGGGGAGCGCGTCGAGGACCACGGTCCGGGCGCCGACTGGCGCTGCGTCGTGACGTGGACCCTCCCTGGTGCGACCGCGACCGGCAACGCGATCTACCAGCTCGACGTGACCGCGGACGGACGGTACGTCGCCGACGGCGACGGGCCGAAGGAGGTCAACGGGTTCTTCCAGGTCGCCACCCCCCTGGGCGACCGACCGAACCCGCTGTGGCAGTTCGACGGAGTCGTCGACCTGCTGGCAACTACAAAGTGAAGGGAAACCAGATGAATGTAAGGCGCAACCGCGTCGTGAAGCGGCCTCGTCGTCGCCTCCTGCGCTCGTTGCCCACCGGCCTCGTGGCCGGCGGCGTGGCCCTCGCGGTCACGATCACGGGTGGTGTTGCCTACGGTTCCACCAGGGGTTTCGGCAAGAACCTGGTCGGCGAGGAGTACACCGACGGCCTACAGATCTCCTCCAACCAGATCATCAAGCCGCTCGGCGAGCGGCTCGTGACCAACTACGGCAAGTTCATGGGCTCCACGATCAGCCCCGACGGCCGCTTCCTGGCCGCGACCGCCAACGACCGGTCGATCTCGCTGCAGATCTTCGACCTGGAGACCTACCAGCTGATCTTCCGCGCGGGCACCGCCTCAGGCGCCAACCTGCGTCCCTCCGACAACACCGTCGGCCAGGAGAGCCCCCTCTACTCCCCCGACGGCAAGTTCCTCTTCATGCCGAACGCGACCGGCATCACCCGGTTCCCGGTCAACGCCGACGGCACCCTGGCGGCCGGCACCAAGATCGCCATCCCCAACCTGACCGGCCCCACCCGTCAGGCGCTCACCGCCGGCATGACGTTCTCGCCCGACGGCAGCACGCTGTACGCCGCCGTCAACGGCCAGAACACCGTCGTCGCGATCGACCCGGTCGCGGGCACCATCAAGGCGACCTACCCCGTCGGCATCGCGCCGCGTCAGCTGAAGTTCGTCGGCACCAAGCTCTACGTCAGCGACGAGGGCGGCCGCCTGGCTCAGCCGGGTGAGGACACCATCAAGTCCTACGGCACCAACGTCCCGGCGGACCCGGTGCTCGGCACCTCGACCACTGGTGTCCTCAGCGTCATCGACACGGCCAACGCCGCGGCGCCCATCGGCCAGATCGAGGTCGGTCTCCACCCGACCGACATGCACCTCGAGGGCAGCGCGCTCTACGTGGCCAACACCAACGACGACACCATCTCGGTGGTCGACACCACCACGGACAAGGTCGTCCAGACGATCGAGACCAAGCCCTGGCAGAGCTCGGAGGTCGGCTACGAGCCCGACGCGATCGCCGTGTACAACGGCCGTCTGCTGGTCAGCCTCGGCCGTGCCAACGCGATCGCCGTCTACAAGCTCGGCGAGAGCGCGCTCGACCCGGTCAGCTACGTCGGCCTCGTCCCGACCGACTACTACCCCGAGGACGTCTTCTCGGTCGGCGACCAGATCGTCGTGGCCAACCGTCGCGGCATCGACGCCCGGGGACCGGCCATCACCTACAACCAGGGCTTCGGCACCACCCCGGCGACCGGTCACGGCACCCACGCCACGACCGCCTCGCTGACCCGCTTCACCCTCCCCTCCGACAGCGAGATCAGGGACACCTACACCCCGCAGGTCTTCAAGCAGAACGGCTGGGGCGGTGCGGACAGCGACGTCAAGCGCGCCGTCCGCAGCAGCAACGTGGCGCCCCTGCCCGTGCCCCGGCGCATCGGTGACCCCTCGCCGATCAAGCACGTCTTCATGCTGGTCAAGGAGAACCGCACCTACGACCAGGTCCACGGCGACATGCCCGAGGGCAACGGCGACCCGTCGCTGGCCCAGTTCGGCGAGCAGGTCACGCCCAACATCCACGCGCTCTCGCGGCAGTTCGGTCTCTACGACAACACCTACGACGTCGGCACGAACTCCGCCGAGGGTCACAACTGGCTGATGCAGGGCGACAACCCGGAGTACACCGAGTCCAGCGCGGGTGAGTACGTCCGCAGCTACGACACCCAGGAGGACGTGCTGGGCCACCAGCGCTCGGGCTTCCTGTGGACCGCCGTGATGGCCGCCGGCCACTCCGCCAAGAACTTCGGCGAGTTCGTCTACTCCTCCAGCGGCAAGCCGGCCGGCTCGACCTGGCAGCAGTACTACTGCGCCGCGCAGAACGTCGACCAGGGCGGCGACCCGGCGCAGCTGACCAGCCCCGCGCTCAAGGGCAACTACGGCTCGCCGATCCCCTCGCTCAACAACATCACCGTGCCGACCGCACCCCCGTTCGACATGCAGATCCCCGACCTGTACCGCTACCAGATCTGGAAGGACGACTTCCAGAAGAACGGTCCGGCGGAGTTCAACATGGTGTGGCTCTCCGACGACCACACCGGTGGTCCGGTGTCCCAGCGGTCGAACGTCGCCGGTGGCGACCTCGCGCTGGGCAAGATCGTCGAGACGATCTCGCACAGCCCGTACTGGAAGGACTCCGCGATCTTCGTGGTCGAGGACGACAGCCAGGCCGGCCCTGACCACGTCGACGGCCACCGGGCCCCGATCCAGGTCATCAGCCCGTACGCCGTCCACGGCAAGACGGTCTCGACCTACTACTCCCAGATCAACATGGTCCGCACCATCGAGCAGATCCTGGGTGCGGAGCCGCTCAACCAGAAGGTCGCCGCGGCCACCCCGATGTACGGCGCCTTCACGCCCAAGGCCGACCTCACGCCGTACACCGCGAAGGCCAACAACATCTCGCTGACCGAGAACATCAAGACCGCGCCCGCGTGCGGCCTCGACACGCCGACCGGCGCCAACGCGGCCGCCCTCCAGGGCCCCGTCCCGGCGAGCTTCGTCTCCTACTCGGAGGCGTGGGACAAGTGGGCCTCGAAGCAGCGCCTCACCGGCAAGTGGGCGCAGGCCGACTACGCGAACCCGGAGCTGATGAACCGGTACACGTGGTACGGCGCCCACAACTGGGACCTGCCCTACCCGGGTGACGCCAAGATCTACCTGCCGAAGGATGTGCCGGGCGCAGCCCTGCCCGGCACCGACGTCGACTGACCTTGCGTCACACACGGATCCCATGACGGAGATTCAGGCGGCCCACCGGGAGATCCCCGGTGGGCCGCCGTTCCGCACGCCGGCCACCGCCCCCGGCCGGCCGGCCGAGCTCGCGCTGGTGACGGGCCCACGGTCCTCCGCCCGCCCGGGTCGCCCGTTCAGCCAGCGCACCGTGTTCACCGCGCTGGGCTGGGTGCAGCTGGTCGCCGGCGCACTGTTGTTCCCCCTCCCCGGGCCGGGCCTGCTCCTGCTCGCGCTGGGGATGGCGACGCTGGGGGCTGCCGGAAACCTATGGGCCGGTGGACTTCGACAACCCGCGACAGCTGGCGCTGCTGGACCTGCTGGGCGTGCACTCCCAGCGGGAGGTATCGCGAGCGCGGCACCGCACCATCGCGGCCAAGTAGAAGGCGCGGGCGGCGGCGATGACGTGCTCGCCGGCATGCCGACCGTTGCGGCTGTTACGCCGCGATCGCGCCGTAGCGATCATTTCTTGTTTCATCGCCTCGATGTCGCTGGCCGCGACGCGGTTCAGGGGCCAATCACCCCACGCGGCGGCCATGCGCTCCCAGTACGTGCCGTAGGTCCGTCTCGCACCCGGGCCCGCCGCCGCGATCACGCGCGGCAGATACTCCGCGACCGTCGGCAGCGACACCAGCACGCCGGCGTCGGACTCCAGATCGGCCAAGGTGACGCCAAGGTGGGCCAGGACCTGCCGGGCTGCGGCAACCGTGGCGGGATCAGCAGACATGGTCGCCTCCCGCCACCTCGGCGTGCAGTTCGACGAGCAGGCGAGCGACGGCGCTGATCGAGTGCACAACGATCAGGTCATGGGCGACCAGAGCGGCCAGCAGTACTGGCTGGCCGGACTCCGATCCGGCACATCCGCCGTGCGGAAGCCGGAAGGGGCAGCTGCCCTCGGCTGCCCACCCCGTGCCGACCCATCGTTTGCCGAGGCGATGACGAGCACCCCTCGGTGTGGCTGGATGTCGAGGCGGTGTCCCGGCTGCCAGCCCAGCCCCTGTAGGAGGTGCTGCGCGGTCTTTCAGCAACATCCATGCACGCCAAGGCCGCTTGCTGTCCACAGTGCGCAGCCTGATCCCGAGCCAAACTCGCAGCTCATCGGGACGGCAGGTTAAACGACAAGCTTTGCGCTCGCTGAGCGCTTGCGTCTAGCGCTTCTAGAGCGTCGTGATGGCGGCTCATCGCGAGCCACCCAGAGAGGCCGCCCCGGTCACAGACCAGGTCACCTCGTCTACCGATTGCACATCGAATCCGGCCGTCGTGCTGCAGAAGACGCTGTACATCCGCCGGGCCGGCCTGGCCGGAGCAAAGGTCTGATCGCCGGACGGCGGCGACGACAATGCCACGTTGACCAGGACGATCTCGGCCTCACGACGCGGTAGCCGCACCTCGCGGCCCGCGCGCCCCTGCCGCCCCATCCAGCAACCCCAGCGGCACGTCGCCGACGGATCCCCTCGGCCGGCGACGGGCCGGCGTCGTCGGTGCGGTCGCCGCAGGGGCGACTGACGGACCGGTCTGATCGTTCAGCCCTATGTGATCGCCGCAAGCGGGAGAGTCGGGGTAGCGCCGCCTGCACTGGAGGAGGGCTCGTGCGACCAACGCACCGACGACTACTGGCGCTGCTCGGGATCACCGCGGCGGTCCCGCTGGCCGAGGTCCTCGTGCTGGTGCTGGTCGGGTTCCTCTCAGCCGAGGGGCTGGCGCCGCAGAGCACTGCGGTCTGGCCATACGACTCCTACCACGACATGCGCTGGCTGCTCGTCTACCACAACACCTGGCTGTTGTTCGGCTCCGGCCTGCTGGGCCTGATCGCGCTGCGTGGAGTGCTGACCACGGCGATCGTCAGCCTGGCCTGGCCGGCGAACAGCCCACGGCCGCCGCGCCGGGCGCTGCTCCGGCGCAACGTCGGGGTGGCCGCGTTCGGGGCGGTCCTCGTCCTGCCGTTCGCCGCCTACGCGGTCGCCGCTTCAGTGCTCTCGCTGTCCTGGTTCCTGTTCGCCTCACTGATTCCGATGCTGATACTCGCCCCCTTCCTGCAGCGGATGTCGGTGGGCCGAAGCCTGTGGCGCGGACTGCCATCGGCCGAACTGGTCGGCTGGTCGCTACTCGACTTCGCGGTGATCACCGTTGGCGGCGGGCTGGTGTGGACCACGCCGGAAGTCTGGACGCCACTCGTCACCGCGGCCGTCGGCGCGCTCAATGGCCTGCTCTGGCGGCAAACGGTGCACGCGGCCGTCCTGCAGAAGCGCGTACGGTGGCCGCGGATGCCGGTCGTGCCGATCGTCGTGGTGCTCGCCCTGGCCGTTCCCCTGGCGTCGCAGGTGCTCTCCCAGCCCGGCAACCAGGCCAACACCTTCACACCGCCGATCTTCACCCGGCCGCTGCCGCCGCAGGTTCCCTACGCGGTGATCCTGCTGGCCGGACACGACTCCGCGTACGACGGCCGGCCCGCAGCGGACCCGAACGTCCAGCTGTTCTCATACGTCGGCCTGGACCCGCACGGCCACCCGCTGCCCTACCGGCCGAACGCCACCCACCGGTCGTTGGAGTCCAGCGCACAGCTGCTCGCCGCGCAGGTCGAGGCGGTACACCGGCGGACCGGCCGACCGATCGCCCTGATCGCACAGAGCGAGGGAGTGGTAGTGGCGCTCACCTACCTACGGAACCGGCCTGGCTCTCCGGTGCACGCGCTGGCAATGTTCAGCCCGCTAACCCGCGCCGGCCGCACCTACTATCCTCCGCCGGACGCCAGTACCGGTTGGGGGCTGGCAGCCGGGTGGCTACTGCGGGTGATGTTCCAGGTGACGAAAATCGGCAACCGGGCCAGCAGCACCCCCGACGAGCCGTTCGTCCGCTCACTGCTGGACGGGGCGCCCTTCTACCGCTTCCAGATCCTGTGCCCGATCCCGGGCGTACGCGTTGTCGCCTTCCTGCCCACCGTGGCCGCGGCCGAGGCCCCGCCCGGCCAGAAGATCAGAATTCCTGTGGTCGAGGTACCGACCTTCCACGCGGGAATCATCGGCCGGATGAGCGCCAACGACGTCCTGATCAGCTTCCTCGCCGGCGCCGAGGTCAACCACCCCCGCCGCGAGTTCGGCCCCCTCCAGAAGCTGGGAGATGCCTGGCTTGCACCCGCCCTGGCGATCACGCTGAACCCGGTCTGGCGGCCCACCGCGCAGCCCGGCCCGCCCTTCACGATGGCCCGGTTCTGCCACCAGTGAGCGTCTCAGGCCTTCTAACTCACGGACATCGACGCGCTGAGCCGTGCCCGGGCTGCGGGGCCGAGCACGACCGGGACATCAACGCCGCCAAGAACATCCTCGCCGCCGGGCTGGCGGAGAGGTAAAACGCCTGCCGAGCTGATGTAAGACCTCAAGGGAAACCTCCCGGAAAGGCAGTCGGCGATGAAACAGGAAACCCCACGGGCAACCGTGGGAATCCCGGCCCCTTCAGGGCCGGGAGGATGTCAAGACGTCGCTCGCCCAGGTTCCCGGCAGCCACGGGAAGTCGCTGTGGCCCGCGCGGACGTCCTGAGACGACGCGTCGCCGTGACGGTGGAGGTCACCGCCACGGCGACGCTCCGGCGTCAGTCGCGGATCGACTCGCTCAGCACCCGACCCTGCGCGCCCGACGGCGGCTGGATGCCGAGCAGCGCGGCGATCGTCGGAGCGATGTCGACGTGGTGCGGGTCGACGGGGTGCACACCGGGCAGGACGCCGGTGCCGGCGAGCACCAGCGGGATGTGCAGCTCTGTCGTGGCGCCGTGACGGCCGGCGACGCCGCCCGCCGGGTCGCCGCCAATCGACCAGCCGGGCTCCGGCTCGATGACGAGCTCACCGAAGCGGGGGCTCATGTGCATCGCCTGCTGGGCGGCCTTGTCGAACACCTGGCTCACGTGCGGGGTCGCCTCGAGCGCGGCCTTGATCTTCGCGACCGCCTGCGGGTCGTTCTTCGCGGCGCCGACCAGGTGCAGGCTGCCGATGCCGCCGACGACGATGACGGCGTCGGTGTCGGGCTTGGGCGTCTTGCCGGTCCCGAGGAGCTCGGCCTTGTAGCCGGCCTTGGCGATCGCGTCGATCACCTGCGTGCCGAAGCCCTTGGTGAACGTGGTCATGCCGTGGTCGCCGGTGATGACGAAGGTGGTGCGGCCGAAGATGTCGGCGTCCTTGGTGGCCTGCACGATCCGGCCGATCTGGGCGTCGAGATCCGCCAGAGTGCCCGGGATCCGCGGGTCGTGGTCGCCACCCTCGTGGCCGATCGCGTCGAGCGCGTCGCAGTAGACCGCGATGAGGTCGGGGATCTTCGGGGCCGTGACCATGGTGGCGCCGCTCTTGACGGGCTCGCCCTTGATCACCTTAACGATGTCGTCGACGCGACGCGAGCAGTCACCGCCGGGCTGGGTGTAGATGCCCTCCGGGTCGCCGTACGCCGTCCCGTGGTTCTGCACGATGAACCACTGCGACGACATCACGGTGCCGCCCTGGGCGCGGACCGCCTCCGCGATGGTGGGCACCGCGAGATCGCGCTCCTGGCCACGGGCTGTGTGCGACGCCGGGTCGTAGACGTAGGCGGTGTTGAGGTGCCGCTCCGGCCAGGCGCCGGTCGCGACCGAGGACCAGGACGGGTTGGTGATCGACTGCATGACGCCGGTCGACTCGGTGACGCTGCCACGCTTGACGAGCCGGTCGATGTTGGGCGTCGGCACCTCGCCCAGGTAGTCGTAGTCGAAGCCGTCGAGGCCGATGAAGATCACGTGGTCGGCCGCCGGCGCCGCCTGCGCCGGTAGGGAGTCCGGCACGGCGGCGTACGCCGGCAGCGGGGTGAGCAGAGGGAGGGCGAGGGCCGCGTGACGCGGCCCAGGGTGCGGAGAGTTCGGATCATGGGGTGCACTGAATCGGGTCGGGTTGGCCCCCCCACGGTGGCGACGTCGTGAACGTGCAACGTGGTTTCGCGTCGTTCACACCTCGTCGCCCGGGAGCTTCGCCGGGCGCCCGGTCGGCAGGCCGCGGGCCTGCTTGGCCGCGCGGGCGCCGACGGCACGCTCCAGCCGGAGCCGCCCGGCGGATCAAGGACGGTGCGATCCCCGAGCAAGTCGCCGCCGGCCTCGGCATCAGCCGCTCCACGCTGTACCGAGAACTCCGCAAACACCGCGAAGGCCCCGCTACCGAAACCACCGCGGATCCGAGTCCACCGCCCTGCCGAGCGCCCGCGCGGCCTGGGCTCGCAGCAGCGGATCCTCATCGCCGGCGATCAGCAGCAACACGTCGACCGCAGCCGCCCCGCCGACTGAGCCAAGGGCTTCGAGGGCGTTCTCGCGGACGTGCCGATCGGGGTCGTGTCGCAGCCGCAGCAACGCCGGGGTTGCCTCGACCTTGCGGAGCTGGCCGAGTGCGTCCGCGACCATGGACCGCACCCGCGGCACGGGGTCCGGGGCGAGGGCGGCGAGTGGCGCAACCGCGTCGGCCCGGCCGGTGTAGCCGAGCCTGCTGACAGCCGAAATGCGTACCTGATCGTCGAGGTCACGCAGCGCCACGACGAGCACCTGGAATCCTCGGCCATTGCCAGCAGGGTTGGGAATCGAACCGATCGCCACGGACCTGACCCGCGGGTCGGCGTCGGCCGCGGCTGCGGCCAGCAGTTCGACATCCTGCGCTTCGACCACGAATCCAAGCGCCCACAGCCCTGCCCGGCGTAGTTCCGGGGTGCCACCAGTGGCCAGGTCCAGCACCGTGCGACGCGCGGCTGCCTTGTTCATACGCAATAGGTCGATGATCTCGCCGGTCAAGCTGTCCTGGTCGTCACCGAGATCGCGGGCCGATGCGCGCAGCAGCACCGGGAGCGCAGCCACACCCTGGACGCCGGCCAGAATGCCGGCGATGAGGTCCCGACCGTAGAAGTTCCGCTCGTCGAGGAACCGGTCGAGCGCCTCATGTAACCGGGGCGTTCGAGGGGACGGGCTCAGCAATGATGTCGAAGCCTTCGCATCTGCAGTTGGTCGCCCGTGTCATCGAAGAGGCGATTCACGCGGCACGGATGACGGCGCCTGACGCGCTGCCCGTTCTCGTTGCGAAGGCGTTGCGCCCGGCCGGCGTCGACATGGTGCGCGTGCGGGCGGTCGACTTCGGGCAGCGGGTGCTGAGTGTCGTCGGCGCGTACACCCCGTTGAGAAGCCGCCCTCGGCGATGTTGTCGAGGATCTCCACGCCGCGTGGGCCGATCAAGCTGGGGTGCTCGACCCCTGAGGCCTCCGAGACGTTCAACAGATCGCGGCGCGGGGTCTTGATGTAGTTGGCGACACGGACTGCCTTGAGGTCCGGAGCCAGACCATGGGCGAGCCAGGGTTCTGCGTCGCAACCTCACCATGCGCCGCAGGTGTCAAGGGACATCACCGGCTGTGCCGGCGGCGAACGGCAGGCCCCGCCAGCATCAGACATGCGTGCGGTCGGCGCGTTCGGGAACCGCGAACCGCTCCGGCACCGCCTGTGCCAGGTAGCGCCAGCTCGCGAGCGCCGCGAGCAGCGAGATCGCGGCACCGGTGCCGATGGCGACCCTGGCGCCGTAGGTCTGCGACATCCACCCGATGAGTGGCCCACTAATGGGTGAGGTGCCGTTGATCGCCATGATCAGCAGTGAGACCACCCGGCCGCGCACCACCGCTTCAGACTCCAGCTGGACGAGCGAGGTCGCCAGCGCACGGAACGTGGTGGCGACGGCCCCGAGCACGAACATCGCCACCAGCGCTGCCCACGTCGAGGGTGCCAGCGAGACGACTCCCAGTGCCGCCGCGAACGCTGTCGCCGCACCTAGGAACGCCCGCGGCGCCGCGACCAGGATCCCGGCGAGGGACAGGCTGCCGGCGATCGCACCCGCACCCATCGCGGCGAAGAAGTAGCCGATCATCGCGGCGTCCGGGGAGAACTCCCGAGCCAGCAACGGCACCGCGGTGTTCCACTCGTAGGCGACAAGACCAGTGACAGTCATCAGCACCAGGGCCGTGGCGATCACCGGCGTACGACGGGCGTAGTCGACGCCCTCCCGCAGCGCGCCGCGTTCCTTCGGGCGGATGTCGCGCGGCCGGATCTCGTCGGGTCGGATCCGGGTGAGAGCCACGATCATGACGAGGAAGGAGAAGACGTTGAAGAGGAAGGTCACCGCAAGGCCGGCCGAGCCGATCGCCACGCCTGCCGCGGCCGGCCCGAGCACCTTGCCCGCGTTGAACATGGTCGCGTTCAGCGCGACCGCGTTGGTGACGTCCTCCGTCGGGACGATGTCGGCGGCGAAGGTGTGGCGCACCGGCTTGTCGAAGGCCTCGACGATGCCGATCAGCACAGCGAGCAGCATGATCGCGGGGACGGCGGCCCGGTCGAGCAGCACCAGGACACCCATGGCCGCCGCCGGCACCGCGGCCGCCCAATTGGTACAGAGCAGCATCCGTCGCCGATCGATCCGGTCGGCGATGATCCCGGCCCACGGCGTCAGGAAGAGGGTCGGGGCCTGCTGCAGGCCGACGGTGACCCCGAGCAGGGTGCCCGACCCGGTGAGTTCGAGGACCAGCCAGGCCTGGGCGACCTTCTGCGCCCAGGTCCCGACCGTCGAGACGATCTGACCGGTGAAGTACAGCCGGTAGGCCCGGTGCCGCATGGACCTGAACGTCGCCGACAGGTATCCGCTCACCGCGCAGCACCGAGCTTGGCCAGCGCACCGACGGCGTCGAAGAGCCGGTCGGCCTCGGCCGGGTCTAGCTCGGCCACCCGGTTGCGCAGGTAGTCGTTCGACCGCTCGGCGAGGCGGACCAGCAGACGGCGGCCGGCGTCGGTGATCGCGACGATGCTGCTGCGCGCGTCGAGCTCGTCGACGGTGCGGCTGACCAGGCCCTTGCTCTCCAGCGTCACTACCAGGCGGGTGACGGTCGACTTGCCGATCTGCTCGCGTCGGCCGAGCTCGCCGAGCCGGAAGGGCCCGTGCCGATCCAGCGCGAAGAGCGCCGAGAACTGCGACGGGGTGACCTCGCCAGTCCCGGCGCTCTTGCGCAGCTTGCGCTCGAGCCGGACGACCGCGAGACGGAGAGCGTCGACCTCCTCGGGTCCGTGTGATGCCATGGCGCGATAGTACGCACTGCGTACTAACTACGTTCATCGGTCTCATGGTTTAATGGTCTGACCATCACGAGGAGCGCACATGACGGATCCCGGAGTCCTGATCGTCGGAGCCAGCCAGGCTGGCGCCCAGCTCGCCGCGTCGCTGCGCGAGTTAGGAGCGACGTGTCCCATCACGCTGGTGGGCGCGGAGGAGCACCTCCCCTACCAGCGCCCGCCACTGTCGAAGTCCTACCTGTCGGGCAAGGCCGAGGCGGAGTCGCTCCTGCTCCGTTCGGCGGACTACTACGCCGACCACGGCATCGGCGTCGTCACAGGCGAGTGGATCGACCGCGTCGAGTTCGGCGCGTCCGGGGGTCGTGCGGTCAGTGCGACGGGCCGGACCTTCGACTTCGACCAGCTCGCCCTCACGGTCGGAGGCACGCCGCGCCGGCTCGACGTTCCGGGCGCCGACCTCGGCAACGTGTTCTACCTGCGCGACCTCTCCGACGCCGCGGCGCTGCGCGCCAGCCTCGACGACGCGCGACGAGTCGTCGTCGTCGGCGGCGGCTTCGTCGGACTGGAGGTCGCGGCCGTCGCCAACAGCCTCGGCAAGGAGGTGGTCGTCGTCGAGGCCCTCGAGCGGCTGATGGCACGCGCGGTCGCCCCGGTAGTCTCGCAGTTCTACCTCGACGCGCACGAGCAGCGCGGCGTACGGGTCCTCCTCGACACCGGCGTCGTCGGGTTCCTCGGCTCCGGCACCGTCTCCTCGGTCGAGCTCTCCGACGGGACCAGCCTCCCCGCCGACGTCGTGCTGGTCGGTATCGGCCTCGTCGCGCACACCGCGCTGGCCGAGCAGCTGGGCCTCGAGGTGTCATCGGGCGGCATCGTCATCGACGCCCATGCCCGCACGAGCCTGCCCGGGGTCGTGGCCGCCGGTGACTGCACCGCGCTGCGAGCAGAGAACGGGCTGCTGCGCATCGAGTCCGTCGCCAACGCGATCGCCCAGGGCCGTGCCGCCGCAGCGACCCTCGTCGGCGTCCATGACCCGCTGTCCGTCGTCCCGTGGTTCTGGTCGGACCAGGGCGACATCAAGCTCCAAATCGCCGGCCTGAGCTTCGGTTACGACGACGTGGTGCTGCGCGGCGAGCCGGAAAGCCAGCAGTTCTCCGCCCTGTACTACCGCGGCGACCGGCTCATCGCCATCGACTCGATAAACGCGCCCCGCGACTACATGGCCGTCCGCAAGATCCTCGAGGGCGGCGCCTCCGTGCCGCGCACGGTCGCCGCAGACCTCGACGTTCAGCTCAAGACGCTGATTCCCGCCCGGCGCTGAACCTCCTGAGACATCCGCCGTGACCAGCCACTCGGGTCGACCGCTCTGATGGGAGATGAGCTGCGCGCCGCCGCTGCGACCATGAAAAAGAAAGAGGATGAGTGTCGGAATGATCGGACTCGGCGCCATGGGGCTGCCGATGTCGAGAACATGGTCCTGCGCGGGCAGGACGTCGTCGGCTTCGACCTGGCGCCGGAACGAGTGCTCACCGCCGCCGAGGTCGGCGTCACGTCCGCCGGATCGCTCGAGGCGCTGATGGCCGCGTGCGACGTCGTGCTGGCGTGCCTTCCCACCGATGAGTCGATGGTGGCGTTGGTGCACGACCTGTGCGGCGTACGCTCGGGCCGGTCAGCTCTTGGTGGTCACCGGCACTTACAGCCTGGCGTGATGTCGACCGTGGATCGGCTGTTCCACGCCGCCGGGGCGAGTGTGGTCGGTGCCCCGGTCGTCTTCGGCGGAACCAACGCCAACAACGGGACGCTTGTGTCGTTGCTCGGCGGCACTGAGGCCGACGTCGAGCGGGCCCGGTCGTCATGGGCTACAGCAAGGACGCCGAGCACGTCGGAGCGCTGGGCGCTGGTCAGATCGCGAAGGCGTGCAACAACTACCTCCACTGGGTTCACTCGGCCTCCAACGTCGAGGCCCTGGCGCTGGCCAAGCGCTACGGGGTGGACGCCGAGAAGATGCGCGAGGTACTGCTGAAGTCACCCGGCGACAATGGCACCCTGCGCAACTTCGACCGCTACCGGTTCACCTGGCACGAGAATGACATAGACCTCGTCCTGGATCTCGCCCAGGACGGCGACCTGATTCTGCCGATGGCCGCCCTGACCGACCAACTGGTCAAGCCGATCACCCAGGGCGAGGTCGTTCGATTGCTCGGCGAGGAGTCGTGCGTCTACCTCGGCCAGACGGTCGCGGCACGCGAGGCGGGACTGGATGACTGAACCAGACCCGACGGAGGCCTCGCTGCGCCGCGGCATCGCCGCCTGCAGCCGGCTGCTCGCTCGACCCCGCCCGCCTGCTCGTTCTGGACTACGACGGCAACGTGCTGGAGAGCGACGGCAAGCCGCCCTCGGAGCTCTTCATCCACGCCGAGATCTACCGTGCGCGCCCGGAGACGCAGCCGGTCGCCCACTTCCATCACGACCCGACCACGATCTTCGCGGCGGTGCCGACCTGTCCGCTGGTCCCGGTCAAGAACCACTTCGCCCGCTGGGTCGGCGGCATCCCGGTGCACCACGACTCCTCGCACATCGACGACCCCGCCAAGGGCGAGCAGGTCGTGGCGACCCTCGACGGCCGGGACGCCCTGCTGCTGCGCGGCCATGGACAGGTGCTGGTCGCCGAGAGCGTCCGCGCGGTCTTCACCGACGCGGTGCACCTGGCCGAGAACGCCGGAGCGCTCACCCTTGCCACCCAGCTCGGCGCGGTCGAGCCGCTGACCCAGGCCGAGCTGGACCACTTCCTGGAGACGTTCGACCGGCCGAAGCACGTCGAGAAGCTGTGGAAGTACTACGCCCAGGTCGCTGCCGCGCGGGGCGTGATCCCCGCCGAGTGGATCTGAGCGGATCCGCCGCCTTCGAAGGCGGGCGAGGAGTGGGCTCCTCGCTCAGGCGAGCTCTCTCCTCACCCGCGTCCGGTTGGCTCGTGCACCGCAAGCGAGTGCGACCCGCCGCCGAGCAGGAGTACGGGCGGCGGGTCGCCGTCGCGACAACGCCTGATCAGCCGATCGGGACGAGCGCGAGCTTGTCGGCGGGCAGCTTGACGAACACCTTGGTGCCGGCCTCGATGGAGAGGTTGGGCAGCGACCGCACCCGGATCTCGAGATTGCCGACGTTGACCAGGTGGTCGACCGCGTCACCGAGGAACGCACGGGTGCCGACCGTGCCCTCGAGGACGTTCTGCAGGTCGGCCGGCCGCTGCGTGGTGAGGTCGACCGTCTCCGGACGGATGGAGACGGAGACCTCCCTGCCCGTGGGAACCTCCGCGCTGGAGGCGAGGTGGAGCTGTCCTGCGGCGGTGTCGACCACGTAGTTGTCACCGGTCCGGTTGACGACGTCACCGTGGATGAAGTTCGAGCTGCCGATGAACTCGGCCACGAACTTGCTGGTCGGGTTCTCGTAGATGTCGCGCGGCCTGCCCAGCTGCACGACCTCGCCGGCACGCATCACGGCGATGTTCGAGGAGAGCGAGAGCGCCTCGATCTGGTCGTGGGTCACGTAGATGGAGGTGATGCCGAGCTCGCGCTGGAGGCGCTTGAGCTCGTAGCGCAGCGACTCGCGCAGCTTGGCGTCGAGGTTGGACAGCGGCTCGTCGAGCAGGAGCAGCTCCGGCTCGATGACGAGGGCGCGGGCCAGCGCGAGACGCTGCTGCTGACCACCGGAGAGCTTGGTGGCCTGGCGGTCGGCGTACTGGCGCAGCTCCATGACCTCGAGCACCCGGTGGACGCGCTGCTCGATGTCGGCCTTGCCCGGACGCTCGCTCCGGGGCTTGACCTGCAGCGGGAAGGCGACGTTGTCGAAGACGCTCATGTGCGGCCAGATCGCGTAGGACTGGAACACCATCCCGAGGCCGCGGCGGTTGGCGGCGACGTTCACCGTCCTGGCGCCCTTGCCGGCCTGGAACAGGGTCCGCCCCTTGACCGAGATGTGGCCGGAGTCGGGGTGCTCCAGCCCTGCGATCGAGCGCAGTGTGGTGGTCTTGCCACAACCCGACGGGCCGAGCAGGGTGAACATCTCACCCTGCTGCACCTGCAGGTTGACGTTGTTGATGGCGAAGACCCGGGCACCCTGCGAGCCGCTCTTCTTGGCCTTCTCACCAGGGTAGGACTTGATGAGGTTGCTGATCTCCAGCATGGCGATGGTCCTTATCTCTTTCTTCGAAGTCTCGCGGGGTCAGTCCTGCTGGAGGCCGACCTTGGCCCCGAGCTTGTAGGCGATGGAGACGAGCACCATGAGCACGGCGATCATCACCACGCCGAGCGCGGCCAGGACGGTGAACTTGCCGTTCTCGAACTGCTCCCAGATCAGGATCGAGAGGACCTCGTTGCCCGAGCTGTAGAGCAGGATGGAGCTCGACAGCTCGCGGAACGACACCACGAAGATGTAGATCCAGCCGGCGAGCAGGCCCGGCATCAGCAAGGGCAGCAGCACGCGACGGAAGACCTGCCACCAGGTCGCCCCGCTCACGGCGGCCGACTCCTCCAGCTCGGCGGAGATCTGCTGCATCGAGGTGACGGCATACCGCATGCCGTAGGGCAGGTAGCGGGTGCAGTAGGCGACCAGCAGGATCCAGATGGTGCCGTAGATGGCGATCGGGCTCCGCAGGTAGACGAATTGGAGGGAGAGACCGAGGACCAGGCCCGGGATGACCAGTGGCGCAAAGGAGAGCAGGTCGAGGAGCTTGCGCCCACGGATGCCGGAGCGGACCACGATCCAGGCGGCGACGGCCATGAGGATCATGACCAGGGTCGCCGCGGCGGCCCCGAGGAACAGCGAGTTCTTCAGCGCGGTCGTGGCCTTGGACATGTCCAGCAGCGCGGTGTAGTTGTCCAGGGTCATCGACTTGAACGCCTTGCCCGACGGCTTCTGGTAGTAGGGCAGCAGCGAGGTGTAGACGAGCAGCAGCAGCGGCAGGATGACCGTGAGGACGAAGTAGCCGATGATGGCGGCGCCGGCCAGGGGGCGCCACTTGCCCAGCTCGATCGGGCGCGGGCGGAAGCCCTTGCCGGTCACCGTCTGATAGGCCTTGGCGCCCTTGCTCATCAGATGCTCCACGAGCATGCCGAGCGCGGCGATCGCGAAGAGGCCCAGCGCCAACGCTCCGGCGCCGTTGAAGTCCTGCGGGTAGGTCCGCAGCATGAAGTAGATCTTGCTGGTGAAGACGTAGATGCCGTTCTGCAGGCCGAGCAGCGCCGGGACCTCGAAGCTCTCGAGGGCGCGGACCGTCATGATCAGGACGCTCGCCGCGATGGCCGGGCGCAGCAGCGGCACGGTGATGCGGCGGATCACCGTCCAGCGGGAGGCGCCCGACATCAGCGCCGACTCCTCGAGCGAGGGGTCCTGGGCGCGGAACGCGGCCACCATGAAGAGGAAGGTGATCGGCGAGAGGTGGAGACCTTCGACCCAGATCATGCCCCAGACGCTGTAGATGTTGAGGACGCCCTTGCCGAAGATCGGCTCCAGCACGTAGTTGATCAGGCCGATGTCGGGGCTGGCCAGGAAGATCCACGCGACGCTGTAGAGGATGCCGGGGATGATGAGCGGCACGATCGAGCCGGCGAAGAAGAGGCTCTTGAACGGCACGTCGGTGCGGACGTTCAAGAACGCCAACGCGGTGCCGACGACCAACGAGAGCACAGCGGACCCGACGGCGAACCAGATCGAGTTCCGCATCATCTCGATGGCCTTGTCATCGGTGTACGCCCGCGTGAAGCCGTCCAACGTGAACGCGCTCGTGTTCTGGTCGAGGAAGGTGCCCTGGATCAGGAACCACAGCGGCACGATCGCCAGGTAGGCGACCACCAGCGCGACGACACCGAGGATCAGCACCTTAGGGGTGGGGACGAGACGTCGCCAGACGGCGGGCGCCGCGTCAGTGGTGGCGCGCTGGTCCTGCTCCGGCGTGGTGGTGGCGATGCTCACATCGCCTCACACAGCAGCATGTCCCTGAGGACGAGGGCGGGTGACATTCGAAGCTCCTCCAAGCGGCGGCCCGACTCTCACTGGAATAACGGTCAGACCATTAACCACAATGTGTAGCACATCACATCAGTCGAGGGGAAGCCCGTCAAGCAGGGTTTTCTTCTCGGCCCCGCCGCACTGCGAACGGTACGACAGCCGTCCCTCCGCGATTTTTGTTGGAAGGGCGTGTCACCGGGAGCACAATGGCCCTGCTTGCTATACGTTTGACCGTTAGTCCAACAGTCAGCCCCTCCTACGTCTCGAGGTCTTCCATGTCCGACGCCACCGACACGGGTGCCGACCTGTTCAAGCCGGTCAGCGTCGAGCGGGTCTCGCAGGTCATCGTCGACCAGATCAAGCTCCTGGTCCGCGAGGGCAAGCTCTCCACCGGGGATCGCCTGCCCAGCGAGCGCGACCTCTGCCAGCGCTTCGGCGTCAGCCGGGTCACCGTGCGCGAGGCGCTGCGAGTCCTGGAGGCCAGCGGCCTCATCGAGATCCGGGTCGGCGCGCGCGGTGGCGCTTTCGTCTCCTCCCCCACCCGCGAGCGCCTCGGCGAGGGGCTGGCCGACCTGATGAGCCTGTCCTCGCTGACACCGGCGCACATCACCGAGGCTCGCACCATCATCGAGGTGGGCATCCTGCCGTTCGTCGTCGAGCGCGCCACCGAGGCAGACATCGCCAGGCTGCGTCGGATGGTCGAGGAGGGTCAGGAGGCGCTCGACCGCAACGCCTACACCATGAACCTGTCGGCGGCGTTCCACGTCGGCGTCTCCGTGTGCACCCACAACCCGGCCATCGAGACGCTCGTGCAGAGCTTCCACGGGCCGATGCTGCTCTCGCTGCGCCAGGCGCAGTTGGTCGCGCCGGCCATGGGACGGCGCGGGACCGACGAGCACGCGGCTCTCGTCGACGCCATCGAGGCGCGCGACACCGAGGCCGCCATCAAGGTCATGACGACGCATCTGGAGCGGACGGCGGGCCTGGTCCGCGACATGCCGCCTGCGGGCGCCTGAGGGTCCTCGCAGCTCAGCTCGAAGCGGCGCGCGGTCGCACCCACTGCCCGATCGGCGCCGCGATCAGCGCCCCGGTGACGACCATCGCGGCGCCGATCGGCGCCACGGCGACCAGACCGGCGGTGACCAGGGGCGAGACGAAGAGCGATGCCGCCCGCCAGACGCCGGTCGCCGCGATGGCCTCGCCACGTTCCTCCGGATGCACCGAGTCGCTGGCGAGTGCCGGACCGAGCGTCTGGAGCGCTCCGGCGGCGATCCCGGAGGCCGCCAGAGCCAAGCCGGCGAGCACGCTCGACCCGGCGGCGAGACCCATCACGGCCATCGCCGCACCGGTGACCGGCGTACCCGCGCGCATGATCCGCCGGGCACGTGCATCGCCGTCGACGTGCCGCACCAGCCACGATCCGAGGATCGCGGTCGCGTTGGCGACCGCGACGAGGATGCCCACGGTCGCCGAGAGATGCCCCGCGCGGACGAGCGCGATGGGGACGTAGGAGCCCAGCAGACCGCGCCAGGCACCGGCGGTGACGCCTGCGTAGCACCCCTCCCAGACGCCGGCCCTGGCCCACAGACGTCCGGGCGGCCGGTTCTGGACCTTCCGGAACGGCGGGAGCCGGTCCAGGCGCGCGGTGGGGATGAGCGAGACGATCGCAGCCGCCGCCGCGACAAGGAGCGCCGTATGGGCGTCCTCACCGATGAGGAGACCGGCGATCACGGGACCGGCGAGAAGGCCCAGGTTGCCGATCAGGTTGACCGACGCGAGGGCCTTGACCGACGAGCCCTCGCCGCGCACCACATGGGTCTGCGAACCGGTCCAGAAGTACGCCCGAGCCACGCCCTGCAGGAGCTGGGCGATGACGAAGGGCGCCAGCGCGCTGCTGATCACCACCATCGTGCTCGAGATCGCGAGCACCACGCACGCGATCGCGATGATGACCCAGTCGGGCATCACGCGCATCAGGCGGCCCAGTGACATGCGGCCGGTCATCTGGGAGATCGCCGAGATGGCGGTGAGCACACCGACCTCGACCGGCCCGTAGCCGGCGGCGACCGCCTGCAGCGGCAACGCGACAGAGGCGGCACCGAGCGCGAACGAGAAGCCGGCGTTGGCCGCGCCGACCCATGCGCCGTCGGCCTGGAACCGGAGTCGGACCTGAGGCCGTGTCACGCGAGGGGCTCCTTCGGGCGGGCACCCGACGGGGGCGCGCATGGGTGCGCCCCGGCTCGTCGGGGACCGAGCCGGGGCGCAAGGGTCATGCTGAGCGGGTCACGCTGAGAGGCTCAGCGGGATCACTTTTTAGTGACCTTGCCGCCCTCGAGGACCTTCGCGTAGAGGTCGTCCCACTTCTTCGCGTTGTGGAGCATCTCGTCCTCGTCGACCTCGATGGTCTTCAGGCCGGCCAGCGGGTCGTCGGCAGTCGGCACGGAGCCGATGCGGTAGGCGTCGGCGATGGCCTTCTGCCCGTCGGTGAGCAGGTAGTCCATGAACAGCAGCGCGGCGGCCGGGTGCTTGGCGGTGCCGAGCAGGCCGGCACCGTTGGGGCGGATGACGATCGGCTGTGCCGGCGGGTTGGCGGCGGTGCGCCATGCGATCGGGCGCCCCTGCTCGGTGCCCTTCTGGACGGAGTGCGTGTACATGGAGGTGCCGACCGCGAACTCACCAGCGGAGAGCAGCTCGGCCTGGACCGTGTGGCCCTTGACGATCTTCGCGTTCGAGGCGATCGCCTTGAACAGGTCGGTCACCTCCTGCTCGCTCTTGCCCTGCTGGAGGTAGTAGCCGTACATCGCCGAGAACCAGTCCATGTCGCCGACCTCCATCGAGACCTTGCCCTTCCACTTCGGGTCGGCGAGCTGGTCGAGAGACGTCGGGGCGTCCTTGCCCTTCACCATGCTGGTGTTGTAGGCGATGGTGAAGGCGTTGAAGCGGTCGGCGGTCCAGTCGTCCTTCTGGCCCTCGGGGCGGACCGCGTCGCGGAACTCGCTCTTGTAGGGGTAGAAGAGATCCTCGTCGCCGATGATGTTGAGCTCGCCGGAGTTGGTCTCGATGAGGTCCGCGCCCGCGAAGCCCGCCTTCGACTCCTGCAGGATGCGCTGGAGGACGGACTCCGAGTTGCCGCGGTAGACGTTGACGTCGATTTTGTACTTGTCGGTGAAGCCCTTGACGATGTCGTCCATGTCGGTGTTCGAGGTGTAGAGCGAGAGCGTGCCCTCGTCCTTGGCGGCCTTGACGAGCGCGTCGGTGCGCTCGGCGCCGGTCATTCCGTTGAACTTGTCGAAGACCTGCTTCGCGTGGTTGTCGACCTTCGGTTTGCTGTCGCCGGCCGAGCTCGCGGTCGGGCTGCCGCAGGCGCTGAGGACGGCCGTCAGGAGCGCGACCGGAATGATCAGGGCCTTCTTCTTCATTGTTTCTCCCATAGCTGATCCGCAAGGCCGGGACGACCTCGTAGGACTGATGGTTAGTCCAGCACGAGATGGATATCACAGGATACGGACGAATGGTTAGACCTTAGTGGTCTTCTTTTCACCTTGGATCGTGCCAATCAGCGGCTGACCTGCCCAGCACCGGCTAACTCCGCCGCCAGACCGACGGCCACCGCGGTCGGAAGGGAGGGGTCCGCGAGAGCGGCGAGGGCGTGCTCGACGCGTCCCTGGCCCGCCGGTGCAGACCGGAAGGCCCGTCTGGCACGCACCACGGCGGTGGCGGGGTCCACCTGCCGCAGGCCGCGCAGTTCCCGCGTCCACGTCTCGCCCCCCGTGCCGGCGGCCGCCGGCAGGCGCACCTGCACGGGCTCCCGGGGTTCGGTTCCGAGGGCGGCCCAGACCTGGGCGGCACTGGTGGCGAGTCCTGCCCTGGTCCGCACGAGCTCGTTGAGCCTGCCTCGGAAGACGTCGGCGGCCAGGCCGTGTCGCGCCGCCCGGAACAGCTCCGCGTGCTGGGTCGGGCCCGCGACCTCGGCCAGCCCGGCCGTCTCGGCCAGACCCCGCGGGTCGACCCCGGGCACTCTCGCCAGCCGGGCGGGCCGGCGCCGGTGGTCCAGGTAGGCGTCGGCGGCGCTGCCGAGAAGGTCCCGGCAGGCGAGCTGCCCGAGCAGCTCGGCGAGCCCTTCGAAGACGCCGAGGTCGGCCCAGCATGCCGGCGCGACCAGGTTGCCGAGCCATTGGTGGGCGGCCTCGTGCGCCAGGGCGGCGACCCGTCGCGCCCGGTCGGCCGTCAGCAGTCGCTCGGAGAGCAGCACACATCCCGGGTGCTCCATGGCAAGCCACGGCGCGTCCGGCACCAACACCTGGACGTACTCGCTCCCCCACGGCGCGTCACCTCCGAAGAAGTCGAGCATCCAGTCCAGCGCAGCCCGGGTCTCGGCCAGCGGCGTGCGCAACGCCGCGTCGCAGGACCGGCGGGCGTGGATGGCCACGCCGTCGGCCGCCTCGTGGCGCCACGGCCCCACGGCGAAGCCGAGGTGGTGTCCGGCCAGCACACTCCCCGCAGCAGGGACGACGCTGACCGGAGTCGGCCCCGGGACGTCGCCGGAGACCCGGACGGTCAGCGTCGTCCGGGTCAGGTCGTCGGGACGGCCCGCCTCGCCGAGAAGGTCGGCCGCCCCTCCGAGCGCACCGCTGAACAGGACGTACGCCGCGCCGTCGGAGGGGTCCACCCAGCGCGTGAGCCCCCAGGGACCGCCCGCGCGATAGTCCACTCGCCGCCGACGGCGCTCAGTGCCGAGGTCGAGGTGGACGTGCGCCGACTCGGCACCCAGGTCCACGTCGATCGTGCGCACGCGTCCCATGGTCGCTGACGCTGCGGGGGCGCTCTGCCGGGGGTCGGGCCGAGCGGTCAGCCGACCTCTGCCAGCGAGCGGTCCGGGCCGGTGTAGCGGCGTACCGGATTGTCGCGGACCAGCATGGTGGTGACGTAGCTCAGCGTAATCCCGGCACCGATCGTGAGAGCGAGCGCCGGCCCGAGGGCCCCGGCGAGGGCGCCGACGAGTGCGTCGCCCATGGCCGGACCTCCGCGGGAGGACACCTGATAGATCGACGAGACCCGGCCGCGGAGCTCGTCGGGGGTCTCGATCTGCACGGCGGCATGTCGGATCGAGGTCGCCAGGGCGTCCGCGACGCCGAGGCCGAGTGCGGCGAGGATCGCCAGCGCGAACCAGTGCGAATGCGCGAGAACCAGGCCCGCGACCGCGAAGCCGCCCGTGGCGAACAGCAGGATGCGGCCGAGCGTGCGCGAGCGGCCGAGCACCCTGACGATGCTGTAGGTCGCGAGCAGGGCACCTGCCGAGGGCGCGGCCGCCAGCACGCCGTACCCCTTCGGGCCGACCTCGAGGACGTCGAGCGCGAGGGCCGGCAGCAGCACCCGGTAGGCCCCGAAGACCATCGCGGAGAGGTCGAGCGACATCAGCAGCAGGATGATCGGCCGGTGCACGACGTAGCGCGCGCCTTCGACGATCGCGCCGAAGATCGGCTTGTGCTCCCGGTCGAGATGCGCGGTCGGCGCCCTGACGAGGACGAGCAGCCCGATCATCGCGGCGTAGGTCATCGAGTCGAAGGCGTGGACGAGGCCCGGGCCGCCGAGGGCGATCATCAGGCCGGCGAGCCCCGGGCCGACCAGGACCGCGATCTCGCGACACGGGTTGACCAGCGCGAAGGCCTGCGGGAGCTGGTGCGCCGGCACCATCGACCCGATCAGCGCCGTCCGGGTCGGGTTGTCGAAGGTGGTCGCCCCCATCGACAGCAGGGAGGCCAGGACGACGTGCCACGCCTGCACGTGGTCGGTCAGGGTGAGGACCGCCAGGGCCAACGCGACCAGACCGCCGGCGCCCTGCGACAGCTGCAGCAGGCGGCGACGGTCCATCCGGTCGGCGAGCGCCCCGCCGACCGGGCTGAGCACCATCACCGCGATCCCCCCGGCGGCGCCGACGAGGCCGGTGGTCGCCAACGACCCGGTCAGGTCGTAGACCTGGTAGAGGCTCGCCGCCATCGCGCCGCGGGTCCCGATCTGGGAGAGGACTACTCCGAGGAGGTAGGTGACGAAGGAGCGGTTGCGCAGCACCTCCGCGAGGTTCATCCGGTGCTTCCGGTCACGAGAAGAGGAGCGACTTGATGACCACCGGCACGACGCCCGGCGGAGTCAACACCTCTCCGATGTCGATGAAGTCGAGGTCGTTGAGCTCGACGCCGTCCACCGAGACGACCCGGCGGTCCAGTCCCACGTCGATGCCGAGGATGCGGCCGACCAGCTGGCCGACGTCGCCGTCGATCACGAGGGTCAGGGGCTCCTCGGAGGCGCCGGCGCCGGCGGCGATCCCGACCGCCAGCTCCTCGAGTGCGGCGTACGCCGGAAGGCCGGTCCAGCCGAAGCCGAGAGCGACCGGCAGGGCCAGGTCCGCGCCGCGGATCTCGGCGCCGCGCCGGATCGCGGCTGCGACGTGCTCACGGTCGACGGTCGCTGCGTCGATGAGGCCGAGATGGACCACCGGCAGGTTGTGCACCGGCAGCACCGACTGGTCGCTGATGTGGATCGTCTTGCCGCTGACCTGCACCGTGTACTGCGACGCACCGATGACGGTGGCACGGATCCGCTGGCCGGCGTCGATCGCGGGGATGTCGGCCCGCTCGCCCAGCTGCTTGACGATCTCTCCGGCGAGGTCGCGGGCGATGTCGCCGTAGTCGCCCGCCTCGGAGCCGAAGATGTACTCGGAGACACCTCCGGAGAAGGTCAGGTAGGCCGGTGCGAGGCTGCGCTCCAGCGGACGGGTCAGCCGCAGCGCCTTGCCGAGCGCTGTCGGCTCCTCCCCGAGGATCTCGTCGACGGAGACCTCGGCGAGCCGCTCGCAGATCCGCCGGCGGACCGCCGGGTCGGCCGCCGTGGCCGGGGTCAGCTCGATGCCCAGGTCCTCGGCGACCAGCAGCGCCGAGTCGTCGATCCTGGTCCAGCCTCCGTCGGCGTCCTGGGCGAGCAGGCGGCCGCCCACCGCGTACGCGGCGACGTCGAGCACCTCCCCGCCGTCGAGCAGCGCCAGCTTGGTGGTGCCGCCGCCGATGTCGACGTGGAGGCTGGCCCCGCCGCGCTGGCCCGAGAGCCGGGTGGCTCCCGAGCCGTGCGCGGCGAGCAGGCTCTCCAGCTCGTGGCCGGCACTGGCGCAGACGAACTTGCCGGACTGGCTGGCGAAGAGCTCGTCGATCGCGCGGGCGTTGGGCCGCTTGATCGCCTCACCGGTGAGGATGACCGCGCCGCTGTCGATGTCCTTCGCGGTGAACCCGGCCGCCGCGTAGGCGTCGGCGATGAAGTGGGACAGCTCGTGCGCGTCGATCATCCCGTCCGCCCGGAACGGGGTGTGGATGATCGGCGAGGTCGACACGACCTGGCGGTCGACCACCTCGAACCTGCTCGACAGGTCGGTGCTGCGCCGTCGCAGCACCACCTTCGCGAAGAGCAGGTGGGATGTCGAGGAGCCGATGTCGATGCCGACGGTCACCAGCTCGAGGGTGTCCTGCTCCTCGATGAGCTGCTTGATGGCCGCGGCCTCGTCCTCGGTGATCCCGAGGTCGTGGTAGTGGTCGAAGTCCAGGTCGTGCACCGTTCAGACCGCCGGACCGTCGAACTGTGGGTTGCGGATGACGCCGGTCAGTTCCGACTCCGGGATCGCCAGGATCGCCGGCTCGTCGAAGACGTCGCCCATCTGCGAGGGCACACCGGTCTTGGCGCACTCCTCCAGGAACTTGCGGTGGATCCGGTTGTCCTGCTCTTCGTACTCGATCTGACGGCCGCCCTTGGAGACCGAGACCGCGCCCTGGCCCTCCGCGCTCTTGCGACGCAGCGAGATGAACGGGTAGCGCCGGCTGCCCAGGCTCATCGCGACGTAGCGGGCCGGCTGGTCGCCGGTGTTGAAGTGCTGGTGGAACATCCAGAACGGCGGGGTGTACATGATGCCGTGGCGCCACGGCAGCTCGACGAAGTCGGAGTCGCCGTCGTACCAGAGCAGTGAGTAGCCGGAGCCGTCGACCGCGTGCACGTGGGTTCCGGCGGCGTGGCGGTGGGCCTTCTTGTAGCGACCGACCGGCATCTGCGAGACGTGGGAGTGCATGGTCCCGTCCGCGAGCACGAAGTTGACGTTCATGGAGCCCTTGCCGCGGCCCTCGAACTCGTAGAGCTTGAAGCTGGTGAGGTCGTTGACGAAGTTCGTCTCCCAGATGTTCTGGACCTTCACCGAGTCCTTGTTGAAGGTGTCGAGCTTGCCCTCGCCGTCGAAGTACTTCGGGTCACCGACGCGGCCGACGAAGTCGTGCTGGTTGTCGAACACGAAGTCGAGGTCGTGGTAGAGGTTGATCGTCAGCGGGGCGTCGTTGGTGACCGAGAGGCGCACCGGCTCCGAGCCCGAGCCGTTGAAGATCTGGTACCGGCAGTTGAGCGGGATCGCGAAGAGCGCCTTCGGGCCGAACTCGAACGTCCGCTGGGCGCCGCCGGGCAGCCGGACGACGACCGATCCGTGGCCGGCGAGGACGAAGAAGAACGCTTCGTACAGGTGGCGCACGACCTCGGTGTTCTTGCGGGGCTCGATCTCCAGGACGTAGTTGGCCATGAAGTCACCCATGCCCTTGGTGTGCGCGAAGCAGCCCTTGGCGCCGTAGCGCTCCCAGAGTCCGGTCTCCAGGGTCAGCAGGTCGTGACCGAAGTCGAGGTGGATCGGGATGCCCTCGCCCTCGGCCCAGTCCTTGTACGGGTCGACCAGGTAGCCCGGCTGGGACGGGGCCTGCTCGACCTCGTGCGGCCGGGGGGCGGATGCAGTCGTCATGTGAGCCATGACCTCCTTGGGCGGTGAAGTGGATTCGGGTGTGTACGTGACGCGGGCTGGCGTCAGTGCGCGCCTGCGAGCGACGGGCGGTCCTCGCTCGAGGCTGCGTTACGACCCAGCGCCGCGGTGGTCGGGAACACCAGCGACTTGATCACCACCGGGACGGCACCGGTGGCAGCCAGCAGCGCGCCGATGTCGACGAAGTCGAACGCCTGCAGCCTGAGCCCGTCGATGGAGACCACCGGGACGGGCAGGTCGAGCTCCTCGTCGAGGTGGATGCCGATCAGTCCGCCGACGTCGCCGTCGCCGACCAGCACCAGCGGCTGGCCGTCGGCCGTCCACTCGGCCATGCCGGCGACGACACCGCGGCAGAAGGCGTCGAGCCGCCCGAAGGTGGCCGACCCCTCCCAGCGGTAGCACAGGGCGACCGGTTGGTCCTTCGGCATCGCGTCGAAGTGCTTGAGCTCGTCGCGGACCGTCGCCGCGATGAGGTCGGCGTCCAGCTCGTCCGCGCTCAGCGGCAACTGCGGCGTGAGCACCGGGACGTTGCGCAGCGGCAGCAGCGAGGTGGGCTCCACGAAGATCGTGGTGCCGCTCACCTGCACGGTGTACTGCGAGGCGCCGACGACGGTGGCACGGATGCCCTGCTCGGCGGCCTGCAGCTCCGGGCCCCAGCCGTCCACACGCCGGCGGATCGCCTCGGCCAGTCGGGGGCCGAGGTCGCCGTGGTCGCTGGTGTCGCGCCCGTAGACGTACTCCGCGACACCGCCCGAGAACGAGATCGCGTCCGGGTCCGGACCGGCCGGAAGCGGGTCCAGGCGCAGCAGGTCGGCCGTCGCCGCGGCCGGCGTACCGCTCTGCATGGCGGCGTACAGGTGGTCGGCCATCACATCGACGAGCCGCGACAGACCGTCGCGGTCGGGGACCTCGCCGATCGCCAGGGCGAGGTCGGCCTCGGCTGCGAGACGGCGGCCCGCCTCCTCGATCCGGGTGACCCTGCCTTCCGCGTCGAACGCGACGATGCGCGCCCCGACGTCGATCGCGGTGAGTGCCTCGACCTCGCCGTCGTGGCACACGGCGATCTTCGACGTGCCACCACCGATGTCGATGTTCATCGTGCGGTTGCCGTTGCGCTCGGATCTCTTCACGGCACCGGACCCGAAGGCCGAGAGCTGCGTCTCCAGCGCGTCGCCTGCGCTCACCGAGACGAACTTGCCGGCGAGCTGCGAGAACACGTCGGCGATGACGCGCGAGTTGGTACGCCGCACCGCGACGCCGGTCATGATCAGCGCGCCGGTGTCGATCTGCTCCGGCTGCACGCCCGCCAGGGCGTACTGCTGGTCGAAGAACTCCCGGAGGGCGTCACCGTCGAGGGTGTCCCCTCCGGCGTCGCCCGTGCTGTAGGGCGTGAGCAGGACCGCCGACTCGTGGGTCACCTCGCGCGAGATGACCTGGTAGCGGTTGTCCCGTCGCTCCAGCACGATCTGCGACAGCACCATGTGCGTCGTGGACGAGCCGATGTCGACGCCGACGCTGACGAGGCGGACCTGGTCGTCCTCCAGGATCAGGCTGCGGCCGCTGCT
Source organism: Micromonospora sp. NPDC047740 (assembly GCF_043204735.1). Taxonomy (NCBI): domain Bacteria; kingdom Bacillati; phylum Actinomycetota; class Actinomycetes; order Micromonosporales; family Micromonosporaceae; genus Micromonospora; species Micromonospora sp. NPDC047740. Next base: position 49,034 of record NZ_JBIDCT010000029.1, read on the forward strand.
GGTGAAGATCCGGCCGCCGGCGTGGTCGAGCGGCGTGGACTCGGCCGGGTCACTGAATCCCATCGGCCATCTGCCGCTTCTCGTAGTCCCACTCGATCCCGGCGGGCTTCTCGTACCAGGTCGGGTCCATCCGCAGCTCGACGCCGTTCTCCTTCAGGAGCGCCTCGTACTCCTCGCGGACGTGCGGGTCCTCCTGCCAGTACGCGATCGCGGTGCCGCCCTCGTGCAGCTCCCGGGCCGTGTAGTCGGTGTGCTTGCTGCCGGGCGCGCCCGGGTCGCGACCCGGGTTGTGCGGACCGAACCAGGCGCTGAGGCGGAACGGCTCCTTTGAGACCGAGAAGTGCTGGTGGTACCAGCGCTGACCGCCCGGAGCGGCGGTGATAAAGCCGAACTGCTCGTAGTCCAGGCGCTGGACCTGGTCGCCGTTGCCGTCGGCCCACGGGGTTGGGCCGAGGTGCTCGGGCCAGGTGTGCGTGTAGCCCTTCCCCTTGAGGCAGATCAGGATCGCCGCGGAGGTGTGCGCGTGGGCCTTCGAGTAGCGGCCGTTCTCGTGCTGGGCGATCCAGTAGTAGAACTGGTTGTTGGTCATCATCGGCTCGACCCGGCGGTAGCCGGGCGACCGACGGTTGTCCAGGGGCAGGTCGCAGTTGACGACGTCGGGGATGAAGTTGGTACGCCGCATGGCGAGGCCGCGGACAGGGTCCGGCTCGACTTCCTCGCGGTACTTGTAGAAGTCGTCGGCACCGCTGAAGCGGTCACGGAAGATGAAGTCGTTGTTGAAGACGGCCTCGACGTTGTTGAGCTGGTTCAGCACGTTGGGGGCGGTGTTGCCGGCCATCAGCACGGCGGGCTTCGAGGTCGCGTTGACGATCCGGAACCAGGCGTTCATCGGGATCGAGAACATCGAGCCCTTCTGCCACTCGAAGACGTGCTTGTTGACGTCTCCCTCCTGCCAGACCTCGCAGGTGCCCCGCCCCTCGACGGCGAGGTAGATCTCCTCGAACATGTGCTTCTCGGGGTTGAGCGCGCCGCCGGCGGGGACCTCGACGACGAAGTGGCCCCACTTGGTCTCGGTGCCGTAGGTCTGGATGTAGCTGCCGCGGCCGCCCTTGCGCTCCCAGTCCTGCAGCGGCAGGTCGAGGACAGTGCGAACACCGAGCCCACGCCACACCGGAACGCCTTCGGACTCCATGAACGAGTCGTACGGCGTCGGCTGCTTCTTGAAGTCGCCGAACCCGGCCCGAGCGTGCCCCGTCGGCTCCCGCCAGACCTTCGCCGTCGTCTCGTCATCGGACATCAGTGAGCCTCCCGTGGGGTAGCGTGTCGCGGTATGGTCCAAAGGTTAGACCAAATAGTAGGGAGCGGCAACCGTCACCCTCAGATGACGAAGCTCTCCAGGGTCTCCGGGGCGAACAGGTCCTCCGGCCGCAACAGCTTCGGCGAGAGGCCCTGGGCGTGGTGATGGCCGAGGAACGACTCGAGCACGTGCCGGTTGGGCTCCAGCCCGTAGGACCACAGGTCGTCGCCGAGCAGCGCCCGGTCGGCCTCGGCGTGCTGGATGAGCCAGGGCGACATGAAACGCAGCGCGGAGGAGTCCAGGAACGCCTCGTAGGCCAGGCCCTTGGCCCGAGTGAACGCCTGGTGGAGCGACTGGGCGATCCAGCGGTCCGCCTCGTAGACATCCCGTCGGATGGCGACCACGTGCATGATCGGGAAGATCCCGGTGCGGGCGTAGTACGCCTTCTCGGCCGCGACGGGGTCGGCGAACAGGCGACGTACCCGACCGTCGTCGGCATAGAACGAGCTCGGGATCCGCGGACCGTAGAACGCGTCGATTTCGCCGGTGTGCAGCATCTCGGCGAGCGTGCGGTCCGCCGGGATAGCACGGACGTCGAAGGGCACGTCGATGGCGCCCTTCTCGACCCGACCGGGGGTCTCCTGACCACCGGTCAGGTAGCTGACCGAGTCGACCGGCACGCCGTGCTCGTCGGCGAGGATGCCGCGGATCCAGACGTTCGCGGTCAGCTGGAACTCGGCGTTGCCGACCCGCTTGCCGCGCAGGTCGCCGGGCTGCTCGATGCCGCTGTCGGCGTTGACGAAGATCCCGCCGTGCCGGAACATCCGCGAGGTGAAGACCGGGATCGCCACGAACGGCGACGGCTCACCGGCCGCGACAGCACGGCTCAGCGCGGCCGAGTACGAGGACAGCGACATCTCGGCCACGTCGAACTCGCGGTGCCGCACCATCCGGAAGAAGGTCTCCTCCACCGGCAGCCGCAGGTAGGTGAGGTCGATGCCGTCGGGACGCACCGAGCCCTCCCACAGCGCGCGCGTGCGGTCGTAGTCGCCGCAGGCGAGCGTCACCGGATGGCGTCGCATCGGCAGCTCCTCCTCGTCGGCAGCGGTCAGCGGCCCAGCCGCGCGGCCAGACCCGGGTAGACCCGCAGCGCATTCTCACTCATGACCTTCGCGCGGTCCGCATCACTCAGCGACGCCGCCTCGAGGTAGCGCAACGTGTCGTCCCACTCGATGCCGGTCGCCGGGTCGGCGCCTCGCACCGCACCCAGCATCTCCGAGGCGAAGAGCACGTTGTCGGCCGGGACGACGTCGAGCAGGAGGTCGATGCCCGGCTGGTGGTACACGGCGGTGTCGAGGAAGACGTTGCGCCACAGGTCCGCGGGGTCCTGCCAGCCGTTGCGCATCGCCAGACCGCGGAAGCGGCCCCAGTGATAGGGCACCGCGCCCCCACCGTGCGGGATGACCAGGCGTAGCGCCGGGAACCGCTCGAAGAGGTCGGACTGGAGCAGCTGCACGAAGACACTGACGTCGGCGTTGAGGTAATGCGCACCCAGCGTGTGGAAGTTGGGGTTGCACGCCGTGGAGACGTGGACCATCGCCGGAGCGTCGAGCTCCTCGAGCACCTCGTACACAGGGAACCACGACTCATCGGTGATCGGCTTGCCGGCCCAGGTGCCCGAGGGGTCGGGGTTGAGGTTGACCCCCACGAAGCCGAGCTCGTCGACGGTGCGGCGGATCTCGGTGACGACGCCGTCGATGTTGCCCGCCGGCGTCTGCGGCAGCTGGGCCACCGGCGCGAACGTCGTCGGGTAGAGCTCGGCGATGCGGTGCACCAGGTCGTTGGACGCGCGCGCCCATGCGGTGGCGGTGTCGGCATCGGCTACGTGGTGCTCCATGCCGGACGCCTTCGGCGAGAAGATCATGACGTCGCCGCCCCGCTCTCGCAGCACCCGGAGCTGGTTGGCCTCGACGCTCTCGCGCAGCTCGTCGTCGCTGATCGGCGACATCAGCGGAGAGACGCCACCGGATGCCAGGGCTGCCAGCTGGGCGTCGCGGAACGCCTGGAGCTGGCCGGGCGCGGTCGTGTAGTGCCCGTGGATGTCGATGATCAAGAGTCGGTCTCCTTGACCCAGTCGGCGTAGTCGACGTAGCGCGCACCGGCCCTCTTGAGCAGCGGGCGCATGTTGTTGACGTCGAGCGCGATCTCACCGGCCTCGTACCGTGACCGCGCGAGCGCCTCCTTCTCCTCGCGCGCATGGGATGCGGCGAGGACCTCCGCAGCCCGGAGCCGGGCGACGACCACGACTCCGTCGTCGTCGGCGACGATCACGTCACCGGGCGAGACGATCCGTCCGGCGATGCTGATGGGGACGTTGACGTCACCGAGCGTCCCCTTGACGGTGCCCTCGGCGGAGACCGCCTTGGACCACACCGGGAAGCCCATCTTGTTGAGGTCCGCCACGTCGCGGACGCCGGCCTCGATGATCAGCCCACGTACTCCTCGCGCCTTGAGCGAGGTGGCGAGCAGGTCTCCGAAGTAGCCCATGTCGCAGGGAGCCGTCGGCGAGACGACGAGGACGTCGCCTTCGCCGCACTGCTCGACGGCGACCCCGATCATCGTGTTGTCACCAGGAGCGACCGTCGCGGTGACCGCGTTGCCGGAGATGCGGACCCCCCGCTGGACCGGATTGATGTGCGAGCCGAGCAGGCCGGAGCGACCCTGCGCCTCGTGCACCGTGGCGACGCCGAAGCCGCCCAGCGCGTCCGCCACCGCGCGGTCGGCGCGGGGCGGGTTGGTGACGATGAGGCCGCTCAACGGACGGCTCCGCCGGGCTGGCCGATCAGGGCGGGCATCATCGAGACGTGGATGGCGTCCTCGTCGGTCTCGCCGGCGAGCACCCGGATGGCGTGGTCGACCTGATCGATGCCGTAGCGGTGCGTGGCCAGCTTCTCCAGGGGGAAGCGGTGGGAGGCCAGCTGCGCGACGGCGAGCTCGCACGCGTTGAACGAGTGGCCGCGCGCGGACTTGATCGTGATCGCCTTCTCGGTGATCTTCTTGACCGGAAAGTCGGGGAACGCCGCGAGCTCACCCTGGATGAGCAAGGTGCCCCCACGTCGCTTGAGCACGTCGACGCCGAGCAGCACGGGAGCCGTGCCCGCGCGTGAAGTGCAGTCGAGCACATGGTCGAGACCGCGACCGCCGGTGAGGTCCATGACCTTCTCCCGCGGGTCCTCGGTCATCACGTCGATGACGGCGTCGGCGCCGAGCTCCATGGCCAGCTCGAAGCGAGCCTTGTCGCGCGTGGTGCCGGAGACGATGACCTGGGCGGCACCGGCCGTCTTGGCGGCGACGAGCTGGGCGAGGCCCTGCTGACCGGGGCCCTGGATCAAGACGGTGTCGTTGTAGCCGACGCCGGCGGTGAGCAGCGCCCACTCGATGCCGTTGGACAGCGGCATCACCAGGCCGGCCTCTTCGGCGGTGATGCTGTCCGGGATCTTGTGGAGGACAGCGTTCCAGGGCAGGTACATGTACTCCGAGAAGCCGCCCCACAGGGTCCCCTCGAAGCCGGTCGAGGTGTAGCCGAAGCGGCGCGCGTCCGGGTTCGTGCGCCAGTCGGTGGCCTCGCAGTGGCGGTACTCGCCGATGCGGCACCATTCGCAGTTGAAGCACGCGACGTAATGCTCGACGAAGACGCGGTCGCCCTCCTGCAGGCCGTGGCGCTCCTTGAACCTCTCGCCGGCCTCGGCGATCACGCCGACGTTCTCGTGGCCCATGATGACCTCCCCCTGAGTCGCGGGGCTGGTCGGCGGGGTGGAGTAGAGCTTGACGTCCGTGCCGCAGATGCCGGCGACCTCCACCTCGAGCAGAGCAGACTCGGCGTCGATCCGCGGCCTGTCGAACTCGCGCATCTCGGTCGTGCCGGGTGCGGTCCGGACCGCCGCGAGCACCTTGTCGGTCATCGATTCTCCCTCGCCGCAAACCGTCATTGGCAGAATGGTCTGACCAGCATATCATCGGGTCATGAGGCGGGTCACTGACTCACCTCCAACGGCCTATCTGCCCGAGATCCGCTGCGCCGCCCGCGAGGAGCCCCATGCCCGAGCTGCTGACCCTGACCCGCCCGCAGGGCGCCAACCGAGCCCTTGTCGATGGTGAGATCGACCTTCCGGGCTACTCGTTGGCGTTCGCCGACGAGCCGGTGCTGGTCAAGGGCTTCCGCAAGATGGTCCGCGGTCTCGAGTACGACATCGCCGAGATGGCGCTCACGACGTACCTGACCGCCAAGGAGCACGGCGCCGCCTTCACCGCCCTCCCGGTCTTCCTCGTCCGCGGCTTCCACCACGGCAAGATCCAGGTGCTGCGCGACGGCTCGATCAGCACGCCGAAGGATCTGACCGGGGCCCGGGTCGGCGTCAACCGGGGCTACACCGTGACCGCAGGCGTCTGGGCGCGTGCGGCGCTCGCCGAGCACGGGCTCGACCTCGACTCGGTCACCTGGATGCTCTCGGGCGACGAGCACGTGGCGACGTACGTCCCTCCGACGAACGTCGTTCCCGCGCCCGAGGGCCGCTCGCTCGAGGAGATGCTGCTCGCCGGTGAGCTGGACGCGGTCGTCAACGCCGGGATCGAGCACCCCGACGTCGTGCCGCTCATCCCGGAGCCGACCGAGGCGGGGATGAGGATGCTTCTCGAGCGCGGGATCTTCCCGATCAACCACCTCGTGGTCGTGAAGGACTCGCTGCTCGCGGAGGACCCCGACCTCTCGGTCGCGCTCTTCGAGGCGTTCGCGGAGGCGAAGCGTCGCTACGTGCAGAAGCTGGGCCGCGGCCTCGTGGAGAGCAAGGACGACCGGCTGCTCGGCCGGATCCTGGCCGAGACGGGGGCGGACCCGCTCCCCTACGGGCTCGAGGCGAACCGAAAGGTGCTCACCGAACTGCTCGAGCATGCCCGCGCCCAGCACATCCTGACCGGCTCCCTCGCACTGGAGGACGTCTTCGTCGCCAACACGCTGCGCCTGCACGACTGACAGTCGTCAACCCGTCCGGGACAGGTCAGCAGACCCGGCGCAGGCCGCTGCCGGCCTCGTAGACGCGCGCGCTCCCGGTCGGCACCACGAGCGCCGAGGCGTCGTCGTCGCTGAGGCCTTCGAGCAGCTGGGCGAGCATGCGGAGCGCGTTGCCGTGCGAGACGACCAGGACGGTGTGGCCCGCGTCGAGGGCGGGGAACAACTCGTCGTCGACGTACGGTCGCAACCGCTCGCGTACGTCGGACAGGCTCTCGGCCCTGCCGTCGGCGTCGACGGGCGGCCGGGCGTCGATGCCACGCCGCCAGCGGGCGACGCGAGCGGCGCCGTAGCGCTCGGCGGCCTCGGCGCGCGGCATCCCCTGCAGGGCGCCGTAGTGGCGTTCGTTGAGCCGCGCGGTGCGCAGGACCGGAGCATCGGGAACCCCGCACGCGTCCAGGATGAGGTCCGCGGAGTCGCGCGCGCGAGCCAGCAACGACGTGTGCGTGACGTTCGGCGAGATCCCCTTCGCGCGCAGCCGGACGCCGGTCGAGCGGGCCTCTTCTCGGCCGGCCTCGGTGAGCGCGACGTCGGCCCAGCCCGCGAACCGGTCGGCCGCGTTCCACGCGCTCTCACCGTGGCGGGCCAGGACGAGCATCAGTGCCGCCCGAGGAAGTCCAGCACCCGCCGCTGGGACGACTCCGGGGTCTGCTCGGCGACCGGCACGTCCCAGTACTCGTTGTCGGGCAGGCACTCCTGCAGATAGCGCGCAGCGGAGCGGGTGTGGGAGAGATCCTCACCCGGGACGATGAGCGCCGGGACGTCGAGGACCTGCAGGTCCTCGGGCTCGGGGCCGGGCACGGTGTCGCGGTCGAAGAGGAGCCGAGCCGTTCCGCTGACGATGGTGGCGTAGCGGCCGGCATCGCGCCCGGCATAGCTCGCCGCGAAGGCGTCATCGGTGCGCAGCGCCGCCGCCCACGGGCCGACCCGTGGATCCTTGCTGAAGCCGGCGTCCGTCGAGCGGGCCAGCTCGACGACGGCCTGCAACCCGTGTTCCGCGACGAAGCCGAGGTGCTGGGTGAAGCGGCGCTGTTGAGCGGCGCGGTAGGTCACCCCACCGGCCGGGGAGAACAGAACCATCGAGCGCACGCGCTGCGGGTGGGCGACCGCGAGCAGGGCGGCGGTCGAGCAGCCGACACAGCCGCCCATCGCGTGGGCGTCCTCGATGCCGAGGTGGTCGAGCAGGGCGACGGCCTGGGCGACGTACTTGTCCCAGGACAGCCGTTCGAGCCGGCCACCCGACCGCCCGGACTCGCGCCGGTCGAAGACGATGCAGGTGTAGCTCTGCGAGAGGGCGGGGATGAAGCCGAGATCCTTGTACCGGCCGAACGTCGTCCAGTTCTCGAGGCTCGAGTCGAACCCGCCGGGGCTGAACATGAGAACAGCCGGCCCGCTGCCGATGCTCTCGTAACGGGTGGGGATGCCGTCGAGGTCGACGATGGGCACGGCTGCTCCTCTGTGTCTGGTGCTCTACTTCTGTCCGCGGAGCTTCCGGGCGCCGCGGATGTCGGAGGCGCACTCGACGAGCGCGTCGTAGGCCACCTTCGCGACGTTGGCGTAGGTGTCGGGCTCCTTGTCGACGTTGCCCGCGTCGTAGCCGATCGCGGCCGTGACCATGCGGATCCGGCCGTCCAGCCAGGGGCCGCCGCCGAAGCCGCCGAGCACCGGGATGTCCACGGCATCGACCACCACCGGGCCGACGACCGGACCGGAGTTGGTGAAGTTGAGCGCAACGGCGCCGGCCGCCTCGAGCCGTTTGGCCTCGGTGACGAGCTGGTCCAGCATCTCGTCCGGGACCTGGGCGCTGCTGGCGGCGGAGTACTCGATGCCGTACTTCAGCGACGTCTGGGGCGTGATGCCGAACTGCGGGAAGACCGGGATGCCCGCACGCGTGATCGCCTCGACTGCCTCGGGGTGCTGCGAAGCGCCGTCGAGCTTCACCAGGTCGACACCGGCCTCCTTCACCAGTCGGACGGCGGCCCTGACTGCGGTCGCAGTGCCCTCCTGGAGTGGCCCGAACGGGAAGTCGGCACTGAGCAGGGCTCTCTGCACCCCGCGGCGCACCGCCTTGGCGACGACCAGCAGCTCGTCCAGCGTGATCTCGAGCGGGTGGGCATGGCCCCACAGGTTCACCCCGACCGTGTCGCCGACCGAGACGATGTCAGCGCCGGCGCGGTCGGCCAGCTGCGCCATCTGGTAGTCCCAGGCGACGAAGCAGACACTCTTCTCACCCGCGGCCTTCATCGCCCGGAGCGACGGAACGGTGACCTTCGGCGTCGTCCCCATGCTCATGCCCGGGTCGCTCGGAGCAGCTCGACGAGGTCGTCCTCCTCGGCCGGGACCAGCAGGATCCGGGCGTGGGGACGGAGGTGGAAGAGCGCCTCGCTGGTGAGGGCACCGGGTGTGACGACCAGGCCGGCCGTCATGATGCCGCGGACCTTGCAGGCGGCACCGATCGTGCCGACGGCCTCAGCGTTGGAGCCGTCCACCGACACCAGGACGACGGTGTTGCTGTCGTCGAGCGCATCGGCCAGCTCGACCGACTCTCCGGCTGTGGTGACGAGAGTCAGCCCCGGGTCGGTGACGCTGTAGAACCGGGCCTGGCCCCACTCCATCGAGGCCGTGCGACGCACGATCTCCTCGGCTGCGGGGTCGAGCGCGATGACCCTCGTGTTGCGTGTCGCCGCGAGCGGGTAGTCGATGCGGAACGCCGCCTCCTTGGCGGTGGTGGCCTCGGCGCAGGCGCTGACGCCGGCCGGGATCGAGAGCTGTTTGGCCACGGTGACTCAGACCGTGGTCTGGGGGACGCCCGGCTTGGCGATCATGGCCTCGCCGATCCCCTCGACGAAGGACTGGTCGGCGGGCAGCACGATGGCGACCGAGCGCACCTTCTGGTCCTGGGGCCGGTTCCCGACCGGCTCGGTGCCTTCCTGCAGCGCCAGCGCGGCCTTACGGAGCTTCTGACGGGCCTTGATGATGCCGGCGTCGGTGGCGACGAGGCGCTCCTTGGTCCGGTCGACGATCGGACCCATGGACTCCTGGAGCGAGGAGTCCTGCAGCGCGATGCCCTCGATGCCCGAGTACGTCTCCCCGCGGCGCTGGGCCTCCCGGTCCATCAGGTAGTCGTTGTCCTTGTTGGCGAGCGGGCGGTAGGCCGCGTCGTTGGCGCTGTGGACACCCTTGCCGGCCCGCATGGCGGCAACCTCGGTCTCGGTGAGCTCGCGGGTCGGGTGGTAGTCGAAGCTGTAGGCCCAGCAGTTCTCGTCGTCGATCGGCACCCAGAAGTGGCCGTGAACCGGGTGGTCGCCGCGCGGAGGCACCATGGTGAAGTTCGGAAGCACCCACGGCGTCACGCGCCAGTAGTAGTGCCCTTCCTCGGCGTTGCGGCGGGCGCCGATGAGCAGGCCACCCTCGGAGTCGACGACCTCGAAGAACGGCTTGAGATCACCCTTGTTGTACTCGTTGCCCTTCGACCCCTGGAAGAGCGGGTCGCTCTCCAGGTTTCCGCCGTGCAGAAACGTGACGTGGCTGGAGTCAATGCCGCCCTCTAGCGCCTGGAGCCAGTTGCACTCCTGGAGACGCTTGGACGTGAACGCCTGTCCGTCCGGGACCGTGTAGGCCTCCCACTCCGGCAGCGGGGGCTGCTTCGCGGGGTCCCCGAGGTAGGCCCAGAGCACGTCACCGCGCTTCACCATCGGGTACGACTTCAGCTTCACGTTGGCGCAGAAGTTGCTGGTCTCCGGCTCGCTGGGGACCTCGATCGCCTGACCGGTGTAGTCGTACTTCCAGCCGTGGTAGGGGCAACGCAGCCCGCCCTGCTCGTTGCGTCCGAACCATAGGGAGACGCCGCGGTGTGCGCAGAACTCGTCCATCAGCCCGTAGTTGCCGTCGGAGTCGCGGATGGCGATGAGCCGCTCCGAGAGGATCTTCACCCGGACCGGCGGGCAGTCGTTGTCCGGCAACTCCTCGGCCAGGAGCACGGGCTGCCAGTAGCGACGGAAGAGCTCACCCATCGGCGTACCGGGGCCCGTCTGGGTGAGGAGTTCGTTGATCTCGGTGCGAAGCATCGTGGGTTCCTTCCGGTCTGACGTATAACTATCAGACCATTAGACAGAAGGCAATGGGCGCGAGCCCGCCGAACAAGCGGCGCTAAAAGACGGCGGAGTCAGGGCTGCGTGGGCGGAACGTCGACCGTCAGGCCGTCCAGGTCCTCGGTGATCTCGATCTGGCAGCCGAGCCGACTGCAGTCGCGTCGGTCCTCGACGCCCAGGTCGAGCAGGTCGTCCTCGAGGTCACCGGGCCCGCCGACGGTGGCCGTGAACTCGTCGCGGACCCAGACATGACACGTGGCGCAGGAGTTGTTGCCTCCGCACTCGCCGATGATGCCGGGCACTCCGTTGCGGAGGGCCGCGCTCATGACGTTCTCACCGACCGCCGCATCGACGATCCGCGTGTCGCCGTCACTGCCCACGTACACGACCTTCGGCACCCGAAAGCTCCTTCTCAACAGCCAATGGCCTAACCATTCTACCGAGGATGCGACCTGCGTCAACCGCCACGTGCTCATCGAGCCGAAGCTGCCTGGCCAGCGCGCGCGGTTGGTTCGGTGTCGGTCTGTCGGGTCATCGCCGGGGGCACCACGACGCCGTCATGCAGCGGCCTCGGCTCGGATCTGCCGACGTCGGCACGTCGCGCGGGACAGACCTCGGCAATTCAGAGTGATTCGCGCGCATCGAGGTCGGTGAGGGAAAGGTGCAGCCGACCTGCAAGGATTTGGTTGCCTAGACCGTATCCACAGTAGAATCGGATGCACCTTTCTGGTGAGCAAGCGTAGCGGATGGGACGAGCGGCTATCGGTAGCCGCCGGTGGGAAGGGCCTGGTCGGTCACGCTGGCACGGTTCTGCTGCGGCGGTGCGCGGACCGGACCGGGTTGACCAGGGCGTTGAGCGCGGTCGCGCCGAAGGGTAAGGGGCCGGGCTGGTGGGACCGGGGCGCGATCCTGGTGTCCGTGGCGGTGTCGATCGTGCTCGGCGCGACCAGCATGTCCGATATCAACCTCCTCGCCCATCAGGTCGGCGTGTTCGGTGGCCCGCCGTCGGACTCCACCGTCCGCCGCACCCTTGACGGGCTCGACGCGGCAACGCTGACCCGGATCGCCAAGGCCCGCGCGAAGGTCCGCCGCCGGGTGTGGGACCTACTTGCCAAGCGCCCGGGCGGGTTCCCGTGGCTGTGTGTGGCGGGCAAGCTGTTGACCGGATGGGTCGTCATCGACCTGGACGCCACCTTGATCACCGCGCACAGCGACATGCAGGGCGCGGCGGCGACGTTCAAGAAGGGCTTCGGCTTCCACCCCTTGGGGGCGTGGTGCGCCAACACGATGGAGTCCCTGGCGATGCTGCTGCGGCCGGGCAACGCCGGCTCGAACACGGTCGCCGACCATGTCCGGGTGTTGGGTGAGGCCCTCGCGCAGGTCCCGCTGCACTACCGCCACAAGATCCTCATCCGGGTCGACGGGGCCGGGGCACCCACGAACTGCTGGAACACCTGCAACAGATGAACACTGCCTGGCGCACGGTGCGGTTCACCGTCGGGTGGACGATCACCGACACTGACGAGGCCGCGATCGCCGACCTGCCCGCCACCGCCTGGAGCGACTCGCTCGACCAGGACGGCGCCGCCTGGCCGAGGGCATCATCAGGGCGTTCGCGTGCGGGCTGTTCACGCCGCTCTGGATCGCGGCCCGCCAGCCGCTTCCCGGCCGTACGGCCGCCGCTGGCTGTCGTTCCTGGTCGTCCTGTCACAAGTCGATCAACGGAGGCAAGCGACACAGCTGGGCGCGCAGACGAGCAACCGCCGCTGCGCTGATAGATCAGTAGCCAGCCGGGTCCACTCCGCGCTGTCGAGCCCACAGATCTTGCGAGTACCCGAATCCTGCGGATCAGTCTATCGCTGATGTTCAATATAGAGATGAATGATTTGAAGGAGGTCCCGTTGCAGCACGCGGCGGAACTCGACAGCCCCGACTTGCTCGGCTGGTGGATACGACAGCCGAGCCGGCGAGGCCATCTGCGGGCACGGCGCCTGACAACACCACATCCACAGGGCATCCGGTTTGCGTTCCACGGCCGAATGTCGACCAAGGAGTTCCAGGATCGGTTGTCGTCGACGCGGTGGCAACGCGACTTCGCCGAGGACCTGGTCGATGGCCGAGGCGGGATCGTCGCTGAATTCTTCGACGTCGGCTGCTCCCGGCGGCTGCCGTGGCCGCAACGCCCACAGGCCGCGCGGCTGCTCGCCGCCCTGGCCGATCCGGATCGTGAATTCGACGCGATCGTGATCGGCGAGTACGAGCGCGCCTTCTACGGCGACCAGTTCCGCCAGCTCGCCCCAATGTTCAAAATCTACGGTGTACCCCGACCGGCTGCGCGGCGCAGCCCGCGAGCTGACGAAGGCTGGGCTGCGACGGGCGGCGAAAGCCGTTGACCGCTTCGCCGCGATGCTTGGTCCCGACCCCGGAGAAGACGCGGTGCAGGCATGGGTGGACGCCTACTTGCGAGTAGACGTGGCCCTCGACCTATGTTGATGCGGATCCGAGGGGTGGCGCAACGGCAATGCCTCCCCCCGCGGCGGCTGGCTCGCCGCTGAAGACGGCCTGGCAGCAGCTTGCGAGGACGTGCAGAGCCGTGCTGGGAGCGTCGGGGTTGGATGACCTTGTGATCACAATGCAGGCGGTAATCGAGGTTCCAGCGTTCGACGCCGGATCGCCGCGACCATGGCCAGTGGCCTCGATGGCACCCTGCTCGTGGTTGGCGCTCAACGCCGGATGCACCGATGAGCAGGTCGGGATGTTCGTGGCCGCCCTCGCTGATCGGATCGATGTTCCGCCTTCTGTGGGGCGGGATGAGGTCATGGACGCGTTGCTGGCTCAGGAGTTTCTCATCGTCGCGGGTGGCTTGCAGGTGCGCGACACCGCCACCGGGATGGCGGTTGTGCCGGGCTGCTGTGCCGGGCTAGAGGAATGGCGGGAGTGGACGCAGGTCATTTCGGGTGGTTCGCCGTGGTTGGGCCATGACCCGGGCCCGGAGGCTGAGGTGGTCGGCGACAATCTTCGGGTGTGGCAGGACGGCGGCCCGAACCGGCATCGTGGCCGCTGGGCCGGGCTCCACGTCGACATGCCTCGTAGTGCGCTGCCTGAGCTGCTTGTGCGTGCACAGCGGGATCTGGCCGGCTTCCTCACCGCCCTCACCGGGTGGGCCGAGCGGGCCGGTCTGGAGCGGCGAGGGATCGACTTGGTAGAGGCAGTCGACACCAACTTCACGATCACGCCGCCACTGGACTTGGCGAGCAGCTAATGTCTCGCCGCGGAATCGTGTACGGCCTGGCAGGGCACGCCCTCGCCACCCTCGTCTTCCTGGGCGTGTTCCTGCTCGACCCCGAAGACCCGGCCGACCGCGCCGCAGCCGCGGTGGGCCTGTCGGTCCTGACGGGTGTGGTCGGGTCAGTAGTCACGCTTGGCGTCGCACTCCGCCGTTCAGTACGAGGTCACCGAGACAGGACCCTGGCGGGGATGCTCACGGCGTGGGCCGTGGGCGCAGTCATCGGAACCATTGCCGCTGGCTTCGTGCTAGTTACGACGTCGGACTGGAGCGATCATTGCCCATGCAAGGCCCCGATCTCCGTATTTTGACGAAGCTGGCGAGGCCATCCGCTTGGGAACACGGGGCACCGGGGGCCGGTCATTGGACGACGAAGCCCTGACACGAGACCTCCTTTGGCCTGGTTGCCGACCTCGTCGTGCACGTAATCCTTGATGCGAAAACTTCACCACCGCCGAGGCACGCACCTGGTGGATCGACGGCAAGTGCGCTGATCGGATCGCACCCCGACACGCCCCGCGACCTCCCACCCGTCGATGTCGACCTCATCGCGATCGCGCCGCTGGTCGCCGCTTCGGGCCTGCCCTTCGTCAGCGTGGATCTCGCTCTGCGGGCTGATGGGTGTGGCGCGTCGTCGAACTCGGCGACGGTCAGGTCAGCGACCGCCCAACCTCCGTTGACCCCACGACTTTGTCACCGCGCTACTCACCGACACCCGCTGATCCGTCCAGCCGTCCAGGCGCCGCCGCTCCCCCGTCGCTGGTCGTCTGGTACCGGCCGGCCATAACCGCGATCCGGTGATGGGCAGCGGATTGCTCGGAAATACTCCAGTTGCCTCCACCCGCGCTCGCCACATAGTTTCGGATCATGGATCCGGTGCGGGGAATGGACGCTCAAAGCCCCGGACCTGGTAGCGGCCCCGGCCTAGCAGCGGCATTCCCACGAGCCCTCCACGCCGACGTCACCGCCGCAATGGAGCTGATGTCGGCTGCTTCCCTCTCACCAGTTGGGTCGTTCGACGTCTCGGTCGTCAGCGAACGCGTCTGGATTCCGTACCGCCTCTACGCCGACGAACCCGCCGTTGAAGCCCAGCGCACGCTGGCGCCGTTGCAGCAGGCCGTCCTGAGCTGCCTCTACAGCCGGCATCACGACGGCTACGTCCGGCAGCGGCACATCGAGAGAATCGCGCCCCGGGCCGAGGACTGGATTGCTCCGTTCGTCGTTCACCTGATAGGCGAGTACGTGCTGGAGATCGTCCTCCGTATCAAGGACGAACTCGCCGACATTAGACTGCCAGGCACCGCCATGCATACCGTCTACGGCCGCTTCGCCGCGGCCAACGCCAACTTCATCACCCTCACCAGCCAACGCGCGGCCAGCTACTGGAACTGCTACCACCGGCACCGTTACCCGAGGTCGCCGAGTACCCCGCGACGATCCTCCTCACATCGATCCGCGACGCAGCTCGATGCCCGTCACGCCCGCCCGATGACCAGCGAGATGAGCCTCTCGGACCGTGCGCGAACCTGCTCCACCGAGGTGCGCACGGTCCTGGACGTTGCGGTTGCCGCCCTGCCGCCGAAGGACGCCCGAAACCTCCGCATGCAGGTCGCGGCTCTCGATGAGCTGTGATGAAGCGGCGCAGGGCATCTCGCTCGGCTCGGACGCCTCCGACCTGGTCAACCGGTCCACCGACGGACTGGGCCCGGTCCTCGTCGATGGCCCGCGGACCCAACTCGACCCCCACACTGGCAGGATCGGGCAACGCTTGGTCTTCGTGGCCCGTGCCTGGCTGTTCCGGCCGTTACTGTCCGCCGTCGTCCGGCCCCCGGGCGCCGTCTTGGCTACCCGCCTGGCTGCTTGGGCAGCGGCCCAGACCAACGGATTGAGAGAACTCACGCCCGGCCATGGCCACCCGTCACGACCTCGGCGGGGCCGCTGCCTACGATGTTGCCTTACGCGTTCACAGGGAAGGCGACATGTCTGAAGGCATCAACGCGGAGAGCCTGATCGCTCTGGCTGATCGCCTGCGAGCCAAATCAGCGCAAAACCATGAACGTCTCGAGCTGGTCACCAGGTGCGAAGGCTTGCCGTGGCTTGCCCATGTCCCGGCTGCCACCGAGTCATGCATCAACATCCTCGCCCAGATCGACCCGAAGACCCGCTCGATGCCTTGCGAGCTCGGTATCTCCTCGATGGAGGTGCCCAGCGCCCTGACCACCTTCCGCCGTTGGTGGCCAAAGGCGGTCATCGCCATGGGCGATCCCGGGCAGCCCGATCCGCGGAAGCCGTTGAAGCCCGGCATCGTGCAGTGGCGTTTCGACGGTGTCAACGCGTCGCCGGCGTTGGACCCGCCGAGCGCCGCTGGTTCTGCCGCTATCGCCGCTCACTTTGCTGGCCTGCCATGGGAGCCACCGCCGATGATGTATGAGGCGGCCGCTCCGCTTGGCGACATTGAGGTAGAAGACCTGCTGGCTAGCATGGTTCATCCGCCGCAGATGCCGGAAGGCCGGTGGGATCGCCTGCCAGGCTCGTGGGAACGCTACATCCAGGCGTGGTGCTGCCTGGGCCTGCTGCACCATCGACCGGAGCAACCCTGGTCTGCGTCGGCCAGACGACAAATGTTGATCGAGCTTGCCTACGGTGTCGAAGACTGGATTACCGAAGCCGCGCTCTATGCGCTGGTCACAGCGGCCTGGGTGGACCCAGCGTGCCGCTCGGACGTCGCAGGGCTGGTGGAGACCAGATATCGGATGATGCGTGAGGCGGCCAAGACCAGACCGCTCACGATTGGCGTCTCGGTCGCACAGCTGGTTTACATAACCCCAGGAATGCCAAGCGAAACCCTTCACCATGCAGCGGATCTGACCGCTGCATTCCAGGAGTGGCCAGGCAATGGCAGCGCCGCGCTTGGCGGATCACCCGCGCCACCGCCGCGGCGAAGGTCGCTGTTGGACAGGATTCGTCGCCGCCGAGCGGACAACCCATAACGGGACTTGTGGAGAGCCCGGTGCCGGGACGACCCAACGGCACGCCGGGTTCGGGAGGCGACCCAAGGAATGAGCCACCCCCGCTTTCATGGAGCTTCTTGATCATGGTCTGATGGCCGTGGGGAGGAAGTCGTCCGTGGCAGCACCGAAGAAGTACCCCGATGAGCTGCGCCAGCATGCTGTGCGCTTGTATCGGGAGTCGGATCCGAAGCCGGTGATCCGGCGCCTGGCCGAGCAGTTGGGCGTGCATCACGAGGCGTTGCGGAACTGGATCCGTCAGGCCAAGGCTGACGCGGGTGAGCGTCACGACCGGCCCACCAGTGAGATGGCCGAGGAGAACCGTCGGCTGCGTAAGGAAGTCGCCGAGCTGCGGCGGGCGAATGAGATCCTGAAGGCGGCGAGCGCGTATTGCGCGGCGGAGCTCGACCCGACCCGGCGACGGTCATGACGTTCATTTATGAACACCGTGACCAGTTCGCGGTCGCGCTCCTGCTACGGGTCTTGAACGTCGGCGCCTCGACGTACTACGCGTGGGTCAAGCAGGTCGAGCAGCCTTGCGACCGGAACGTGGTCGATCTGGGGTTGTTGTCCAACATCCACGAGATCTGGGAAGCGTCCGGGCACACGTACGGCGCGGACCGGGTGCACGGGCAGCTCCGCCGTGACGGCATTCGCGTGGGCCGCAAGCGGGTGGAGCGGTTGATGGCGGCCCAGGGCTGGCAGGGTGCGTTCCTGCGTCGAGGCTGGCGGGGCGGCTCCACGAAGCAGGACCCACGGCACACGCCGGCGCCGGATCTGGTCAACCGGCAGTTCACCGCAGCCGGTCCGAACCGGCTCTGGGTCGCCGGCGCCACCCGCATTCCCTGCGGCGAAGGCGTGTTCTGGCTGGCCGCGGTCCGTGACGCGTTCTCCCGCCGGATCGTCGGGTGGAAGACCTCCGACCGCTGCGACACCGACTTGATCCTCGCCGCCCTCGAATACGGGATCTGGTCCCGCGACGTCCGCGACGGCGAGTTGATTCATCACAGCGACAGGGGATCGAACTATACGTCGTTCCGGTTCGCGGAACGCTTGCAGGACAACGGGATCCTGCCGTCGATGGGGTCCGTCGGCGACTCGTTCGACAACGCGCTCATGGAGAACTTCTGGTCGACGTTGAAGATCGAACTCGTCTACCGCACGAGCTGGCGCACCCGCGACGAGGCCGAGAACGCGATCTTCGCCTACATCGACGGCTGGTACAACACCCGCCGGATCCAGAAGGAACTGGGCTACCTCAGCCCCGACGAGTACGAAACCGCCTGGCACACCCGCCAGAAGGAACCAGCCCAACCAACAATCGCTACCCCTGCAGCAGCCGGCAGCAGGTAACCACCGCTCCATCAAAGCGGGGGGAACTCAGAAACGGGCCGGTCGAAACACCAGTACCGCGCCTTGGGTCGACCTCACACTGCTGGCGTCGACGGATCAGCCGCCCTGGCCCATCCAAGGAAGCGGCGGTGCAGCACGCCGGCCGGCGTCCAAGGCATGTCCTCGGTGGCCTGGACGAGGTAGGAGCCGAGGTAGAGGGCGAGCGACACCGGAGCATCTGCATACTCCGCGCGAAGCTCCCGCCTCCGCGTCGGGCAAGGCCACGGCAGGCCGCAGCCTCCGCAGCTCCAGACCGGCATAACCGGGCCATGGGCGGTCACCGCACACCCTCCAGGAACCGGGCGGTGATCATCCGGGCCTGCGGGCTGGTTGCCCATTCCACCTGCCAGCACGGGTACGGGGCCAGCCGGGACCACCACGCGCGGCATCCAACGCACAGGCCATCGAGCCCCTGCACGTGCACCGACAGAATCACCTGTTCCTGGTCGTCTTTCACGGCGTCTCCTCGCCCGGCCAGTGGCCACGATTGATGGGGATGCGGTGCCGGGCACGGCAGGGCAGATCAGCTCCACAGCGGCAAACTTGTCGCCACTTCCGCCAGGACCACACAGGCCGGTGCCTGCGAGCCAGGGTGAGGGCAACAGCGACCAGGTACTCCTCGTACGAGACCCGTTGTGTCCGGGACATCGGAGCATCGTCGACATCCGCGCGCAGTTCCCGGCGCCGGGTGGGGCATGGCCACGCTGCGCCACAGCCGCCACAAATCCAAAGAGGCAGCACCGGCTTGTGGGCGGTCATACGCCGTGCTCGCCGAAGCGCGCCCCAGAGTCATGGGCGAGCGGCCCAGCGTCCGGTGACGAGTGCTGCTGTCTGCCTCGCGCCTGGTCCAACAGCCGCCGCCGGGCTGCCTCCTGCTCCCCTGCCTGGATGCGCTGTCCGATGCCAGGGACAGCCGGCGGCGACGGGAGGTACCGGCTGACGATCCGCCGCAGGAGTCCGACAGTCAACGTCACGTGTCCAGCCCTCCGTGTCGAGGGCGCGGAGGGGCCCTAGTGATGCACTATTCCGCGCCCGAGTGCACTGAGGACCAGCGTCACGCCGCGCACGCAATCGATCCAGAAGGTGACTGTCCGCTAACCAACTGCACTGTCCGCTGGCGGTCGGCGTCCAGGAGCATACTCGGTGCACAGGTCGCGCAATGTCGCCGCTTCCGGCACCCCCGTCTGCTCAACCTTCGCCAGTAACTCCACAGCCCGCCACCAGTTCGACGGCACCACGCGCCCGGACAGCACAGCCTGTGTCCCGAGAACGACCGCCTCGTCCGGCTGCCCGGCGGCGACCAAGGCAAGGCCAAGGTCGAGACGAGCCGACGCGGACCGGCGGGGCCGCGCTCCCCCATCGCCGTCCGGGTCCAGGTCGGCCAGCACCGCCCGCGCTACCTGCTCGGCACCTGGGTCACCCGCCCATGCCAAAGTCGTGGCCGTGTACGCGGCGGCCTTGGCCGGGTCGTAGCGATAGTGGTGCTCGGCTCGCTCAGGAACGGGCAGATTCGCCGTCAGCCGCTCTACCCGGTCCAACGCTCGCCGGGTCGCACCGACGTCCCCCATCCGCGCCCACGCACGAGCCTCCTGAGCAGTCGCCTGAATGCAGGCAGAGCTGCCCTTCGGGGCGACCCGCTGAGCTTGGTGGGAAAGATCGAGTGCCGTCCGATAGTCACCTTGAGTCAACACGTCCCAGGCCCGGGTTTCCAGACACCAGGCCTGGATCTCGGCGTGCTCAGCGTGTTCGGCAAGATCACGAGCGGCCCGCAAATGAGCAGCCGCCGCATGCCGTTGCCGCAGGTCGATGTGAACAGTGGCCCGCAGCACCGCCAACCAGCCGCCAGCAATCAACAACCGCCGTCGTTGAGCAATCGTGACCCGTCCATCCAGCAACCGCCCGACATAGACGAGGTGCCGCCGCGGAACGTGTCAAGGGATTGAGGCCGACGGGAGTTAAGCGGCTTGTCGTTGCGGCTCGGGCTTGTTGATCCAGACCTGTTCGGGCAGGTCGAGGATCTTGGGCAGGGGCCGGGTGGTGCCGTACCGTTCCGGGTGCGCCGTCCGGGCTGCGGCGAGGGTGTCCTCGCGGTTGGCGCGGACGGTGTGGTGACGGCTGTGGTGGACGTCGGCGGGGGTGTGCAGGCCGATCCCGGAGTGCCGGTGGGCGTGGTTGTACCAGGTCACGAAGTTGTTCATGAAAGCTCGTGCGTCCGCGAGGGACGCGAATCGGTCCGGGAAGACCGGCGCGTACTTCAACGTCCTGAACCAGGCCTCGCTGTACGGGTTGTCGTTGGACACCTTCGGCCGGGAGTGCGAGCGAGTCACGTCGAGGTCTTCGAGCAGGTCAGCCACCGATTTCGACGTCATCGACGTGCCCCGGTCGGCGTGCACGACGTGCGGGATGCCATGGACACCGAACACCTCGCGCATCATCGACTCCGCGAGGGGGCCGGACTCGCGGGCGTGCACACGGACCCCGACGATGTACCGGGAGTAGATGTCGATCATCACGTAGGCGTCGTAGTAGATGCCCTTCGCCGGTCCGGCCAGCTTCGTTATGTCCCAGGTGTAGACCTGCCGCGGGCCGTCAGCGACCAGCTCGGGACGCCGGCGGGCCGGGTGCCGGGCCAGCCGGCGACGCTCGCGAACCTGCGCGTGCTCGCGCAGAACCCGATACATGGTGGCGATCGAACCGACGTACACGCCCTGGTCCAGCAGCGCCGCGTAGATCTGGGCCGGGGCCGCGTCAACGAACTCCGGACTGTTCAACAGCCGCAGGACCTGCTCACGTTCGGCCGGGGTGAGCGCGTTCGCCGGCGCCCGCCGCACCGGCGCCGCCGGTGTCGGCCGCCGCCGATCGCGTTCGGCGCTGGACCGGGCGATCCCGGTCAGCCGCTTCGCGTCCCGCGTCGTGATCCTCGCGCTGGTCAGCGCATGATAGGCGGCCATCAGCGCCTGCCGAGCCCGAACACGTCCGGACCGTCCGGCTCGCTCCTGGAGATGTCCTCCAAGAGCTCGCGCGCTTTTCCCATGATCGTCAACGCCGTCTCGGTCCGTGCCAGCTTCGCCTGCGCCAACTCCAGCTCACGGCGCAACCGGGCGATCTCGGCCTGCTCCGCCGACGGCCTCCCGACCGTCTCCCCAGCCGGCTTGCCCTGCAACAGACCCGCGTCGCGGGCCCGGCGCCACTCCGACATCAACGACGAGTACAAGCCCTCACGCCGCAGGAACGCACCGCCCTCACCAGCCGCGACGGCCTGCTCATACGCGGCCAGCAGCTCCAGCTTCTGCCCTGGCGTGAACGACCGGCGTGCCCGCGGCCCGCCTGAACGCGGACCCTTCTTGCGACTCATGACCCCATCCTGGGCCGTCGCGACGTCAACAGCAGTATTCAACGCTTCTCGATCCTGAACTCGCCCTGTCCGGCGGACTTGCTATGAGCCGCTGGCCTCAACTCACCCTGGCAGACAGGGTTGGGCCGAGCAGTGCTTGGCCCGGCTCGAATCGCGGGTTGCGGCTCGCTCGTAGCTTTGGCTGCCAAGAGCAGGACCGTCGAGGCGCTGCCCGCGGAAGGCGGCATCCTCATCTCGGTATCGCCAACGGGACAATCGCCGCAAATCGGCAGCGATATACGTCCAGCTGTGTTCAGCGGTAGTGACTGCCACCCGACCGGCGGTAGACGAGTGCGTGCCCATCGCTTCGGGGGGTGGCATCGATACGCGAGGATTGTGGGATGTCTGACCCTGCCGCCCGCCTTGTGCCACACATCGTGGCGCTAGTTGACCACGTCCGACATGTGGACCTATCCATCGAGGCGCACCCCCGCAGCAGCTACGGCCACGTGGGTGCCATTCTCGTCGATGCAATTCTGCAGGCTGGGATGCGATACGAGACGGTTAACGCCCGGGCACGTCGGTTTCGCTCCGACCAGCCAGGGGCGGATACAACAAGCGGTCTGTTGGCGCTCGGCGGCCCGGACAGCCTACGTGAGATTCTCAAGTGGCCCGGCAGGAAGCCGGACCGCATCCATCGACTTGCGCTCCACCTGGCCGACCATGGTGTGAACACCGTCGACCAACTTGCGGTCTTCCTGACTAGCCCCGAGAACGTCACCGGACTCCGTTCGGTAAACGGTGTCGGTCCGAAGACTGCAGACTACCTCTGCATCCTCGCTGGCAAGTCGACGGCAGCTGTCGACGTTCACCTTCGTTCGTTTGCTTCCGAGGCCGGAGTTCCGCCTCTCTCATACGCCGATCTGCATAGCTGTTACCTGGGGGCCGCTGACCGCCTTGAAGTAGGTCCTCGGGACCTAGACCATGCGGTGTGGAGGTACGTCTCCGGCCGCGCGATACCAGTGATCGCCGTGAGGCCGCATCTGACACCCCACGGGGTGACGACAAGTGCAGAGGGTTAGCACCCCGATGGCAGGGCATGCAGATGGGCCAATGAGCGACTTCGTCTACCCAGTCAATGAGAACGACCCAGAAGAGTGGGGATACGACGACCCTGTACTCGTGTCAACGGACATCGGGTGTTGCGGGTGGGCGGACAGTGGGCCGCCGGGTCCGCGGACACGGTTTCTCCGGGTCCGCGGACACATGTCGTCCG